>PBVH01000030.1 GCA_002728175.1 Flavobacteriales bacterium | reverse complement strand
ATAAAAATGCTTCCTATATAGAATTTCCAAGAACCATAAAAAAAGAAGAAATTATTTCATTAAAAATTTGGTTTGGAGGTTATCCAATAACAGCAAAGAATCCGCCATGGGATGGGGGATTCACATGGTCAGAGGATAGCAATAAAGCATGGGTCGGTGTTTCTTGTCAAGGAATTGGAGCTAGTCTTTGGTGGCCCTGTAAAGATCATCAATCAGATGAACCAGATAGTATGCAAATTACAGGTGTAGTTAGATCTTCTTTACAATTTATTTCAAATGGAAATTTACGTAATCAGAAAGAATATTTTAGTGAAGTTTTAAGTTCTAACGTAATAGAATCGTGCTGGTTTGTTAGTTATCCTATTAATAGTTATAATGTTACTTTATATATTGGAGATTATATTCATTTTTCAGATATTTATTTGAAGAATAAAGATACTTTGATGTTAGATTATTTTGTTCTAAAAAATAATTTAATTAAGGCTAAAAATCATTTCAAGCAAGTTAAGCCTATGCTAAGATGTTTTGAGAATTATTTTGGAAAATACCCATATTGGAATGATGGTTATGCATTAGTTGAAGCTCCTTATCTAGGCATGGAACATCAGTCTGCAATTGCTTATGGAAATAATTATTTAGCTGGATATAGAGGTAACATCTCTTATATTGATAGTTTAAAATTTGATTTTATTATACTACATGAGACAGGTCACGAGTGGTGGGGAAATAGTATAACTACAAATGATATTGCTGATATGTGGGTTCATGAAGGGTTCTGTACATATGCTGAAGTACTTTATGTTGAATGTATGTATGGATATGATAAGATGTTGTCATATGTAAATAATCAAAAGAAACACGTTAAAAATGATAGGCCAATAATTGGTAAATATAATCTTAATTTTAAGGGTAGTTCTGATATGTACAGTAAAGGATCATTAATGTTACATACATTACGAAATGTAATAAATAACGACTCAAGTTGGTTTAAATTAATAAAGAACATCTCAATTGATTTTAGAGATAAGAACATTGATGGATCTGAAATTATTCAATATATTAATGATAGAACAGAATTAGATTTAACTAAATTTTTCGAGCAGTATTTAAATCATAGGCAAATTCCCACATTTGATTATAAGCTACAAAAGCACGGAGCACACTATACTTTACTATATAAATGGAAAGCTATAGATGGTTTTAATATGCCTATAAAAATAAATTATGGAACAAAAAATAAAATTCTTTTCCCAACAAGTTTATGGCAAGAACTAGATCTAGGTTTTTTTGATATTGAAACTTTTAATGTGAGAGATGATTTATTTTTTATTAGAGTAAACAAGATGTAATTAGTTTAATTTATTAAATTTGCATCTGAAAAAATTCAGCAATGGCAAAAAAAGGAAATAGAATTCAAGTTATTTTAGAATGTACAGAGCATAAGGCTAGTGGACTTCCAGGAACATCAAGATATGTTACAACCAAGAATAAGAAGAACACACCTGATAGGATGGAACTTAAAAAGTTTAATCCAATCATGAAGAAAATGACTATTCACAAAGAAATTAAATAGAATAATATGGCAAAGAAAACAGTAGCATCATTACAAAAAAAAGGAGCTAAATCATTTACTAAAGCAGTTAAAATGGTAAAGAATGAAAGTGGTAGCTATTCTTTTAAAAGTGAAATTGTTCCTAAAGATAAGGTAAAAGATTTTTTAGCTAAGAAATAAATATTTTTAACAAATTATAAAAAGCTTCTTTCACATGAAAGAAGCTTTTTTTCTTTAATGAAATAATAAATATAATGTAATGGGGATTTTTGACAAGTTTAAAAAAATATTTAATGAAAATAATGTTGATAAAAACAAGAAGAAAAAAGATTCTTTATCATCAAAAAAAAATGTTTTAGATAAAAAAGATAAAAACAAATCTGAATCTGAAAAACCAAAAGATTTTAATATAGAGGTTAAATCAGAGACTGAAAAAGTTAAAAAAAGCTCTAATCTAAATCTTGAATTAAAAGCCGATAAAGTTGAGGATTCTGAAAACAAACCATTACAAGAAAGTAATTCTAATAAGAATTTTTATAAAGAAAATGAACCGAATCTTAATGACAAGAAGAAAAAATTAGATTCTGGAATTAAAAAAACAAAAGATAGTTTCTTCAGTAAACTTGCTAGGCAAGTTGCGGGAAAAAAAGTAATTGATGAACTAGTTTTAGACGACATAGAAGAAGTTTTAATATCTTCTGATATTGGTGTAGAAACTTCATTAAAGATTATAGAAAAGTTAGAAGATAGAGTTAAAAAAGATAAATATATTAATTCATCTGAGTTAAATAATTTTTTAAAAGATGAAATTTCATTATTAATGCTTGATAATAATGATCAAAAAATTAATTTTAATAGTACTCCTCATGTGATTATGGTTGTTGGAGTTAATGGTGTAGGAAAAACAACTACTATTGGGAAATTAGCTCATTTGTTCAAAAAACAAGGAAAAAAAGTTTTATTAGGTGCTGCTGATACATTTAGAGCAGCTGCTGTGGATCAATTGGTAATATGGAGTGAAAGAGTAGGAGTTGATATAGTTAAACAATCAATGGGTTCTGATCCTGCATCCGTTTGTTTCGATACATTGCAATCAGCAAAAGCAAATAATTATGATGTTGTTATCATTGATACTGCTGGTAGACTACACAATAAAATAAACTTAATGAATGAATTGACTAAAATTAAAAATGTTATGTCTAAAGTAGTTACAGATGCACCTCATAATGTTATGCTAGTTCTAGATGCCTCAACAGGACAAAATGCTATTGAACAAGCTAATCAGTTCACAAAGGCTACAAAAGTAGATTCAATTACCTTAACTAAACTAGATGGAACTGCTAAGGGAGGAGTTGTTATTGGAATTTCTGATCAATTTAAAATACCTGTTAATTATATTGGAGTAGGAGAAGGGATATATGATCTTCAAGAGTTCAATAAATTAGAATTTATAGATTCATTGTTTAAAAATGCGAACAAAATCAAGTAAAAAAAATAAAATTAATATAATTACTTTAGGTTGTTCTAAGAACATTTATGATTCTGAAGTGTTAATGAGCCAATTATCTGCAAACAAAATAAATGTTGAGCATGAATCAGCTTCACAAGATGCGAACATTGTTGTTGTTAATACATGTGGTTTTATTGATAACGCAAAGCAGGAATCAATTAATACTATTCTGACACAAGCAAAACTAAAGGAGAAGGGTTATATTGACAAACTTTATGTAACTGGATGTTTATCTGAAAGATATAAACCAGATTTACAATCAGAAATACCTAATGTAGATCAATATTTTGGAACAACCGATTTACCAAAATTATTAAAAGTATTGGGAGCAGATTATAAACATGAATTGCTAGGAGATAGAATAACTACAACTCCGCAGCACTATGCTTATTTAAAAATATCTGAGGGTTGTGATCGGCCATGTTCTTTTTGTGCTATTCCACTCATGCGAGGCAAGCACAGATCAAAAAAAATAGAAGATCTAGTCAAAGAAGCATCTAAACTAGCAATTAATGGTGTTAAAGAACTAATATTAATTGCACAAGATTTAACATATTATGGTTTAGATATTTATAAAAAAAGAAAATTGGCTAGTTTACTTTTAGAATTATCAAAAATTGATCAAATTGAGTGGATTAGAATTCATTATGCTTTTCCTACTGGATTTCCAAACGATGTTTTAGATGTTATTAGAAACAATAAAAAAATATGTAATTATATTGATATTCCTCTTCAACATATTAGTGATAATATATTAAAGTCAATGAAAAGAGGAACAACATTTGAAAAAACGAATCAATTATTGTCTAATTTTAGGAAAAAAGTTCCTGGCATTGCAATTAGAACAACATTAATTGTTGGATATCCTGGAGAAACTGAAGAAAATTTTGAAGAGTTAAAAAAATGGGTTTCAGAAACTAAATTTGAAAGATTAGGTGTATTTGAATACTCACATGAAGAAAATACATCGGCTTTTTCTCTTGATGATAATGTTTCTGCAAAAGTTAAAGCTAGAAGAGTAAAAGAAATTATGAATCTTCAGTCTGACATTTCATATAATTTAAATCAAAAAAAAATAGGAAAAATATTTAAAGTTCTTTTTGATAGAAAAGAAGGAAAATATTTTATCGGTAGAACTGAACACGATAGTCCAGATGTTGATAATGAAGTTTTGGTTGAATCGAAAAATGCATATGTTAGAATTGGTGATTTTGCTAATGTTATTGTTAAAAATGCTGATCATTTTGATTTGTATGCAGAAATAGTAAAATAATTTTTGAATTAGTTATTTTTGTCTAAAACTATATTTTATGTTTGATAATTTAACAAATAAGCTAGAAAAAGCCTTTAAAGTTTTAAAGGGACAAGGAAGTATTTCTGAAATCAATGTTGCTCAAACAATGAAAGAAATCAGGAAAGCTTTATTAGCAGCTGATGTAGATTTTAAGACAGCTAAATCGTTTACAAATAAAGTTAAAGAAAAGGCTCTTGGACAAAAAGTACTAACAGCTGTGCAGCCTGGACAGTTACTTACAAAAATCATGAAAGATGAGTTGTCGGACTTGATGGGAAGTGAAAAGTCTGATATTAATTTAAAAAGTTCATTAACAGTTATATTGATTTCTGGTTTACAAGGTTCTGGTAAAACAACATTTTCTGGAAAGTTAGCATTATATTTAAAGCAAAAGTTTAATAAACGACCACTTTTGGTTGCGTGTGATGTTTACAGACCTGCTGCAATAGATCAATTAGAAGTATTAGCAGATCAAGTTAATGTTGATGTATACTTAAATAGAGAAGAAAAAAATCCTGTAAACATTGCAAAGTCCTCTATTTCTCATGCTAAAGAAAATGGTCAAAATGTAGTTATTATTGATACTGCTGGTAGATTAGCGGTTGATGAGGTGATGATGAACGAAATATATTCAGTTAAAAATAGTATTAATCCAGATGAAATTTTATTTGTAGTTGATTCTATGACTGGTCAAGATGCTGTAAATACAGCTAAAGCTTTTAACGAAAAATTAAATTTTGATGGAGTAGTTTTAACTAAGCTTGATGGTGATACTAGAGGGGGAGCTGCTTTAACAATAAGATCTGTCGTTGATAAACCAATTAAATTTATTGGTACATCAGAAAAGATGGATGGCTTAGATGTATTTCATCCTGAAAGAATGGCGAGTAGAATTTTAGGTATGGGTGATGTTATCTCTTTGGTAGAGAGGGCTCAACAACAATTTGATGAAGAAGAAGCTAGAAAAGTTCAGAAAAAAATAGCTAAGAACCAATTTGGATTTGATGACTTTTTAAAACAAATTCAGCAAATTAAAAAAATGGGTAATGTTAAAGACTTGATGGGTATGATTCCAGGTATGAATAAAGCAATGAAAAATGTAGATGTTGATGATGACTCATTCAAAGGTATTGAAGCTATTATCAATTCTATGACAAAATTTGAAAGAAGAAATCCTAAAATTCTAAATGGTAGTAGAAGAAAAAGAATTGCTTTAGGAAGTGGTACTGATATAACACAAGTAAATCAATTAATTAAACAATTTTCTCAAATGAGCAAAATGATGAAGATGATGCAAGGTGGTGGAGCTCAAAAGATGATGCAGATGATGCAATCAAGGGGAGGAATTCCTGGAATGAAATAAGTATGAAAATATTAGATGGAAATAAAGTAGCAACCGAAATAAAAAACGAAATTGCTCAATCAGTAATTAGAAATTTAAAGCTAAATAAACGCCCTCCTCATCTAGCAGCTATTTTAGTTGGTGAAAATGGTGCTAGTGAAACATATGTTGCTGCAAAAGTTAAGGCTTGTGAAAAAGTTGGTTTTGTTTCATCTTTGATTAGATTTAAAGAAAATATTTCGCAAGAAAAATTATTAAAAAAAATTGAAGAAATTAATTGTAATGACGATATAGATGGATTAATTGTTCAGCTTCCGTTACCAAAACATATAAATGAAATTAAAATCACACAATCTATTAACCCTTTGAAAGATGTAGATGGTTTTCATCCAATAAATTTAGGTAAAATGCAGTTAAATTTACCAACTTATATTTCTGCAACACCTGCAGGTATAGTTGAGCTACTCAAAAGATATAATATAGAAACATCTGGAAAACATTGTGTGGTAGTTGGAAGAAGTAATATTGTAGGTTTGCCTATTAGTATTTTGATGGGGAAAAACAATGAAATAGGTAACTGCACTGTTACTTTAACTCACAGTCGAACAAAAAATCTAA
Source organism: Flavobacteriales bacterium (assembly GCA_002728175.1). GTDB lineage: Bacteria > Bacteroidota > Bacteroidia > Flavobacteriales > BACL11. The sequence goes on along the minus strand of PBVH01000030.1, from coordinate 40,337 downwards.
AATATATTACTAAGCAAGCTGACATTTTAATCGTTGCATTGGGTAAATCAGAGTTTATTGATAAAAGTATGATCAAAGAGGGAGTGTGTATAATTGATGTTGGAATTACAAGAGTTAAATCTGACAAAACAAAAAGTGGTTGGAAACTACTTGGAGATGTAAATTTCAATTCGGTTAAAGATTCATGTAGTTATATTACACCAGTACCTGGAGGTGTTGGTCCCATGACAATTGCAATGTTGTTACAAAATACTCTCAAATCAGCTAATAAAGAAGTATATTAATTATTTTATTATCTTTGATGCGTTTTGTGGGGTTGTTCCCACTAGTATTAATTAAATTTTAAAAAACAATTATGGAAGGAACAGTAAAATGGTTTAATGCAAGTAAAGGATATGGTTTTATTGAAGGTTCTGATGGAACTGACTACTTTGCGCATTTTCAAGAAATTCAAGTTGAAGGCTTTAAAACCTTAAAGGAAGGAGCTTCAGTAACATTTGAAGCAGCTGATGGCGAAAAAGGCCCTGTAGCTAAGAATATTGTAAATGCTTAATTAACATTATTCAATATATGATAAAAAACGGGCTTTAAGCCCGTTTTTTGTTATTTAATTGCTTTTCTAAATTTATTATTTCATCTCTAATTCTTGCTGCTTCAACAAAATTTAATTCTTTTGCCATCATTTGCATTTCTTTTTTTGCAATTGTTATTTGTTTTTTTATTTCATCAATTGTTTGTGATTTATTTGGTTTATCGTAATTTATTTTTTGTCTTTCACCAAATACAATATGCTCTTTTTTAATAATAGGTTTAGGAACAATATTATTTTTTTTGTTAAATTCTAATTGTTTTTTTCTTCTTAAAGAGGTTTTGTCAATAGTATTTTTCATAGATTTTGTGATAGTTTTTGCATACATAATTACAAGACCATTAATATTTCTTGCTGCTCTGCCTGCAGTTTGTGTTAAAGATCTTTCTGATCTAAGAAACCCTTCTTTGTCAGCATCCATAATTGCTACTAAACTTACTTCAGGTAGGTCAAGTCCTTCTCTTAGTAGATTTACTCCTATTAAAACATCAAATTTTCCCTCTTTTAGACCGTGAAGAATTTCAACTCTTTCTAATGTATCAACATCAGAATGAATATAGCTACATTTAATATTAAATCGATGTAAATATTTATTAAACTCTTCTGCCATTCTTTTTGTAAGAGTTGTTACTAAAATTCTTTCTTTTTTTTCAACCCGAAAATTAATCTCATTTAACAGGTCATCAACTTGATTTTTCGAATCTCTGACTTCTATTTTTGGATCTAGTAACCCTGTTGGTCTTAATATTTGTTCTGTAATTATTCCATTAGACCTTTCTAGTTCGAAATCTGAGGGTGTAGCACTAACATATATAGTTTGATTACTAATAAGTTCAAACTCATCAAATGTTAGTGGTCTATTATCCATTGCTGCTGGTAGTCTAAATCCATGTTCTACTAATGTTGTTTTTCTTGACTTGTCTCCACCAAACATAGCTCTTATTTGAGGTATTGTAACATGACTTTCGTCAATTACTGTTAAATAATTTTTTGGAAAATAATCTAGTAAACAGAATGGTCTGCTTCCAGATTTTCTTCCATCAAAATATCTAGAGTAGTTTTCTATTCCTGAACAATAGCCTAATTCTTTAATCATTTCAATATCAAATTCAGTTCTTTCTTTTATTCTTTTAGCTTCTAATTTGAGTCCCACATCATTAAAATAGTCTATTCGTTTAACTAAATCATCTTGTATATCTTTAATTGCATTATGTGTTTTTTCTTTTGATGTCATAAAAATATTTGCTGGATATATTGTAATATTCTTATGATCTTCAATTATTTTTCCATTTTCAGGTTTAAAGCTCTCAATTTCTTCAATTTCGTTGCCAAAAAAAATAATTCTATATGCTAAATCATTATGAGCTAAAAAAATATCAACAGTCTCTCCTAATACTCTAAAACTACCCCTTGTAAATTTTTCTGTTGTTCTATGATATAATGAATTAACTAGTTTTTGAAGTAGTTTTTCTCTACTAATTAAGTCTCCAACAGCGATATTTATTATTCCATCATAAAAATCTTCAGGATTACCAATTCCATAAATACAACTAACAGAGGAGACAACAATTATATCTTTTCTACCAGAAAGTAATGATGTTGTAGTATTAAGTCTATATTTTTCAATTTCTTCATTTATGGATAAATCNTTNTCAATATANAATCCAGTACTAGGNATATATGCNTCAGGTTGATAATAATCATAATATGATACAAANTATTCTACAGCATTATTTGGAAAAAATTGTTTAAACTCACTAAATAGTTGAGCCGCTAGCGTCTTATTATGACTAAGTATTAATGTTGGCTGATTAATTTCTTTAATTACATTAGCTATTGTAAAAGTTTTTCCTGATCCAGTAACACCTAGTAGAGTTTGATAGTCAATATTATTATGTATTCCATCACATAAGTTTTTAATTGCTTCAGGTTGATCTCCTGCTGGTTTAAATTTTGCGTTTAAATCAAAACTCATTTGGAATCGTTCAATATTTTTTGTTTATGATTGATGTGGTCAATATCCTGTTTGACGGAATTTATTTTATCCTCCACTTCTTTATACAAAGATTCTGTTTGAGTGTTATTTGATAAAAAGTCAATATTGTTCTGATATTGTAAGAGTTTTTTTTTCAAAATATCTAAACTTGAATCTAAATAATTTTTCTCTTCAGATATTAACTTAGTTTTATTTTTAATACTTTTTATTTTTAATGTGTAAATATCAATATCTGCAGTACGATAATCAATTCCTATTTCTATATATTTTGCTATTATTAAATTATCAAATTTTGAGTTTAAATTTTTATTTGAAATAATATTCTTATCGGTATACCATTTGTTAATGTAATTTTTCAAAATATTTAAACTTTCTTTTTTTGTTTTTACCTGTAATTTTTTAATTCTAATGAGTGTTTTCTTTTTTTCTTCTATTATCTTCTTCTCTTCTAGTTTAGCATTCTTGAATGTTTCATTTCTTTTTTTAAAAAAATAATCTGTTGAAATTTTAAAATCTTGCCATAAACGATTAGATTGTTTCGTGTAAGCTATTGATTTCCATTCTTTTTGTAATTTAATTAATTTATTACTACTTTTTTCCCATTCAGTTGATAATTTTAATTGTTTTGCTTCTTGACAAATTTCTTTTTTTCGATTTATTAAAGCAATTTCTTTTATTTTTTTGGTTTCATAAAAATTTCTCTTTTTTTTATAAAAATAGTCTAGAGAATTTTTAAACTCTTCCCATACTTTTTTATTACTATTTTTTTCAAGCTTACCTATTTTTTTCCATTTATTAGTAAGTTTTTCACATTCTAATGTTTTTGATTTCCATTCAGAAATAGTTAAATTTGATTCATCTGCCAAAGACTTTATTTTTTTGCTTATATCATTTTTTTCTTTAGTTTTTTCATTATCAATTTTTTTTCTTTTTATAAAAAAATCATTCTTTTTTTTATTTAAATCTTTACTAATTTTTTGAAATCTGTTCCATATTTTGTCTCTGTATTCTTTTTTAACAGGACCAATTTTTTTCCATTTAATATGTAGATCTTGCAAAGACATATCCATTTTGTTAATTGACGTTTCATTAATTAACTTCTCAGCATCTAGACAAATTTGCTCTTTAAGTTTGAAATTTTTGTCAAAATCAATATCTCTTAATTCTTTATTGAGTTTAATGTAGTCATAAAATTTAACAACATTATGATTATAGGATTGCCATATATCAGTTTTAAATTCAATTGGAACAAATCCAATATCATTCCATTTTTTTTGTAGAGATCTAAATTTTGAGAATGTATTATTTAATAATTCTTTTTGTTCAGTTAATTGACTTATTTCACTTATGATTTTTTCTTTTTCTTTTAGATTTCTCTTTTCTTGATTGTTTATTTTTTCTCTGAAAATCTCTTTATTTTTTTTATATTTTTTTAAAATTTTTTTAAAATTTATTTCTTCTTTTAAATCATTTTCAGAAATACTTTTGCTTGATTTTTTGTAGTTAAATTTTTTATAGAATATAGATTTAATTAACTCAATATCTTTAGAGACCTTCATTGGATCTTTCTGAGAAATCATATTTTTTACTTGATTTGTTAGTTCAGTAAAATCTTGTGAATCTAATTCTATTATATTTAATTTTTTCAACGTATATATTAATTTACAATATTACTATTATTTTTGAGTGTTCCAAATATTCCATGAAGCTTCTGCTTGCTTTTTTAACATGTCTAATCCATTTTTAGTGTTGCTTCCTCTTTTAATTCCTTCTTTTAAAAATTTTGTAGTTGGTGGGTTGTATATCAAATCATAAAGGTAGTGGGAACTATCTATATATTGGTAAGGAATATTTGGATATTTTTCAATTTTTGGAAACATTCCTAGTGGTGTTGTATTTATAATTAACTTGTGTGTTTTTAATAAATTAAAATCAATGTACGCGTAGTTATATTTAGAATTTCTTGAAATAACAATAAACTCCTTGTTTAATTTATCTAAAACATATTGAACAGCCTGAGAGCTACCGCCATTACCAAGAATAATTGCCTTTTTATATTTTTTAAGAGTATTAATACTATGTTCAAATCCAATTATGTCAGTGTTATAGCCAATTAATTTGTTTTCATAAATTTTAATAGTATTTACAGAATTAACTTTTCTAGCTTCTGGACATAAAGCATCTAAATATGGAATAATTGTTTGTTTATATGGTATTGTAACGTTAAGTCCATAAATATTTGCTTGATTTATTATTTGCTTAAAATCCTCTACGTAATTGATTTCAAAGTTTCTATAGATAACGTTAGATATTTTTTCCTTTTTAAATTTTTCATTAAAAAATTTTAAAGAAAATGAATGGTCTAATTTTTTACCAATTAATCCATATACTTTCATTTTCCTTTGTCAATATTTTCGAGTAAATAAACTATCAAAAAACCAAAAAATATTAAACATAGAGAGAAAAGTGATTCAAGATTTAAATTTTCAGGAAGAGACCAGCTATATGCTAATAAGTTGTCTTTGTTATCTATTGAAATATCAGAACTTTTTATTTTTTTCCATGGCCAAACAATTAATAGAGATCCAGAGATGAAACCTGTTAAAATAGATAATGTTTGATCTTTGTACTTCTTTAATAAATGAGCAATAATATGTGAAAATATTACTAATCCTAAAACTGAACCTATTAAAAAAAAAGATAAAATCATATAATTAAATTCTGATATAGCAGAAACTAAAATTAATTCATAATTTCCCATTAGAATTAAAATAAAAGAACCTGAAAGACCAGGAAGCATCATTCCACTAACTCCGATAATTCCACATACTATTATAAATAGTAGGTTGTCATTTTCATTTGCAGGTTCCAAAAATAAAAGAGATGTTGCAACAATAGCACCGAAAATGAAAATTATAAAATTATAAATATTCCAATTATTAATTTTTTTACCTATAAAGTATACAGATGCTAAAATTAGTCCAAAGAAGAATGACCATATCATAATTGGATAAAACTCAAACATATATTCAAATAACTTTGCCACACTAAATACACCAAATAAACTTCCACTAAATAACCATGTCAGGAAAATTAAATCCGTATGTTTAGCAAACTTTTTAAAATCCATTGATAGTAAAAGCTTAATAGCAGTTAAATCAAATTTCTTCAGTGCATTAATAAGTCTTTCGTAAATATTAGTAACTAAAGCGATAGTACCGCCAGAAACTCCTGGAATAATATTAGCTACTCCCATTGCAATTCCTTTAAGAAATAAAATAAGTTTTTGATTTTTTTTGATATTTTCCTTGTTTACTTTTAACACCTAATGATTATTAATTAGTTATAAAATTATTAAGTGTATCACCCCTTAGCCCTAGTCTTAGAGTCTCAAGAGGAATTATTTCAGAATGAGAGATGTTTGCAAGATTAACATTAGTTCCAAATTTATTGATAAACCAAACTTGTTGTGTTTTTTGAGGTGTTTCCCAAATAATTTTTGATGCATCAATGTCATTTACAATTTCATCAACTAAATCAGTTTTTGTTTTACCCAAATTATCAAAAATACCTATATTTCCACTTTCTCTAGCTTCGGCAATTACTTTCCAGCTACCAGCTTCTAATTCGTTTTTCATTTGTATTGTCCAATCACTAGCAATGACTTGATTATCTGACTTGCTCCCTATTTCACTAAGAACTGTAAAATTTTTACTAAAATCTTTAATGTAATTACACTTTGTTTTGTGATTTAAATTAATGCTACCGTCGGATATTTCAACCATGTTTAAACTTAAATTTTTTAAGAGTTTTTTGTAATCTTCAATTTGATTTCTAATAACAAATGCTTCAAACAATGTTCCTCCTAAATAAACTTGGATATTATTTTTTTGGTACAGTTTGATTTTATTTTTAACGTTTGGAGTTATTAAACTTGTTCCAAATCCTAACTTAATGATATCAGTGTATTCTGAGCAAGTTTCTAGAAATTCTTTGGCTTGATTAAAACTTAAACCTTTATCCATCATCATTGTTAATCCTTTTTTTCTTGGTTTTTGGGATCTTTCTGGTATTTGAGATAAAATATTTAACATTAAACAAAGATAATAATAGTTGAGTAACAATAATTTTAATTATGTAGTTTTGTTATAAAAATTTGTATGACTTTAATAACATCTATTTCAGGAATTAGGGGAACAATTGGAGGTATAGTTGGTGATTCATTATCACCAGTTGATATTGTTAGATTTACAACTGCTTATGCAAATTTTATAAAAAGTAAACAAAATAATATAGTTTCTACTAATAATGAAAATAAAAACACAATAGTTATAGGGCGAGATGCAAGAATTTCAGGTCTGATGGTGCGAAATATTGTGTCAGGAGTTTTGATGTCTTGTGGATTGAATGTTAAAGATTTAGGTCTTTCAACAACTCCAACTGTTGAGATGGCAGTAATTTTGGAGAAAGCAGCAGGAGGTATAATAATTACTGCTAGTCATAACCCTAAGCAATGGAATGCTCTTAAACTTCTAAATAATAAAGGGGAGTTTTTGTCAAATGAAGATGGGAATAAAATTTTAGGTTTTGCAAAACAAGAAAATTATTTATATAATAAAGTTGATTTTCTTGGTAACTATATTAAAATTGATAATTATAACGATATTCACATTAATAAGATTTTAAATTTACCATTAGTTGATGTTGATTTAATAAAATCTGTAAAATTTAAAGTTGTTCTTGATGCAGTAAACTCAACGGGAGGTATTATTATACCACAACTATTAAACAAACTAGGTGTCCAATGTATAAAATTATATTGTGAGCCAAATGGGAAGTTTCCACATAATCCTGAACCATTGCCTGAAAATTTAGTAGATATTTCAAATCTAGTTGTAAAGAAAAGAGCAGATTTAGGTATAGTTGTAGATCCTGATGTAGATAGATTAGCATTTATTTGTGAAGATGGTAGTATGTTTGGTGAAGAATATACTCTTGTTGCTGTTACAGATTATATATTACAAAACACTCCTGGAAATACTGTGTCTAATTTATCATCGACACAGGCCCTTAAAGATATTACAGAAAAATATGATTGTGAATATAACACATCTGCAGTAGGTGAGGTAAATGTTGTGCAAAAAATGAAAGAAACAAATGCTGTAATTGGAGGTGAGGGTAATGGAGGTGTAATTTACCCTTCAATACATTATGGTAGAGATGCATTAGTTGGAGTAGCATTATTTTTAACTTTCTTAGCTAAAAAGAAAATTAAATCAAGTGAGTTAAGAAAATCCTATCCTAATTATTTTATTTCAAAGAACAAGATTAAATTAGACAAATCAGTTGATTTAGATGCTGTTTTTAGATCAGTTACTAAAAAGTATAAGAAATATGAAATTAATACAATTGATGGTGTAAAAATTATCCTTGACAAAGAGTGGATCCATTTAAGAAAATCAAATACTGAGCCCATAATCAGAATATATGCTGAAAGCACTTCCGAAAAGAAATCACAAAAATTAGCTGAAGAAATTATAAACTTTATTGAACTTACTACTTCATGAAAAGAGTATATTTAGATAATGCAGCCACTACTCCAATTTCAAAAGAAATTATTGAATTGATGTCCTCTTTAATGAAACATCAGTTTGCTAATCCATCATCAACTCATTCTGAAGGAAGAAAATCTAAAACTATTGTTGAGCAATCCAGAACAATAATTGCTAAAATATTAAATACATATCCGCGAAACATTTTTTTTACATCTGGAGGAACAGAATCAGATAATATGGCAATTAAAATGAGTATTGAAAACTATAATATTAAGCATGCAATAACATCAAGAATTTCACACCATGCAGTTTTATATCCTTTAGAAAAATTAGCAAAAGAAAATAAAATAAAACTTTCATATGTCAAATTGGATAAAAATGGCCTTGTGTCTTTTTCTGATTTAGAAAATTTATTAAAAAACAATTCAAGAACGTTTGTTTCTATCATGCATGCAAATAATGAAGTCGGTGTAATTCAAGATATAAAGAAAATAGGTATTATTTGTCAAAATCATAATGCTATATTTCACTCTGATACAGTGCAAACAATCGGACACTATCACATAGATTTACAAAAAATCAATATAGATTTTTTAGCGGCATCTGCTCATAAATTTCATGGCCCTAAAGGAATAGGATTTATTTATATTTCTGATAATGTCAAAATTTCTCCTTTTATTATTGGCGGTGCTCAAGAAAGAAATATGCGTGCTGGAACAGAAAATATTCATTCAATTTCAGCTTTAGCTAAAGCTATGCAGTTAGCATATGAGAATTTAGATAAAGATATGTTATATATTAAAAAATTAAAATCTTATATGATTGAGAAGTTAAAATTATATATTCCAGATGTACTTTTTTTTGCAAATAGTAATGATTTAGATAATAGTCTTTATACAGTTCTTACTGTTAGCTTCCCTTTAACAAAAAATAGCGAGATGCTATTATTTAATTTAGATATCGCAGGAGTTTCTTGCAGTGGTGGAAGTGCGTGTGCCTCAGGATCAAATAAAGGTTCACATGTATTATCTTATTTTGATCCAAATGCTAAGAGAACTGGAATTAGATTTTCATTTTCCAAGTACAACACTTTTGACGAAATAGATTTTACTATTCAAAAATTAAAGGATATCTTTAATTAAGTTTTTTTATCTTGATTGCATATCTAGAAAAAAATAATGTCATTATGGGAGATAATATATTAAAAAAACAAAAAGGAAGATAAGTTAATGTTGTTATACCTAAAACAGCAGACTGTGTTGCGCCGCATGAATTCCAGGGGATTAAAACAGAGGTCACAGTTCCACTGTCTTCTATTGTTCTGCTAAGGTTTTCAGGTGCTAGTTTATTGTCTTTGTATGAACCGGAAAACATTCTACCTGGAACTACAAGACTCATATACTGATCACATGTTGTTATATTAAAGAAAACACAAGTCCCGACATTAACTCCAATTAACTTGCTGTTTGTTTTTGCATATCTAATTATCGGTTTTGAAATTGTTGAAAGTATTTTAGTGCTTTCAATACATCCACTAAATATCATTGCACAAATCATAAGTAAAATAGTATTAAACATCCCATACATCCCACTTGATTTTAGTAGGCTTGATCTTTCATCTTCNGGNANATTAAACACNTCGTTTATATCAGTATTAATTTGNGNAAAATTAATATCTCCGGTTATTGCATTTAAATTAGCAGATAGTAGTGAAATGAAATTTTTCTTATTCAAATTAGAAATCTCAAATAAAATATCTTGTTGAAAGATAATTGCAAATACGCTTCCAAGTAAAGTTCCTACAAATAATGATTTTATAGCACTCACTCTTTTTATAATTAAAATTATTACACATATAGGAACAAGAAAAAGCCATAAATTGATTTCAAATTTATTTGATATAATATTTAAAGCCTCATTAATTTGATTAGATGAAATATTAGTTTCAAAATTTAATCCTATAATTAAAAATATAATTAGCGTAATTAAAAAAGAAGGTATGGTAGTATACATCATATATTTTATATGATCGATTAAATTTACCTCACAAANAGCTGCAGCCATATTTGTNGTTTCTGATAATGGTGACATTTTATCCCCAAAATATGCTCCTGANATAATAGCTCCTGCTACTATTCCTGTAGGAATTCCTATTGCAGTTCCAATTCCTAAAAATGCTATTCCAACAGTAGCTATTGTACTCCATGAGCTTCCGGTCGCTACAGATATAATTGCAGAAATTATTGCGACAATAAATAGGAAACTATCTGGNTTTAATATTTTTAATCCATAAAATATCATTGCAGGTATTATGCCGGAAATTAGCCAAGTTCCTGATAACCCACCGATTAATAAAAGCAAAATTAGTGCTGGTATAACAGTTCTAATATTTTTTTTAATCGCATGCAGAATATGTTTCCATTTTATTTTGTATTGTAGTCCAATAAAAATTGTTACAATGGAAGAAATAATTAATGAAAGTTGGCCTGCAATGCTTATAGCGCTATCAAAAATAATTATGTTAATTATCAATAAAAAAATTAATAATACTATAGGTGCTAAAGCAATAGGAAGTGTTATCTTTTTGTTGCNCATACAAAAAGCATATTAAATTTATTGATCATCTGTTTCATAATATCCGTACCCATCATTTCCATATCCATAACCATATCCGTACCCATATCCTTCATTTTGTGTGTAATCATTAATTACAATATTTAAATTTGATATGTTTTTATTTTTAGAAATATTATTTACTACACTTAGAGATTTAATTTTTGAATAATTATGTCTGACAATNTATAGNTTAGCATCTGCATATTGCATTAATATAACACCATCAGTTACTAAACCAATAGGAGGAGTGTCAATAATTACATAATCGTATTTTTCATTTAAAATAGTTAACAATTCGTTCATTTTAGGGCTATCCAATAGTTCTGCTGGATTTGGAGGTATTGGTCCTGAAGCAATTACATCTAAAGTTTTAATATTTGTCTTATTTGTTATATCTTCTAAATTTGATTTGTTGATTAGATAATTACTTAGTCCTTGATTTTTATCTACTTTAAAACTATTGTGAAGTTTAGGCTTTCTTAAATCCCCGCCAATCAATACCGTTTTATGATTAGATAGAGCAAAAATCGAAGCTAAGTTCATGGTAACAAATGTCTTGCCTTCTCCTCCAACTGAAGATGTGACGGATATAATTTTTTTTGTTTTATCCGCGGCTATATATTGAATATTTGTTCTTAATGATCTAAACGATTCCGTAATTATAGATTTTGTTGAATTTGGAACTACTAAACTTGTTGATTTATCACTATGACCAATGAGTCCTATAATTGGTACTGAAGAATTATTTTTAATATCAGATTTTGTNTTTATTGTATCACTAAAAAATCTTTTAATTGAAATAATACTAATTGGCACAAAAAAAGCTATTATTAGCATAAGAAAATATGTTAATGTTTTCTTAGGTTTTATAGGTCTTTGACTATCTAATCTAGCAGCATCAATTACTTTATGATCNGATTCTGTGCCNGCTTTAGCTAATGATGCTTCATATCTTTTCTGTTGAAGATAAATAGCTGTTTGTTCATTATATTGGTATTTTCTTTTTAAAATAATATATTTTTTCTCAGCNTCAGGCAGTTTATTGATTTTTGAATTGAATTGATTGATTCTATTTTTAAGATCATTTTCATATATAGCAGCTGACGATATGAGATTTTTTATATTTTCTATAATTGTTTGTTTGGTATGCTCTATTTGAGCTAAAACTGCTTGATAACTTGGGTTTTTATCTGTTGTAGTAATTTCAAGTTCTCCTTTGTTTGAGTATAAAAGTAATAATTGATTAATGAGACTATTAANTTCTGGATTNCTTATACCCATAGANGTTGGTGATACAATACTGTTTATATTAGATTCATCTTTTAAGTAGNTTAGTAAAGATTTATAATATTTAATATTTACAGATTGTTCAGATAAGGANTTATCTAATTTTTGTTTTTGAAAGTATGTTCCAAATTCTTTATCTACTATTTCTAAGTTTGGATTCTCAAGTCTAAATTTTTCTAATTGATTTTCAATAAAAGATAAGGAGTCCTCAATAATACTGAGTTGATTGTCAATAAAATTAATAGTATTAACTGCCATAATATTTTTTTCATTTAATCCGCTTCNAATATATATGTCAGTTAATTTGTCTAGTATTTCTATGTTTTTTTTCGGATTACTTCCTTTAATTGATAGCTTTAAGATTGATGTTTCTTTATTAATAGGATTAATATTTATTTCTTTAATTAGTTTTTGTGCATATTGTCTTGTAGGATGTAATTTAAAAGAGAATTTTTTATTTTCTCTCTTGATTTGATCAAAATCAAAAAAAGATGTTTTGTTTATTGAAAATGTAAAAAGAGGTGTACTAATAACTTCTCCAAAATTATATTCTTCTTCAAAATTTATATCAACTGGCTTACTTTTATCAAATTTTTGATTAATTATATTATATGCATACTTATCATTAGTCTTTAATCTCAATATAAAAGATTCTGCATTAATAAAATCAATTTCATATTTTGTTCCAGTAACCTGTAGTTTAGTTGAGTCAACAGAAACAATAAAAGGACTGTTTTTAAACAATTCATTTGAAATTATGAAACCTTTTTTAAAATAAGAAATACCAAGATTAAGTTCTTCAACAATTTGTTCTGTAACTGAGTATGATTTTAAAATTACAATTTCATTTTTAAGATTTTTTTTACCACTAAANAACTCTAAACCTTCTAATATATTTTCAGCNCCAAGNTGAGTGTTACTNTCATCTCTAATNAANAAGGTTGAAGAAACACTATANTCTGGAACTGTNTATCTNTTAATTAAAAANCCTAGAAAAATAAAAAACAGAACAGAAAGTAGAAAGAAATACCAATAAGTTGTNTAACTNANAAATATNCNTTTTATATCTATTTTTTCNTCGTTNAGATCTTTGTNATTCATTTATTCTGTNGCTTTGAGATAAACATTAAATAANATNGCTACTGTTGTTAAAACAGANAACAANGTTTGTGATTGNGACTTTCTAAANCCTTTATATTTTAANGGTTGTATGTAAATTAAATCATTGTTTTTTAAATAAAAAAAGTCAGATGTCATAATNTTTGCTTGAGTTANNTCNATNTTNTACGTTTTTTTATTGTTTTTGTTTGACCTAATTATTTTNACNTTTTTTAAATCAGCAAAATCATTTATATCTCCNGCCATNGCGATTGCATCATAAATTGTGATAGATTCTTTNTATANAGGATANTTTCCAGGTANGTTTACCTCTCCTAAGATTGTAAATTCAAAATTNGCAAGTTTTACAATAACAAAGGGATTAATTAAATAATCGTTTGCTACTTTTAAAATTGTTTCTTTGGCCTCGTCTATAGTTTGATTTAGTATGTAAACTTTTCCAACATTAGGTATGTCTATTGTTCCGTCTTGAGAAATTGTAAAACCGTTTAGGTAAAGATTTGCACTTGTTAGCTTTTCGTTTGCACTATTGGTATTNTTTTCAATATTAAACAAATTATTTAGTTCTTCATTTCTACTTATAACTTTGACCATCAGAACATCACCAATTTCGAGTTGATGTTTTGGAGGAATCGGTGAAATATCCCATTTTCCTGACTCGCTATTGTTCAGGTAGGTTATTTTTTTCATGGGAGTACAACTTTGCACTAATATTAAAACAATAAAAATTTTGATTATATTTTTCATACTAAAAGTTTTATATGAATGATTTTTACAAATATAATAAATTAACTTCCTAAAATTTTTTTTTAAGATTTTCATAAATATTATTTGTTGGAAAACCCATAATATTTGTNTANGACCCATTTATAGTTTTTACACCAANATGACCAATCCATTCTTGAATNCCATAACTACCAGCTTTGTCAAAAGGTTTAAAATTTTCTATGTAATATGATATTTCATCTAATGATAGTTTATTGAAAATAACTTCTGAACTAACAGAAAGAAGAACTTCATTCATTTTAGTCTTAATACATATTCCAGTTATGACTTGATGAGATTGGTCACTAATTTCTTGAAGCATTTTTTGAGCTTGATTTATATTTTTTGGTTTATTTAATATTTTNCCNTTNATTAAAACAGTGGTGTCTGCAGTAATNAATANATAATTNTCTGGTAATTTTAATTTAGATATGTTTAATGCTTTTCTATNAGCTAAATGTTCTGCAACTTTTTCTTTTTTTATTGAGTTTGAGTANGTTTCTTTAANATTACTTGAAATAACATNAAAATTTATATTAAGCTCTGATAATAACTTTTTTCTTCTNGGAGAATTTGAGCCTAGAATAATTTTATATTTTTTTAAGTGTTTAAGCATAAATAAATGTAAAAAAAGGTATTGATAAAATTCCAATTACCATTATNTTTTTTGATAATTTACTATTGTAAATGAAATCTGATTTGCTTTTTGAGTTATATGTTTTATATAACAATTTTAATAATAGAATTTGTAAAGCAAAACAATATGATATTGAAAAAGAATTAACTCCCCAACTATTATTAGACAAAAAAAGCTCTTTTAATTGTAAATATTGAATGCAAGCAATAAAGATCACAGTTAATATTATAAAATAGCAATTTAATGTAGCACTTTTTTTAATTCCAATTTTGATTGGTAATGTTAAAGCGTTTATTGTTAAATCTCCTTTAACATCTTCAATGTCTTTATTAATTTCTCTTATTAGNGTTGTTATAAATGAAAAACTAGCATAAATTAAGATAATTTGTGCATAAAATTTATTTTCATTGTNTANATTNTCTAAAGTTATATCAAAAATAATAATNTTAATTATGCTTAGTGCNACAAGAAATGAAACTTGAATGTTTCCTATCAAAAATGATTTTTTTAATTTTTTTGAGTAATGCCATAATGCAAAAACAAAATANATAAAAATTAATGATAAATATAATTTNTTTAATANCATACTTANAATTAAGCTANANANAATNCCNNTTAAATTAAAAATGAAATAATATCTAAATGCCTTTTTTTCATTAATATNTTTATTTACTAAAACATCATTTTTTTTATTGATTAAATCTGCTTCGANATCATAAATATCATTAATTATATAACCNGCTGCTACTATTGTAATTGTTGCTNTTAGGTATAAAATATATTCAATCCAATTTAAAGAATAATTATCAATAAATTGGTTGACAATACAGAACTTTATTAAAAGTTGAATACTTAAAATAATCATTAAATTTTTAAATCTTATTAATTTAAATAAATGTTTCAAATCATTCATTTGATTGGATTTTTTCATCTGCATCAATTATTGACTGTGTGATTAGTTTATATATCATCTTAATTTGATTGTCGTTGATTTGTTGTATATGTTTTTCGATTACATTAAAATCTTTTCTTTTAGCAGGTCCTGTTTGTAGTTTTAGAGGATTATTGTTTTTAATTTTAGAAATATTTTGTTTAATTAGAGGTATTAAAATTGAAAAATCAACATTAGTTTTTTTTAANATATTATTGGCAATAGTGTACATATGATTGCTAAAATTACATGCAAATACAGCGGCTAAGTGGATTTTTTCTCTTTCCTCAGAATTTAAAATAAAAATATTATCAGATATTTTACTTGCAATTTTCACTAGTTTTTTCTCAAACTCACAATTGTTAGTTTCAATTAGAATAGGAGTGTGTTTAATATCTACTGCAGTTTTTTTATTAAAAGTTTGCAAAGGATATAAAACACCATAATTTTTATATTTATTATTAAATATATCAAGACTAACACTACCTGAAGTATGAACAATATTTGTTCCTTTTAAATTTTCTATAATTTGAATTATCGCATCATCAGAAANNGCTATTATTATTAAATCTACTTTTTCAATTTCAGTTATTTTTGATGTGTATTTTGCATTAACTAAATTAGCAAGATTCGCTGCATTTTTTATATTTCGGCTATATATTTGATGTATACAAAAAAAATTTTTTTTAAGGCTTAATGCTAGATGTGTTGCAACATTTCCAGATCCAATAATTGATATGTTTTTCATTTGGATTATTTACATGCAAATCTAATAATTATTAGTAATTTTGTAACATATCTTATTTATGTTTAAAAAAATTACAAATCTTCTCTTNTCAATGCANTTTATGACATTTTTATTACTGCTTTTTGCAGCAGTAATTGGTTATGCAACATTTATTGAGAATGATTTTGGTAGGTCAGCAGCTAAAGCACTGATTTTTAATAAGTGGTGGTTCGAATTGATTTTGTTATTGCTAACTGTTAATTTAATAGCTAATCTATTTCGTTTTAANTTATTTAGAAAAGAAAAATTAGCTGCATTAACATTTCATCTCTCTTTTATTGTTATTTTAATTGGATCAGCAATAACCAGATACGTTAGCTATGAAGGGATGATGCATATTCGAGAAGGTGAAAGTAGTGATTCTTTTATATCGGATGATACATTCTTAAAAGTTCATGTAAATAACTATAATCCGAAAACCAAAGCACCTGCACAACAATTAAACTATGAGAAGAAGTTATTTTTATCTCCAATCACAAAAAATAATTTTTCCTTCACATTAAACTTTATAAATGATATAAAAGTAAGCTATCAAGATTTTTTAGTTGATGTAAAAGACTCTTTAATAGTAAACCCTGAAATTAATAATAAACTTATTCATTTAGTGGTTCCTGGTGACAATGGAATGCAATCTGAGTTTCTAAGAGATAAAGAACAAAAATTAATTAAAGATGAAATTTTTACTTTTAATAATCCAGTTGCAGGAGCAATTAATATTAAAGATAGTAGTGGTGTTTTAGTTTGTAATTCCCCATATGATTTAGAGACAATGAGTATGCTAACCAGAGAAAAAAATCAAATTAATAAACTAGTTGATTTTTCTTTTAATTCTAAAGCTCTACATACTACTAACGGATTAAATTTTGTTTTAAAAGAATATGTGGAAAATGGAATGCTTAAAAAAGTTAATGGTTCAAAAAAGATGAAAGATGGGTCAGATGATATGTTGATTGTTAAAGTTGAGTCAAATGGTAAGGAGAAAATAGTTCAGTTAAGTGGTGGAAAAGGTTTTGAGGGAAAGAAAGAAGAGTTTACTATTGATGGAATAAATTTTTCATTATCGTACGGTTCCAAGTACTACAAAACACCATTTAGTTTATATTTAAGAGATTTTCAACTTGAAAGATACCCNGGNTCNCAAAGTCCNAGTTCGTATGCTGCAGAAGTAACAATATTAGATAAGAAAAAAAAATATGATCAAGNTTTTAAGAANATTTCTAAAGAAAATATAGATGAATTGGTNAAGAANAATCAATATACAGANACAGATTATAGAATATATATGAATAANGTATTACANCATAAAGGATTTAGATTTTTTCAATCCTCATATGATAAAGACGAAAAAGGTACTATNTTNTCTGTTAATCATGATTGGTGGGGAACNATCATTACATACNTNGGNTATTTTTTACTTTCTTTAGGNTTTATTCTTGTTCTTTTCGCAAAGNAATCNAGATTTAGTCTTTTNAGAAAACAACTTCAAAAATTGAATNTTAAAAATCCACTNATTTTNATATTATTNTTTACNTGTTTTAAAGTTGACGCTCATCANNCTGTAGCATTAGATCATGCTAATAAATTCCAACAATTAGTCATACAAGATAATGGGGGTAGATTAAAACCAGTAAATACTCTTTGTTCAGAATATCTTAGAAAAATTACTGGAAAAGATAATTATAACACTTTAACATCTACTCAAACAATTTTAGGAATGATGAGTAGTCCAAAACACTGGAGTAATGTTGATTTAATTAAAGTTTCATCTAAGAAACTAAGAACTTTACTTGAAGCACCAGATCTTAATTCTCGATCAACTTTGTTAAAGATTACTGATTTTTTCAACTCTGATGGAGACTATNTAATTTTAAATGACGTTGAATCAGCATATGCAATGCCTGTTGAAGATCGCTCACAATTTGAAAAAGATATAATTAGAGTTGATGAAAGAATTAATATTTGTTTTATGATTTTCAATGGCGGTATTTTTAGATTNTTTCCTGTCCCTGATGATGAAAATAATACTTGGGTTTCGTCCCTTCAATCTAATTTGTTTTCTGGAAAAGACTCTTTGTTTGTTGCAACAATNATGCCCTTATATTTTAACACTCTAAAAGAAAGTCTTGAAACAAATCAATGGAATTATACAGATACAATTGTTCAATTTATTAATAAATTTCAAGAAAGATATGGTACTGAAGTATTACCATCAAAAGCAAAAGTAGATCTTGAAATTATTTATAATCAGTCTAAAATATTTTCACGTTTATTTATTTACTATTTTATTTTTGGTTTTTTACTTCTTATATTCTCTATATTACAAATATTTAACAACTCAAAATTGTTAAGCAAGTTAGTAAAGNTAATAAGCTTTTTTATATTGTTTGGTTTTATTTTACACACTGGAGGTCTTATTGTCAGATGGATTATTTCAAATCATGCTCCCTGGAGTAATGGATATGAGTCTATGATTTACATTGCCTGGGCTACAATGCTCTCTGGGTGGATATTTAACAAAAGATCTATGCTGCCACTAACAGCAACTGCAATTGTATCAGCTTTAATTTTAATGGTTGCTCATCTTAATTGGCTTGATCCAACAATAACAAATTTAGTGCCAGTATTAAATTCATATTGGTTGATGATACATGTTTCTATAATTACTTCGTCATATGGCTTTTTTTCTTTAGCATTTATGTTAGGTTTCTTGTCTTTGTGTCTTATTATTTTTCAATCAAAAGAGAATTTTCAAAAAGTTAAAACAGTATTGAGTGAGTTGAAAATAATTAATGAAAAAACTATTGAATTAGGTCTTGTTTTGTTAACAATTGGTACTTTCCTTGGAGGCGTATGGGCAAACGAATCTTGGGGAAGATATTGGGGATGGGATCCTAAGGAGACTTGGGCTCTTGTAAGTATACTGATTTATGCATTCATTCTTCATATGCGATTTATACCTAAATTAAATAATACTTTGGTATTTAACTCCGTTTCTATGTTTGCAATTTGGACTATAATTATGACATATTTTGGTGTTAACTATTATTTATCAGGTTTACATTCTTATGCTGCTGGAGATCCAATGCCAATACCAAAATTTGTTTATTATTTATTAGCAATTATGATTGTAAGTACAGTACTAGCTAAGATTAAATATAAAAAAAAATATAAATGAAACTAGATATTTTAGCCTTTGGAGCACATCCAGATGATGTTGAACTTGGATGTGGTGGTACTTTAATCAAAGAAATTCAAAATGGTAAGAAAGTTGGAGTTATTGATTTAACACGAGGAGAATTAGGTACACGAGGTAGTATTGCAATAAGAGATAAAGAAACTAAAGATGCATCAGAAATTATGTCCTTAGATATTCGTGAAAATATGAATTTTAAAGATGGATTTTTTAAAGATGATGAATCTCATAAACTTGATTTAATTAAAAAAATCAGAAAGTATAAACCAGATATAGTTGTAACTAATGCCTTGTCTGATAGGCATCCTGATCATGGTAGATCTTCAAATATAACTGTTGATTCTTCTTTTTTAGCAGGATTAGAAAAGATTGATACAAATCAAGAAGTTTGGAGGCCAAAATATATTTATCATTACATTCAATTTAATAATTTGACACCTGATTTTGTTATTGATATTTCCTCCCAAATGGATTTAAAAATAAAAGCAGTTAAAGCTTATTCTTCTCAATTTTATAATCCATCAAGCAAGGAATCAAAAACAATAATTTCTTCAAAAGAATTTTTAGAGAGTGTAAAATATAGAGCACAGGACTTCGGTAGATTATCAAATTGCAAGTATGCTGAGGGATTTATATCTCATCAACTACCAAAAATTCATTCATTATTTGATTACAAATAAAAAAGCCAGATTATTATCTGGCTTTTTTAATTTGAATATTTTTAAAATTATTTAACAGTTAATTTCTTAGAAATAAGGTTGTTATTTATTGATGTATTTATAAAATATACTCCTTTTTGTAAATTACTTATATCTAAGGTTTTTAAGTTTTTACCTGAGTAAACTTTTGTTTTTTTAGTAAATACATTTTTTCCTAAAACATCAATAATATTGATTTCTATATCAGAATTATTATCAGAATATATTTCTAATGTAGTTGAATTTATTGCTGGGTTAGGATATACATTTAATGAAAAATTATTTTTTATTTCATTAATGCTTGTTGGAGTATTTGACCATAACCCAACAGTATCTATTTCTAAATATACTATGTCATTATTATCAGGAATATCTTCGTCACCTCTTACAGCAAGTCCTGGTTCAAAGTCTCTTTGATAAATTAATCTTACTTTGTCATCAACAACATGATGCATTGAACCATAAACACATTCTAACATACCATTCCACACGTCTGATGGTGTAACATCAACAGGTTCTTTCCATGTTATACCTCCGTCAGATGACTTAGTTAAATATATATGGCGATATACTTGTGTACCATTATCAGCATTTTCTTGATATGCAGCAAAAGATAACCAAATTTCATTATTAGAAGTTAANCCAATATTTGGCATACTTGCTCTAGAAGCGTAATAAAGAGCATANCCTCCTGTTGAATCTATTCCATCAACTANTCCATCTCCATTAAGATCTGGNGCAGATGCAATAATATTNTTATCCATCATGTCTGACCACCATCTNCCTCTTGGAGTAGCTATACCAGCAGCATCAATAAAGTTAATAGTGTCTTGAAGTTGTGTNTTGTTAGCAACAGTAAAGTATGTTGTAGTAGAATTGTAGCTATGATATATTGTTGTATCTGCTGACAATAAAATAGTNGTGTCAATGTTTCCTATTGAATCATAAACATTTGTCAAAATATTTGATTCCCAAACCCACATTGTATCTGTAGGAGTACTTGGGTTATTTGGGTCATTGTAATGAATGATTTGTAAATAATTTGTTGGTACATGTATAGTGGTATTTGTTGCAGAATCCCACTGATTTGTGAATACGGTATCAGTTGAGTAATGTAGCGTATCAACCACAATACCATTAACTGTATATGCTGGGTATTGTGAATAAGTTGAATCTAAATAATTATCTGCCCCAAAGCTTTCGTTCCAATAAGCNAACATGTTNGTTCCTGGATACCAACTAGACTGAGCATCAGTAAGATCATCATCNGCATATTGCATTACTCCATATGCAACATGAGCCATNTTATTGTTATCTAAAATAACNGCCCCATAATTATCTGTTGAAAATAAGTGATCAGTGGTATCATTACCGTCTAGGTCAAAACCATCATCCATAGCATACTTTTGTACTGGNACATCTAAAAATGTTGTTCTAGTCCAGTTATCTCCGTTGTCATNNGACTTAAGTATAAATGAATCTCCCCAATCATCAAAATATGCTATTACTACTGTTTCACCTCTTGCGTCTATGGCATATACATCACCAGACATTCCTATAAAATTCGAAGTGTCAAGTGATGGAAGCTGAACATCCATTNTGTCCCATGTAACACCTTCATCTTGAGATCTGTAGTATACTAAAGCACCATCAAGTCCATTAAAAAGAGGACCGTTGAAATTAGATGATGCAGTAACTGCAATCATATGTATTGTTTCATTGTTTAGGCCACCAACAGCGGATCTGTTCCATATCATATCTCTAAACATTCCTGTACTATCTTGAGAAGATATAATGTTTTCAGTCCAAGCTCCACTACCAATTGAAGCTCTATGTGTAATTCCAACATATGAATTATCTGTATTGTGTGTTATAACAGCTTCTTTGCCANTTCCTGTGACTATCATTGATGGCCATCCACATCTTGAGCTTTCTAATCTCATAGTTGGATTTGCATCCCAGGCACCATTAGAGTAGCTGTAAAAATTATACCCAGAACCTCTATCAGCGAAAGTTGTGTTGTATTGTTGACTCATTGTCCATGCTGCAGAAATACTTCCATCATTATGCATAATAATTCTATCTTGAATTGCAGCATTAGTTTGTAAGTCATATGTNGTATTTCCAATAACAGTTTCATTCAAATTTACAGATTTTGCATTTGAAATAGCTGCAGTATTTGGATTTGGATTAACTAAAAGATGGAGTAGGGCGTCGTCACCTGACATCATTACTTTATCATTAACAGCCTTAATCTTGAAATTATTTAATCCTGAGTTGACTTGTGCTGTACCAATATAGAATGTTAGTAAAGCAATTAAAAAAGTAGATAAATGTTTCATAGTTCTTGTTTTGTTAGTTTTATTTTCGCGCTAATTTAAGAAAAAATATTTTTATACCGTAACCTGATAGAATTGCNAATAACAACAATGTCGGAGAATGCCATAAATAATGCTGCCCACATCGGATTTAATAATCCCAATATAGCAAGAGGTATTGCAATTATATTGTATGAAAATGCCCAAAATAGATTTTGTTTGATAGTTAAAAGTGTATGCTTTCCTATATCTAATGTTAAGGGAAGTTTTTCTATTGTATTTTTATTAAGTAGTACTATATCGGCAGATTTAATTGCAATTTNAGTTGAATCACTTAAGGAAATACCAATTGTTGCTTTTTCNAGTGCTGGTGCATCATTAATTCCATCACCCACCATAATAGTTGGGCTTTTTTGTACTAGTTTGTCTATAATATCAATTTTATCAATTGGCGTTTGCTCGCTATATATCTCTTTTATATTTAGTTTTTTTGAAATATTTTTGCATTTTCTTCTAGAATCTCCGCTAACCAAAATTGTATTGTATTTTAAATTAATATTTTCTATTGTCTCCTTTGTTCTGTGTTTTATTTGGTCATAGATTTTAAGTTTTGCAATTAACTTTTCCTCTCTATATAAATATACATCAAAATCGTCTTCTGTATCTTTTATTTTACTGGAACCGATTTCATATTTTTGGTTATTTATTGTCCCAATAATACTTTTACCCTTTTTTTCAATAATTTTTGAAGCTTNAAGATTTGTAGCAAACTTTTTATAGATTTTACAAAGCGATTTTGCAATTGGATGTGAGGANTGCTTTTCTAAATTGTAAATAATATTTTTAATTTCTGANTCATTTTCAGTTCCATTTACAACCAATTTTTCAATTTCAAAATTACCATTAGTTAATGTACCTGTTTTATCNAAAGCAATTGTTTTTATCTCAGCCAGCTTTTCTAAAGTATCACCTCCTTTAATTAATATTCCATTTTTTGCAGCAATACCAACTCCAACCATAACTGCTGTTGGTGTAGCTAAACCCATTGCACAAGGGCATGAAATGACAAGAACTGCAATTGATCTTAAAAGTGCTTCTTGAAATGTCAAGTTAAAAAAGTAATAACCTAAAATTAGAGTAAGGATACTAATAGTGATTACAACTGGAACAAAAATCGCACTTATTTTATCTCCAGTTCTTTGAATCTTAGGTTTTGATTTTTGNGCANCTTTTATAAGCAAAATTATTTTAGAAAGAACAGTATCTTCTTTTTCATTGATAACTTTAATTTTTATATTACCATTTGTTATGATTGTTCCACCAATAACATTATCATCAATATTCTTAGAAATAGGTAAACTTTCACCAGTTATCATTGACTCGTCAACACTACAACTACCTTCAATTATTTTACCATCTATTGGAACTATATCACCTGNGTTAACAATGAGTATATCATTAACTTTTGTTTCATCAATTTTTATTTCTTCGACTAATCCATCAACTTCTCTTTTAGCAATTGTGTGTTGCATCTTGGATAGATCACTGATGGATGAAGTAGTTTTTTTAATGGAATTATGCTCCAATAAATTGCCTAAAAGTACTAAGGTTATTATTGTAGCACAGGTCTCAAAAAACATGTAATTATAAACTTGTGAGGTGTTATTGAAAATAATCCATCCTATTAAACTATATAAAAATGCAGATGTTGATCCAATAAAAATTAAAACATCCATATTTGGAAATTTCATTTTTATTGAATTCCATGCACTTTNACCAAAATATTTTATACCAATTATAAATACTGGTAAGCAAAGAAAAAATTGANTTACAGGNTTATGTAATATGTTTTCTTTNGNCAAAAACATATGTAAAAACAGTGGAATAGTAAAAAACAATGAGGTGTAAAAATATTTTTCCAGTTTTGATATCTTTAGTTTTTGTTTGATTTTCTCATCATATATTACATAACCCATTTTTTTTATTAGATATTTAGCTTTATTAATATCGTTATCATCTTTAGCAATAAAACTAACTTCGGAAGTAGAAAAATTTACATTTACTTCTGTTATATTATTTTTTTCAAGATTTTTTTGAATTCCTTTTGCACAGTTTGTGCAGGACATTCCATTGACTTTTAAAATTATATTTTTCATGCATGTAATTGTATAACAAAATTATATTTTATTTTAGAATGATTATTACATAATATTATATATTTGCATCCTAAAATGGTGGTTGTAGCTCAGCTGGTTAGAGCACTGGATTGTGGTTCCGGGGGTCGTGGGTTCGAATCCCATCATCCACCCAAAAAAAGCCTACTTATTAGTAGGTTTTTTTTATTTTGATGTGATNCTNGANATACTTCTTNNAAANTGAGATTTGGGCTGAAANCCGTTTAATTGTAANTTTTTTTCATTCTCAGAACTAATTATTACAGTGTTTGGCCAATAATACTGCTCTTTCCAAGGATCAACAAGTTTTGCATATAAATTATGTCTCCAAGTGCTTTTAGGATCTTCCTCTATGGAAGCATCATTAATGTANTNNTTTCCTNTNTANTATATAGTNTCTTTACTTTTTCCATTAATCATCACTGGNAGAAAATTTTCATTAATNAGNTTTATAATTTGTGGNTCGTTTAAAGTTTCTTTTTTCATNCTTTGNCAGAAATCACATCCTGGNCTGTAAAAGAAAATAAGNATNTCTTTNTNNTATTTTTGGGAGTATTTNTCNGCTTCNTGTAATTCAATCCAATCAATTTCNNTGCGATCAACTCCTTGNCCAANNCAAAAAATAAANGATANAATAAATGGAAGGATTAAAATATTTTTCATAATCTAAGAGCAATATAATTATTTATTTTTTAAAANNTTCTTNGCNCCNGCNATCCATGANTTNACTTCAAGNGGAGANGCTCCNNGNGAACCTANTCTTTTATTNAANTTAACTTTNNCATNANTNNNTTNAGGAACTGNACATACCAAANNGTTGGNTAACCNCNAACNNCAAANANTCTTNNAAGTTCTCGATTTTGTTNNNGAATATTTGGATCTANTTTNGTTCTNNTTGGAAAATCAAGCTCAACTAATANGACATTTTCTTTAGCCCATTTTTTAAATTCAGGNTTTTTAAATACAGCTTTTTGTAGTTTAATACACCATCCACACCAATCACTTCCAGTAAAGAAAAGAAGTAAAGGTTTTTCAGTTTGTAAAGATTTGTTAATTGCTTCATTCATATCTGTATGCCATGTAATTGCTTTCTCTTGTGTGAAAGCAGTTGATGTAATAAACGATATAAGGATTATACTAAATAATTTTTTCATTTTTTTCATTTTTTTATTTAAGAATTAGTGAATATCGTGCATTAATTTTTTTATTAATGGTGATATAATAACAACGAAAATAGCAATAAATATTGTTACAAAACCAATTTGGGCGTAGATTGTGTTGTATTGCATTAAAAGTGCAACAGCTTCACTAGAAGTGTCAGGGTATCCCATAAACCAATTAGATAAATCTGATAGCCAATTTTTGTTATTCACATTTCCAGTTGTTGTTAGTTTCGCTATTACTCCTGAAATATAATGTGCAAATGTCGAAGAAAGGAACCATACTCCCATCATAAAAGCAACTATTTTTTTTGGTGCTAGCTCAGTTACTTTTGAAAGACCTATTGGAGATAAAAATAATTCACCAGTTGTTATTAAAAAATAACCTAGAAAAACAAATAAGAATGGAACTTTACCATTGTCATTAATAAAGTGTGCTGTAGCAGCAAAAATTAAAAATCCTAGCCCTAACTGAAAAATACCTAATGCAAATTTCATCGGAGTATTTGGATTTTTATTTATTGCTCCAAGTTTAGTCCACATCCAGCTAAATGGAATCGCTAAAATTACTATGTAGGCGGGATTGATAGCATTAGTTTGTGAGGCGTTCATACCTACTAAATTAACACATTTGTCAGCCCAAACTGTTATTGAACTTCCTGCTTGTTCAAAGCAAGCCCAAAAAATTGTACAAAAAACTGCTAATATCATTATTGCAATTAATCTATCTCCACTAATTTTATCTTTTTTAATTACTTTGTAATCATAGATAATGTAAGTAACATAGCATAAGACAATTGCCCCAACAATTTGAAGTACAGTTCCAAGTACTTGAGATTGAGTATCAAAAAGAATTAAGTAAGCAAAAACTGGTACTGAAAGAAAGCCTAATAAATATGTGAAGTTTGCGATTGAAATACCTAAGACTTTTTTGTCAGTATATTCTTTTGGTTGCAATCCTTTATCTTCTAAAACATTGTCAGTTATACCTTTGTAGAACACCAATATACCTGCAAGCATTCCAATTCCTGCCGCTCCAAAACCGTAGTGCCATCCATACACTTCTCCTAACCAACCACAAAATAGGGGAGCAATCATTGCCCCAAGGTTTATACCCATATAAAAAATTGTAAAACCAGCATCTCTTCGAACATCTCCTTCATTATAAAGTGATCCGACAAGAGTTGATATATTAGGTTTAAAAAATCCATTCCCCATAATTAAAAGGCCTAATGCACCGTAGAAAAAAAAGTCGGTAGGAAAGGCCATGAAAAAATGTCCAAGTGCCATTAAAATTCCTCCATACATTATTGATTTTCTATATCCTATGTATTTGTCAGCTACATAACCTCCAATTAACGGAGTTAGATAAACAAGGGCTCCATATGCCGCGTATATACCATAAGCTATTTCTTCGTTATTTTCTAAGTGAGAATAATAGTCTTTAATTAAATAAAGAGTAAGTAAAGCTCTCATTCCATAAAATGAAAATCTTTCCCACATTTCTGCAAAAAACAAATAAAATAATCCCTTAGGATGCCCAAATAGTTGATTGTTTTTAGTTGTCATAGTACTAAATTAATTTTTTCGAAAATAGTAAAAACAATTATAAATTACTCAAAATATAATCTGTCATTTTTTTGTAAAGGTGATATCTTGCATTTCCGCCATAAATACTATGATTTTTGTCGGGGTAAATAAATTGATCAAATTGTTTATTAGATTTTACAAGTTGTTTAATCATTTCCATTGTATTTTGAATATGAACATTGTCATCTGCTCCACCATGAATTATCAAATATTTTCCCTCTAACTTATCAACATGATTTATTGGTGAATTACTATCATATCCTTCAAGATTTTCCTGTGGAGTTTGCATATACCTTTCAGTATATATATTATCATAGTATTTCCAATTAGTTACTGGAGCAACAGCAATTGCTAGACTAAAAACATCTGCTCCTTTTGTTATACATAGCGAAGACATGTAACCACCATAGCTCCATCCTTGAATTCCAATTCTTTTTTCGTCAATATATTTAAGTTCACCAAAATAATTTGCAGCATCTATTTGGTCAATTGTTTCTAATTTTCCTAACTGTTTGTATGTTATCTTTTTAAATTCACTTCCTTTTCCACCTGTTCCTCTATTATCAACGCAAGCTACAATATAACCATTTTGAGCTAACATTTGATGCCAAAAATATTCTGCCCATCCGAAACTATTTATAACCTCCTGAGATCCAGGCCCACCATATACAAACATAAACAGCGGGTATTTTTTTGTTGCATCAAAATTTGGGGGTTTTATCATCCATGCATTCATTTCTGCTTTTGAAGTTGTGATAGTGAAAAACTCTTTTTTTGATAGATTGTAATTTTTAATTTTTGAATTAAACTCACTGTTATCTTCAAGCGTCATTAGTTCTGTTCCATCATCTTTATTTAAAGTATAAATAGGAGCAGTATTTGCATTTGAATATGAATTCATATAATATTTCATTCCTTTACTAAAGACTGATTCATTGAATCCTATTCTTGATGATAATTTCGCTTTAATATCTGAATTTAAATCTTGAATATAAAGAGATCTATTAATTGAACCATCTTCAGTTGAGGTATAAAAAATCTTCATTTTATCAGAATTAACACCATGAAATTCAGTTACCTCCCAATTTCCTTTAGTAACTTGAATTTCATCTCCTTCAAAATCTTTGATGTAAATATGATTAAATCCACTTTTTTCGGATGTCCAAATAAAATTATTATTAGGTAAAAAAGTTAAATTATCGTGTATATCGATATAATACTTATCTTTCTCAGTAAATANAATACGATTAGTATTATTGTTAANATTTGCTAAAATAAAATCTAATTCATTCTGTTTTCTATTCAATCCGTAAAGAACTAACAAATTTGGAGTATTAGTCCATTTAATTCTGGGTATATATTCATAGTCTTTTTCTGTGTAAATAAAATTGTGCACTTCTTTATCAAGATTATAATAATATATTTTGACAGTAGAATTTTTCTCTCCAGCTTTGGGNTATTTAAATTTTTGTTGTGATGGGTANAACTTATTATCATAAATATCCATAGAAAATTCTTTAACATGTGTTTCATCAAATTTATAGTATGCTAAATTTTTACCATCATTAGACCATTGAAACCCTCTTACAAGTTTAAATTCTTCTTCATAAACCCAATCTGATGCTCCATTTATTATTTTATTTTTTTCTCCATCAAATGTAATTTGCTTGCTGATTTTATTCTTTATGTTATAAATAAATAAATTATTATTAAAAACGTAGGCAATATTTTTTTCATCAGGAGATATTTGCGCATGCATTATTTTATTTTCATCAATTAACGATAATTTATCTGTGTTTGTATTGTATAAATAGCAAATATATTTGCTAGAACGTCTATAGATTTTTTCTCTCTTAGTTTTTAACAAAATAAAATTTTCATTTTCACTAAAAGTATAGTTGTTAATTTTTGAAATTTTAAAATCTAAATCACTCCAAATTGTTCTAATTTTTTTTCCACTTGAGAATCTGTATTTGTTAATTTCTTGTTTATCTATTTTTTTTTCTAAAAGTGAATAATGTTCTCCATCTTGCATAGATTTAAAACTTGACAAACTATTTGGAGAAAATTTATATTCTTTCCAAATTTCTTCAAGATTAATATTTAACTTCTTTGAATCATCAATAAAGTCATCTTTTTGACTAATTACTATATTTGGAATTAAGAATATTAATGTTAATATTAAGTTTTTCATTTTCATTAATTAGTTTAGTTGCTAATTTAGTTAAATTTGTAGAAGTGGAATACAATAAAATTAACAATACAGATATTTCGTTTTTTGAGTCTATTATCGGCGAAGATTTTGTATTTACTAACAAAAAATACTTATTTGAATACAGTCATGATGAGACTGAAGATATTTCACTTCTTCCAGAGGTTGTCATTAAACCAAGTAATACAAATGAAGTTAGTGCAATATTAAAATATTGTAATGATAGATTGATTCCTGTTACAGTTAGTGGAGGTAAAACAGGTTTAAGTGGTGGGTGTATTCCTTTATACAGCGGCTTAGCCTTAAATATGAGTAGATTTAATAAAATTTTAGATATAGATACTAANAACTTACAAGCTACGGTTGAGCCAGGCGTAATTAATCAAAATTTTAGAAATGCAGTTGAAGAAAAAGGTTTGTTTTACCCACCAGACCCAGCAAGTAAAGGAAGTTGTCAACTAGGNGGTAATTTAGCTGAAAATGCTGGTGGTCCTAAAGCTCTCAAGTACGGGGTNACTAAAGATTANGTTTTAAATTTAGAAATTGTTTTACCAAATGGTGAAGTTGTAATGACA
Organism: Flavobacteriales bacterium; assembly: GCA_002728175.1. GTDB lineage: Bacteria > Bacteroidota > Bacteroidia > Flavobacteriales > BACL11. Next base: position 10,135 of record PBVH01000030.1, on the reverse strand, counting down.
GGTGCAAATGTTTTGAAAAATTCAACTGGTTATAATTTAACTCAGCTTCTGATAGGTAGTGAAGGAACTCTTGCAATTATTACAAAGATTATTTTTAAATTAATACCAAAGCCAACAAAAGACATTACAATGCTTGTTCCATTTTACTGTATTGAAGAAGCTTGCAAGTCCGTGTCCAAGGTTTTTTCTAGTGGATTAAATCCATCCGCATTAGAATTTATGGAAAGAGATGCTATTGATTGGACTATCAAATATACTGACATAAACATGACGATTGAAGATGATGTTAAAGCACACTTGTTAATAGAATTTGATGGAAATGATTTAGAAGTTTTATACAATAATTGCGAAGAAATATCTAAAATTATGTTAGATTTTAAGTGTGGTGATATTCTTCTTGCAGATAGTCAGAGACAAAAGGATCAGTTATGGATGCTACGAAGAAAAATAGGGGAGGCCGTAAAATCAAATTCTGTTTACAAAGAAGAAGATACTGTAGTGCCCAGAGCAGAGTTACCTAAACTAATAGGTGGTGTAAAAAGTATAGGAAATAAATATGGGTTTAAATCAGTTTGCTATGGACATGCAGGTGATGGAAATTTACATATTAATATTATTAAAGGCTCCATGAGCGACCATAAGTGGAAAAATGAGTTAGATAATGCAATTAGAGAAATTTTTTTGTTAACAAAAAAATTAGGTGGAACAATTAGTGGGGAGCACGGTATTGGTTTGGTTCAAAAAAAATACATTGATATAGTAATTTCTGCAGAAAGTAAAAGAATTCAAAAAGAGATTAAAAAAATATTTGATCCAAATTTAATTTTAAATCCCGGGAAAATATTTAGCTAGTTTCTTTTTAGAAAAAATTTTTTACAGTATTTCAAAAATAAAAAAACATCCAAATATTATTGATGCAATACCATTAGTGGTGAAGAATGCTAAATTTATATTTTTTAAATTATCATGTTTTATAATTGAATGTTGATAAATTAAAAGAAAGGTAAAAAAAGTAAAACCTATCCAATATAAAAGTCCAAACTTACCTATCAAGCCAACTAATGTAAAAATTGTAGCACAAAAAAAATGTAATATTTTAGAAATGCGTAGGGCATTTATTTTACCAAACATAACTGGTATTGAATTTAGTTTTTCTTTCTTATCAAATTCTTCATCTTGAAGAGAATATATAATGTCAAAACCGGTAACCCATAATAGAACGCTTAATGAAATTAACAATGGAAGAATTTTAAATTCTTGTGAAATTGCTAAATAACCACCGATTGGAGCCAAGGATAGTCCCAATCCTAAAATAAAATGGCATAGTACAGTAAATCTTTTAGTTAGACTATAGCCTAAAATAATAATTATTGCAATAGGGGACAGTTTAAAACAAAGAGGATTTATATAATAACATGTTATTAAAAATAATAGAATATTAGCTATNCAAAAAANTAGAGCATTTTTTGCAAGTATAGTTCCATTTGGTATTTCTCGAANTTTTGCTGTTCTTTCATTTTTTTTATCAATGTCTCTGTCAATATATCTATTAAATGCCATTGCAGATGATCTTGCAAAAATCATACATAAAAGAACTTTTACTAGTATATCGATGCTAAAACCATAATCTTTAACAGCTAAAAAATAACCAATCAATGCGAACGGCATTGCAAAAATTGTGTGACTAAATTTTATTAGAGATAAATACTTTTTCATTAAATTTAAATTAATTAAGATTTATCTTATTTAATTTGATTCAAAACTAATGAAATTTGTATATTATATTTACCATATTTGCAAATAATTATGAATAAAAAAAAATCAAATATTCCTAAAGGTACACGTGATTTTAACAGCGATGTCATGTGTAAAAGAAATTTTATTTTTCAAACAATCAAAAGTTCTTTTGAATGTTTTGGGTATTCTCCAATTGAAACACCAGCTATGGAAAATATTTCAACATTAAGTGGAAAATATGGTGATGAGGGTGATAGATTAATTTTTAAAATTCTCAATTCAGGAGATTATTTATCTAAAGCTACATTTTCTGATCAAATTGAATCTAAATCTTTAACTAAACAGATTTCAGAAAAAGCACTCAGATATGATTTAACTGTTCCATTTGCAAGATTTGTTGCACAAAATAGAAATGATATCATTTTTCCTTTTAAAAGATATCAGATGCAAAATGTATGGAGAGCAGATAAACCACAAAAAGGAAGATACAGAGAATTTTTTCAATGCGATGCTGATATTGTTGGAACTAAATCCTTGCTTTGTGAGATTGAACTTATACAACTTTATGATGATGTTTTCACAAAGTTAAATATCTCAGGAGTTAAAATTTGTATCAATAATAGAAAAATATTGAGTGGTATTATTGAATTAATGAATGCCACGGATAGATTCGATGAAATCGTAATATTATTAGATAAGATTGAAACACTTGGTCAAGAGAATCTTTATAATCTATTGAAGGAAAAGGGATTAGCTAAAGATTCTATATCAAAATTAAATGACTTTCTAAATGTTAGTAATTTAGAAGATTTATCGAAGTTAATGCAAAGTTCTAAAATTGGTATGCAAGGTATTAATGAACTATCATATGTATATAACGCTGTAAATAATGTTAAGTTAAAGACTGCAGTATTACAATTTGATGTATCATTAGCTAGAGGCTTAGATTATTATACTGGATGTATTTTAGAAGTAAAAAGTAGTGCTGTAAGTATTGGTTCTATTGGAGGTGGGGGAAGATATGATGATTTAACATCAATTTTTGGTCTTAATGATGTTTCTGGAGTTGGAATTTCTTTTGGTGTTGATAGAATCTATTTAGTAATGGAAGAATTAAGCTTATTCCCAAAAAACATTACGGATTCAACTAAATTAATGTTTGTAAATTTTGGAGAGAAAGAATCTCTTTATTGTTTACCAATTATTAAACAACTTAGAGATAGTGGAGTAAAAGTTGATTTTTATCCTAGTTCAGATAAAATGAAGAAGCAATTTAATTATGCAGATAAGAAAGGAATTAAATATGTTGCTTTAGTTGGAGAAGACGAAATACTTTCTGGATTACTAACTGTTAAAGATATGCAAACAGGAAATCAAGAAAAATATACTTTTGATGAACTTATGAAGAAAATAATATAATGTCAAATTATTACAAATTAGGTATATCACCTCTTGACATTTCTGATGTCTATGAGATAATTAATGAGGATAAAAATATTTGTCTAGATAATTGCTTAAAGGAAAAAATTATTAGTTGTAGAAAATTTCTAAATAAATCTATAAAATCAAATGACAACTTAATTTATGGTATTAATACAGGATTTGGTTCACTATATAATAAACATATTAGTTCTGATGATTTAAGTAAATTACAAGAAAACTTAGTGTTATCTCATGCATGTGGTACTGGAGAAGAAGTTCCAAATGTTATTGTTAAAATAATGATGTTACTTAAAATACAATCACTCTCTTTTGGATTTTCTGGTATCCAATTAGTTACCATTGAACGATTAATAGAAATGTTTAATAATAATATTTTACCAGTTGTTTATCAACAAGGGAGTTTGGGAGCCTCAGGTGATTTAGCTCCACTTGCTCATATGTCTTTGCCTTTGATTGGTTATGGAGATGTTAGAGTACTTAGAAAGAGTAGCGATGGTCAAAAAAAATATATAAAAATCAAATCTTCTAGCTTAATAAAAGATAAAAATTGGGATACAATTTCGCTACAGCCCAAAGAGGGTTTAGCTTTATTAAATGGCACTCAGTTTATGAGTGCATATGCAGTATGGTCACTTATTATTTCTAAAAAGCTTGCTTATTTTTCAGACTTAATAGGAAGTGTTTCTTTGGAAGCTTTTGATGGAAGAAGTGAATGTTTCGATGAACTCATTCATATTATTAGACCTCATAAAGGACAATTAAAATCTGCAAAAAATATTAGAAATTTCTTAAGAGATAGCGAGATTCAAAATTCTGATAAATTACATGTTCAAGATCCCTATTCTTTTAGATGTATGCCTCAAGTTCATGGTGCAACTTTTGATGCAATTGAACATGTAGAAAAAATTGTTTTCACAGAAATTAATTCTGTTACTGATAATCCTACNATTTTTGTTGAACAAGAAAAAATAATTTCTGGAGGTAATTTTCATGGTCAACCTTTAGCACTAACAATGGATTATTTAGCTCTTGCAGTTTCTGAGTTAGGATCAATTTCTGAGAGAAGAATCTTTCAGTTAATATCTGGAAAAAGAGGACTTCCAGAGTTTCTTGTAAAAAAATCTGGATTAAATTCTGGTATGATGATTCCTCAGTATACCGCTGCAAGTATTGCCAGTCAGAATAAGCAATTATGTTCTCCATCATCCGTAGACTCAATTGTATCGTCAAATGGTCAAGAGGATCATGTTAGTATGGGTGCAAATGCAGCTACAAAGCTCTATAAAGTAGTTAAAAATGTTGAAAAAATATTATCAATAGAACTTTTAAATTCTTTCCAAGCATTAGATTTTAGAGAAAAAAAATCTTCAAATTTTATTGAAAATTTAAAAATCGCTTTTAGAAGTGAAGTAGAATTTCTTGAAGATGATAGATTATTACATGTAGATATTAAAAAATCAATTGATTTTTTAAATAATTTAAATATTGATGCAGATCTTCTTTAATTTTCAAATGCATATTTAATAATATTTGCTCCCATTTTTAGAGCTTTTGTTCTTGCTTCATCGCTGTCATTATGTACTTCTTGATCTTCCCAACCATCTCCTAAGTCAGATTCATAAGTGTATATTAAAACTAATCTCCCTTCAACAGTTATTCCAAATGCTTGAGCATCTTTTCCGTCATGTTCATGTATTTTGGGTAGACCATTAAACTTATATTTGCTATTGAAAATTGGATGGTTNTTTTTTAATTCTAACAGATCATTATTTGGAAAAATTTTATCAATTTCTTTTCTTATATATTTATCCATACCGTAATTGTCATCAATGTGTATAAAGCCTCCCGACAACAAATAATTTCTAATATTTTCTATTTCATTTTGATCAAAAATAATATTTCCATGACCAGTTACATGAACAAATGGATAATTAAAAATATTTAAATTGTTTGCTTCAATTACTGCAGGTTCATTTTCAATATTAGTTCCAATATTTTCATTACAAAATAATATTAAATTTTTTAATGATGTTGGGTTTGCATACCAATCACCTCCACCATTATATTTTAGTACTGCAATTTGGAATGTTCCTTGGCAGTAAATTTGATAAGGTAATATAGTTATTAATAGAATAATTAATCTCATCTAGTTGTATAAGTTTATTGTATTTGTTGCTACGATACCTGCTGTTTCAGTTCTTAATCTATTCTTACCTAATGAAATAGGTGTATAATTATTTTCTTTTGCTAGCTTTATTTCTGAAGCAGAAAAATCTCCCTCAGGTCCAATTAGTATTAAATAGTTTTTTTTATTTTTTAAAGATGTGAGAGGTAGTTTTTTGTCATTGCCACAATGAGCTATTAATTTTTTTTGATCATAGTCTTTTATTACAAAATCTTTAAAAGATATCATTTTATTGATTTGTGGTAGTTGATATTGTAGAGATTGCTTAATGCTTGAAATTAAAATTTTATTTAACCTTTCTAATTTTATAATTTTTCTTTCAGAACGTTCGCAAATTAATGGTGTGATCTCATCTATACCAATTTCCGTTGCTTTTTCTAAAAACCATTCGAATCTTTCTATATTTTTAGTTGGTGCAATTCCAATATGTAAATGATAATTGCGTTGTTTTGTTTTAGCAGTTTTATTTAAAACTTTTAAAATACAGTTTTTTACATCAGCTTTAGTAATAATTGCTTCAAAAAGAAACCCTTTTCCATTAGTAAAAAATACTATATCATTTTTCTTTTTTCTTAATATTTTTACAATGTGTTTACTTTCAGATTTATTTAAAATAATTTCATCACTTATTTTATCAATGTAGAATAATTGCATTAAAACTTAGTATAATTATTTTGGTACAGGAGCAGCATCAGTAATTTCCGAATTTGCAAATTCTATAAATTGATCAAAATTTTTAACAAATGCTTTTGCTAACTCATTTGCTTTTTTATCATATTTTATTTGATCATGCCACGTATTTTTTGGATTTAAAATTTCTGATGGTACATTAGGGCAACTTTTTGGCATGCGTAATCCAAAAACTTTGTGGGTTTCAAATTCATCATCTTTAATTTCATTATTTAATATTGCTGATATCATTGCTCTGGTATATTTTAAAGAAATTCTTTTTCCCGTACCATATTCACCTCCAGACCAACCAGTATTTATTAGCCATACATTAGCGTTTGTTTCTTTCATTTTTTCACCTAACATTTCTGCATATTTAGTTGGATGTAGTGGCATGAACGGTGCTCCAAAGCAAGCAGAGAACGTAGTTTGGGGTTCATTTATACCTGCTTCTGTTCCTGCAACTTTTGCAGTATAACCAGAAATAAAATGATACATTGCTTGTCCTCTTGTTAATTTTGATACTGGAGGTAATACTCCAAATGCATCGGCAGTTAAGAAAAAAATATTTTTAGGATTCTTAGCAAGTGATGGTTTAGCAATATTTTTTATATGATCAATGGGATAGCTAACTCTTGTGTTTTGTGTAATAGAATCATCTTCGAAATTGGGAGTATTTGTATTTGGAAAAAAGGATATATTTTCTAGTAGAGCACCATCTTTGATAGCATTGTAAATATCTGGCTCATTTTCTTTTGATAAATCAATACATTTGGCATAACATCCTCCTTCAAAGTTAAAAACTGTATCACCACACCATCCATGTTCATCGTCACCAATAAGATTTCTTTTTGGATCTGCAGAAAGAGTTGTCTTTCCAGTACCTGAAAGTCCAAAAAATATTGCAGTGTCATTATTTTTTCCAACATTAGCACTGCAGTGCATTGGTAAAACATTTTTTTCATATGGTAAAATGAAATTTAATGCTGAAAAAATACCTTTTTTTATTTCGCCGGTATAGCCTGTACCTCCAATTAAGATAATTTTTTTAGAAAAATCTAAAATAGCAAAATTATGTTGTCTAGTTCCATCTATTTTTGGATCAGCTAGAAAACCTGGAGCATTAAGAATTAGCCATTCAGCTTGAAAATTTTCGATTTCAGATGTTGTTGGTCTAAGAAACATGTTATATGCAAACATATTACTGTAAGCATATTCATTCACAACTCTAATATTTAATCTATATCTTTCATCAGCACATGCGTATGCATCTCTAACATATATTTCTTTGTTACTTAAGTAGTTTAATATTTTTTTATGTAGTTTATCAAATTTTTTTTGATCAAATGATAGGTTAATGTCTCCCCACCAAACAGGATCTTTAGTTAATTCATCTTTAACTATAAATCTATCCATTGGAGATCTTCCAGTGAATTCACCAGTATTTATATTAATCGCTCCGGTAGATGTTTTAGTTGCTTCTCCTTTTTTTAAAGATATATCTGCTAACTCTTTTGAAGTTAAATTCCAGTAAACTGTTGAATTATGTATTCCTAGTTCAGTTATTGTAGCATTTTCAGCTCTCTTTCCTGTTTCGGCCATAAAAAGTTTTTTTAATTCTTAATGCAAATGTAAATATTAATCTATTTAAACAAATTAATTAGTTTAATTTTTTAATGCTAAAAAGTAAAACTATCCATGAAAATATTAATAACACTCCTCCAATTGGTGTTATGGGTCCCAAAACAAATAAAGGAATTTCAACATAGCTATTAAAGTTTAATAAATAGATTGAAAAACAAAAAAAAATAGTTCCTAAAAGCATTAAGTATAAACTTTTATTAAGATGTTTATTGAACTTTTTTTTGTTGAGGCAAATTACTATTAATGAAAGTGAATGAAATAATTGGTATCTTATGCCAATATTAATTGAACTAATTTGTTTTTCAAGTAATACTTTGTTAAAGTAGTGTGATGAAAATGCACCTAGTACTATAGCAATTATAATGAGTGTTATTGAAATTCTAATAATATTATTAGTTGACATATTTGTTTTTCAAGCAAAAATAATATTTTAGCTATATCTTTAATTATTCACTATTATGAAAAATATTTTAGTTATTGGTGCAGGTCGATCTGCAATTAGCTTAATAAAATACTTATTAGATACTGCTGAACAAAAAAGTTGGCACGTAATAATCGCTGACTATTGCTTAGAAACTGCAAAAAAAGCTATTGGAAATCATAAAAATTGTACAGTTAGGAAACTAAATATTAATATAAACGAAGAAAGAATAGAGTTAATAAAACTGTCTGACATAGTAGTTTCTATGCTTCCAGCTCATATGCATTATTTAGTGGCAAAAGACTGTGTCTCATTTAAGAAAAACATGGTCACAGCTTCATATGTATCGGAAGATATTCTTTCTTTGGATCAAGATGCTAAAAAATCAAATATAATTTTATTAAATGAGATGGGACTTGATCCTGGAATTGATCATATGTCAGCCATGAAAGTTATTAAAGAAATACAGAGTAATAAAGGAAAAATAATAACTTTCAAATCCTTTTGTGGTGGCTTAATTCACCCAGATTTTGATAATAATCCTTGGAACTATAAGTTTACATGGAATCCTAGAAATGTTGTGTTAGCAGGTCAAGGAACAGCTCAATATCTAGAATCAGGATTATTAAAATGTATTCCATACACAAAGCTTTTTAAAAAAACAGAAAAAATTACCATTTTAGATGCTGGTGATTTTGAAGCATACGCAAATAGAGATTCCAATAGTTATATTGATGCATATGGTTTGGAGGGTGTTGAGAATTTAATGAGAGGAACCTTAAGAAAAAAAGGTTATTGTGATGCTTGGAATGTTTTTGTTCAGCTAGGAATGACTGATGACACTTATAATTTAAACTATAAAAATTTAACTAATAGAAAGTTTATAAATACTTTCCTGCCTGAAAATAATTTGTCTGTTGAAGAAAAATTGTGTCATGAATTCAATTTTACTTCAGAATCAATAATATTTAAAAAGTTGAAATGGCTGGGTATTTTTGATGATACTCCTGTCTTAAATGGTAATGTTAGTCCTGCAAAAATTTTAGAGGACATACTTAAAGATAAATGGAAACTTGAAAAAAATGATAAAGATATGGTTGTAATGCAGCATTACTTTGAGTATATGCAATCAGATCAATTAAAAAAATTAACTTCTTCATTAGTAGTTTATGGTGATACACCTAAATATACTGCTATGGCTAAAACTGTAGGGTTACCTGTAGCTATTGCTGTAGAATTGATCTTAGAAAATAAAATTAAATTAAAAGGAGTTCAAATACCGACAATTGAAGAAGTTTATATTCCAATCTTAAATATGCTTGAAAATTTCGGTATTTCTTTTGTAGAAGAATCAGTTTAAATTAATTAATTCTTCAGGAATTATTACATCTATTGTTTTATCTTTATGATTAATTTTTTTAATAAAATTTTCATGCATTGGAACACAAAATTCTTTATTTAATTTGTTTTTAACAAAGATTAATTTTTGAAATGTTTGATCGTTTATATAAGATATAACTCCTAATTTACCAAAATATTTGTCAATAACATCATATCCAATTAACTCATTTTTTTGAACAATTTGTTTTTCGTCAACAAATTTTTCGGATATATAGACATCTTTTTTTAGAATTTTTTTTGCTTCTTCCTCATTATTAATATCATCAAATTTAACTAACAACATATTTTCTTTAATTACCTTAGCATATTCGATAATGTATGGGACTAAATCGTTATTAGTTTTAATTAAAAGGTAAGATATTACACTGAAATCAAAATTAATTTTTTTTTGAATATATATTTTGATTTTGCCTTTGTAACCATGCAATTTAGAAACAGTCCCTATAATTAAGGGTTTATTTTTATGCATTTAAAAAAGAATAGATTTTTTAGACTTACTCTTTTTCTTTAGAATCTTCCTCTGCTGGAGCTTCCTCTGCTGGAGCTTCCTCTGCTGGAGCTTCCTCTGCTGGAGCTTCTTCTGCTGGAGCTTCTTCTGCTGGAGCTTCCTCTGCTGGAGCTTCTTCTGCTGGAGC
>PBVH01000029.1 GCA_002728175.1 Flavobacteriales bacterium | reverse complement strand
GTTTTTACCTTCAACAGAGTAATCTAAAATTGATCCTATTTTGGATTTCCATAACTTATCAATGGTTGTTTTTGCATTATTTATATTAGTTCCTCCGCAAAACTGTTTGAAGATAGTATGTTTGATAAAAAAGCTTATGGGTATTTTTAATTTAATTAATGTTTTTGTTAAAGTTATCAATGACTTTGAAATAACTGGATTGCTTATAATTGAAAAAATAAGTAAAGATCTGTTAAGTTCAAAGTTTGATTTATCCTTAAAGGCAACTTTTAAATTGTTAAAAATTGACATAACATTATTTTATTTTTTGTGTTATCATTAATCCATCCCTAATAGGAAGAAGTATTGATCGTACATTTTCTAAACTATTAACATATTTATTGTAATCATGTAATGCTTTTGTATCAAAATCTTTAATATCATGTAGTACTTTTCCACTCCATAAAACATTGTCTGCTATTATATATCCTCCAACATCAATTTTGTTAAATATTAATTTGAAATATTTTATATAATTTTCTTTATCTGCATCAATGAAAGCTAGCTGAAATGAGTAATCAATATTTGGAAGAATTTTTAAAGCATTTCCAATGTGTTGTTTAATATTATCTTTCCATTTTGATTTTAAAAAATATTTGTTTGCTATAGACGCATATTCATCATTTATATCAATAGTATGTAAACATCCTTCTTTTTTTAAGCCTTCGGACAAACATAGTGCAGAATATCCAGTATATGTTCCTATCTCCAATATATTTAATGGTTGAATCATATTACTTAAAAAAGACAGAAATCTTCCTTGAAGATGACCTGATAGCATTCTAGAGTTTAGAACATTTGCATTTGTTTCTCTGTTTAGAGATTTTAATAAATCAGATTCATTTTCTGTAAAATCTAATGAATAATTTTCTATGTTTTTATCTATAAAATCCATTTCTAAAAAAAAAGCCACTATAAAGTGGCTTTTAAAAATTTTAAATTAATGCCTAAGATTTTTTAGTATCATCTGATTCTTTATTATCATCTTTAGATGATTCTTTTTCCTCAATATCTTTATTTTCAGATTCTTTTTTTGAACAACATTTCTTTGCTTTGGATTTTGAACAAGATTTACTTGCTCCATAATTATTTGTTTTATTAAAATTAAATCCTTTAGAATTTTTCTTAGATGAGCATTTTTTAGATTTTGAACATTTAGATTCACAACTTTTTTTTGATGTTTCACTAGATGAACATTCTTTTTCGGTTTTGTTTGATTTACAACCGCATGTTGAACACGCATAAGTATTTCCAACAGCAAGTAAAAATGATATTGTAAATAAACAAGCAAGTATTTTTTTCATTATTATAGTTTTAGTTATGAACAAATATACTAAATTATTTTAATTTATACTTAGCTATAACTGTTTTACCACCAATTACTTTATCATTTAGTTTTATATTTAGTTTTGTGTTTTCAGGAAGAAATAAGTCTACTCTTGACCCAAACTTTATAAAACCAAGTTCATCACATGATTTTACATTTTCTTTTAATTTTCCATAAGTAATTATTCTTCTAGCCAAGGCACCAGCAATTTGTCTAATAAGAACAGAAATACTTTTATTTTCAACAACAATTGTACTTCTTTCATTATCTGTAGATGATTTTGGATTCCATGCAAATAAAAATTTTCCTGGATGATATTTTTTATATTTAATTTCACCTTCAATCGGATACAAATTATTGTGCATATTTAATGGTGACATAAATATTGAAACCTGAATTTTCATATTGTTATAATATTCATTTTCTAATGTATTTTCAATTACTACAATTTTACCATCACAAGGAGCATAGATGAAATTTTTTTCTTTTACAAAATTTCTTTTGATTACTCTAAAGAAGTATATTGTAAATAGTAAAATAAATATTGAAATAGTTAAAATTACTTTAGTTGATGTAATCGAAAAGTAATTTGATGACAAAATATACAAGCATAAAAAAAGTAATATTTCAATCATTATTATTTTATATCCCTCTTTGTGTATTTTCATTGTATTATGTTTATAATAAAAACTACTGGAATTGTAATAAATATTGCATCTAATCTATCAATAATACCCCCATGACCGGGAATTATTTTACCATAGTCTTTAACATTTGATTTTCTTTTATAATAAGAAGCAATTAAATCACCAACTGTAGCTGTTACAGGCAAAATAAATGCAATTATAATATATTCCTCTAAAAATTTTGATTCATAATTCATTAAAATAAAACTNATTATGAGTGTTGATATATATCCACCGAAAAATCCTTCCCAAGACTTTTTAGGAGAAATTTTAGGTAATATTTTATTTCTTCCATATCGACTTCCAAATAAATAAGCAAAAGAATCAAATGTCCAAGTTAATACGAGAATATATAACACTAATAATGGATCAAAATCATTTTTAACACCAGTTAAACTTATTAATAAAATAAAAGGAAGTGATACGAAAACCAAAGGCAAAATTGTTTTTTTTTCTAAGATATTCCACATTTCGTATATTGAAATAAAACCAAGAGATAAATATAAAATAATAAAAGAAGTTTGAGAATAAGTAGTTCCAAACAATAGAATTGCAATAAAAATAATTCCAGAAATTGATCTAGTAACTAATTCATTCATTGTGTTTTTGAATTAGTTCTATACTCTTTTCAACATGTTCACGTCTTACATAAAGGGTTGAATAGCCAAACAAGTTATATGAAGAATCTTTTTGATTAATTATTACAGCATCTATTTTNTTGTTCTTNAGCATTTGTGTNACAATTTCAATTTTAAATAGGTCCTCAGAGCTTAAAATATTAACCCAATTATTATTCAATTATTTTTTTTTATCTGTTTTTTTAAGCTGCTCTTCTTCATATGAAAGCCATTTTCTTTCTCCAAAAATATCAACTAAATCATTTTTAAATATAACTTCATTTTTTAATAGTTGATCAGCTAATATTTCGAGTTTTTTCTTATTTTTCAATATAATTTTTTTAGCTCTTTTATACTGGTTTTCAATTATCTTACTAACTTCTGAATCAATTATTTGAGCTCTTGTCTCTGAATATGGCTTAGTAAATCCCGACTGTTGTCCACTTGAATCATAATATGATAAATTTCCAACTTTTTCACTTAAACCATAAATACTGACCATAGCATAAGCTTGCTTTGTTACTTTCTCTAAATCACTTAAAGCTCCAGTTGAGATTTTTTTAAAAAATAATTCTTCGGCAGCTCTTCCACCAAGAGCAGCACAAATTTCGTCTAACATTTGTTCTGTTGTTGTTAGTTGTCTTTCTTCAGGAAGATACCATGCTGCACCCAAAGATTTTCCTCTAGGAACAATCGTTACTTTTATTAGCGGTGAAGCAAATTCTAACATCCAGGATACAGTTGCATGTCCCGCTTCGTGAAAAGCAATTGTCTTTTTTTCGTTAGGTGATATGATTTTAGATTTTTTTTCAAGTCCTCCAATTATTCTATCCACAGCATCTAAAAAATCTTGTTTGCTAATTTGTTTTTTAGATTTACGAGCTGCAATTAGTGCTGATTCATTACAAACATTCGCAATATCAGCACCGGAAAAACCTGGGGTTTGCCTGGCAAGAAAGTTTACATCTATAGATTTGGAAATTTTTAAAGGTTTTAAGTGAACCTGAAATATTTGTTTTCTTTCAACTAGATTTGGTAAATCAACAAAAATTTGTCTATCAAACCTTCCAGCTCTTGTTAATGCTTTGTCTAATATATCTGCTCTGTTTGTAGCGGCCATAACTATAACTCCTGAGTTTGTAGTGAAACCATCCATTTCAGTCAATAGTTGATTAAGAGTATTTTCTCTTTCATCATTACTTCCTGTCATAGCGTTTTTTCCTCTAGCTCTTCCAATCGCATCAATCTCATCAATAAATATAATTGATGGTGACTTTTCTTTTGCTTGTTTGAAAAGATCACGAACTCTACTGGCACCAACACCAACAAACATCTCAACAAAATCAGATCCCGAAAGCGAGAAAAATGGAACCTTCGCTTCACCTGCAACTGCTTTTGCAAGTAGTGTCTTACCAGTACCTGGGGGACCAATTAGCATAGCACCTCTTGGGATTTTTCCGCCAAGCTTAGTATACTTTTCAGGAGATTTAAGGAAATCCACAATTTCTGTAATTTCTTCTTTAGCTTCTTCTAAACCCGCTACGTCTTTGAAGGTGACTTTCATGTTCTCTTTATCGATCAGTTTTCCTTGAGTTTTACCTATATTAAATATTTGACTACCTGCACCTCCAGCACCACTCATTCTTTTCATAATAAAAAACCATATTCCAATGAAAATAATTAGTGGTAAAATCCATGATAAAATATCTCCAAGAATATTTTCTTTTGTCTTATATTCAGGAGTAATTTTTTCGTATTCCTCAAAATCTTTTTGAGCACCCTTTAGATCATCGTTAAAAGTTTCTACAGAGCCTATCTCAAAGTAATAATGTGGTCCTTTGTTTTGTGTTTCGCTGAAACTTTTCTTGTTAATATTTTGAAAAAATTCTTCATTTAAATTTTCTCTTTTAATATAAATGAATGCTTTTTCTTTATTTATTATTACAACTTTTTCAACTTTTTTAGGCTGTAACATTTTACTATTAAATTCTTGCCAGTTAGTTTGTTTTGTTGAACTCGATCCAAAAAATTGAACTAGTAGAAAAAATAAAAAAATTGCACCGTAAAACCAATATATATTAAACTTTATAACTTTAAATCCTTTTGGAAGTTTTTGTTTTTTCATAATTATGTTTTCTTATTTAAAACTAATTTGTTGAGCATCTCCCCATAAACCCTCAATATTGTAGAAATCTCTGATATTTTTTTGAAAAATATGTATTACGATATCAACATAGTCCATTAATACCCATTCACCTTTATTTGTTCCTTCAACTCCATATGGTTTATAACCTATTTCTTTGCTAATAATTTTTTTAATATTTGACTCTATTGCATTAACATGAGTATTTGAGTTACCTGTACAGATGATAAAATATTTACATACAGATACATCTATTTTTTGTAAATCTAATGTAATTATTTCCTTTCCTTTCATTTCGTTAATTGCTAAAATGATATGTTCTAATAATATATTGGTTTTAGTATCTATGCTAGACATATCTTTATTAGATTTGTGTTGCAAAAATACGTGATAATTTTAAATAATTTAATCTTGATTGCTAAAAATAATATCCATTTTGACAAAATTACTTCAACCAATGATTATGCATTATCAATTAAAAATCATTTTTTATTTAAAGAAGGTTTAATCATATCTACTAATTTTCAAAATAATGGAAAAGGTCAATATAATAATAATTGGCATAGCGAATTTGGAAAAAATCTACTTATTTCAATTGTAATTTATCCAAATATATCTATCAAAAAAAAGTTTGATTTAAATAAAATTGCATCTTTATCCGTTTGTGAGTTATTGTGTTATTTTGGATTAAATGCATGTATAAAATGGCCTAATGATATAATTGTTAATGATAAAAAGATTTGTGGTATTCTAATAGAAAACATTATATCCAATAATATTATTAAAAAATCAGTTATTGGTTTTGGAATTAATATCAATCAAATCAAATTTAAAAAGTATAATATTCCCGCAACATCATTAAAAATATTAAATCAAAAGTGCTATAATCTTAAAAAAGTAAAAAAAGAGTTAGTTAATTACTTTTTTAATAATTTATTTTTGTACAGGAAAAATAAATTTGATTTTAAAAAATATAATGATTTATTATATTCATTAAATAAAAAAAGAAATTATTTAATTGATGATAATACTGTAGAAGGTGTTATAAAAGAAATTGATCACTTGGGAAATTTAATTATATCTGTTTCAGGAAAAAAAAGAATATTTAAAGAAAAAGAAATTTCATATATATTTTAAATCAATTATTTTTTCCATGTTGATGGGTTTTTTATCCATTCTTTAAGTATAGGAAAATCATCTTTGCTTATATATTGTGATTTTAATGCTTCTTCTAATAAATAATCATAACTACACAATGAAATGTATTCACTACTAATATTCTTAAAGTTATTAAGTGAATCCGTAAAGCCATATGAAAAAATAGATGCAACACCTTTTACATTTAACTTGCTATCACGTAAAGTATTAATAGCTTCAATACTACTTTTTCCAGTACTTATTAAGTCTTCTATAAGAACAACGGATTGACCCTCTTTATATTCACCTTCGATTTGATTTTGCTTTCCGTGTTTTTTTTGTTTTGACCGAACATAAATAAAAGGAAGTCCTAGTTCCTCAGCAACTAAAACACCATGCGGAATTCCAGCTGTAGCAACACCTGCTATTAAATTAGCACCTTTGTAGTGATTTTTAATGATGTAGCTCAAGGATTGTCTAATATAATTTCTTATTTCAGGGTAAGATAGTGTTTTTCTATTGTCACAGTATATTGGTGAGTTCCATTTTGACGCCCAAACGAAAGGTTTTTCAGGTTGTAAAATAATTGCGTTAATTTGCAATAAAGATTTTGCAATTTGTTTAGCTATATCAACATCATATATCATTATGCAAAAATATAAAGTTTATATTAATAATAGTTCAAATATCATAGTAGATGATTTAAATAATTTTAAAAAAAAATATAATTGTATAGAAGCTAGTGGAGGAGTAGTATTTAATTTTAAAAATGAAATATTATTTATTTATAGAAATGGTGTTTGGGATTTACCCAAGGGAAAAATAGAATATAATGAAAGTTATGAAGATGCAGCTTTAAGGGAAGTTTTTGAAGAAACAGGCGTCAAAAATTTATATTTAAAAAATTTTTTAGTTACAACATATCATACTTATGTACAAAATTCCATTGATTATTTAAAAATTACTAATTGGTTTAAAATGTATACTAAATCAAATATGAAATTAGTTCCACAATTGCAAGAAGGAATTACAAAAGCCGAGTGGGTAAATTTTAATGATATTTCTGATAAAATGGTTAATACTTATGGAAATATTAAAGATGTTTTAACAAATGTTGAAATTTAAGTTTTTTTTAAAGTTTTATTTTTTTTGGTTATTTCTATTTTTTATAAATAGAGTAATTTTCTTTATTTTTTATTTTAAAAGTTTTAAGAATATTAAGATACATGAAACCTTACAAATTGTTCCTAATTCAATATCACTTGATTTATCTTTTATCTCATATGTTGCATCTATAGTATTTTTATTGATTCTTCTAGGCTTCATATTATCATCTTTTAAAATTGAACTATTTATTAATAAGATTGTTAATTTTTTTATAGTAAGTATGATATTGTTTACAAATATTGTTTCTGCTGGAGAAATTTGTCTATATAAGGAATGGGAAACTAAACTAAATTATACAGCATTAAGTCATTTAAAACAACCAAGCGAAGTCTTTTTAACAGCATCAAATATTGATTATTTGATTTTTAGTTTTTATATATTAGTTTCTATTATTGTAATTAGATTTTATTTTTACAATATTAAAATTCATTTCAAATTTCAAAAAAATACATTCAAAAGTATAGTTAAGAAAATTGTTTTTGCTCCTTTAATACTTGGTGTTTTTTTTTATTTTATAAGGGGAGGTTTACAATCTAT
>PBVH01000028.1 GCA_002728175.1 Flavobacteriales bacterium | reverse complement strand
GTATTAGGAAAAAGTGTTCCAAAACCTGCTAGCAATCCAAAAACAGCTCCAGATGCTCCAATTGTTGGACTAGATGGTTCAACTAGTAATTGTATTATACCTGCGCATATTGCAGTTAATAAATAAAAATTTAAAAACCTTTTACTTCCCCATGTATTCTCTAAAACTCTTCCAAACATGTAAAGAGCAAACATATTAAAAAAGAGATGTGATATGCTTCCGTGTAAAAAACTATATGTAATAAGTTGATATAAATTAAAATTTTCAGAAAGCACTGGCCATAAATAAAAATTATAAAATGGAAATATCGTAGTTTGTGCAAAAAAAATGAGGCAGTTAATAATGAGTAAGTTTTTAACTACTGGAGGAAGTTCTGAGAATGATGATCTGTACATTTAAAAATTATTTTCTATTTCACTGTTAGTAATCTTTTTAATTATTTTTTTGCCGCTAGGACAAGTGTATTGATTTTCACAAGCAAATAATTGTTTAATTAAATCATTCATCTCTAAAGTATTTAAATTCCGTGATGATTTAATTGCCAACTTATTTGATAATGCAATTGCTATTTCTGAATTTATTTTTGTATTCTCGTTTTCATTTTGTTTATGTAATTCAATGATGTCTTCAATGGTAGATTTAATATCGCTTTCTTTTAAATTATTTGGTATTGAATTAAATTCGACTTTGTTGACGTCTTTAATTTTAATTAGAAATCCAATATTAATTAGCTTCTTTTTAATGTTTTCAATAATTTTCACATCACCAATGCTAAACTCAATAATTTGTTCAAAAAGTAATTTTTGAGAAAGAATAGATCCCTTTTTCATTTTTAAAATCTTCTCATACAATATTCTCTTGTGAGCTCTTCTTTGATGAACTATATTAATTTCATTGTTCGCAAAATAAATTATAAATTTATTACCAAAATGAATTGGTTGTAAATTTTTATCATTTACATTAAATTTAATTATTTCTTCTTGTTTATTCTGTATATTTTCATTAACATAGAATTCATTATTAAATGGATTGTAGTTTTTATCAATTTTAATTTTAGGTTCGGAAATATAATTGTTTTTGCTACTACTATAACTATCTTGGAAGGCAATTTCTTGTGCAAAATCAATTGATGGAGCTATATTGTATTCACCTAATGATTTTCTTGTAGTTGCTCTTAATATTGCATAAATCTCTTTTTCATTTTCAAATTTAATTTCAGTTTTAGTTGGATGAATATTAATATCGATCAAATCTGATTTAATTTTAAAGTTAATAAAATAGCTGGGAAAGTATTTGTCTCCAATTAGATCAGAATAACCTTTTTGAATGGCATGATTTAAATAATTATTTTTAATAAACCTCCCATTTACAAAAAAATATTGTTCACCTCTAGTACGTTTTGCAGCTTCTGGTTTACCAATAAAACCACTTATACTAGCTAAAGAAGTTGTTTCATTAATCGGAACAAGAAGTTCATTTTTTTTACTTCCTATTATATCAATGATTCTTTTTCTAAAATTTGATTTTTTAAGAAAAAGTATTCTTTTGTTATCACTGTAAAAATGCATTTCTACGTCAGGGTTCGCTAGAGCAATTCTAGTAAAGGAGTTTGTAATATGTCGTAACTCAACATTATTACTTTTTAAAAACTTACGTCTTGCAGGAACATTATAAAACAAATTTTTAATGTTAATAGTTGTTCCATTTTGACTAACATATTCAGATTCATCAACTATTTTACCATCGTTTAAAATAATTTTAATTCCAATATTATTTTCTATTTTTTTAGAAATAATCTCCATCATACTGATTGAAGCAATAGATGCTAGAGCTTCACCTCTAAAGCCCATAGTTTTGATCTTAAATAAATCATTAATATTATTAATTTTTGATGTGTAATGTCTTTTATGGCAGTTTCTTGCATCATTTACACTCATGCCACTTCCATTATCTACAACTTTGATAAGTGACTTGCCAGCATCTTTGATGTATAGTTCTATTTTATCTGCTCCAGAGTCGATAGAGTTTTCCATCAATTCTTTGACTGCAGAGGAGGGTCTTTGAATTACCTCACCAGCAGCAATTTGATTTGCAATTTGCTTAGATAATACTTGAATTAAGTCCAAAAAAATCTGTTATTTTATTAATAAATAGTATGCAAGCAAATATAAAATAATTATTAGTATAATTATTCTTGAAAATCGCTTCAAGTTTGTACTATTAGTTTTTTTTGAACTAAAATTAATTTTTCTTTTTAAATTATTTTTATTTCTTTTTTTGTCGCTGGTTAAATATCTAGGACTATAATTAAATTTTTTTGGATTTTGAGTTTTAAAAAACGAGGGTAATTTTGGTGGCTTCATATTCAAAAATAGTTTTTTTATGGTTAATAAATAATTTCTTTTGTAATAGATTTATCACCATTTAATATTTAACATTTTTTAATTTTACATTATGAAAAAACTTTTTATTCTACTATTTTTTTTAATTTTCTGTAAACAAATTTTAGCTCAAGATAAAGCTGTTTTTTTGAATTCTGAAGTAGTTTGGGTTGATAGTTTATTATCATTGATGACACAAGAAGAAAAAATTGCTCAATTAATTATGGTTGCAGCATACTCAAATAAAGGAGACAACCATAAAGAAGAAGTAACTAAACTTATAGAAGACTATAAAATTGGTGGTTTAATGTTTTTACAAGGGTCACCATATAAACAAGCTAAACTTACAAATTTTTTTCAATCAAAATCTAAAATTCCATTACTTGTTGCTATTGATGCTGAGTGGGGTGTTTCAATGCGTTTAGATTCATCATTAAGATTTCCCTGGCAAATGACTCTTGGTGCTATTGAAGATAATAATTTGATTTATGAAATGGGAGTTGAAATTGCCAAACAGTGTAAGTTGTTAGGAATTCACATAAATTTTGCTCCTGTAGTTGATGTTAATTCAAATCCAGATAATCCAATAATTAATAATAGATCTTTTGGTGAAAACCCACAAGCAGTTTCAAAAAAGTCAATAGCATATATGAAAGGTATGCAAGACAATAATATTTTAGCATGTGCAAAACACTTTCCAGGACATGGAGATACAGATGCCGACTCGCATAAAACTTTGCCACGCCTTAATCATTCTTTAGATAGATTGCATGAAATTGATTTAATTCCATTTAAAAGGTTAATAAATAATGGCTTAGGTTCTGTTATGGTTGCTCATCTAAATATTCCTATTCTTGACAGTACAAAAAATATTTCATCATCACTTTCAAAAAATGTAGTAACAGATCTTTTAAAGAACGAGCTTAATTTTAAAGGACTAGCTATTACAGATGCTTTGAATATGAAAGGAGTTTCTAACTATTATAAACCAGGTGATGTTGATGTAAAAGCTTTGCTAGCTGGAAATGATATATTATTGTTTTCTGAGGATGTTCCTAAAGCAATTGACGAGATTAAAAAAGCAATTATTTCAAATAAAATTAGTGAGAAAGAAATAGATGAAAGATGTCGTAAAGTTCTACTAGCTAAGAAGTGGTTAAATTTAGATAAATATAGGCCAGTTGATTTAAATGAAGTAAAACAAAATAAAATTACTTTATCATCTGTAAGTCTAAATAAAAAACTTGTAGAAAATTCAATTACATTATTACAGAACTATAATGAAATTGTTCCAATTAAAAGATTAGATACTTTAAGAATTGCATCTTTATCAATTGGAGAAGTATCTGATGAGTTTAAAAATATGATATCAAATTATGCTGTTATCGATCATTTTCATGTTAGCGAGAATTTAACATATTCTGAGCAGCTCAAATTATTAAATAAGCTTGCAAAATACAATTTAGTCATAGCATCGGTTCATAAATCAAATGCTAATGCTTGGAAATCATATAAAATTAATTCGGAAACAGATATTTTACTTCAATCTATTGCATTGCAAAATAAGATGGTTCTTTGTGTATTTGCCAACCCATACAGTTTAAACTCTTTACTTTTTACCAATAATTTTGATGCTTTGATTCTGGGCTATCAAAATAGTGATTTATCTCAAAAATCAGTAGCAAAAGCTATTTTTGGTGGTATTGATATTAAAGGCAATATTCCTGTAACAACAAATCATTTTGATATCAATCATGGAATTAAAACAAAGTCTAATAGACTTAACTATGTTTCTATTGATGAGGTAAAACCAAATAATAAAATTGAATTTTTGATTGATAGTATAGTGGAAAATGCAATATTAAAAAAGGCTATGCCAGGCTGTCAAATATTAATCGCCAAAGACAAAAAAGTTTTTTTTAATAAATCATATGGACATCATACCTATAAAAAAAATAATAAAGTTAAAAATTCTGATCTCTACGATTTGGCATCCATTACCAAAATAGCTGCCTCTGTTCCACTATTAATGAAAATGGTTGATGACAATAAATTAAAACTCTCGGATAAAATTTCAAAATATCTACCATTAAAAAATACTAATAAGAAGCATATTACAATTAAAGAGGTTTTATCACATCAGTCTGGTTTACAGTCATGGATACCCTTTTATAAAAACACATTAATCGTTGATTCTATTAGCGGACTTATTACACTTAATGATACTTTGTATAGTAATTTAAAGTCTAAAGAATATCCTCATGAAGTTGCCGATAGTCTTTTCTTACATTATTCTTACATAGATACAATGTATAATTTAATTTATACTTCTGAATTAGGAGAAAAAGATGTTTATAATTACTCAGACTTAGGCTATTATATGTTTAAAAAAATAATTGAAAANACATANNAGGACACTTTAAATAATTTNTTAGATNTTTATTTTTATAAAAANCTGGGAATGAATTNTTTAGGNTATTCNCCTAAAAGAAAATTTAAATNNAATGATATTGTTCCAACNGAGCATGATNTNGAATTTAGAGGTCAAANAGTTCANGGACATGTTCANGATATGGGAGCTGCAATGCAAGGNGGAGTNGGGGGACATGCAGGTNTATTTTCAAATGCCAATGATCTAGCNAAGATAATGCAAATGTTTTTAGAGGAAGGAGAATATGNNGGAGAGCGTTATTTATCAAATGATGTAATNANAGAATTTGTTTCATGTCAATTTTGCGATAAACAAAACAGAAGAGGTGCAGGATTTGATAAACCAGTACTTGAAAATCAAGAAGGTGGTTCAACATGTAAGGATTGTGTGTCTTTAGANAGCTTTGGTCATTCNGGTTTTACTGGAACATTAGCATGGGCCGATCCGAAAANACAAATAATTTATGTATTTTTATCTAATAGAACATATCCTTACTCAGACAATAAAAAATTATTAGATATGAATGTTAGAACTGAGATAATGCGAGTAATTTTTGATTCTTTTGATGAAAGATAAAATTAAAATAGGAATAGTATGTTATCCAACNTATGGAGGAAGTGGNGTAGTTGCAACTGAGTTAGGGGTNGCTTTATCAAAGAAAAAATATGANGTTCATTTCATTTCATATGATCANCCTTTTCGTTTAGATTTATTTTCAGAAAAAATATATTACCATGAAGTTTCTGTNNCACAATANCCTTTATTTGAATATACTCCATATGAACTTAACCTAACATCAAAATTGGTTGATGTAGCAATTAATGAAGGATTAGATTTGCTACATGTTCANTATGCAATACCTCATGCNTCTNCTGCTATTAGTGCAAAACAAATTTTGTCAACTCAAGATATAAATATNCCTATTGTTACAACACTTCATGGTACAGACATTACTTTATTAGGAAAAGATGCTTCTTTTAAACCAGTTATAGAATATGCAATTAATATGTCTGATATCGTAACTGTTGTTTCAAAAGATTTAAAAAATGAAACATTAGCTCATTTTAATATAAAAAAAGAAATAAATGTGATTTCAAACTTTATAGATTACAGTTTATATGAGCAAAGTCAAAACTTAAAATTAAGAAACAGTTTTGCATCAAATGATGAAGCTATTATAACTCATATATCAAATTTTAGAGAGGTTAAACGTGTAGAGGATGTTATTAAAATATTTTATCAAGTTAATAAAAGAAAAAAAGCTCAACTGTTAATGATTGGTGATGGTCCTGATNGGTCTAAATGTGAAAATCTTGCTAGAAAACTAGGTATNTATAAAAAAATTAAATTTTTGGGNAAGCTAAAGGTAATTGAAGATTTGTTAGCCATAACAGATATCTTTCTTTTGCCATCACAAACTGAAAGTTTTGGTTTAGTTGCTTTGGAAGCTATGGCAAGTAATACAGCAGTTGTATCATCTAATAGCGGAGGGTTACCAGAAGTAAATATTGANGNAGTAACAGGTTTTCTTTCTGATGTTGGTGATATAAATAAAATGTCAAATGATATTTGTTGTTTAATTGCTAATTCAAATCTTTTAAATTCATTTAAGTCTAATGCTTTGAAACATGCCAAAAAATTTGATTTAAATAATATTTTGCCGAAATATGAAGAGGTTTATAACAAGCTTATAAATAATTATGAATAAAATTGGTTTAACTGGCGGNATTGGTGTTGGAAAAACGTATGTATCAAAGATATTTGAAAATCTAGGAGTTCCCGTTTTTAATGCTGATAAAGAAGCAAAACATTGCTTAAATAGTGACTTGCAATTAATGGATTCAATTAAAAATANGTTTGGAAAAAATNTNTACNAAAATAACTTGCTTCAAACTAATCTTTTAGCAAATATTGTTTTTAATGACAAAACCAAATTAGAGGCTCTTAATAATTTAGTTCATCCANTTGTTAANAAAAAGTTTAGTTTATGGACAAAAAAACAAAAATCAAATNTNGTTATAAAAGAAGCTGCAATCCTTTTTGAAAGTAATTCGCATTTAGACTTAGATTTAATTATTTGTGTTAGTGCTCCAAAAAACTTAAGAATCTCAAGAATAATANAAAGAGATAAATTATCTATTTCAGAANTAGAAGGTAGAATTAAAAGTCAAATGCCACAAAAAGAAAAAGAAAATTTATCAAATTATGTTATATATAATGATGANAAAAAAATGCTTTTACCNCAAATAATNAAAATATATAANAGNATNTAGTTTTAAAAAAAATATTTAATAATTAAAAAGATAATTAATAAATCTAAAAACAAAAGAAAGCCAAATAAAGTTGGATTTACATCATATAATTCTTTTAGCTTTTTAAATATTTCATCCATTTTTTCTGATGTAATTAATATTTAACATATTTTTTTTCGATAGTTCCATCACTATAAAAATACAATAGCATTTTATTTGTTTTAAAATGAATATCTCTTAATAAAATATCTGTTATTTTGATTATTTTTTTTGTTGTTGTATTGTCAGATAAAGTTTCGTTTAAATTGGTTATTATACTATTGCACGAAGAAATTGAATCCAATTGAGAGTAAATTAAAGTGTTATTTTTAAAATAACAACTTAATTTTCCGGCTCCGTTTATGTTTGGAGTGCCACCAGGAGCATTTATCATACTCAAAGATCCAATTCCTTCAATCCAAATTGGGGATTCACTTATTGTATTATTAATACTTGAAAGAGTTATTTTTTTATGATAATTATTATTAAGTAAAATGAATTCAATAGAATCAACACTAAAATCACCAGGATTTGTTGAAAAGGGACTAATTGGATTTGTCAAAGTAATAGTATCACCTAACTCTAACGAAAAGTCATATAATAAAACCTCTCTTCTTTCAAAGCCAGGATTTTCATATGACATATATATTTTTTGTTCTTGTATATTTTCTCTTATCCAAAAAGTTTTTGATATATAATGAAATCCATTTAAAATTTTATAGTTGTAATTATTAAAGCTAGTATCTCCATCTGTATAATAAACATCGGTGATACAACCATTATTACATGATGTTAAATGCCACTCTGAATGAGTATTAAGCATTTGTTGATAGTTTTGAGAATAACCCAAATTACAAAATAATATGATGATTAAATTAACTCTAAACATTTTAAATTAATATTACATACGTAAAATTATTATAATTTTTCCAAAACAACTATATTTTCTACATGATGAGTTTGAGGAAACATGTCTATTGGTTGTATAACTTTTGTCACATAGTATTTATTCATTAATTGAATATCACGTGCTTGAGTAGCTGAGTTACAACTAACATAAACAATTCTTTTAGGTTTAATTTTTAATATTTGTTCTATAACTTTTTTATGCATGCCATCTCTTGGTGGATCAGCAATAATAACATTTGGTTTACCATTTTTTAAAATAAAATCAGCTGTAAAAATTTCTTTCATGTCACCTGTATAAAATTTACAATTATTAATTTTATTTTGTTTTGCATTAATTTTTGCTAATTCAATACCTTCTTCAACTGAGTCAATTCCTATTACCATTTTTGAATCTTTTGCAACATATTGTGCAATTGTACCTGTTCCTGTATAAAGATCGTAGATTACATCTGTTTTTTTGATTTTTGCTAATATTTTCGTCTGTCTATATAGTGTTTTAGCTTGCTCACTGTTGGTCTGAAAAAAAGATTTTGCTCCAATATTAAAAATTAGACCATCTAATTCTTCTTGGATATAATCATCGCCATGAAAACAGATTAATTTTTGATCATAAATAGTATTATTTGCTTTTTGATTAATAGTATAGAGTAATGATGTTATTTCAGGAAAATTATCTTTAATATGTTGCATCAAAAGATTAATATTATCTTTTTGATTTTCATAAAACTGTACTAAAACCATTAGATTTTCTTTAGATGATGATCTAATAAGAAGATTTCTAATTAATCCCTTATGTTCATTTATATCAAAAAATGATAATTTATTTTCTGTGGCAAATTTTTTAATAGAAAGTCTAATTTTATTTGAAGGTTCTTTTTGTAAGTGACATTCATTTATATCAACTACTTTATTAAACATGCCTGGAATGTGGAAGCCACATGCATTTCTATCTTTTATTTCATTATTTGATTCAATTTCTTTTTTACTTAACCATCGTTTATTAGAAAATGTGAATTCTAATTTATTTCTGTAATAATATGTTTCTTTATTTGCTAATATTTTTTTGTAGCCATTAGTTTTAACTTTTGCTATTCTTTCTAAATTATTTATAACTTCTCTTTCCTTAAACTTTAGTTGAGATTGGTAATTCATATTTTGCCACTTACATCCACCACAAACACCGAAATGTTCACATTTAGCATCCACTCTAATATCAGAGTATTTATGAAATTTAATTATAGTTGCTTGCCAATATTTTCTTCTTTTTTTATAAATTGAAATATCACAAATATCTCCTGGCACACCATTATCGACAATGATTACTCTATTATCTAATTTTGCAATTGATTTCCCTTTATGAGCCGTATCAAGTATTTTAATTTTTTCTATAACAATATGTTGCTTTTTATTTTTTCTACCCATGAGGCAAAATTAAATTTTTAATTCAACAATTTATAATTTAAAAATTTAATATGTATACTTTATATTTGTAAAAAAAAAATGAAAAAATCTAAATATTANATCGATTTAGAAAGTAAATATGGTGCNCATAANTACCACCCATTGCCNGTAGTTTTATCTNAAGGAAAGGGTGTTTTTGTATGGGATGTTGAGGGNAATAAGTACTTNGATTTTTTATCTGCATATTCTGCTGTTAANCANGGACATTGTCATCCTAAAATAATTAGTGCTTTAAAAGATCAGGCAAACACACTAACATTAACTTCTAGAGCATTTTACAATAATACACTGGGTGAATACGAAAAATTTATAACTAATTTTTTCGGTTATGACAAATTGTTGCCTATGAATACCGGTGTTGAAGGTGGGGAGACAGCTAACAAATTAGCAAGAAAGTGGGGTTATGAAAAAAAAAATATACCTAAAAATAAAGCAAGAATTATTTTTGCAAAAGGTAATTTTTGGGGAAGAACACTAGCTGCTATTTCTTCATCTGATGATCCTACTTCATACGAAGGTTTTGGACCTTATATGCCAGGATATGATCTGATTCCGTACAATGATTTAGATGCGTTAGAACATGAGCTAAAAGATCCAAATGTTGCTGCTTTTATGGTTGAACCAATCCAAGGTGAAGCGGGTGTAGTAGTTCCTGATGATGGCTATCTGTCAGGTGTTAGAGATTTGTGTAATAAATATAATGTATTGTTTATTGCTGATGAGGTACAAACTGGTATTGCTAGAACTGGAAAAATGTTAGCTACAGATTATGAAAATGCAAGACCAGATATTTTAATTTTAGGAAAAGCTCTGTCTGGTGGAGTTTTTCCAGTCTCAGCAGTTTTAGCAGATGATTCAATAATGATGTGTATTAAACCTGGAGAACATGGATCTACATATGGAGGTAATCCATTAGCTAATAAAGTTGTTATGTCAGCTCTTGAGGTTGTAAAAGATGAAAATTTATGTGAGAATGCATATAAATTAGGTAAAATTTTAAGAGATGAGTTGCGTAAAATTGAAACAGATATGATTACTACGGTAAGAGGAAAAGGTTTGCTTAATGCGATTGTTATAAAACCGAAAAATGGAAATGAAGCTTGGGATGTTTGCCTCAAACTAAGAGATAACGGATTGTTAGCTAAACCAACTCACGGAGATATTATAAGATTTGCTCCTCCATTAGTAATAAATGAGAATCAATTGTATGAGTGTGTAGAAATAATTAAAAAAACAATAAAATCATTTAGCTAATTAATTTGTTAAGAATATTAATTGCAGATTCTGCAATTACACTTCCAGGTCCAAATATAAAATCAACTCCAGATTTTTGCAGAAATTCATGATCTTGTGTTGGTATTACACCTCCAGCAATAATTAATATGTCAGATTTTTCATATTTTTTTAGTTCTTTAATTACCTCAGGAATTAATGTTTTATGTCCGGCAGCCAGTGAAGAAATCCCAAGTATATGTACGTCATTTTCTATTGCTTGTTTTGCTACTTCTTTTGGAGTTTGAAATAAAGGAGCAATATCAACATCAAAACCTAAGTCAGCAAATGAACTTGCTATAACTCTAGCACCTCTATCATGACCATCCTGTCCCATTTTGGCAATCATTATTCTTGCTCTTCTTCCTTCTTTATTAGCAAATTTATCAGATAGTTCAAGAGCTTTTTTAAATTGTATATTATTTTCTAGTTCCATTCTGTACGAACCGTTTATCATTTGATTATTAGCTGTAAATCTACCAAACTTTTTTTCTATTGCAAATGATATTTCTCCTAATGTAGCTCTGTGTCTTGCTGCAATAACTGCTAAATCTAAAAGATTTCCTTTATTATTTTCACAACATTTGGTGATGTTATTTAATGCATCTTTAACTTTATCATTATTTCGGATTCTCTTTATTTTTTTTATTTTTCTAATTTGTGATTTTCTAACTAATTGGTTATCGATTTCTAAAATTTTAAGCTTTTCTTCTTCATTTTCTATTTGGTTTTTGTTAACACCAATTATAATATCAGATTTACTATCTATTCTAGCCTGTTTTTTTGTTGCTGCATTTTCAATTTTCATTTTTGGTATTCCTGTTTCCATTGCTTTTGTCATTCCGCCTAGCTTTTCAATTTCTTGAATATGGTTCCATGCCTTTCGAGTAATTTCATGTGTCAAATTTTCAATATAAAATGATCCTCCGTATGGATCCACAGTATTGCAAATCCCACTTTCTTGCTGAAGGAATATTTGAGTGTCTCTAGCTATTTTAGCAGAAAATTTCGTTGGAAGAGCAATTGCTTCATCTAATGCGTTAGTATGTAAACTCTGTGTTCCACCAATTACTGCTGACATTGCTTCAACGCAGGTCCTTGTAATGTTGTTAAATGGGTCCTGTTTAGTTAGACTCCAGCCACTTGTTTGACAGTGAGTTCTAAGCATCATAGATTTTTCATTCTTAGGATTAAATTTTTTAACTATTTTAGCCCATAGTAATCTAGCAGCCCTCATTTTAGCAACCTCCATAAAGTGGTTCATTCCAATTCCCCAAAAAAATGAAAGACGTGGTGCAAACTCATCAATATTCAATCCGGCTCTAATTCCAGTTTTAATATATTCCATACCATTTGCTAAAGTGTATGCCAGTTCAATATCTGCTGTTGCACCAGCTTCTTGCATATGATAGCCAGAAATAGAAATACTATTAAATTTTGGCATATTTTTAGATGTAAACTTAAATATATCAGAAACAATTTGCATCGATTCTTTTGGAGGATATATATACGTATTTCTAACCATAAATTCTTTTAGAATATCGTTCTGAATAGTTCCTGAAAGATCTTTCATGTTAACACCTTGTTCTTCTGCAGCTACAATGTAAAAAGCTAGTATTGGAAGAACTGCACCATTCATTGTCATAGAAACTGACATTTTATCTAAAGGAATTTCGTTAAATAAAACTTTCATATCCTCAACGGTGTCGATAGCAACACCAGCCATACCAACATCTCCAAAAACACGCTCGTGGTCAGAGTCATATCCTCTATGAGTTGCTAAATCAAATGCAACAGACAATCCTTTTTGACCTTTAGATAAATTATCCTTATAAAACTTATTTGATTCTTCAGCTGTTGAAAATCCTGCATATTGTCTTATTGTCCATGGCCTAGTTGTATACATAGTTGAATAAGGCCCTCTTAAATTTGGAACTATTCCAGCACCATCAAATTTTAAATGCTCTATTTTTTTATTATCTTTTTGTGAATATTCTTTTTGAATTTTAATACCTTCAGCACTCATGAAAAAGCCTTCATTTTTAGATGATTTTTTAATTGTATTAGTATTAATCTGGTAATCTTTAATTATTTCTGAGATTAAATAATTAATATAGAAGGATCCTTTAGTTGGATCAACAACTTTATCTAAATAGCTTTCATATTTTAAAATAATTTGTTGATTGATTGAGATTCTTTCAGATTTTTCAGTTGGTTGTTCAAAATTTAAATTATAAGGTTTGATCATAATATTATTAGCGCCGCCAAAAATTGCTGACATACATTCTACAGTGGTTTTTATAATATTATTATATGGCTCAACTTTGCATTTGTTTTTAAGGCTAGTGCTAGCAAAGATATGAGCATTTTTACCACTTTTGTTTTCCCATAAAATTCTAAAGGCCTTCAATTTAGCAATTTCAAGAAAGTAATTATCTCCTATTTCAAAGTGAAACTGTGGATTTCCATTAAAAGCAAGTCCTTTGTTTAAGGCAGATTTAATTTGTTCTTTAATAGTTGTGCCATTTGAAAATATAGTTTTGTTGAGGTTATATACATGATTAAATTTTTCAGAATGAACACATCCATTTAATTTTTTTGATAGATTTTTATATTTTGTATTTTTTAGTAATTTTAAATTAAATTCTTTAAAATGAATTTTTATTTTTTTTAAATCAATATTTTGCAGTAATATATCCAAATTATTTGCGTTGGAAAAGTAAATTCCATCAGCACTATTTTTTATTGCCTTTATTGCTTTTTGATTTGATATTATGGCGTCCTTATTTTCTATGTAACTAAATATGTTCCATTTTGATGGATAATTACAGTTTAAGCTTTTAAGATTATCTTCATTATGATAAATTGGCGATATTTCAATATCTTCGGATTTTATTATTTTTGTGTTTAATTGAATTTTAGATAAGTCTTCTTTAATTTTTTTCTCCCACTGTGCTTTGGAAATCGTATTAAAATCATCAAATAGATTACTCATTTTTTTCTTATTATATATAGATCCTCATTATCTTTTTTCATTAAAAACTTCTCTCTAGCAAATTTTTCTTGCTTACTCTTTTTAGTTTTCAAATCAATCAATTCAATACTATCTTTTTTTATTTCAGAGATATAAAATTTTTTTTGTTCAGTTAGCTCATCAATTTTCTTTTGAATTTTACGTTGTTTAACAAGATTATAGTCGTCAATTAATAGAATCCAAAAAATAAAAAATATTGTACTTGAAACATATATATTTTTTAGAGGTTTTGGAATAAATTTAATTAAATACTTAATGTAATTCATAAAGCAAATATAAAAATTACTTAATCCATTTTTACATAAAACTTATTGAATTAAAAAAACACATGGAACCTTGTTTAAATTTAGTTCAAAATTCTTCCATTCATAAATTGATTTTGTTTTAATAAATTGTTTTTTAGATGTTATGTCCATTGCTACACATAATTTTGTGTTTAAATTACAATTTTTTAAAATAGCTGAGAATAATTGATTATTTCTATAGGGTGTTTCAATAAAAATCTGAGTTTGATTTTCTTTTTTAGCTTTTTTTTCTAGTTCTATAATTTTTATTTTTCTTTCTTTTTTATCTATTGGTAAGTAGCCATTAAATGCAAAGTTTTGGCCATTCATTCCCGATGAAATCAAAGCTAAAATAATAGAATTAGGTCCAGAAACTGGTATTACTTCAATATCAAAATCATGTGCATGTTCAACGATATTTGCTCCTGGATCTGCTACACAAGGAAGGCCAGATTCAGAAATAATTCCAATACTTTTGCCATTGAGAATTAAGCTTAATATATCTTTTTCAAAGTTTAGGTTACTATGTTTTCCGTATTCAAAGAATATAATTTCATCTATGTTTTTTTCTTTGTCAATTTTTCTAATAAATCTTCTTGCAGATCTTATGTTTTCAACTATAAATATATTGATTCTACAAATTATTTTTTCAACTTCATAAGACAGATAGCTTTTATCGTTATCGATTGTAATAAAATTTGGAATTAGATATATACTTCCTTTATTCAATATTAAAAATGATTTTTTTGCATGCTTTATCTAGCATATCATAAACTTTATTGAAGCCATTTTCCCCTCCATAATATGGATCTGGAACTGAATCTATGTTGATGTTAATTTCATTAAGAATTAATTTCACTTTTTTTTTATCAGACTCGCTTGAAGCTTGTTGAATAATATCGTAGTAGTTTTGTTTGTCCATTGCATAAATAACATCAAAATTTCTGAAGTCATGTTTTGTAAATTGGCGTGCAATTTGATTTTTAATATCAATACCATTTTTTTTTGCAATTTCAATAGACCTTATGTCAGGATTTTTACCAATATGATAATTTGCAGTACCTGCTGAATCAACGATTATGTCAAGATTCTTTGCTTTACTTTTTAATATTCCTTCTGCTAAAGGAGATCTGCAAATATTTCCTAAACATACCATTAAAATCTTCATATTCTATGAGAGTGTTAGCTTTTTCTCAATATCTGATATATAACCTTTAAACCTTTTGTCTGTATCTGACAAATTATTTACAGTTTTACAAGCATGAAG
This sequence comes from Flavobacteriales bacterium, assembly GCA_002728175.1. GTDB lineage: Bacteria > Bacteroidota > Bacteroidia > Flavobacteriales > BACL11. The sequence continues at coordinate 1,750 of PBVH01000028.1, read as the reverse complement.
AACTGTTGCGTGATCTTTATTTCCGCAGTATTTTCCAATCATTGCTAATGAATTTTTTGTCATTTGCTTAGAAAAGTACATAGCCAGCTGTCTACACTGAACAATTTCTCTTTTTCTTGTCTTTGATTTCATTGTTTCAATTGGAATATTGAAATAGTCACATACTACTTTTTGGATATAGTCAATTGATACTTCTCTGACAGTATTTTTAACAAACTTATCCAGCATATTTTTTGCTAAATCAATCGTTATTTCTTTTTGGTTTAATGACGATTGAGCTAGTAGTGAAATAAGCGCACCTTCTAACTCTCTTACATTTGAAGTTATTGAGTATGCAATGTATTCAATCACTTCATATGGTATATCGATACCATCTTTTTTGATTTTTTTCTTTAGTATTGCAAGTCTTGTTTCTAATCCAGGCGATTGTAGATCAGATGATAGTCCCCATTTAAACCTTGAAAGCAATCTTTGTTCCATACCAATGATATCTACAGGGGCCTTGTCCGATGTTAAAATAATTTGTTTTTTGTTTTGGTGTAAGTGATTAAAAATATGAAAAAATATATCTTGTGTTTTTTCTTTACCGCATAAAAATTGTACATCATCAATAATTAATACATCAATAGATTGATAAAAATGAACGAAATCATTTTTTCGATTGTCCATTATAGCGTCAACAAATTGTGTTTGAAATTTATCTGCAGATACATATAGAACTGTTTTCTCTGGGAAATTATTTTTCACATCAATTCCAATTGCATTTGCTAAGTGTGTTTTTCCAAGTCCCCCGTTTCCATAAATAAAAAGAGGATTAAAAGCTGTTCCTCCTGGGTTTTGAGCTACTGCAAAACCTGCTGATCTTGCTAGTCTATTGCATTCCCCTTCTACAAATGAATCAAAAGTGTAAGATTCATTTAATTGAGGGTTGATTTGGATTTTTTGAAGACCTGGTATAATAAACGGATTTCTAATAGAACTTTGCTCCACGTTTATTGGCATATTGATAGGGGCGTTTTTAATCTTATCTTGTTCGTTACTCGGAATTTTAGTTACATAAGGTTTTTTGCCTGATGATGTTTCTAGTAGGATGTTATATTCAAGTTTTGCTTCTTTTCCAAGTTCTCTTTTAATTGCCTTTTTAATTAAGGTTATGTAGTTATTTTCAAGCCATTCGTAAAAAAATTGACTCGGAACTTGAATAGTTAAAATCTTATTGTCTAGCTTTACTACTTTTATTGGTTTAAACCATGTTTTAAAATTTTGTGCAGTTACATTGTCTCTAATTATTGAAAGACAATTATCCCAAATTTCTTGACAATCTGTATTTGGCATTATTAGATTTTAATTAAAGTTAGTAATAATATTTTTTTTGTTTTGTTATCAGCAAATATGAAAAACTTATCGTTAATAAAAAAGAAATTTGGCACTTGACTTTAAACTTTTTTTTACAGTACAATTCTACATGATAACAGTAATTGAAAATTTAGATAAAATATCGAATTTTTTTAATGTTTTTATATTAATTTTTAACAAAAATAGAGTTTTTTGCAACTAACTTTTTGTTGTTATTTTGTCTAAAATGGATGTCAATCTTACCAATATTAATTCCTCCAAAACCAACTTGAAGAGCCCCCATTAAACCACTTGCAGCACCTTGATTTAATTTTGTTGCATTAATTGCCCCAATCATACCATTTGCGACAACTAGTCCATTGGTAAAACCAAAAAATGCACACAAAATTGACAA
>PBVH01000027.1 GCA_002728175.1 Flavobacteriales bacterium | reverse complement strand
AAATATTTTACTTCTTTTACCTAAGATCAATGATAAGATCCATGTTGGAATTTGAAAAGTTATACAATAGGGGTACTTTTCTTCTTTAATTATTTNAACTANTTNTCCTTGAGTTAAACTTTTACTNGTTGCNAGATTNTAAGNTCCATTATATTTTTTNTTGTTAATNGCTNGNTCAATAAAATTAACAGCGTCGTCTATNTGTATCCAACTTATATGTCTTGATTTTGANCCAAGTAANGTTGCTATCCCAAACCTCATAGACAATAAATACGATTTTAGAAAAAGAGATTTTTTTGATATAATTAGTGATATACGCATTTTAACAACTTTAGAATCTAGTTTTTTGAAAATATCGGCAGATTTTTCCCAATCAATTGCCATTTTGCTAATCCAATCTGTATTTGTAATATCATTTTCGTCTTTTTCCCCTTCACTTTCCAGACCATAAATTCCAATTGCAGAAGCAGAAATAAATGTTTTTGGTTTAATCATTAATTTTTTGCAGTATTTATAAATTAATTTTGTGGAATTAATTCTGCTTTCATACATTTTCTTTTTATTTTCCTTAGTCCATCTATTAATAATTGGATATCCAGCTAAGTGAACAATATGATTACAATCTTTTAGGGCATTTCCATCAATAAATTCATTTTTTATGTTCCAATAGAAAACTGAAATATTATCACATTTTTTTTTGTCAGTTGACAGAAACTTTATGTTATACTTTGATTTTTGTAATTCCCAAAATCGATTTGCTAACAGTCCATTTTTTCCAGAAATTAAAACAGTTTCTTTCATCAATTATTTTTTTGTTGCTTTAAGATTAAATACATATGGAGTAGCTAGATGTTTTCTAATTTCTAACACATATTTACCTTTTTCTTTTTCAATCATATTCTCTAGCATATATGGGCAGTAATCGAATTCTTCGAAAAGAGTTAATTTAAGGCCATTATTTTCTAAAGCTTGAAAAATATCTGTAAGTGAATGGTTCCACCAACAAGTTTTAGTTGATATATTTTTACCCCCATCTGTGTATGACCCTTTACTTTCTTCAATATCCGGCTTTTCATCAAAAAAATAATCATAACCATTTCCTTTAATGAGCTCGATAAAAGGATGAAATTCTGTCAATAAAAACAAGCCTCCTTTCTTTAGATGTTTAGAAATTGTTTCTCCCCATTTAAATAAATCAGGTAACCAGCCCAGAACACCGTATGAGCTAAAAATAATATCAAACTCTCTATCGAGCTCTAAGTCTAAGACGTTACAATTTACAAAATTTACATTTGTTGAAGTTTGTTTTGCGAGTAGCTTAGCTTCATTAATTGCAATACTTGAAAAGTCAACTGCAGTAACGTTTGCCCCCATATTTGCCAAGGATATGCTATCTTGTCCAAAATGACATTGAAGATGTAGTAGGGATTTGTTTTTAATTTTACCAATAGCTGAAAGTTCAATTTCTTTTAAAGATGATTGATGCTTTATGAAATTTTCATTATCATAGAATGAAGATTTAATGTGTATCGGAGTTCTAAGATCCCATGTTTTTTGATTAATATCGATATATTTTTTATACTTTTTCAAGATTTTAATTTTAAATTAGTAAGCCAAGGAGGCTTTTTTTTGAGGATTAAACTATAAACGTTACAATTTTTGTTGTGAGCACCAGCTAAATATCCTGAGCTTATTAAAAATTCTTTGGTGATTTTTGGTCCAGTGAATTTAAATGTTTTTTTAAATAGTTTAGTCCATTCATTTAGATTGAAATGTAAATGATGATCCAACCAATTTTTAAAGGATAAATATTCTTTTCGAATTTTAAGGATTTGTTTAGCATTATATATTGTTGCATTAATTTTTAAAAAATTTCTAATTATATTTTTATTCTTCATCATAAGTTTAACTTCATGTTCATTGTATTTTGAAACAATACTTATATTAAAATTAGAATAAGCTTTTCTAATATACTCTCTTTTTGCCAAAATAACTGACCATGATAGCCCAGCCTGCTGAATTTCTAAGACAAGTTTTTCAAACAATTGATTATCAGAGCTACAATTAAAACCATATTCTGTGTCATGATAAATTCTATGTAAATTATCTTTTGGTAAATATTGTGCGAATGTGCAGTAATTAGAAGTTTCCATCAAATAACTCACAGTTTTTGGGTTGCTTTGCAAAACCATGTTTTTCGATTGTCAGATGTTATTATTGAAGTAACTTTCTTTTTTTGAGGAGTTTCTTTTTTACCATATATTTTTAGTTTAAAATCTGATTCATTAAATGGATTTTTGAAATCTTTAAGTTCAGCGCCACCTGATAAGTAGCTATGAGTCATAATTTTTTTTAGTTCATCTAATAAATTATTAATTTTTTTATTTGATAATAAACTCCATTTTTTTTCTGGGTGTATTTTGCATGCATATAAGACTTCAGATTTAATATAATTTCCAACACCTGGAAAAAATTTTTGATCCATAATTATTGCACATACTGATCTTTTAGTTTTTATCTTTTCATTAAGAAATTCTAGGTGAATATTTTTGTTGTAATTGCTATTGAGGATATCAATTTGAGAATTAAATTTAATTTCAAATTCTTTTTTAGTTAAAATTTTCATTTTCCCAAATTTCCTAACATCTTTAAAAAATAGTTCTTTATTTTCGTTTATTACTTTAAAATGGCAATGAGTAACATTTTCTGTGCTCCATCCTCCTGTCATTCCAAGATGAAAATTGAAAATTAAATTTTCATTTATGTCTATAAATATATTTTTTCCTACTGTAAATGATTCACTATAATTTTTAATCTCTTTGTTTATAGTGTTAAAGACACTACCGTATTTATTTTGGTAATAGTCAGTAAGTAATTCAAACTTGATGTTACTGCTGCTTTTAAAAAAGTTATTAAAATAATCTGATGCTATTTTTGCTTCTGGTCCTTCAGGCATTTTAATCTAAAAGTTGAACAAACTCATTGAAGCTATGAATTTGTTTAATATTGGGTTTTTCAATGTTTAAATCGTTTCTTCCAGAAATAAAATAAATTTCAGAATTTTTAAAATTATCGCTTAAGAATTCAAACAAATTTGTGATAAAATTATCAGTTTTTTTGGCGATTATAAAGAAAACATAATTGGTATTGTCTTTATATGTTGAAACAAGCGATTCTCTTGGAACATTTTGACCTAAATATGTTGTTTTGTATCCATATGATTTAAGGATATAATTAGTAAACATTAAACTTATGTCATGAAATTCATTTTCAGGTAAGAAAAGAACCCATTCTCTATTTCTGTCTTTTTGAATTTTTATTTTTTCAGTTTCATTAGATAATTTTCTTCTAATGTTTTCGGAAAGAAAATGTTCGTGTGCTGGGTTAATATCTGAGTTTAAAAATAGCACTCCGATTTCGTTCATTGTTTTTAATAGTACGTCAGAGTAAAATTCTATTAATCCAATTTCTTTAACACATTTTTTGTATGTGTGGTCAAATAGCTTTTGATCAAAATAAATTGCAGATTGAACAAATTTTGAAATGTATATTTTATTTTTAGTTTTCTCGTCTTTTGTTTCATTTAATATGTTATCAATGAGGAGGTTAATTTCCTTCTCTTCAGTTTTAATAAGTTTTGAAATCTTGTAACCGTTATCCACTAATATAGAATACTTAATTCCTTTTATTAGCATTTCATCAGTATAATATCTAATGTTTGTTTCTGTCCTGATTGGTTCAACGAAATTATATCTATTCTCCCAAGTCCTAATTAATATTTTGTTAAGGCCAGTGATTTGTGAGAATTGATCGATTGTATATTTTGACATTTTTTTGGTTTTATATTATTTTATTTTGTCCCAGACTTGGTTAGAATTAAGTTTGAAGGTACCGATGTATTCTTTTTTCCATTCTTTTGGGTGAATGATACTTAAAAAATAGTTTGCATTGTTTTTATATAAGTAGTATTTCTTGCCAATAATAGGTTTAAAAGAAAATTGAGAATTGAATATTANTTCGTTCCATTCAAGTTTTTTTAATAANTTATCGTANTCNTCTTTNATTTCTAAAAATTTCTTTTTGAAAAAAGGACGTGCTTCAATTTTTAAATTATCTATATTTTCTAGTTCAAAGTTTTTACTACTAAAACTTACAGGATAACTTTTTTTGTAAGCATCATATTCTTTTGTTAAATCATTAAAAACTACGTTGTCAGGTTTTTTCATTATGCAAAATTAATAAACTTACTTAAATTGTATAACTTTTTTTTAAAAAAAATATACAAAATATTTTGTGTAATAAAAAAATAAATTACTTTTGCATAAATTTTAATTAATAAAGCTATACAAAATGGAACAAAAAAAATACAAAAGAAAAAATAGTCTTAAAAAAACTATGAAAATATTAGATGAGATTAAAAATACAGCTCCAAAAATAATTTTTAAAGCTCAAAATTTAGTTGTAACTCTAAGAAACAAATCACAACTGAATAGATGGCTTCAATTATACCCAGATGGAAAATATACAATACAATAAAATCATGAAAAAATACTTTATAATATTATCAATGTTGTTTTTTGCTTTTTCAGCAAGATCAACCGTTCATTCTGTTGTAGCAAATAACAATAACAATTTTGTTCCGGCTACTCTAACTATCTCTTTGGGAGATACAGTGGAATTTACAAATACTGGTGGTTTTCACAATGTTAACGCCACTTTATCTACATTTCCAAACAACCCTCAAGGTTTTGGTAATACAGTTTCTTCTTCTAATTGGTCACTTCAACACATTTTTACTGTTTCAGGAACATATAATTATCAGTGTGATCCACATGTAGGTATGGGGATGATAGGTACGATAATTGTCAATCCACCATCGAATACGGTGTACGACATTGTATCTAATTCAACTGATCACACTACATTAAAAACAGCAGTAGATGCATGTTCATTAGATGGGGTTTTATCAGGACCTGGACCATTTACATTATTTGCTCCAACAGATGCTGCCTTTAATTTATTACCAGCAGGAACAGTTACAGCTCTTCTAAATGATATACCACAGCTTACAAACATACTGAAGCATCATGTTGTTGCTGATAGTGTAATGTCTACTATGTTAACAAACGGACAGATTGTTACTACGCTATTTGGAACAGATGTTACAGTAACTATAAATGCTAATGGAGTATTTATTGATAATGCACAAGTAACAGTTGCAGATTTAGTGGCTGATAATGGGGTGGTACACGTTATTGATGCAGTACTATTACCAAATGTTACAGCAGTTTCAGAATTTGAAATTAGTGATACATACTTATACTCGATAGATATGCTTGGAAAAAAAGTAAACAAAGACATTAAAGACCAAGTAATTTTTGATATATATAACAATAAAATTGTTAAAAGATTAAATAAATAGTTTTAGTTAATATTAGTTAGTTTTGGGCCGGTATTCAATAATGAGTACTGGCCCTTTTGAAATAAGATTATGAAAAAAAGTACTATAACATGTGACATGGAAGGTGTCATAGAAACTATGAATGATGGAGCTGAGAAGATTTTTGGCTATAAAAAAGAAGAATTAATTGGAATAAAAAGAGTTTCAATTTTTTCTCCAGGAGAAATTGTTCTGCAAAATGTTGCAAATTGGCTTGATACAGCCGTTAAAAATGGAATATATGAAGGAGAGACAATTTTCTTAAATAAAAACAAAGAAAAAATTAATGCTAAGATTAGAATTACACCAACATTTAAAAATGGTAAAGATAATCCTCAAACTGGTTACTGTGGTGTAACAGAAGTAATCGATAAAGATATTAATGTAAAAATAAATACATCAACAAATTTGATTAAGTGGTTAGCAATTACAAGATTACCATTCACATCTGCTTCAATTTTACCTATTTTTGTTATTGCTTCATATTTTGCTTTTGTTGGTGATAATTTATTCAATACGAGCTCACTTATATTTTCATTAATGGGAGTAATATTTGCTCATTTATCAGTCAATGTATTTAACGACTATTTTGACAACTTAGATGGAACCGATGAAAAAAATACTCAATACTTTCAACAAGTTTCAGGTGGAAGTCGTGCAATTGAATTAGGTCTTATTTCCTTAAGTAAAACTAAAACGCTAGCATATGTTTTGTGTCTTGTTGCAATAATATTTGGTGTTCTAACTGTGATGTCTGCTAATTCATCTAATTATTTTGAAATATTTTTAATTGCTAAAGCGGCATTATCTTTAGGCTATTATTACACAGCTCCTCCATTTAGATTAGTTTCTAGAAGGGGGCTTGGAGAATTAACTATATTTTTAACTTTTGGTCCATTACTAACATTAGGGGCGGCTTTCGCAATTTTTGATGGAGATCTCATTTCGTCAGAGCATTTTATCAACTGTTTATTACTTGGAATACCTATGGGTCTTTTGACAACGAATATTTTATTAATAAATCAATTTCCTGATGCAGAAAGTGATAAAATGACTAGCAAAAACCACTTAGTAGTTACCTTTGGAAAAAAGAAAAGTAGATGGATTTATTTATTTGTCTTAGCACTAACACTTTTAGTGTCTATTTATTTAGCAATAAATATTAATTATTTAATTTTCGTTGCAACAGCAATTACAGGTTTGTTTGGATTTTCGATAACAAAGCACTTGTTTAAGTATTATAAATCTAGGGAGTTAGTAAAATCAAATTGGAACACGATATTATTACAAGCAGTGTTTTGTATAATTTTAATATTAACCTTTTTAGTACAATAAAAATTAAGATATGAAAGAAATAGTATTAGTCGGTGCGAGTAGTTCTACTTGTCAAAATTTTATAAAAACTTACAAGAATAACTACAACTTTACTTGCTTAAGCAGAAATACAAACTATAGCGATATTGAAGGTTTTGATATTTTAGATGCTAATAAATATTTAAATGTAGAAAAGCAGATAGATGGTTTAGTTTATTTTCCTGGTTCAATCAATTTACGACAGTTTAGTTCACTAAAAACTGAAAATTTTATTGAAGATTTTAATATTAATGTTCTAGGNCTTATAACTGCATTAAAATTTTATCAAAAAAAGTTTAACAAAGGCGCTTCAGTAGTTGTATTTAGCACAGTGGCAGCTAAATTAGGTATGCCTTTTCATGCTTCTGTTGCTACTGTTAAGTCAGCTGTCACAGGACTAGCAAAATCATTGGCTGCCGAATGGTCTCCTAACATTAGAGTAAATTGTATTTCACCATCAATTTTCAAAAGTGAAATGTCAAAAAGAATCTTGTCTTCNGAAAGAATGGTAGAAAAAATTAGTAATAATCATCCANTGAANAGACATGGNGAAACAAATGATATTTCATCTCTCATTAATTTTTTATTATCCGATGATTCATCATGGATGACAGGACAGGATTTAAGTGTTGACGGAGGAATGTCAACATTAAAATTATGATCCGATTTTTTTGGAAATACAGATATTATAACTTATTCATTATTTTTCTCACTTTAGTTTTAAGTGTTTTCTCTTTAAAAAATTTAAAAGTTTTTTTTGAGAGTGAAAGGATAATCGAGTTAAGCAATGTTGAAAAGGATATTATAGATAAATCACTTGATGATAAAAATTTAATACTAGTAGGTTTAGAGTTTTCGGACTCTTTAACTTATGAAAGTTTAGTACTAATAAAAAGTCAACTTAAACTTTTAGATCAAAATAAAAATATTCAAAAACATCAAAGTATATTTAATGAAAAAGAAGTTGTTTACTCATCATTTGTACCAATAACCATCAGTTTATTAGATATTTCTTCCAAAGAAAAATATTTACAATCGGTCGAAAAAATTAAAAAATTTAATAGTAATTTTATTACTAAAGATTTCAAAAATTTATTGTTTGTAATTAAGTGCAAAGACTTAAATTCTGAAAATGATAAAGAAGATCTACTCAAATTTCTTGAAAGCCACTTTGCTAANTANAATAGTAAAAATATATTTTCCACNGGACAGATAAAATCTGAAATATATATGCAGGAAAATGTGGTAAATGAAATGATATATTTTACTATTTCATCATTTATACTATGTAGTTTAATATTGTGGTTTTATGTTAGAAATATTTATCTTGTATCTATTAATATAATATCAATAGTACTATCAATTTTATTTTCATTCAATTTATCTAATTTTCTATTTGGAGGAATAGAACTAGTTATGATAATTATACCTGCGGTAATTTTTATTATTACTATATCAGATTATATGCATTTGCTCAATAGCAATCAAAAATTTAGAAATAGATTTAGGTTGTTTAGATCACAAATGCAATATATTGGAAAGCCTGTTTTTTTGACATCTGCAACAACAGCGATAGGTTTTTTAAGCTTTACTTTTGTTGGTTTTGATCCTTTAATGAGATTTGGATTAATTACAACAGTTTCAATTTTTATTTCTTTATTTATTATTGTCACATTGTATTCATTATGTGTAGATTTAAATTATATAAAGAGAAAACATGAAGTGAATTCGGTTAATAAAATAATTTTATTCTTTTCTTCAATAAAAAAATATCAATTTCCAATTTTATGTGTTTTCATAATATTGTCATTTCTTGGGCTCTTTAACATTTCAATAAATAATTTTTTAACTGATGAAATAAATAAAAAATCACCTCTCTACAAAGAGATTTCCTATTTTGATAATATTTTTGGTGGAATTAAGCCTGTAACCTTTAATGCAAGTAGTAATATTTCTCTTTCTCAACTCAAAAGTGAAATAAATGCAAATGATTTGAATATTGATTTTATTTACAACGAAAATGAAAGGGTTGTAGTTAAATCTAGAATGCAAGATAAAGGAACCATAAAATCTAATATTATTTACGATAATATTTTAAAAAAATTTGATCTTAAAATTGGCGGTGTAGGTTTTCTTTTTGATAAAATAAGTAATCAGTTGACAAAAGAAGTTTTGCTTGGTTTAGTGTTTGCTATATTGGTGATTGGTGTCTTTTTTGTTGTATTTAATAATTTTAATTTAAATTATTTTGTTGTATCACTAATTCCAAATGTAATTCCCTTGATAACATGTCTGGGTTTATTGTCATTTTCGGACTTTTATTTTAGTCTGTCAAATGCCTTTATTTTTGCCATTGTATTTGGATTAATTGTTGATGACTCTATTCATATTATTTCAGCTTATAGTAATTGTAGAAAAAGAGATTTATCAATAGAAGAGTCATTTAATTTTTGTAAAAAAAATACATTTCAAGCTGTGATTAAAACAACTATTGTAATTATAGTTTCACTTTTACCTTTGTTGTTTTCCGAGTTTAAATCAATTAGTCAGCTTGCGTATATTACCATCATCAGTGCTATTGTTGCAATAGTATTTGATTTAATATATTTACCAAAATTACTAAAACGTTATATTAAATAAGGATATGAGTAAAAAATATATAATCGTCAATGATAAAATGCAAAAGAATTATAAATATTTAATTTCTGAGCAGGTAGGTAAAAATTTTCATAACGAATTTCAACCACAGCTAACACCAAAACAAATGTTAGAAATCGGTGTTTTTGGAGGTAAGTACATGACAGATTGTATAAATGAATTTCCTAATGATTGGTTTGTAAATGCTAAACTATCTCCAAAATTTAAGAATGTAAAACTTAATTATTTTAAAGTAGATGCTTCTTTACCATTGTCTCATTGGAAAATGAAAGGATGGCTCCATGAGGATGATCCCAGAGGTTGGTTTCAATGGTATTGTAGATATTATTTTGGAAGAAGAAATGAAAACGAAGATCTAAGACAAATAAAAAGATGGAAGGCTATAAAAAGGCACGTTGGTGCCGTCAAAAAAGGCTGTAAGCCACAGGATTTATCATGTAGAGTTAAACAAAGACAAGCCTTGCTTCATTGGGCCTATGATTCAAGATTGATTTAGCAAAAATATTTGTTTAAAAATGCAATTAAGTTGCGTTTTTTTATATTTTTGCAAGTCAAATCTGGCTTAATTTCATGAAAATTATTTTAGCTATTTTTAGTCTATTATTTAGCCTTAGTTTGTTTTCACAAACTAGTGGGCTGGTGTTGGATAATGAAAAAAATCCAATTTCAGGTGCTAGCGTACTTTTTGCAGATCAGAATATTTTATTAGAAACGAATGAAAAAGGTGAGTTTTCTTTTTCTGAAGAGATTCCTAACAACAGTATACTACATATCTATAAGCATGGTTATTCATCAAAACTTGTAAAATTTCAACAAGTAGAAGATTTAGAAGTTATAATGGCTAAACTGCATGTTGATTTGGATGAGGTTGGTGTTAGTGAATCCTATAGTGATCTTGGAAATATAAAGCTTACTAGCATCGAAAAAAAGAAAATTGATTTTGTGCAATCAAGTTCAATGGTGGAAAGTATTACAGAACTAGCAGGCGTTGATATGATCTCATCTGGACTTGGGATTCAAAAAGTTGTAGTTAGAGGTTTGTCGGGCATGCGTGTAGTTACATATTTAAATGGTATGCAAATCAATAATCAACAGTGGGCTAATGATCACGGTATTGGTTTTACAGATTTGGGAATAAATGAAGTTGAATTAATAAAGGGAGCAAGCGCCTTAAAATATGGGTCTGAAGCAATTGGAGGACTGTTGTATTTTAAGGACTATCCATTCACTGCTGATAATAAACTTAAAGGTTTTATTGCTTCTAAATTGAATAACAGTAGTTATTTGACCAACAACCAGGTTGGTTTAAATTGGAATTACAATAACTTCTTTGTCGATTTTTATGGTGAATACACTTTGTCAACTGACTACAGATTGCCTGATGGAAATTATTTTTTCAATTCTAGATTTAAACAATCTGCCTATAAATTTTCGTTAGCGCACAGATATAAAAGATTTCAAAATATTTTTCGTTTTCATTACCAAAAAGAAACCACAGGTATCCCAGGTCATGTCTGCGAGGGTGATCCACTAATTATTGATATTAAGGAATTAACATCCTCATCAGTGGATTTAGAAAATGACTATGAAGAAACTAGGCCTAATCAATATGTAGATAATCAACTATTTATCTATGAACTAAAATATTTAGCTGATAATTTTAAATTAAGTTTATTTGCAGGTCAGTTTATTAATCATCTAGCTGAGTGGGAAAAATGGACTAGGCCAGCATTTGATCTAACATTAACAAACACACAAATTAGACCTAATATATTAATTTATTTGGGCGAAGAAAAGAATATTAATTTGAATTTAGGATCACAGATTACATATGTGGATAATAAAAATAAACCCGCAGATGACATTTTGACTCCTGATGTTTCATCAGAGAACATAGCAGCGTATGCAATCTTAGATTATGAAAAAGATAATATTGGCTTTAATGCCGGTGTTCGTTACGATTATAAGAGCGTGAAATGTGATGATGATTTTTTTGATATTAAATATGATCAGTCTTTTAATTCTACTAGTTTTTCAAGCGGCATATATTATAATTACTTAGAAAATAATTTTAGACTAACATATTCTGGAGCCTTTAGAGCGCCACATTTTTCAGAGTTATTTTCTGATGGAGTACATCATGGAACCAATAGGTATGAAATTGGTAGTCAAGACTTAAATATTGAGTATTCTAATCAAATAGATTTTAAATACCAGTGGGCTAACGAACATTTTGGTTTGGTATTTAATCCGTTTTTGCAAAATATTACGGATTTTATTTCTATTAGACCAACTGGTAATAATAGTGGAGGTTATAAAGAATATGAATATGTACAATATAATTCTGTTCAGCTAAGAGGTTTAGAAATGAATTTGCATTACCATCCACATGTTCTACATAATTTACATCTAGAACAGTCATATTCTTTTTTACAGGCTATTAACAATGATAGTGAATACGGATTGGCCTTAGTGCCAGCAAATAGTATTAAATCTAAATTGATGTTTGATTTCAATACTTATAAAAGTTTGGTAAAATATAAATTGAATAATATTTCGCTTTATCACATTTATAAATTTGAACAAAATGACTTTTCAGAATATGAGAGGTTAACTGAATCATATAATGTTTTTAATGTTAGATTGTCCTTAAGGTTTACGTCTAAATTTGATGTAGCTCTTGGGGTTAATAATCTTTTAAATGAGGAATATACACCTCATATTTCACGAGTAAGAGGTGTGGCAGATGGAATTCCAAATCCAGGTAGATACATAAGTTTAAATATGAAGTACAGTTTTTAAAAAATACTCTGATGAGCTTTTATGAAGCGAAACATCATTAAATTTGATGTCAGTATTAATTAAATATGAAAAAAAATGGTAACTAAAAATTTTTTAAACATTGCAATCATAACTTGCTCACTTGCACTGTTTACATCATGCTCTGATGATGATCACGATCATTCAAGCGAATGTCATGGATGTCATTTATCCTTTCCTGATGGAAATGGCGGTGAATTAATGTATGATATAACAAATGCAGCTGGAGGAGAAGAATTTTGTGGTGATGAGTTAGCAGATGCAGAATCGAACACTTTTTATTTCGAAATTGCTGCAGGTGATAGCTTAATATGTGACGATGGTGGACACCCAATTTATGCAGGACAGTATGGTCCTGGAGCTGATAACGCAGCTGGTCAAGCATATGAAGTACACTGTGAGGATCATGGCGATCATGATCATTAAAAATCAATTTTAATGAATAAGAAAAGCAAGCCACCTGGCTTGCTTTTTTATTTAATTAATATGTTGTATTAAGGTAATTATTAGTTAAGTTTGTTTTATGAGAGAAATAAAAAAAGTGAATATAATGGACAAGTTTTCATTATTTGATGAAAAGTGGACACCTAAAATAGTGGGAGAATTAAATGATCAGTATGTTAAGTTGTGCAAGTTAAAAGATAATTTTATTTGGCATAGTCATGAACATGAGGATGAGTTATTTATGGTATTTAAAGGAACTCTCTATATAGATTTTAGAGATAATAAATCAATTGAGATTAATGAGGGAGAGATGTTAATCGTTCCCAAAGGAGTTGAACATAGGCCTAGAACAAATGGAGAATTGGTTTTGAATTTATTGTTTGAACCTAAAACTACTAAACATACAGGTCAATTAGACTCCGATCTTACAGTAAAAAAACTAGATTGGATTTAGATTATTTATGAAAACAGTTGCTTTGTGGTTATGTATATCGTTCATATTTTATTTAATTGGTCATTTACTTTGGACTATATTTACCATAATTGAAGGAAATGCAGATTTTAAGTTTTGGATAATCAGTTTACCTTTTGCTATTTTTTCAATTTTTGGATTATTTGCATCTTTTAAACTATATAAGAACGAGAGGTAGTATAAATTTTTGTAATGAAATTAAACAAGCAACTTTGGAATCAAAGATATTTAGACTCAAATACTGGCTGGGATGTAGGTTATATTACCACTCCAATTAAAGAGTATATTGATCAAATTCAGAATAAAGAAATTAAGATATTAGTTCCTGGTTCTGGAAACGGTTACGAAGCAGAATATTTATATAAGTTGGGCTTTAAAAATATTTTTGTACTTGATTATGCAAATCGAGCATTAGAAAATTTTAAAAATAGAGTTAATACTTTTCCTAAATCTAATATCTATGAAATTAATTTTTTTGATTTACATCAAAAATTTGATTTAATTATTGAACAAACTTTTTTTTGTGCTTTAGATATTAATCTTCGAACATATTATGTTAATAAAATGTCAGAACTATTAAATGATAATGGAAAATTAGTAGGGGTTTTATTTGACGATAAGTTTAATAATGAAGGGCCTCCTTATGGCGCGAATTTTGAAGAATATAAAAAATTATTTAAAGAAAGATTTGTTCTTAAAACTTTTGAAAAATGTTATAACTCAATACCACCAAGATCTTCAAATGAATTTTTTTTAATCGCCAAAAAAAACATTTGAATGTATAAGAAATTTAGTTGTAATACATCTTGTAGAAATTATTTTGGATATGTAAGTTTTATTTAACTATTAGAAAGAGATTCTTATCATATTTTTTACTTTTACAAAAATTTAAAATTTATACTCATGAAAAGAATATTTCTGACATCACTATTTTCCTTATTTGTTATTGTTGCTTGTTCACAAATTCAATGTCAAGCAAATTTTATATCCACTCAAAATGGTCCAACAACTGTTTTTACTGACTTATCATCAATAAATCAAGGCTGGTCTACAAATTATTCTGTTTCTTGGGACTGGGATTTAGGTGATGGAAATCACTCAATACAACAAAATCCTATACATACGTATGCAAACAACGGTATATATTTGGTTTGTTTAATAGTTACATATTTTGATTCTACAACCATTAATTCCTGCACTTCTGTTTATTGTGATTCTATATTTGTTGGTAATTCAATTCCTGCTTCTTGGGATTGCAATCCAGTATCTGGCTGTTATGACCCTGGAACAGGACTTGGACAATATAGCTCTTTTGCTGCTTGTGATACTATGTGTGGAGCACCAACACCTTCTTGGGATTGTTCTTCAAATTCACTTTTAGGCTGTTATGATCCAGGCACAGGTAACGGTCAATATAGTACATTAGCTGCATGTCAAGCTGTTTGTGGAGCTCCTATGCCTTCTTGGGACTGTGGTACTCAGGGTTGTTATGATCCTGGTACAGGATTAGGCGCATTCACATCTTTAGCTGCTTGCCAGGCTTCATGTGTTAATACACCATCTAATCTTTGTGATTCTATGACTGCCTCAGGTTCACAGTTCCAGATGACAATACAGTTGAGTAATGTTAATACGTTTGTTTATTATTGGGTTACAACTTCACCTGATGGTAATGTGTTAGCCGAAGATAGTATGAGTACCATTCATAATGTATACAATTTTACAAATCCATCTACAGGATTAACATATGATACTGTAACAACATGTATTACTTATTATACTCCGTCTTCATATACTACTTGTTGCGTAAATTGGGCATGGAACGGTTCATTTTGGGCTAAGATGGGTAGTTTGACCTCTTTAGAGGAGATAGGTTTATCTAATAAAAAATTAGTTAAAGTAGTTGATATGTTAGGTAGAGAGACATCAATAAGTAGCAATAAAGTTTTGTTCTTTATTTATGAAGATGGTACGATTGAGAAAAGTTATATTAATGATAGAAAGTAGTGTATAAAAAGATACTTGTTTTTATATGTTGTGTGGTTTTAGTTTCTAAGACTCTAAAATCACAGTTTGTTAGTGTAGAAGGAGTGTGGCATGCTGATACAGTACAGTATGCCGCTCCTTTTTATCTTTATGCAGTTTATCTTGTAAATACTGGAAATCTTCCTATTTATGAAAATCAGTTTGAGATAGTTGTTGCTACTAAACCCGTAAGTCAAATAAATTCACCACCTTTCATAGCTCAATATTTTACCGATAGTATAGAAAATGGAGTGTTTTTACCTGATGATACTCTAACATTTGAGCCGAATTTTCCTTTGCAGGGAGGTAATGCTTTATTTCAACAAGCGGGTGATAACCTAATAGTTATTTGGCCAAATTTTACTAATCCAGTTGATGTAGATACAAGTACAACTCCGGTTCATGTTTTAGCTAATGTTTCTTCAGTTTATGAGGATCATAATAAGATTTTTAATATCGATACGAAATTGTATGATATTTTAGGAAATGAATATTTTTCTATTAAACATGTTCCACTTGGAACTATTTACATTTATAATGGAGAGAAATATATTAAGTTTTAAAAATGGAGAAAAATCCATTAAACAATATTGTAAAATCATTAAGTAAAGATGAGGTAAGGTTTTTTAAGTTGTTCTTGAAAAGAACAAATAATAAAAATAGAAAGGATGTTCAGCTTTTTAATTTCTTAAGAAAAATAAGCAAGAATTATCAAACAAATGATGCTTTAAAAGTAGTTGACACTAATCCAAATAATTTATATCAAATAAGAAACAGACTATATCATGAAGTAAATAATTCTATGATATGGCAACACATTTGGAAAGACGAACAATCTAAGTCATTTAGCTATGTTTTATTAGCAAGAGTATACAGGAATAAAGGAGAACTTCAACTTGCCTATCATTTTTTACAAAAGGCTGAAAGAGAAGCTGATTCTAATAATTTATATCAGTTATTATCTATTATTTACTCTGATATCATAGACTTATCACATGAACTTGTATCCATTGATTTAGATAAGTATATTGCTTTAAAAAGAAAAAATATCAAAGTAATTTCTGAAATTGAGGAAATTGATATTTTATTATCAAAAGTAATGTATGATATAAAAACAAAGCAGAATTTAAGTAGTTCAAAAAATACGGTACTTAATGAACTTAAACAGAAGTATAAACAGATTTTAAATGAAGAAAAATTATTTAGTAATCCTAAATTTAAAATTAGATTGTTTAAGCTTTATAGCAGATATCTTTTGCAAAGCCGACAATATATTTCATTGGAAAAATTCTTAATTGAAACATATATTGATTTTGAAAACAATGGTATTTTTAATAGGAATCTACACAATGAAAAACTTTCTTTATTAACATATTTGACTAACTGTTTGTATACAAACAAAAAGTACGATCAATCTTTAAGATATGCTCAAATTTTAATGGATTCAATGAATGAGTTTGATGCTTTTTTATACAACAAATATATTTTTTATTACTACAATTCTTTAATATTAAACTATTCAAAAACAGATAAAAAGAAAGCACTAGATTATTTAAATAAAGCAAGTAAGGATGAAGATATTTTAAAGTTACCAACGTACAGTTTATTTATTTACTTGAACAAGGCTTTAGTATACTACTATTTAAAAGACTACAAGAATGCAAGAGTAAATATATCTAGATTATTAATTCAAAAAGATTTTTTATCCATTGATAATGTATTTCAATTAAAAATCATGATAACCGATTTAATGATAAGAATAGATAATTTAGATTATGATATTTTGGAGCGCATTAAAAATATTAAAAATAGATATTATGACTTATTAATTAAAACTAATTACATTAGAGAAAATGAAATTATAAATATACTTCAAAAATTAGCTAACAAGTTACCAATAGTTAACTGTAAAGATAAATTTTTAAAACTTTTGTCAGATAATGAATCTGATGAATTAGATATAATTAGTTACAATAGATGGTTGAAAAAAGTAGAATAAATAAAATGAAACACTTACTTTTGGAAAATAATTTAATCTATCAAGTTTTATTTTATGAAAAATATCATTTTACTTCTCATCTTTTTTCCTTTGTTAGCATTTTCTCAACTTGTTCCGTTAAGTACTGATTTTAATCAAAATATTGTATGGCAGAAAGTGTTTACAGATGGTCCTGCTGGAAAAGTAAATCGTGGTATAGTAGATTCTGAAGGAAATTGTGCTGTTATTTTTATGCCGCCAAATATGTCTAGAGTTCATAAAATAGACGGAAATGATGGAAGTTTGATATGGTCGAAAACAATAAATAATACAGTGGGATTTGGTATAACTGAATTTTATCATTTAGGTAGAGTTGATTATATTGTTTCGGGTGGAAAAGGTTCAACACAAGAAAGATGGGTTGCCCGATTAAATGGAGATGATGGTTCCATAGTTTGGGAAAAGACATACAATACACCTGGATCTAATTGGGAGTTTGATGGGATAAGAATGACAATGATCGGATCTGATAATTATATATATGCTTCTGGCTTTATTGGAGGAGATGATCCTGGGACAATCTTTATTGTATATGCCGGAGAGGAAGTAGTTATGAAAATTGATCCAGCTGATGGAACAGAAATTTGGACCAATATTAATTCTTCATCCGAATATTCAGTGGCTGTGGTGGAAAGCTCTGATGGTTATATTTATTCTGCTGGCACTAAGTACGAGGAGGATTTAATTTTGACTAAAATAGATAAACTTGGCAATCAATTATGGTCTAACTACATACCTAATTCATCTGAAATTATACCTGCTGATCTAACAATTTCTAAGGATGATATTTTGTATTATGGAGGTCACTCCGGTAGGTCAGGTGCAGGTGATCCATTTGATTACTCATGTATAAGTCTAGATACACTTACTAATGTCAATTGGAAAAAACATTATGCAAACCCTAGAGACTACAGTTTGGATCATATTAGAAACGAGCTTTATGGAATAAAAATTGGATCAGATGGTATATATATGTTTGGAGGCACTGGTGATGAGGGGAGTTATAGTGCAACTAATCCTCCTTTTTTATCATCTGATATTTGGAACGGATGGGTGCTGGTTGCTGATTGGAACGGTGACATTAAAAATAGTTATGTTTACTGTCAAGGAAATGTAAATACTGCTACCGAATATGGTTTTTTAATTGATAATGGTTTTGTAATATTTAACGATACGGACGCTCAAGGAGATGAGGAAGTAGGTGTGATGAAAATTATAAATGGAAATAATCCACCAACATCTGTAGTTAATACGCAGGTATTTTCGGATTTTAAACTGATTAAAATAACGGATTTATTAGGAAGAGAACAAGTAGATAGACTAGATGGTATATTGCTGTATATTTACGAAAATGGTTTTGTTGAGAAAAAAATACAATTAAGATAATTTGATGGATAATAAGTATTTGTTAAAATATATTAATTTTTCAGGTTTATAATTTTCATCTTGTAACATGAAATTTAAAGAGTACGAAAAAAATTGCAATGAAGTTAAAGCTTTAATTGAGCAAATCAATAGTTTTTTTAAAAGTGAGAATGGAAATGATATCAATGTTTCTTCATACTATACAAATGATTTCATTTTTAATTCTTATCCTGAGGGCTTTAGAAAGGGGATACAAACAAGCAAGTTTGAATACATTAACAACTTAAATAAACTTAAAAAGTCAAATATTTTATTTGAGATAGTACATGTAATTTATATGCCTGGAATTGATAAAAATAGTTTTGAATTAGATGGTAGTGTTCGAGTATATTATGGTGCTGTTTTTTCAGTGGATTCAAATAAAATTGAATATTCTGGTTACCAAACAATTAATTTTTTAGATAATAAAATAAAGGAAATATGGGAGTGGGCTGATTATGGTGGTGTTAATGAAAAATTAAAAGCAATAGTTGCTAATCAATAATTTTAGAAGCACAACAACTATCATTTGCACATTTACAAAATTGCATATTGTAAAAATGAAGAATAATTATTGCTCCAGCTGGAAAATAAATAAAATAATCTGGTATTGGAATTATTTCCAGTGAGTGATTTAAAATAGTTAAAAGAAGTACTGTCCATGATATCCAAAAGGAATTTTTCAACCATTTAATAGACATGTTTTTTGTAATAAAAAAAATCGCAATAAACGAAATAACTAAAAATATATAGTCAATAGCTTTCCACCACAATGGGGCGTCTGCACAACAAACTGTCGAGCATGCCTTAGCAACAAAAAGAAATGGAGTTGCAATACAATGTATGGCGCAAAGAGTTCCTGCTATCATTCCAATACTATCGTAGTTGTAGGGTGCTGTAATTTTCATTTATTAAATTTGTGCAAAAATAGTTTTTATTTTTTTATCTGCAAATGGGTTGCAATTTTTTATATTTTTGTTAATATAATTTCATTATGAATAAAATAAAATCAATTTTATCAGAAAACAATATAAATAAAACAAAATTTAGAGTAGATCTACTTAAATTATTTTATTCAAAAAAGTCCTTATCAGTTTTTGAAATATTGGATCATTTTAATAGTACTGTAAATAAAGTTACAATTTACAGGTCCTTGAAAAGTTTTGAAAAAAAATGTCTAATCCACAAAGTTCCTGATAGTAAAAACTTCACAAGATACTCACTGTGTAATGAAAATGAATGCAAGAATGGTTCCCATGATCATAGTCATGGGCATTTTATTTGTTATGCATGTGAACAGACATTTTGTTTAGAAAGTATAAAAGTTGAAAACACTAACCAGCTTGATGGTTTTAAGGTTGAAAATTTGAAATTAGTTTACGAAGGCTATTGTAACTCATGTATAAATAATTAAAAATGTTAGCAGCAAAGTCAATAAAATATTCGTATAACTCAAATAACAAATTTGAATTTCCAGATTTTTGTTTAGAATCAACTGAAGATTTGTTAATTATAGGTGATTCAGGAGTTGGAAAAACAACTTTTCTAAATATTTTGGGAGGATTGTTATCACCTCAATCTGGTTCGATTACTCTAAACGGAACTAATTATTCAGACTTAAGCAATAAAGATTTAGACAAGTTTAGAGGAAAAAATATCGGTATAATTTTTCAAAGCCCATATTTTGTTAATAATCTCAACCTAATGGATAACCTTTTGTTTTCACTTTTTTTATCACAAAACCAGCAAGATAAAAATGTTGTAATTGAACTTTTAAATCAGGTTGGTTTAAATGATAAGATATATTCAAAACCAAATGATCTTAGTCAAGGGGAAAAACAAAGAGCATCTATTGCTTTAGCTTTAGTAAAAAAACCAAATTTAATTTTAGCAGATGAGCCAACTTCTTCTTTGGATGATAATAATTGTGATTTGGTTGTTAGTTTATTAAAAGAGCAATCACAACTGAATAAATGTAAATTAATAATTATAACTCACGATGCCAGGCTTAAAAAGCATTTTAAAAATTCAATAAAATTATGAATATAAGTAGACTGGCAATTACTAATATACTATCAAAACCATCAACTACATTATTGAGTTTGTTGCTAATGAGTTTGGGAGTTGGTATTATTTCAATTCTACTTATACTTAATAATTATATTGAGAAACAGCTTGACAATAATTTAAGAAGTATAGATATGGTGGTTGGAGCCAAAGGTAGTCCATTACAATTAATATTGTCAAGTGTATATCATTTGGATAAGCCAACAGGTAACATTTCTTATAAAGAAGCAAAGTCATTAAATAAAAATGTTTTGGTTGATTTCACTATCCCATTGTCATATGGCGATACCTATAAAGGATATAGAATTGTTGGTACAAACGAAAAGTATTTTGATTTATATAATTTAGAACTAAGTCAAGGTAAAAAATGGAGTAGAAGTATGCAGGCTGTTTTAGGAAGTTCAGTGGCATCCAATAAAAATTTAAAAGTTGGAGATAAGTTTTTTGGGACTCATGGGTTTGATGATCATGGTCATATTCACGATAATCATGCATATATCGTTGTTGGTATTTTAAAACAATCATATTCTGTTGCTGATAATTTAATTTTAACAAATTTAAAAAGTGTTTGGCAAGTACATGAGGAACATGATGATTGTGAAGATGATCATTCTCATAATCATAGCAATCACGATCACAGTCATGACCATCACTCGCATGATCATAGCAATCACGATCACAGTCATGACCATCACTCGCATGATCATAGCAATCACGATCACAGTCATGACCATCACTCGCATG
>PBVH01000026.1 GCA_002728175.1 Flavobacteriales bacterium | reverse complement strand
AAAATTATTGGCTTTATATCTTACACTAGATTTAGAAAAACTCTTAAAATATCAGGATCTGAAAATATAAATAATTTACGTGCTAAAAATGTACTGTTTGTATCTAATCATCAAACTTATTTTGCTGATGGAATAGCAATATTACATATGCTAAATGCAACATGTAACGGAAGAACAAACACTCTTAAAAAATCTAACTATTTATTTAATCCAAAACTTAATATTTACTTTATTGCTGCTAAAGAAACTATGAACAAAGGATTAATACCTAAAATATTATCTTATACTGGATCAATTTCTATAAAAAGGACATGGAAAGAAGGAAAGAAAAACATAAACAGAAATGTAAGCAGTATTGATATTAGCAATATCAATAAAGCACTAAAAGATGGATGGGTAATAACCTTTCCTCAAGGAACTACAAAGGCATGGGCACCAATTAGAAAAGGAACAGCTCATATTATAAAAAAAAATAGACCAATTGTGGTACCAATAGTTATAGATGGTTTTAGAAAATCGTTTGATAAAAAAGGTCTTTTTATTAAGAAAAAAGACACACAACAAAAAATGGAAATTAAAAAACCATTAGAAATTAACTATGATGACTCAATTGAAAATATTACAAAACAAATAGGATTAGCAATACATCAAGATATTTCACAAAAGGTTATAAGATAAAAAATATCTTAACTCTCCCCTTTTGCTTTCATATAATTATCCATTACATCCGCACTTATACCCATAAATGAGAAACCTCCATCGTGAAAAAGATTTTGCATCGTTACTTTCTTTGTATAATCAGANAATAGTGTNATACANTAATTNGCACAATCATNTGCTGAAGCNTTTCCAAGAGGAGACAAATCATCNGCAAACTGATAAAAACCATCAAATCCCTTTACNCCACTNCCNGCNGTAGTNACTGTNGGAGATTGAGAGATAGTATTNACTCTNACNTTTTTTCTCTTNCCATAGTGATAGCCAAAACTTCTTGCAATAGATTCTAAAACAGCTTTGTTATCAGCCATATCATTATAGGAGTGAAATACTCTTTGGGCAGCTATATATGATAGACCTAAAACTGATGCATGGTCATTTAAAGCATCAAGTTCCCAAGCAGCTTGAAGTGTTTTGTGAAATGATATAGCCGAAACATCCATTCCCTTCATAGTCCAATCGTAATTTTGTTCATAATACTGTCTTCCTTTTCTTACATTTACAGACATGCCTATTGAATGAAGAACAAAATCAATTTTACCTCCAAGATCATCCATTGCTTTAGAATATAGATTTTTTAAATCTTCTATAGAAGTTGCATCGGCAGGTACAACAATTGAACCAGTTTTTTCAGCTAACTCATTAATACCACCCATTCTAAGTGCAACAGGTGCGTTTGTTAGTACAAATTCAGCTCCTTCAGCTTTAGCAGCTTCCGCCACTTTCCAAGCAATTGATTTAGAGTCCAATGCTCCAAATATTATACCTTTTTTTCCTTTTAAAATACTATTACTCATAATTTTAAGTTTAGTTCTACAAATATATAATTATTGATTTAACAAATCTAAAGCATTTTTAATTGCAGCATCAGTTATGTTCTTACCACTTAATAATTTTGCTATCTCCTCTACTCTATCTTCACTTGTTAATTTATGTACAATAGAAGTTGTTTTATCATCAACTATTTGCTTTGAGACCTTTAAATGTGTTTTAGCTTTGGAGGCAATTTGGGGTAAATGTGAAATAACAATTACTTGATTAGATTTACTTATATTTTGCATCATATTACCCATTAAGCTTGCAATTTCACCAGAGACACCTGAATCTATTTCATCAAAAATTAATGTAGAAATACTTGAATTTTGGGCAGATAGAAACTTAATTGCTAACATTAATCTAGACAACTCTCCTCCAGATGCTACTCTCATGAGTTCTTTCATCTCTCCACCTTTGTTGGCACAAAACTGCATACTTATATAAGAACATCCAAAAGAATGCAATTCATTAGTCTGCACCAAATTGATTTGAAATTGAGCATGAGGAATACCAAGATTTTTTAAAATATCTTCAATGTGATTTGTAATTTTTGGAATAACCTTTTTTCTATTGTTATCTAGTATATTAGCGAGTTTAATTAATTGATTATACTTTGTTTTTAAATCTTTTTCTTTTTTATTCAATAATACTTCAAACGACTCTGATTGTTCAATTTTATTATATAAATCTTCTTTTAAATCAAAAAGTTGATCAACAAATTTTAATCTATGTTTATGCAATAAGCTATTAATTAAATCTAATCTATCTGTCATTCTCTTTAACTCATTAGGATCTGCCTCTAAAGAATTTTGCAAATACGATATATCAGAGTTAATATCTTCAAGCTCAATTATAACACTTTCAAGTCTATTTGAAATTTCTGATAAAGAATCTAAATTTTGGCTAATTTTTTTTGCTCTATTAATATTACTTATAGCGCCATTTTCATTATTAAATAAAACTCGCATTTCATCAAGTGCTAAAGAAATAGAATCTACATTCTCTAATAATTTTATTTTCTCCTCAATAATTTCTTTTTCATTATTCTTAATTTTGGCATCATTTAATTCATTAAATTGAAATTGAAGAAATTCAAGTTCGGCTAAAGATAAACTTCCTTTTTTTTTGATGTTATTAATATCAGATTTTATATCGTTATATTCTTTTAATATTAATCTATATTTTAAAAGTATCTCATTTGAATCTGCAACTTCATCTAAAAATATAAACTGAGCTTTAGGGTCCTTAAATACTAATTTTTCATGTTGAGAAAATATTTCAACTATTTGATGGCTAAATTGAGTTAAAACATTAAGTAATACTGGTGTATCATTAATGAATGCTCTACTTTTCCCATTTATACTAATTTCTCTTCTAATAATTGTTTCTTGATCAAAATCTATATCGTTATCATTAAAAAATTTCTTGTGAGAATCATTTAATAAAAATTCTGCTTCAATTATGCTTTTTTGTGTTGCTGATGATTCTGCAAATCGATCAACCCTCTTGCCCAAAACTAATGAAAGAGCATCCAACATTATAGATTTTCCAGCTCCTGTATCTCCAGAAATTACCGTAAAACCATCGGTAAAATCAATTTCTACATTTTTAAATAAAGCATAATTGTATATGTGAAGTTTTTTAATCATCTACCTATTTCTGATTGTTTAACAATGTCTTGATATTTAGATGATCTTGATGGATCTATTTCAATTAGTGTTTTTATTATTCTTGCTTGTTCATTTGGAAAAGCCTCAGAATATATTTTAGTGATTTCGTCGGATTTAGCATCAAAAAATAGTTGCAAAATAAAAGCTGATGAATTTTCTCTATATATACTTCTTAAACTTTCTAGAGCGTCCGTTATTTCATATCTTGCATCATCGGGTTCTTCAGCTAATTTATCCATTCCAAGCCTATGATATCTATACATAGTTGATTGATAATCACTATATCTTGGCTCTAGCATATTATTAGCTATCCAGTATCTATTTCTGTCATTTTCAAATGCTTTCCATCCTTTTTCAGGTGCATTTTGTGCATTGGTAACTATTCTTTGAGCTTTAGTAAAATATATGTTTCCGCCATCCTCAGAAAATGTGGCAAAATCCAGACCTAATATTATATTAACATAAAATGCTAATACAGATGTTAAGTTTGATATATGAGTTGTTTCAGAAAATTCTAGAGATTGAAACTCTAGGTATTTAAATCTAAAGTTATTATCGATAAAGTTAAACAAAGTTGATTTGTAAGAAGTACCATAAATTGGTCTTGTACTTTGAATTTGTATTGTTCCTTCAAATTCATCATTTGATATTCTTTTGCTTATATTAATAAGCATCGAACACTCTATTTTTTCTTCACTTTGAATATTAGTGTTTGTCCATTTTGTGTTGTTCACAAATTCATAAATAGCAGTTTGGAGTGTTCTAAAAATTTTCTTATCACTAGATTGAATTTGTGAAGAATTCACACTTATATTACACATAAGCTCCTGAGCATTAACAAATAAAGAAAATGTAAAAGCTAAGAATAATAAGAACAATTTAGGCATTTTTCGAAATTATAAAATTAATGATATCATTTGCAACTTCTTTTTTAGATTTTAATTCAAAATCAAATTGATTAAAGTCCTTGTCAATTATAGTGATTTTATTTGTATCATATTCAAAACCAGCACCCTCATTTTTAAGAGAATTCATAACAATTAAATCTAGATTTTTATGTTTTAATTTTGTTATAGCATTATCAATTTCATTATCTGTTTCCAAAGCAAAACCAACCATAAACTGACCTTCTTTTTTAGTTGAGGACATTTCTGCTAAAATATCTTTTGTTTTTTCTAGTTTTAATGAAAATAAACTATCACTTTTTTTTATTTTATTATTTACTTTTATTTTTGGAGTATAATCAGAAACGGCTGCTGCAAAAATTGATATATCTGATTTTTTAAATACTTTATAGACCGTTTTGAACATATCCTCAGCTGATTCAACTCTATGTAAATTAATATTTGAGTGATTAACTTCTAAGCTACTTGGTCCTAGAATTAAATCAACATTTCCTCCTCTATTAGCAGCATTTAGGGCTAATTCAATTCCCATTTTGCCCGAAGATTTATTTGATATATAACGAACAGCGTCAATGTTTTCATGCGTTGGACCAGCAGTAATTAAGATTCTTTTATTATTTAAATCAAGTTTTTCATTTAAATGAGATACNATATGATTTATTATTTCTGANGGNTCAGCCATTCTTCCTTCNCCAACCAAACCGCTAGCTAATTCACCAAATCCAGANGGAATTAATATATNGCCNTAGCTTTCTANCTTNTTAATATTGTTAACTGTNGAAGAATGCTTNAACATATCTAAATCCATTGCTGGAGCAAANTAAACATCGCACTTTGCAGATAAATAGGNAGCCAACAATAAATTATCGCATTCTCCGCTAGCCATTTTGGCTAAAGTATTAGCAGTAAGTGGTGCAATCACAATTAAATCAGCCCAAAGTCCTAGTTTTACGTGATTATTCCAAGAATCATCTTCAACCATTTCAGTTAGAACTCTATTCTCTGATAGAGTTGAAATTGTTAAAGGAGTTATAAAATCAGTTGAATCTTTAGTTTGTATAACTCTAACCTCTGCACCTGACTTTTTAAATAGTCTTATTAACTCAGCNCATTTATATGCTGCAATACTTGCTGTAATTCCTAATAAAACCTTTTTACCGTTAAGCATTTTTTTCTNGTGATTCATCTACTTCTTCATCTGTATTTCTCATGTAGATTTCATCATTTAANAACTCTTTCATAGCAATTGACCAAGGTTTTGGAAGACTTTCAAAAAACTTTGATACTGCAATTTGTTCTTGATTTTCAAATATTTCATCNAACTGTTCTTGATTTAATGCAAATTCTTCTAGTTTATGCATTAGTTCATCTTTCATTTTTGAATTAATTTGTGCAGATCTTTTTGCCATCACAGAAACTGCCTTGAAAATATTATCAGTTTTATCTAAAAAATCAGTNACTTCTCTAGTAATTGTTGATTTTTCTGCTCCAGTGTTTCTAAATTTCATTTTTATTAATTTTAATATTATTTAATTTACTAATAGTTTTTTCTTTAATTTCATCTAACTCCTTTAAANATTCACTTTTTGAATAGTTATCTTTGAACTGCTCATATGCATCTAATGTATTGTTTAGTCTTTCTTCAATCTTTTTANTNATACTATTTATTGCTAGTAAATATGAAGATTTAACTATTAAATATTGAATTTCTTCTCTATTATTTGTTGACGGAAAATCAATTAATACATTATCTAAAGCAACTAAAGCTGATTTATAGTGTTGAGTTGTAAAATATTGTTTAGCATTTGAAAATGCTTTAAGTGCTAATTTTTTTCTTAGTTCGTCGATGTATTTATTACATTCTTCAGTACGGTCTGAATATGGAAAATAATTGACGAAGTTTTGAAGTGCATTAATTCCCTTATAATTATTTGTAGCATCAAGAGAATAATCAGGCGCTAACAAATAATAACAATACGCTGACATAAAAGCACATTCTTCAACATATTTACTGTTGGGATAGTTTTTACTAAATAAATCAAATAAGTAAGCAGCACTAATCAAATCTCCAGTTGAATAATGNCTNTATGCAAAATAATAACTTACTTCTTCCATTTTTTCTTTACCTAGCATAATAGTTCTAAGTTCATCAAAAATTGGTAATGCCTTATTAAACTCTTCGTTTTGGTAGTATTCAACAGCCTTTGTAAACTTATAAGAAAAATCATCACTTTTAAGTACCTTTTGATACTTACTACAAGAAGTAAAAATTAAAAATATAAATATGTAAAGATGTTTTTTCATTTTCGGCAGCAAAGATAAAATCAATATTTGGATATTCCTAAATTTTTTTTCTCTAGGAAAACAAAGAATTCTTTTATTTATTGTGTAAAAGACTCTTGAATTGATCTACAATTTCCTTAGATGCATTAATCAATGGGGGTCTAACTACTAAATTACAAATATCTTTAACATTTAATGCGGCCTTTATACCTACTGGATTTCCTTCTTCATATAGTGGTCCGTACAATTGATATAAATTATAATGTATGGAGTTTGCTTTATCAATATTATTATTTAATGCTTCATGAACCATCTTAGTGTATTCTCGAGGAAACAACTGACCTATTACTGATATAACTCCCTTTGCCCCCATATAAATCATTGGTAAAGTTAAAGAATCATCTCCAGACAAAACTGTAAAATTATCAGGTTTATCTTTTAAAATGCTCATTATTTGATCCAAGTTTCCAGATGCTTCCTTTATTGCAACAATGTTTTCAAAATCATGTGCTAATCGTAATGTNGTTTGGCTTGAAATATTTGAACCAGTTCTAGAGGGAACATTGTATAATATAAGAGGCTTTGGAGATACTTTTGCAATCATTTTGTAATGATTATATATCCCCTCTTGTGATGGTTTGTTGTAATATGGCGAAACGGAGAGAATAGCATCAATACCATCAAAATCAGTTTCATTAATTTCTTGNATTATATTACCAGTACTATTTCCACCAATTCCAATAACAATAGGAATCTTGNTATATTTTCTTCTNACAAATTTTANAAGATNGTNNTTTTCTTTTTTAGATAATGTAACACTTTCACCAGTTGTNCCCAANAANACTAAATAATCAATACCACCTTTAGTCACATAAGATAACAATTTATCCATTGAATCATAATCAATACTTAAATCATTATTAAAACAAGTTATGAGAGCAACACCAGAACCTTGAATTTCTTTCATATTATTTGTTTATTAAGTTGACATAGTGTTTAATTTCTTTTATTAATCGTTCAATAGATTTATCTTCTTTTAAAGATATCATTAAATCATAAATTTCAAATCCATCTTCATGAATACCAATTTTAAAATGAGCTAACGAGCTTGCTACAAGATATTTAATAGGAATAACACTGCTATCACAAAGGTTTATTAAAATATCATATTCTTTTTTTACAAAATTTTGAATAATATAATTTTGTGGTTTATAGTACCAGTTTAAGTCTTTTAAATAAAAAAAATCGTATTGTAGTTTTGGAATGTGACAATAAGAAAGCTGTTTTGCATTTACGAAACCAAGAGCTTTAACATCCTTTTTAAGATCGAAAAAATATTTTACAAATGGTTCAACTGTTTTTATTTGTTTTTCAGATGTTGCATCATAGAGAATACCAATTGATTTAGCATCATCTATATTCGAAACAGATTTTATTCTTTTGTTAAATTTAAGATCTCTTTGAAAAACCCACTGTCCAATATTTTTTTTGATATTATCTAAAATCTCCATTAATTTATTTTGTTTAAAAATTCATCAAGAGAAATAACTTGTATTGATAGTTTTTCAGCTTTAGCTTTTTTAGCAGGCCCCATATTTTCTCCAGAAAGCACAAAAGTAGTGTTTTTTGAGATTGAACTGGAATTTTTTCCGCCATGCTGCTCAATCATCTTCTTTAATTGAGATCTACTGTAATTATCAAATATTCCTGAAACAACAATTTTCATTCCTTTCAAAGAACCAGACAATAATTCATTATCATAATTAGAATTGAATTGCAATCCTATTTCTTTTAAGATTTGAATATTTTTTATATTCATTTCATCATTAAAATAATCAACTACACTTAATGCAATTTTATCTCCTATTTCATCAACTTCGATTAAGGTGTCGAAGTTTGCAGAAATTAAATGTTCAATATTTTGAAAATGATGAGCTAAAGTTTTTGCAACTGTTTCTCCAACATATCTAATTCCAAGAGCAAATAAAACTCTTTCAAAAGGTATTTGTTTCGAATTTTCAATGCTCTCTAAAAGATTTAAAGCTGATTTTTCCGCCATTCTTTCTAAAGGTATTAAATCTTCTTTTTTCAAAAAGTAAATATCTGAAACATTAGTAATTAAATTATTCTTTAAAAGTAATTCAATTGTTTCCGAACCCAAGCCATCAATATTCATTGCTTTTCTTGAAATAAAATGTTCAAATTTACCTTTGATTTGTGGAGGGCAACCTAAATAATTAGGACAATAATGTTTAGCATCTCCAGAATTTCTAATTAAATTAGTATTACATGCAGGACAATTTAAAATATATTTAAATGGTTTAGAAAATAAATCTCTTTTTTTGCAATCTACTGCTACAACTTTTGGGATTATTTCTCCACCTTTTTCTATGTATACAAAATCTCCTTCCCTTATATCAATTTTATGAATTTGATCTTCATTATGAAGCGACGCTCTCTTAACTGTTGTTCCAGCTAAAGAAACTGGTTCTAAGTTTGCAACCGGAGTAATTGCGCCTGTTCTTCCGACTTGAAAACTAATTTTATTTAGTTTGGTTAAAGCTTGTTCAGCTTTATACTTATATGAAATTGCCCATCTTGGAAACTTAGAAGTAAAACCTATCTCTTTTTGTATTTCTAAATTATCAACTTTAATTACAATACCATCTATTTCAAAAGGTAAATTAAATCGTTCTTTATCCCAAAATTTTATGAAATTTAAAACACCATCTATAGTTTTGTGTGTTTCAATTTCCGAAGGAATTTTAAAACCCCATGATTTTGCTTTTTGTAAATTTTCATAGTGACTAGCAGAAGGTAAATCTTCTCCTATTAAATAATATAAAAAACAATCCANAGGTCTATTTGAAACTTCATTAGAATCAAGTAATTTAATAGTTCCAGANGCNGTATTTCTNGGATTAGAATAAACTTCAAGACCTTTATTTACTCTTCTATTGTTCATTTTCTCAAATTCTTTAATTGGAATGAATATCTCACCTCTAATTTCAAAAAAACTTGGAAAATCTCCTTTTAATTTTAAGGGAATACTTTTTATTGTTTTAACATTAGAAATTACATTATCTCCTGTTACCCCATCACCTCTAGTTAAAGCATGAGTTAAAACACCATTTTTGTATGTTAAACTAATAGATACTCCATCATATTTTAACTCACAAACATAATTATACTCCTCATCAACTAGTTTTTTTATTCTTTTATCAAAATCATAAAGTTCGTCGGAGGAGTAAGAATTAGCAAGTGATAACATTTTATATTTATGTTTAATATTATCAAATTCTTTAATTGGTTCACCTCCTACTCTTTGAGTTGGTGAATTCTCATCAAAATATTGAGGATTTTCTGATTCAAGCCTAATAAGCTCATTTAATAAGCTATCAAATTCAAAATCAGAAATAATTGATTTATCTAATACGTAGTATGCGTAATTATATTCATCAATTTTGGATCTTAATAAATCGATTTTATTCTTAATATTCATTTATTTCTGAAATGGTAAATGGGAATCGTGTAATATAAGTTTTAGCTTACCATCAATTATTTTAAGCATAATAGTAAATTCAACTTTTAATGGCTCAGAATT
Organism: Flavobacteriales bacterium; assembly: GCA_002728175.1. Taxonomy (GTDB): domain Bacteria; phylum Bacteroidota; class Bacteroidia; order Flavobacteriales; family BACL11. The sequence continues at coordinate 30,608 of PBVH01000026.1, read as the reverse complement.
ATCAATTGAAAAAAAATAATTTCCCATACAAACTGCAATATCACTATATATTTTATATCCAACATTTTCCCATCTTATTTTTGTCCAGCCTTTAATTGCAAAACCTTCATCTTCTTTAAACTGGTCATTTCCTCCAATAAAGTAAGATAATGCTCCAGTTCTTGATAATCGAAACTGATTGTCACTTGCAAGGGTTGGTTTAAATAAAACCTCTTCGTAATCATATGCATACAATGAATCAATTAAATTATTTGTGTCATTTAAATAATCATTATTTTTTTTGTAAGAATCACTTATTTTAATAATACTATTACCCCATTCTTTTTGAAAATCTAAAATATCTTGTATTGTTATCATCGTAAAAATTATTTTAAATTCAAAAATAACTATTTCTTACAAGCTTTAATCATTCTTGGCTTATCGTTTATATCATTTTTTAACGTTATATCAACAAATCCAATTTTATTTAATAAATTAAGAATTTCTTTATGATACAATTCATTTATTTCAAAAAATATGTATCCACCATCATTAAGACTTTTAATTGCTAATGATGCAATTTTTCTATAAAAAACTATTGGATTATTATCATCAACAAAAATTGCTCTATGTGGTTCAAATTCTGTTACATTTTTATTCATTTTTAAAATATCAGATTTTTGAACATATGGTGGATTACTGACTATCACATCATAATTTGGCATTTTTTCAGTATTTAAAATATCATTTAAAATAAAATTAACATTAACAGAGTTAATTTTTGCGTTTAGTTCGGCAATTTTTAGTGCCTTGTCACAAATATCCATTGCATCAACATTAGAATTAGTAAGTTTTGCAATTGTAATAGCTATGCATCCACTACCAGTCCCAATATCTAAGACAGATGAAAAATCATGCTTTAAAATCCACGATACTAATTCTTCTGTTTCTGGTCTTGGTATTAATGTTGAATTATTAAGTTTAAATTTTAATTGAAAAAATTCAGTTTCACCAATTATGTATTGTATTGGTTTGTAGGTTTTTAGTTCTTTAACTATATCAAAAATTTTATGAAAATTAGATTTGCTAATCTTTTGATTATAATTACAAATATAGTCAGCCTTTGAATAACCGAAAAGATGTTCAATTACGATGTAAGCCCAAGAATTAATTTCATTCTTGGTTGCATATCCATCTAATTCTCTATTGAAATAATTAATAATATTACTTATATACAACATCCTACAAATTTATTCATTTTACTATTTTTGAAACATGGAAATGAAAGAGATTTTTATGAAAAGATGCATAGAAATTGCAAAAAAAGGATTGGGGAATGTTTCACCAAATCCAATGGTTGGATGTGTTATTGTACATAAAAATAAAATAATCAGTGAAGGTTATCACAAAAAATACGGTGATAATCATGCTGAAGTTAATGCCATAAATAAAGTTAAAAATAAAGAGATATTAAAAGATTCTACCTTATATGTTAACTTAGAGCCTTGCTCGCATCATGGCAAAACACCTCCATGTTGTGACTTAATTATAAAACACCAAATACCAAATGTTATAATTGGTACTATTGACCCATTTATTAAAGTAAGGGGAAGTGGTATTGCTAAAATGAGGAATAAAGGTATTAATGTTGAGATTAATATATTAGAAGAAGAAAATAATTTATTAAATAAACGTTTTTTTACATATCATAGAAAAGAAAGACCTTATATTATATTAAAGTGGGCACAAAGTAAAGACGGTTTTATTGCTCCTAAAAAGCAAAAGGGAAAATTTTGGATGACATCTAAGGAATCAAAAGAACTAGTTCACAAGTGGAGATCTCAAGAAGATGGAATTTTGGTTGGTAGAATTACTGCTGAAAAAGATAATCCACAATTGACAAACAGATTATTTGATGGAAAAAATCCAATTAGATTAATAATTGATAAAAATCTATCAATAGAAAAAACATTTAATGTCTTCAATAGTGATAGTAAAACAATCATATTTAATAATATTATTGACAATTTAGAAGGTTCTAATCATTTTATTAAAATAAATTTTGATAATATGCTTAATGAAATATTGGTAGTATTATACTCCAAAAATATACAATCCATAATCGTTGAAGGAGGTACAAAAACTCTACAATCGTTCATAAACAATAATTTATGGGATGAAGCTAGAATTTTTAAAACTAAAAATAATATAAATGAAGGAGTAATATCACCATCAATAAATGGAAAAATTATCTCCACCTCATTCATTAATAATGATACATTAAATATCCTTGTAAATGAATAATATTATTTACACTGTTCTATTATTTAATTTACTAATTATCTTATTCAAACTATTTGACAAGTATAATGTTGATAATTTACAAGCATTAACCGTAAATTATGCAACTGCATCTATTTTTTGTTATTACTTTCTTCTTGATAATAAAAACATCAATCAAATCATTAATCAAGCATGGTTTAATAGTACATTTTTTTTAGGTTGTTTATTTATTATAATTTTTGCAATCTATGCGCATAGTACGCAAAAAATTGGAATTATATTCACAACTCTTGCTAATAAAATGTCTGTTATTATTCCGGTATCCATAGCATTGATGATTTATCCCAACGAGATTTTTGATNTTAAAAAANCAATTGCNTTATTTCTTGCAATAATTGCAATTTATTTATGTTCAAATACAAATAAAATTAAATTTGATAAAAAATATTATTGGTTGATTTTATCAGTATTTTTTGGTCAAGGAATACTTGATGTATATTTTAATCATATTNTTCAAAGCTTCTCNTTAAAATTGGGATATGATTTCTTTGTTGNACTTTTTATTATTTCTTNNTTTTGTGGATTATTATTAGTAATGATNAACAGAATAATTAATAANGTAAAAATTAAATCAAAGAATNTACTGTGGGGAATTATTTTTGGTATTCCAAACTTATTTTCNATGATATTTTTTGTNAACGCTTTGAACGAATTAAATAGNTCAATAGTTTATNCATTAGTTAGTATTGGTATTGTAGCTTCATCCGCTCTTCTTGGTAAATTCATTTATAAAGAAAAACTTAACTTTAATAACTGGTTAGGTATATCAATTGCTNCTTTATCAATATACTTATTCATGTAAAAATGATGTTTGCAACAACATACAAGGAAATTAAATTTTCAACAACTGCTATTTTTAAGTTAAAGGGAAGTAAATTTATATCTTATATTTTTCCTGTTTATAATCAACAAGAAGTGAAAGATAAAATTAAATTAGTTAAGACGAATGAAAAAGGTGCTAATCATTATTGTTTTGCTTATGTATTGTTTCCAGATAAGTCATGTAAAAAATCAAATGATGATGGAGAACCAAATTCAACAGCTGGATTACCNATTTTAAGAGCTATAGAAACTAATGATTTAACAAACACTTTGATTATAGTAGTAAGATACTTTGGAGGAAAAAAACTAGGAATTCCTGGCTTAATAAAATCATATAAAACATCTGCTCTACTAGCTATTGATAAATCAAAAATTATCATTAAAAATATTAAAGAAATCTATAAAATTATATTTGACCACAATATTATTAATGACATTATGAAGGAAATTAAAAGAAATAATGCTGTTATTTTATCACATGAATACAATCTTAAACATCAACTTAAATTTACAATTAATTTAGATGAAGCAAAACATCTAATTGAGAAGTTAAAAATTTTTAAAGAAGTTGATGTTACTTATATTAAAACTATATAAATGAAACTATTAAAAAAATTATGCTCAATACATGCGCCTTCAGGAGAAGAAGTAAATATTTCAAAGTATCTTATTAACTATATTGAAGAAAATAAAAAATCATGGAAATCTGAACCAAAAATATATTTTGGAGATAATTTTCAAGATAATATAATTTTAGTATTTGGAAAACCAAAAACTGCAATTTTTGCTCATATGGACTCAATTGGTTACACGGTTAGATATAACAATGAAATTGTAAAAATTGGTGGTGCGTTAACAGACGATGGAATTAAATTGGTTGGAAAAGATAGAGTTGGTCAAATTGAAGGTGTACTAAAAAACAGAAAAAATAAACTATTTATTGATTTTGAAAGAAAAATTGATGTAGGAACTACTCTAACATATAAACCAAATTTTAGATTAAACAAAAAATATGTAACATCATGTTATTTAGATAACAGACTTGGAGTTTGGAATGCATTAGAAGTCGCAAAAACTCTTAANAATGGAATNATAGTATTTTCATCTTGGGAAGAACATGGAGGTGGATCAGTAGGATACNTAGGTAAATTTATTTACGAAAAATTTAATGTCAAGCAAGCATTAATATCAGATATTACATGGATTACTGAAGGAGTTAGACATGGAGAAGGATGTGTNATTTCAATACGTGATAGAGGAATTCCAAGAAGATNCTNTNTAAATAAAATAATNAATATTGCTCAANATAANAATCTTAAATTTCAATTAGAAGTNGAGTCATCAGGAGGAAGTGATGGAAACGAATTACAAAATAGCCCCTTTCCATGGGACTGGTGTTTTATTGGTGCACCCGAAGATAATGTGCATTCACCTAATGAAAAAGTAAATATTAAAGATATTGAATCAATGACCAACATTTATAAANAGCTTATGGATAAATTGTAAAGTTAATCNTTAAACTTAATATCAACNACTTTACCAGGAACTACAATNGTATCTACAAACTGNGANAGAGACATATTATACTTNTAAATATTGCTTGGATTGTTAATGTCGTTNATATAAAACATATTTGCGTATNCCTGAGTTGTATCTGTATTATTATATTTTTCCTCATTTCTAACCAAAATATCAGATTCAGANGTAATTATTTGAGTNATTCCAGTTCCATTTNCTGACATNCCATAAATTCCTCCATCNGCGGTAAAATAGTACCTNTTGTTATAATAGTTATATATTAGATTGTCNGCATTATAAATATTAGTCAAATCTTTTGAATAGAAAACATTTAAATTATTAGGAAAAACTTTATATAAAGATGATTCAGTATTGGACAATGGATTTACTGGGTTAAAAACTCCACGACATAAAATTAACAAATCCCCTTGAATCATTCCAGAACTTGGGTTATCACCTAAATTTACAACATCTAAAATAATTGATGTTGGAACAAGTTGATCTTTGTGTTCTATTGCAATCATAGTTGAGTCTTTGAACATTGCTGGAACTCTACCTCCGTTTAGAATGTATGCCTTTGTGTATGTACTCATTATAAAAGCAGGTTTAGTACTATCTCCTGTTTCTATGTTCGATACTATATCAAATAAATCTAAATCAACTACTCTAACTGTAGATGATCCTTTATCTGCAACAAGTAATCTATTAAAACTAATTTTATCACAAAATACTGGATTGCTAAATCCAGTTATCTCATTTTCAAGATTAAAAGTATTTATATCGACAATTGATAATCTATCGCTTAAAATAAACCCTTTACCATCAATAAAACTTATATTTTTTGGATTAATTAGGTTGGAGCTATTAACAGAATTAAATATTTGAGTTTGTACAACAGCTGCTGAGTCTTTGTAATCTAAATAGTGAATACCAAGATCGGTAACTATATACATCCCATCTCCATATGCGTTAGGCAAGGAAGGTGTTATGGTTTCTTCTTCTTGACATGAAACAAACAGTACTAATAAAAAAATATAATAAATTCTCATATCTTTTTTTTTGTAAAGATAATAGAAAGTTTACTTAACTATGAAGGTTGCCTTGTTGTTTTTAATAAAAACACCTGATTTTAAGTTTTCAAGATCTATGACTTTACCAGAAAGATCATAGATATTGTTTATATTAGATTTTTCATTATGAACCTCAAATAAATCTGTAATTACTCTAAAGTCAATAGCAATTGTTCCTGGTGAAATACCGCAATTAAAACTATTTACGATGTTGTTGTTATTGTCATAAACCTCAACTATACCATATGAAAAATAATCAGTTGAAGTAGTGTATAGCCAATCATTCACATGATCATATGCTAACTCATAAAAATTATTATTTAAAGGCAAAGAATTGCCACTATTACTTAAAGTAAAAATATCCCACTCATAAAGAACAGTATCTCCTGAAATTTGATAATTGATTTTAGCATCTCTTATAACTGATGTTCCACATCCTGTTGGAGCAGCCGCTAAATTGGTAGTAGTAGAGTAATAAGAATTAAAATTAACTTTTGAAATTGATGATCCTGACCAGTTTTTNTTATTTACAGTNTATAAATTTGAACCAAACTTCATTAAATTGTCAGGATTTTTTCCGTCAGGACCTAGATCTATTTCAGTTTCATATGAATTTGTAGATAAATCAACAACTCCTATAATACCTTTCTCATTACCCCATTCATAAGCATTATTAATAGCTACATATAATTTATCTTCATTAACTATCATATTTTGTGTTGACCATTTAGGACCAGTAACTGTATCAAATTCGAAAGAAAAAGAAAGATCAGATAATGAATATACTTGTAAATATGATGCAAACTGAATTGGCATGAATGTTGTATTATCATAATCTCCTCTTGAAACAAAAACTTTTTCATTATGTATTTTAATATTTCTTATACCATCAATGTTTTGTGATGCTACCAAGTTATAATTATTTATATCATACTTTAATAGTTTATTATCGGCAGCGACATAGAAGAAGTCTTCATGTACAACGAGGTCAGAAGCAAACCTTGCATTTTCTATAGTATCAACTACACTATAGGAATCATCAGAGGGAGTATATACACCAATAGTAACTGGTTCTACAATTTGGTTTGTAGAATAATCGAAATATCCTTCATTAAGAACGAAAATTTGATGAACGTACTCATTAGATTTAGCATTAACAAACACAAATAGCATTAAACATAAGATTGAAATAACTTTTTTCATAATATTTTTTTAAAAAATTAATAAATGTAAACTTCTTATTCCAGAAAAGTTTAGACTTAAAATAAATTAGCAGGTCTTCTGACTTAGTTCACTTAACTTGCCTTCCCATAATGATAGTGGCTTTGTAGTAGTTAAGCTTTATTGAACAATACAGCTGCTGGTACAGCATAGGATTCACACCTATTTCCCTATTAACATCATATTTCGATTAAAACATGATGTACTAACTTGTATGCAAAAATGAGAAAAAAATTATACAAAAAAGCTATTTTTAAAAAATATATTATAAAAAAACTGAATCTGATATTCTAATAGCATCTTCTAATTCAGAATAGTTTATTTTAACTTTATCTTTAAAAAATTCAATTACTTTTTCAGTGGGAATATTACCAACTAATTTATCTGCTGCCATTGGACATCCACCATATCCTTTAATTGCGGAATCAAATCTTACACAACCACTTGAATATGCTTCTTTTATCTTTTCTGTTGACTCATCATGTGTTGAATGGAAGTGCGCACCAAAATTTACATTAGGATAATTTCTAATTAAATTAGTGAATAATAAATTAATTTTATTTTTGTTTGCAACTCCAATAGTATCAGATAATGCTATATTCTTAACATGCAACCTATCAAGTTTATATGTTAATTCTAAAATTAAATCTGTATCCCATTTTTCATTGTAAGGATTTCCAAATGCCATTGATATATATACTTGAATCTTTTTATTATGCTGAATACATAAATCTTGTAGTTCTGCAATCAAATCTAAAGATTCGTTAATTGTTTTATTTGTATTTTTCTTTTGAAAAATTTCTGAAATTGACAAAGGATAGCCTAAATAATTTATTTGTTTAAAATCACATGCTTTTTTAGCTCCTCTAAGGTTAGCAATAATTGAAAGTAAATTTGAATTTGAATTATCCAAATCTAAATTATTCAATACAATTTCAGTGTCTTTAAGTTGTGGAATAGCTTTTGGAGAAACAAAGGATCCAAAATCAATAGTATGAAAACCAACTTTTATTAATTGATTAATATATTTTATTTTTTTTTCTGTAGATATAAATTTTTGTATGCCTTGCATAGCATCTCTAGGGCATTCTGTTAAATATATCATTTTAAGAGTAATTTATTTATCTTTTTAATCAAAGCTGGTCCTTCATATATAAATCCNGTATACAACTGAATAAGACTTGCACCAGCATTTATTTTTTCTAAAGCATCTTCTGCAGAATGAATACCTCCAACTCCAATTATTGGGAATGAATTATTTGACTTTTGATGTAAATATTTAATAACCTCAGTAGATCTCTTTTTTAATGGTTTTCCGCTTACTCCACCATTACCAATTTTAGTAATTATTTTTGTATCCGAAATCAAATTTTTTCTTTCGATAGTAGTGTTGGTAGCAATAACCCCATCAATTTTAGTATCAAGAACAATCTCGATTATATCATCAAGTTGTGCATTAGATAAATCAGGAGCTATTTTTAGTAAAATAGGTTTTCTTTTATTTTTTAAATTATTTTTTGCTTGTAAATCATTTAATATGCTTGTTAATGGTCCTTTTTCTTGTAGTTCTCTTAATCCAGGTGTATTAGGTGAACTGACATTAACAACAAAATAATCTACATAATCAAATAATTTTTCAAAACATATTAAGTAATCATTTTTTGCTTCTATATTTTTAGTAATTTTATTTTTACCTATGTTTCCACCTATTATTATATCTGTCTTTTTTCTTCTTAATCTAGCTAGAGCAGACTCCACTCCTTCATTATTAAATCCCATTCTATTTATCAGAGCACTATCTTTATTTAATCTATATAATCTTGGTTTGGGGTTGCCTTCTTGAGGTAATGGTGTAATTGTTCCAATCTCTATAAATCCAAAACCAAACATAGATAGTTCATCAAATAATTTTGCATCTTTATCAAAACCAGCAGCAAGTCCAACTGGATTTTTAAATGTAATACCAAAAAGATTTCTTTCTAATTTTTTATTATTCAATTGGTATATAATTTTCCAAATGAAAGTCGGAAACAATTTTGCTTTTACTTTGATTAAAGAAAAGGTGAAATGATGAATAAACTCAGGATTAAAAAGAAACAAAAACCTACGAATAAATTTATAATTAGATAGAAAAATAATTATTGTCAGGAAAAAGATAAATATTAATATCAAATTCATATCATATGCGTTTGCATTTGCTGTAGTTAATATTATCATTTATTTTTTTTACAAAAATAGAAAATGCTGTTTAATATTACCTTTTTAATTCATCAAAAGAATTATCATCAAAAAAAACAACAATTTTATCAATTTTCTTGATATTAACAGATTCTTTAATATTTTGATTTTTTTTCATATATCCAACTCCAGTAATAAGCCAATTAGCATTCAAATCGGAATAATTATTCAAAAGCTTTTGTAGAAATTCAATACTTGGTTTATTTCTTCCAGATAAAATATGTGAAATAGTAGCTCTATTTACTTTTATATTTTCGGCTAATTTAGATGGTTTTAAACTTTCATTTGACATCCATTTTCGTAATCTTTCATGCATATTAATTTGTTTACACTTTTAAAACAAAATTATTAAAATGTATAAATCATATCATATATTTATATTTTTTTTTCTTTTTTATTCCAATAATTATATTAAGGTAATTTTATCAATATATTGAAAAACAATACTTTATATAAAATAAAATTATTTTTTTAATTTTTTTTCTAAAATTATCTATTAAATATTTAAATATGTTTACAAATGTAAATTAAAACTAAAATAAATAATGATTTTTAGACAAAACTAAATTTATTTTTAAATTAATATAATTTATTACTTTTACAACATGAATACATTTGCAGAAGAAAATTATCTAAAAGCAATTTTAAATATTTCATTTAATACAAATAAGAAAGTATCTACAAATGAAATTGCCAATGTGTTAAAAACATCCCCTGCTTCGGTAACAGATATGCTAAAAAAACTTCTTGAGAAGAAACTAGTTAAGTATGAAAAATACAAAGGAGTTGAGCTTAGCAATAGCGGAAAACAATACGCAATTAATATTTTAAGAAAACATAGACTTTGGGAAACTTTTTTAGTTGAACATCTTGGATTTAATTGGAGTGAAGTTCATGAAATTGCAGAAGAATTAGAACATATTAAATCAACAAAACTAATAGATAAGCTTGATGTTTTTCTTGGCTATCCCAAATTTGACCCTCACGGTGAACCAATTCCAAATAAGGAAGGTGTTATACCAAACGTTAAAAGCACCTCATTAGATCAAATGGAAGTAGGTTTTACAGGTCATGTCTTAGGCGTAACTATTGATGATAAATTATTTTTAGATTATCTAACCAAACTAAATATTAAAATTGGAACTAAAATAGAAATTATTCAAATAATAGATTTCGACAAATCCTTAATTGTAAGGATTGAAAATATTCAAAATCATATAAGTTTTGATGTTGCAAAAAATATATTAATTAAAAATATTTAAAAAATGGAAAATCTTGATATATACAAATGGTTTATTAACCAATCCCCTGTTTTACAAGCCTTAATTGGTGGTTTATTTACGTGGGGATTAACTGCCTTAGGCGCAAGTTTAGTTTTTTTCTTTAAAACAAGTAATAGAAAAGTTCTCGACATGTGTCTTGGTTTTACAGGAGGAGTAATGATTGCAGCTAGTTTTTGGTCATTATTATCTCCTGCAATAGCTGCCGTTGAAAAACAACAAGAACTTGGTATTACAAATTTACCTGTTTGGTTTGCGCCAGCAGTTGGATTTCTTCTTGGCGCTTTATTTTTATACTACCTAGATAAAAAAATTCCTCATCTCCATTTATTTGAACCTGTTGAAAATGCTGAAGGACCCAAGACAGATTTAAAGAAAACTGAACTACTTGTTCTAGCAATTGCATTACATAATATTCCCGAAGGACTAGCTGTTGGTGTTGCCTTTGGAGCTCTTGCTCATGGGATGGATATTGGAATTGAAATTGGAGGTGCTATTGCACTTGCTATTGGTATGGGAATTCAAAATGCGCCCGAAGGATTTGCTGTTTCAATGCCCTTAAGAAGACAAGGTTTCTCAAAGTTAAAGTCTTGGCAATGGGGACAGATGTCTGCTATAGTAGAACCAATATTTGCAGTTATTGGTGCGGCAATTGTAATATTGGTATACCCAATACTTCCTTATGCATTAGCATTTGCTGCTGGAGCTATGATTTTTATTGTAATTGAAGAAGTAGTTCCGGAAAGTCAAAGAGGAGGAAATACTGATATCGCTTCATTAGGACTGATTGGAGGATTTATAATTATGATGTGTCTAGATGTTGCTCTAGGATAGTTAATTAGCCTAACAAAGATTTAAATAATTATCTTTGTAAAATGTCTAGTGTAAACATTAAAAATAAAAAAGCTTTTTTTGAATTTCATATTCTAACAAAGTATAGTGCAGGTATAGCTTTATTAGGAACCGAAATAAAGTCTATCAGAAACAATAATGCTAATCTTTCTGATGCTTTTTGTACTTTTAATAATTCTGAACTGTATATAAAAAATTTACATATTGGAGAACTACAAAATGCTGGCTTAAACAACCATACTCCAAAAAGAGACAGAAAATTATTATTAAATAGACTAGAACTTAACAAAATAGAATCAAAAGTTAAAGAAAAGGGAATAACTATCATTCCTTTACGTTTGTTTATAAATAAAAACGGTAAGGCAAAAATCGAAATCGCATTATCCAAAGGAAAAAAACTCTTTGATAAGAGAGAAAGCATTAAGGAAAAAGATATAAAAAGAGATATAAATAGATCACAAATATTAAAATGAGATACTTTTTATTATTAAGCATATTATTAATTATTTCATGTAAAAAAGATATTAATTTTGAAAATCAATATGCTAGTTTAGAATTTTCTAATGACACAATTATATTTGACACCACTTTTCAATCTATTGGCACATCTACACAAACATTAACAGTTTATAATAATAATGATTTTAATATTATTACTAATATTTCTCTTTCAACTAATGAAAATGGGAGCTTTAGAATAAATGTGGATGGCATTCCACTAAACGAAATGGAAAATACTAATGTTAATATAAAATCTAATGATAGTATTTTTATTTTTTTAGAAGTAACTCCTAATGAAAATAACATGAATAGTTTTTTAATAACAAATGTTTTAAATTTTAACACTGGAGGTAAAAACCAAGATGTAAAACTTGTTTGTCCTGGAAAAAATGCAATATTTCATATTTTACATGATAATTTTATTAATGATAGTATTACATATAAATATTATTCCATAAGTGAAAATACTACTTGGACAAATGAATTACCACATGTTGTTTACGGACAAGTAGTTGTTGAACCTGGAGTTACACTTACAATAGAAGAAGGAACCAACATTTATTTTTATAGTAATTCTGGAATAATAGTAGGAAATCCTATTTATTCAAATAACTTTGGAAGTTCATTAATTGTAAATGGCTCATTAAATAATAAAGTTATATTTCAAGGTATTAGATTTGAGGAATGGTACGAGGATTCTCCAGGACAGTGGAATAAAATTTGGATTACTCCTGGAAGTGTAAACAACTATATAACAAATGCGGTAATAAAAAATGGTAACATAGGAATTCATGTAGATACAGTTGGAAACAACTCCCCTACTTTAATTTTGGAAAATACTATCATACAAAACATGTCAAACATTGGACTTTTAGCGCAAGGATCAAATGTTAATGCTCAAAATTTAGTTATAAGAGATTGTGGCCAGTATTTAGTTGCTCTAAATATTGGCGGAAATTACAATTTCACACATTGCACATTTGCAAATTATTGGAGTTATTATCAAAACAGAAATAGAAACACACCCTCTATTCTTCTTAATAATTATTATGTAGGAGATGATGGAAACATATACATAAGAAACTTAGAATCTGCCAACTTTACAAATTGCATCATCTATGGTACTTTATCAACAGAAATTAGTTTTCAAGAAAATAATTCCGGAAACTTTAATTATAATTTTCAAAACTGTCTGATTAAATTAGATCCCAATACCAATCTAACAAATAATTATTTAGACTGTATTATTAATAAAGATCCAATATTTGTAGATTTTGAAGAAGGTGATTTAAGTCTTGATGAACTATCTCCTGCTATTAACTCTGGAGTTTTACTTAATGATTATTTAATTGATATTAACGGTAAAACTAGAGTTAATCCAGATATAGGCGCTTATGAAAGATAAATTATAAACTTGTAAGAAAATCTATAACATCAATATTATCAGCATAACTATTTAGTTCTGGTTTTTGAGCGCATCCAAGTGTATTATTTGTTTTAGAAACTACACATTGAATTTGATTATTATTTATATCAAGAAAGTTTTTTACTTCATTAACATCAGAGTATTCGAAATAGTTTAGCAAGCTTACTGGTGAATGTAATTGTTTACTTTTTTTAATTAATAAAAAACCATTATCAAAAAAAAATTGTTTGTCCATCAATAAAATTGTTTTATGATAATCGTAATTGTTCATATATTTTTGATGCTTTATCAAATATTTATATTTGTAAAATGCTTTAAACAATTTATTTAAATCATAATTTTTAGGAACTAATAATTGAGAAATACTTCTACATCCTAAACCAAAATATTTAAATATATCATCAGCTAATAATTCCAAATCCGTATCATTTTCGTTACCATCAATTATAGCTACTGAAGATCTATTTTTTCTAATAATTTTCTTTTTGTTTTTAAAATAATAATCAAAATATTTTGCCGAATTGTCACTTCCTGTGGCTATAATAGCATCATATTTTTTACTTTCAATTTTTTCAATAAAAAATATTTGATTTTCAAATTCTGTATTTATTTTTATTAGATCGTTTAATATTAATGGGATTAATATATTATCTTTTGATGAAAGTTTTAAAAATAGCTTATGTCCAGTAATCAAAACACATAAAATATCATGAAAGGAAACAAGTGGAATATTACCAGCTGAAATAACTAAAATTTTTTTAAAATTGATCTCAGTGTATATATATTTATTTAACCAAAAATTTAATGAATTATAATTTAGTTGATTACCCCAATAATCAATTGCAAACTTAATATTTTCGAATGTAAACCAGGGGTTTACGATTTGTATTTCATTTATTTTATCTCTATAATTATTAATAAAATCATTTCTGAGATAATTACCTAACTGTGTTAATGATATTATTCTTTCATCTAAATCCATTAAATAATTTATTTTTACAAAAATAATTTAGTTTTTTACAATGAAAATAAAACAAGCTTTCTTTATTATAATTTGTCTTTTTTACAATAACGAAACAAGTCCTATTACTTCCTCAACTAATTTAAAATTTAACCATACTATTTCACCAAATGATAAAATTAATATTTTACAGGATAGTTTAAAAGCTAAATTAGATATAATTCAAAACGGTATTGATGAAAATGAAAAATTATTAGCAAATCAAGAATTCATTAGTATACTTAGAAGAACATTAGAACTCAAAATTTCATTTGATTTTACTTTTGATTCACTTAATACAATTAGCATATTACAATCACCTGATAATTATTTTAAAATTTATAACTGGTTTATTGAAAATGATGATAATACCTATAGATTTTATGCGATGATTCAGTTTAAAAATACTAAAAACGATATTATTTTTTTAAATGATAACTCTGATGATATTCTTAATGTTGAACAAGCAGAGTTAAGTTCCGGCAACTGGTATGGATGTTTATATTATAATATAATTAAAAACAAAGAAAAGAAATCATATACTATCATTGGATGGGATGGAAATAATGAATTCAGTACAAAAAAAATAATTGATGTTATCAAATTTAGCAGATATAATAATATAAAATTTGGGGCACCAATTTTCAAAGATGATAAACAAAAAAGTAAAAAAAGAGTTATAATTGAATATAATGACCAATCACCCGTAAGTGTTCAATTTAATAAAAAATCTAAACAAATAATTTTTAACAACTTAGTACCACAAAAAAAGGAATTAGAAGGAATCAAAGCGTATTATGTGCCTGACGGCTCATTTAACGCATATGAATATAAAAAAGGGAAATGGTGGCTTATAAAAGATATTGACGCAAGAAATCAAAATAATTAATATATTTAATATTGATGCTAAAATGCTATTCCAAAAAATTAATAATCGCTGGTTGTGATGAGGCTGGAAGAGGCTGCATAGCTGGTCCTGTTGTAGCAGCTAGTGTAATCCTTCCTAATGATTTTAATTGTAACTTAATTAATGATTCAAAATTATTATCAGAAAAAAAGAGAAATAATGCTTATGATATTATAATGAATAAAAGTCTTTCTTATGCAATAGGAATTGTTGATGAAAAAAAGATAGACAAGATCAATATTTTAAATGCAAGCATTTTAGCTATGCACAAAGCTATCAGTAAATTAGAAATAACTCCAGAACTTTTACTTATTGATGGAAATCAGTTTAAAAAATACAATAGTATTCAGCATAAATGTATTGTTAAAGGAGATAAGAAGTTTATATCAATAGCTGCAGCCTCAATAATTGCTAAAGTATATAGAGATAAACTGATGCAAAAGTTACATAATAAAATTGATGATTATAAATGGAACAACAATAAAGGTTATCCTACAAAATTTCACAGAAAAATGATAGAAAAATTGGGTCCATCAATATATCATAGAAAAAGTTTTCAACTCACAAAAAAGATTGATAAATAAATTGTTAATTTTGAAAGAAAGTTATTAAATGCTAAACAAACTTATTAAAGTAATAATTCCAGTAATATTAATCTCAATTATATTACTAATAAGCTTAAAAACTTATAAAGACACTAAAAATTCTCAAACAAATTTTCTAACATTATTACCAGAAAATACTTCTCTTATACTAAAAATTAATAATCTTGATAAGTTTAAATCAATTAATAGTAATAAAATTATAAATAAACTCAAAAATTTAATTGATATCGACTTTTTGATTAATAATACAGAAACTATCAAAAGTGTTTTACGGCATGAATTGCTTAGTGATATCACGTCATTAAATGTTTCTTTGCATAAAACAGGAAATAATAATTTATCTACTTTATTTACCACCCAACTTAGCAACAACTATATTTCTTTTAATAAAAATTTTGAAGTTAGAGAATATGATAAGAAAAATATTTATACAACTGATTTTAATGATAATAAATTTCATTTTTATAAATTCGAAAACATTCTGTTTTTTTCTAAATCAAAATTTATTATTGAAGAAGTTATTAAAACTCAATACTCAAGCTACAACCTAATAAATGACTTAACATTTCAAAATAGTTATAAGACAATCAATAATAATGCTGATGCCAATATTATGATAAACTTTAAAGAATTAGCTAATACATCAAGCATATTCTTTAAAAATAAATTAGTAGTAAATAATTTTTCAAGTTGGTCATGTAATGATTTAGAAATTAAAAATGATTTAATTATTGCAAATGGTTTTCTAAGTACAAATAAAAAAATTGAACATTACACGGACATTTTAGAAAATCAAGAACCAAAAAAAATTAAAATAACCGAAATTATCCCAGAAAACACCTCTGATCTTTTTTCTATTGGATTTAATGATGCAAAACTATTGTTAGAAAATAAAAATAAACTACTTCAAAAAAATAATAATTTTTGGAATTGGGACAAGTATAGAAAAAGCTTAATTGATAGCTCAAACGTAAATTATAACGAATTAATAAAAAAAATTGACTCTGAAGCTGGAAATTTCAAAACTTCCCACTTAAATTCAAGTCATAATTATAATTATTTTAAATCAAACAATTCAGTTGTATTGATAAGCTATCTTCAGCCAATAATTAAAAAGATAAAAACATATAACAATAAAAATATTTATTACTGTTTAGACTATAATTTAACCCACAATCTATTTGGATCAATTATACAAACTAACACTCCATATTTTACAATTATTAATGATTATTTTATGTTTAGTGATAATGCTAATTCAATTAAATATTTAATTGATAATTTTATATCAAATAACACCTTAATTAACAGTAATCATTTTATAAAATACAATACATTGTTATCTCAGAAATCAAATCTAACAATATATTCAAATCCTGGTAAATCTTTTCAAAAATTTCATAATGACTTAAGGAAAGATTATAAGAAAAAAATAAAGATCAACAAAGATTCAATATCTAACATTACAGGGCTATCATTACAAATATCAAACAAAGGAAAATTATTATCTAGTGATTTCATATTGTTCTATGATAGAGATTTCAAGCAAAATTTACAAGAAGAATGGGTTGTGAGACTTGATACTCAAATCATTACAAAGCCCTATTTCGTAAAAAATCATTTTACTAAAGATAAAATGATATTAATCCAAGACACTTCTAATACACTATTTGCTTATAGTTCAGAAGGAAAATTAGTTTGGAAAAAGAAATTAAATAATAAAATTATTGGTGAAATTAATTCAATTGACTTTTATAAAAACAATAAATATCAATGTATTTTTAATACAAATTCAAATTTACATATAATTGATAGAAATGGAAATTATGTAGAAAATTATCCAATTAAACTTCCTGTTAAAACAAAAATTGGTCATTCTCTATTTGATTATAATAATAAAAAGAAATACAGAATTATAGTTGTTGGTGATGATAATATGATTTATAATTTTGATAAATTTGGAAAGAAAGTTGTTGGTTGGAAATATAAAAAACAAAAAAATAGAATATTAAAATCACCTAAACATTTCAAATTTAGAACTAAAGATTACATTCTGGTAGAAACAAGAAATAAAACTACTAAGTTGCTAGCCATAAATGGAACAGAAAGAATAGTTCTTTCAAGTGAATCAATATTTAATGATTCTGATATTAAAATAAGTAAAAATGGATATTTATACGCAATTACAAGTGATGCAAAACTATGGAAAGGAAAATTAGATGGAAACTCAACTGAAACAATAGTACCTAAATTAAGTAATAAATCAAAATTTACAGTTTTAAACAATAATTTTATTTTTAATAATGGCAATCAAGTATATTCAATTGATAATGAATTTAATAATTTATTTACACTAGAATTTGAAA
The DNA here is from genome assembly GCA_002728175.1 of Flavobacteriales bacterium. GTDB lineage: Bacteria > Bacteroidota > Bacteroidia > Flavobacteriales > BACL11. The sequence continues at coordinate 12,480 of PBVH01000026.1, read as the reverse complement.
GCAACATTAACAATATTTCAACCTTTAAAGATTATTTGCTAATTGAAACAGCAAAAAATCTATTTCTATACAATAAAGATAAAATTGTTAATGGTTGTCCTATTAAAATAAGTGGTATTTTTAATGTGGATGATGTAAACAACAATAATAAAATCAATATAATTAATATTGTAAATAATTCAATATATAATTATGAGCTATTTGATTAAGAAAACCTTACTTAAATAGGGTATATAAATATATTGTTCTCTAATTCCAAATTCATTAAGTTTAGAATAATCTAAACCAATCTTAATAATGTTACTTTTAGTTTTGTATTTGTAAGATAGTTCTGTTCCAATTTTCATGTCAAAATCAAATTTATTATTTTGTTCTGAAAAATTTGAACCAGTATTTAATCCTATATAAAAATCTTTAAATATTCTATAACTAAAGCCTAAATTAAATCGATTTATAATAATAGATGAATTTAAATCTAAAAACATCATGAAATCTTTGTCAAAATAATATACTCCTAATCCACAAATGTATGGAAAACCTACATTGGTCGATAAGTAATAAGTTCTCTTAGATAAACTATTATCATAATTATATAACTCATATTTTTTAATAATATTTATTAGTAGTTTCGAGTATTTAGGATTAGTTGCATATCCAGCTTTAGAAAGTCCCCTAGCCCACTTTTTATAATCACTAGTATTAAATAAAAATTCGTAACGTTTTTTTTCTCTTAAAAAAAGAGAGTGATCTCTGAACGATTCTTTTACTGAATTATACTTTCGAAAACATTCATTTTTTTCGTCATCATCATGATAAATTTTATCACCTTTCCATTCATCATGACATTTTATACCAAAATGATTGTTACCTTCAGAAGCAAGCTTACTTTCACCATTGGCAGACTCTAATATTCCTTGAGCTAAAGTTATACTTGCAGGTATACCATAAATTTTCATTTCAGAAACAGCTAAGTTTCTATATTTTAAAATATAAGTTTCAGTTTTATTTTGAGCGAAACTAATATTAGGCACCAAAAACAAAAAAATAAATATAAATCTTATGTTATACATATAAATTAGACAGGTAAATTTAAATTAAATCTTTCATTCATACCTAAATTTCCTTGTAACCCTCCAGTATGTATCGCTAAAATAGTAGATTTTCTTTTAAAGTATCCTCTTTGAATTAAATCAAGCAATCCAAACATCATTTTAGATGTATAAATTAAATCTAATTTAATTGAATATTCTAAATCAAAGTTTTTAATAAAATTTAATAGTTGAATATCATATTTTGCAAAACCACCAAAAGTATAATTATCTAATAATTCCCAATTATTAGAGTTTGTATATTTTTTAATATTTTCCTCTAAATCACCTTTTCCTTTTATAGTCTTAAAACCTAATATTTTTTGTTCAGTGTTAGAAGAATTAATTATTCCAGAAATAGTACCCCCAGTCGCAACTGGAACACATATATAATTTTGATCATCTAAATCTGTTAATATCTCCTGAGCTCCTATAACTCCAAGATTATTTGTACCACCTTGAGGTATTAAATAAAAATTACCATATATATTTTTTAAATCGCTAATAATATTTTTGTCATCTCTCATTTTATAATAACTTCTTGAAATGTAATCTATATGCATTCCGTATTGTTGAACTAGTCTTAGTATTGGATTTAAATTTTGTTTTTTTTCCCCTCTTACTAATCCAATACTTTTAAGTTTATATTTATTAGCAATTACAGCAGTTGCTAAAAGATGATTAGAATAAGCGCCTCCAAAAGTTAAAACACACTTTTTAGAACTGTTAATTGCTGATTCTATGTTATATTTTAGTTTATACCATTTATTTCCTGAAATATATTTATCAATTAAATCAATTCTTTTTACATATAATTTAATGTCGTTTTCTTTCAACAAGCTAGATGTTATTTGTTCTATTTTGATTTTCATTTAAAAGCAATTATCTTTAATTTTGCATTTATTATGGACGGTTTTTCAAAAATAACAAAACTAAAAAAAGAGGACTTTTATTATTCAAAGGAAGGTTATATAATATTTACCGAAAAATATCATTTAAAAAGAGGCTATTGCTGTGATAGCAATTGTAAACATTGTCCATACAAAAAGAAAAATAAAAAAAATGAAAAATTTTAGAGAAGCAATATTAGAAGGTATTCCAAAAACATTACCTAAACAAAAAAATAGAAGTATAAATATTAGTCATGCTCCTAACAGAAAACATATTTTAAATATTGAAGAAAAAAAGCTTGCAATTAGAAATGCCTTAAGATACTTTCCTAAAAATATGCACAATGATCTTGCAAAAGAATTTTTACAAGAACTAAATGAATATGGAAGAATCTACATGTATCGATTTATGCCTGAATATGATTTGAAAGTAAGAAATATAAATGATATTCCCCATAAATCTAAAGAAGCTGCCGCAATACAATTGATGATTTTAAACAACTTAGATCATGCAATAGCACAACATCCAGAAGAACTTATAACATATGGAGGAAACGGTGCTGTTTTTCAAAATTGGGCACAATATCTTTTGTGCATGCAATATCTTGCAAAGATGACTGATGAACAAACACTAGTTGTTTATTCAGGTCACCCTATGGGCTTATTTCCTTCTAATAAAAATGCTCCAAGAGTTGTAGTGACAAACGGAATGATGATTTCTAACTATTCTAAGCAAGATGATTGGGAAAAATACAACGCCTTAGGTGTGACTCAGTTCGGACAAATGACTGCAGGATCATTTATGTACATAGGGCCACAAGGAATTGTTCACGGAACTAATATTACATTATTAAATGCTGCAAGAAAAGTTGATTCTAAAGCTATTGACTTATCTGGAAAAATATTTGTCACATCAGGTCTAGGTGGAATGTCAGGCGCGCAGCCAAAAGCAGCTATAATTGCGAAAGGAATATGTATTGTTGCTGAAATAAATAAGTTTGCATTAGATAAAAGACATGAACAAGGTTGGGTAGATGAAATTTATGATGATTTAGATAAAATTATAGATAGAGCTTTAGAGGCAAAAGCTAATCTTGAGGCAGTTTCTCTAGCCTACTGTGGTAATATTGTTGACTTGTGGGAAAAACTAGTTGCTAGAAATATAAAAATTGACATTGGATCGGATCAAACATCTCTTCATAATCCATATTCAGGTGGCTATTATCCTGTTGGACTAAACTTTGAAGAATCAAATATTATGATGTCAAGTAATCCAGATGAATTCAAAAAATACGTTAAAATCAGCTTAAATCGACATACAGATGCTATTAATACATTATGTAAAGAAGGAATGTATTTTTTTGACTATGGAAATGCATTTTTATTAGAATCAATGAGAGCTGGTTCAGATATTCTTGATACTAATAATAAATTTAAATATGCATCATACGTACAAGATATAATGGGACCAATGTGTTTTGATTACGGTTTTGGACCATTTAGATGGATATGTGCATCAAATTCAAAAGAAGACTTACTGAAAACTGATAAAATTGCTTCNNNNGNTACTATAAAAGNATCATGAAAACTTCNCCTGATGANATTAAACTTCAAATGAATGATAATATTAATTGGATTAATGATGCTGATAAAAATAATCTAGTCGTAGGTTCACAAGCTAGGATACTATATGCTGATTCTACTGGTAGAATTGAAATTGCAAAGGCTTTTAACAAAGCAATTGCAAAAGGAGAAATTAGTGCCCCAATTATACTTGGAAGAGATCATCATGATGTTTCTGGTACTGATTCACCATACCGAGAAACGTCAAATATTTACGATGGCTCAAAATTTACAGCTGATATGGCAATTCATAATGTAATTGGTGATAGTTTTAGAGGGGCTACATGGGTTTCAATTCATAATGGCGGTGGTGTTGGATGGGGAGAAGTAATAAACGGTGGATTTGGAATGATGATTGATGGAAGTAAAGATTCTGATAAAAAAATTGAATCAATGTTACATTGGGATGTTAATAATGGTATTGCTAGAAGAAGCTGGGCAAGAAATAAAGAAGCTAATATTGCAATTAAAAGAGCAATGAAAAAAAATACTAACTTAAAAGTAACATTACCAAATATTTGTGACGATGAAATAATTAATAATTTAAATTTTAAATAAAATGAAATATATATTTCCAANTATTACACTATTTATAGCAGCATGTAATTTATCTTCAAATAAGCAGGATATTAAGGATAATATTTTAAAAGAAAATAATGATACTCTAGCTTATCCAAAAGAAGTCAATCTTCAAAATATTAAACAGTTAACTTTTGGTGGAGACAATGCTGAAGCTTACTTTTCTTTTGATGATTCAATGTTAGTATTTCAATCTAATTATAATGATTGGGATGTAGAATGTGATCAAATATTTTATACAAATATTAAGAATTCAAATATGAAAGTGAAAATGCCTAACAAAATTAGTACCGGACTAGGAAGAACAACTTGCGCATACTTTATGCCTGGAGATACCACTATAATTTATGCTTCTACACACTTACAAAATGCAGAGTGCCCTCATGTACCAAAAAGTTCTGATGGAAAGTATGTTTGGCCAATATATGATTCATATGACATATTTGTATCGGATTTGGATGGAAAAATTGTTAAACAACTAACAAACAATAAGGGATATGATGCAGAAGCAACTGTCTCTCCTAAAGGAGATAAAATTGTATTTACTTCTGATAGATCTGGTGACCTTGAACTATATACNATGAATATTGATGGAAGTAACATTCAACAGGTAACATTTGGGCTGGGATATGATGGGGGTGCATTTTTTTCTCCTAATGGAAAGAAATTGGTATTCAGATCTTCTAGACCAGTTGGAGATAAAGAAGTTGAAGAATATAAAAATTTATTAAGTCAGGGTCTAGTTAAACCTACAGAAATGGAAATATACACTTGTAATGTAGATGGAAGTGAATTAAAACAAATAACAAAACTAGGTAAAGCTAACTGGGCACCATTTTTTCATCCCTCTGGAGAGAAAATTATATTTTCATCAAATCATAAGTCGACAAGAGGGTTTCCATTTAATTTATTTATGATAAACATAGATGGAAGTGAATTAAAACAAATTACTTATGATGAAACATTTGATGCATTTCCAATGTTCTCTTACAGCGGCGATAAAATAGTATTTTCTTCTAACAGAAATAATGGTGGTACTAGAGCAACAAATATATTTATAGCAGATTGGATTGAATAATTATTCAAAAATCATTTTTTTCTCCACATCACCGTTATCAAAAATATAGAATTGGTACTTACCATTTTCAAGATCAACTTCCCTACCTAAAACATCAACAACTTTAATAAGCTTTCTTGAACTTACTTGATTATTATTGTCTATTACACTTGTTGATTGTGTTGAACTGATTTGAAATTTATCAAAGCCTGCCTCAACTAAATGGCCACCTTGAGAATCCCAATCAGCAGTTTCNATGATTAATTTCATAGTTGATGTTACAGGTAAAAATTGAGANATGTTAAAACTTCTAAAATTCCATTGTCCCATATCATTTGAACTTGCAGTCATTACTTCTAATGTTACTGTTGAATTTCCATTTGAAATCATAACTTTTAGAGAATCATTTGGAGAACTTCCTCCTCCCCAGCTACCACCACCATTACTAAACCAAGAATAATACTCGAGATAATGATTTTGGTTATTTTGTAAACTAAATACTGGAGACTCTAAAATTGTATTGTAATCATCAACATCATTACCACCAGCGGATCCTGCTGATGCTAGTCCAGTTACATAAGAATATTCAAAACAGTCAGTATTAACATCATTACCAGGATTAAAATTCAAACCTTGATAATCAGTAGCTTCTGAAAGCCCTCTCTCCCATCTTCCTGGATCTGAAGGTGTAATCCCTCCACTTACAGTCCACCCAAAATCAAATGTGAAATCATCATAATACCCTTCATCAAGCATAACAGAAACATTAGAAGATGAACTTATATATTCATTATCACAAGATGTTATGTAACCCCATTTACCAGCTATTATTTCATAGTACCCTTCATACATTCCATTAATACTAAAGTTGCCATTAACATCAGTTGTAGTGGTAAATGAAAAATCATTNTTGTAGATAATAACATCGGAGTTAGCAACGCCATTTGATGAAATATCAACTACCATACCAGTAATATTGAATGCAACTAATGGTTGTAAAGACATATTTACAGTAGTTAATACACCATTAGAAAGTGTTGCAGAAACTGTATCAGAAAGATAACCAGCTTTAGAAAAAACTACATCATAAGTACCGGAATTAGGTGTTCCACTAAAATAATCTCCAGTTAAATTAGATGATGTCAAATTTGCCACACTTGTATTTAAAATTTCGACACTAGCAGCATTTAAATTTAATCCTGATTGAGCATCAGTAATATTCCCGTTTAAATAGCATGCTTGTTGAAAATCCCTTCTATACACCAATAATCTACCATTTTGATTACTGCTACTATTTATATCAGAAGATATAATGTTTCCTGATGGTAAAAAAGGATAAGTCCCCCAACATCCATCAAAACCAGCACCACTACCAGAATATGAATCATAAAATGCAACTTGTATCATATTATTTGGATAGGTAATATCATGAACTGTAGTACCATCTCTATACCAAGATGTAACTAAAAAATTACCGTCCACATGAGTATTATGAGGTGCAGAATTTGTACCAGGGTTAGATTGAATTCTATCTACTTCTTGAATATTACTAGTATTAGAAATATCATATGCACCAATGTAAGCTCCATTAACTTCATCTGTTGTAAAGACATATTGACCATTATCTGAAATCCAAGCATTATGTGTAAAATTACTTGGTGTAGGACAGTGACCTAATGTCTGCGGATTAGATTTGTTACTTACGTCAACAACATAGAGTTCACCTTCGTAGATACATCCAGCATACATAGTATCGCCTCGAGCCATGCCATCATGTATATAATAATCATTCCATTCCCCAACATAGTGTGGTGATATAGGGTCAGCATCAACATCTAAAAAAATTGCACCGTCAGTTGGATTACTTCCAGTATTTGATGATGCACCAAATATATAAGCAATACCATTTTCATCAATGTAAATATTATGTGCGGCAGTAAATTCTACTGAGCTACCATTTAAAGGATTTACAAAATTAGTGACATGCCAGTATGTATTACCCGACATATCAGAAAGATCAACAATTAATAATCCTGCATCTGCCTCAGTTGTTACATACGCATAATGTTCCCATGTTTTAATATCCCTCCATGTTGAATTTAAATCAGAGATGTAAAACATTTCAGTAGGATTTGTAGGATTAGTAACATTTACAACAGAAAAACCATCGTTAAGTCCAACCAAAGCATATTCAGAACCATCAGTAGGATCAGCCCAACCCCAAATATCACTACCTTCCGTTGAAGACCATTCAAATGTACCTAGTAGTGAAAGATTGTAACTATTTTGTGCACTTACTAAGTTAAATAAAAATAATAGTGCAATGAATAGATATTTTTTCATGAATTAAGTTTTATATTGCAAATATAAGCTTAATAACTTAAAGAAAATATTATTAAATTATAAATTCAAAGTAATTTGGCCTTCATCATTTCCTGTGCTTATATCAGATTTAATATTTGTGTTGTCTTCACCTTCTATTACAGTGTAGTCAAGTGGTGAAAGTAAATTAATTTCCTTAATTTTTTTTGTTGATAGTTGATTGCCTTGTGCTTTTATTCCTTTGATAGCAATAAATTCAGAGAGATTTATGATTTCTTTTTTTCTTTCTTTACCTTTTTCTTTTACAAAAACAACTTCAACTCTAGGTAAAAAATCTGTTGATACAACTTCAAGATAACTATGTTTATGATCACTAATAACACATGTCCTTTTTAAATTGGTATCTATTAAAAATCTTTTTACAAAAAATAATTTTTTTTCACCATCAAAATATATGATAGAAATAGGTTTTTTTGTATTTAATTTTTCTAAAGTAATAATATCATCATCAAAATGATTTGATATATCAAAACTTTTTAACTCAATAAATGCATTTTGATTTATGGTTAGTATTTTATCCTCAGCTTTAAAATCACCTAAAAAATCTCCTCTTTCATCAATATTTAACCTATTAACATTATTATCAAACCATATTTTTCTTGCAGACAATGTTGAGAGACCCTCTGATTTTAACTCTATATTTTTAACAGGATTTTTAGAAACAATATTTCCTACAGCTGTTTTTCCTTTGATATTAATATCAGCAAAATCAACATCATATTTTAGAACTCTCAATTTCTGTAATTTTCTTAAATGAACTGTAACAACTTCAGCTTCTCCATTTGCGTTGGCTGTAAAATATAAAACCTTATCTTTTTCAGATTTTGTTAATTGATATACTTTGTTTCTTGTAATACTTGTAACATTGAATCTTTTAATCATACTGTTTCCAGATTTTGAATCTTTGTATATCAAATTATAAATAGTTCTATCATCCTTTTTATTAAAAACGGCACAATGTATAATATCTTTTCCAACAAAAACTTTATTGTCTACTTTAACTACTTTCATATTTCCGTTTTCATTAAAAATAATTATGTCATCAATGTCAGAACAGTCACAAACAAACTCATCTTTTCTCATGGATGTTCCTATAAAACCTTCTTTTTTGTTAACATATAATTTTTTACTGGCTACAACAACTTTCGTTGCATCAATATTTTCAAAAGTTTTTATTTCAGTTTTTCTTAATTTATTATCACCATACTTTTTCTTCAATTCAAGAAAGTAGTTTATTGCAAATTCAGTTAAATTATCAATGTTATGTTTTGTCTGTTTTACTTTGAGCTCTAGCTTATTTAACTCATCATTAACTTTATTAAGATCATATTTGGTAATCTTTTTAATTTTTATTTCGGTTAATCTTTCAACATCTTCATCATTAACATCTCTTTTTAAAAGATTTTGGAAGGGTAACAATGATTTATGTATTGTTTCAATTATATCATCCCAATTATCAAGTTCTTCAATTTTGTGATAAATTCTATTTTCAATAAAAATTCTTTCTAATGTTAAATTGTGCCATTTAACTTCAAGTTCATTCAAATTAAACTTTAACTCTTTATCAAGAAGTTTTAATGTATTTTGAGTAGATTTTTGTAATATTTCAGAAACACCAACAAATTTAGGTTCATTATTTTCAATTATGCAGCCAATCGGGGATATTGAAACTTCACAATCTGTAAACCTATAAAGAGCATCTATAGTTTTCTCAGGAGAAATACCAGGTGGTATATGTACCAAAATTTCAACGTTTTCAGCAGTATTATCTTCAACTTTTTTCACTTTAATTTTACCTTTATCATTTGCTTTTAGTATTGAAGATATTAATGAAGTTGTTGTAGTAGTAAATGGTAACTCGGTAATTTTTAATGTTGTTTTATCATTTTGAAGAATTTTTGCTCTAACTCTAACTTTACCACCTCTTTTTCCATCATTATAGTCACTAAAATCTGCTGTACCACCTGTGATAAAATCAGGATAAATTCTTGGCTTTACTCCTTTTAACACCTTAATAGAAGCATCAATTAGTTCATTAAAATTATGTGGAAGTATTTTTGTTGATAAGCCAACTGCAATCCCTTCAACACCATGAATTAATAATAATGGAAATTTGACTGGTAAAGTCTGAGGTTCCTTACCTCTACCATCATAAGATGAGTTCCATTCAGTTATTTTACTGTTAAATACTACATCCAAAGCAAATTGAGTTAATCTAACTTCTATATATCTTGCAGCGGCAGACTTATCTCCGGTGTAAATATTTCCCCAATTACCTTGCATATCAAGTAAGAGATCTTTTTGACCAATTTGCACCATTGCATCTCCAATAGATGCATCTCCATGAGGATGATACTTCATAGTGTGACCAATGACATTAGCTACTTTATGATACCTTCCATCATGCATTTCTCTAAGTGAATGAAGAATTCTTCTTTGAACAGGTTTTAATCCATCATTAATATGTGGCACAGCACGCTCTAATATAACATATGATGCATAATCTAGAAACCAATTTTCATACATTCCAGAAAGATGTATTATATCATTGTTATTTTCCTGAAACTCTGAATCCATAATTATGTTAAAATAAATAATAAGTTAATTAACTTCATCTTCAACTCTTAAATTTTCAATAATAAAGTCTTGTCTATCTTTTGTATTTTTACCCATGTAATATTTTAATAAGTCTTGAGGTTTAGCATCTTTATCGAATATTACTGGAGCCAATCTAATTTCAGGACCAATAAAATGTTTAAACTCGGAGGGAGAAATTTCACCTAACCCCTTAAACCTTGTGATTTCTGCATTTTTTCCTAATTTCTGAACTGAATTCTTTTTTTCGTCATCAGAATAACAATAAAAAGTTTGTTTTTTATTTCTTACTCGAAATAAAGGTGTTTCAAGTATATATATATGTCCTTCCTTAACAAGTTCAGGAAAAAATTGTAAGAAAAAAGTTAGTAATAACAATCTTATGTGCATACCATCTACATCTGCGTCGGTAGCAATCACAATTTTATTATACCTCAAATCATCTATTCCTTGTTCAATATTTAATGCCGCTTGCAATAAATTAAACTCTTCATTTTCATAAACAATTTTTTTTGAAAGACCATATGAATTAAGGGGTTTTCCTCTTAAGGAAAATACAGCTTGAGTATTAATATCTCTTGTTTTTGTTATGGATCCTGAAGCAGAATCACCTTCTGTGATAAACAATGTCGATTCTGCACGATTTTCTTTTTTCTGATCATTGTAATGGACTCTACAATCTCTTAGTTTTTTATTATGTAAACTTGCTTTTTTAGCTCTTTCTCTAGCAAGTTTTTTCACACCAGCCATTGCTTTTCTTTCATGTTCAGCAGATTGAATTTTCTTTAACAAAATTTCAGCAGTATCAGGATTTTTATGAAGATAATTGTCTAAGTGTTTCTTTAAAAAATCTTGAATAAAAGTTAAAACTGTTATACCATTAGGCTCCATTTCAGTAGAACCAAGCTTAGTTTTAGTTTGTGATTCAAAAACAGGCTCTATAACTTTTATACTTACAGCAGCATTAACTGCTTGTCTTATATCAACCGCCTCAAAGTTTTTTCCATAAAATTCTCTAACAGTTTTAACAAATGATTGTCTGAACGCTCCTTGATGTGTTCCACCTTGGACTGTATGTTGACCATTAACAAAGGAATAATATTGTTCCGAATATTGACTTTTACAATGAGTTATTGCAACTTCAATATCTTTATCTTTCAAATGAATAATTGGATATAAAATTTCATTATCAATATTTTGATTAAGTAAATCAAATAAACCATTTTCAGAAAAGTACTTTTCGTTGTTAAATATTATTGTTAAACCAGGGTTAAGGTAACAATAATTCCACATCATTTTCTCAATATAATCATTTAAAAACTTGTAGTTACCAAACAATTTTTTATCTGGAACAAAAGTTACTTTTGTTCCTTTTCTGCTAGAATTATCTTGAATAGGTTCATCATTTACAATAGTTCCTCTTTCAAATTCAACTAATTTACTTTTACCATCTCTTACTGATTTTATTTTAAAAAATGATGATAATGCATTTGCAGCTTTAGTACCAACACCATTTAAACCAACTGATTTCTTAAAAACTTTAGAATCATACTTTGCACCAGTATTAATTTTTGATACACAATCAATTACTTTACCTAGCGGAATACCTCTTCCATAGTCCCTAACTGTAACTTTATTATTTTTAACGGTAATTTCAATAGTTTTACCATTACCCATCACGAATTCGTCAATAGAATTATCAATAACTTCTTTTAGTAAAATATAGATACCATCATCTGGAGATGAACCATTACCCATTTTACCAATGTACATTCCAGGTCTTAATCTAATGTGCTCTTTCCAATCTAGCGACCGAATACTATCCTCATTATAATTTTCTGACATTTAGAATTTATTAGATAGGTTTAAAATATGATGCAAATATAAAAACACTTCAAGAGAGTTTTAATATTGAAAAATATTCGTTATTAACAAGTTTTTCAACTTAATTACACATTAAATCTAAAATGCATTATATCTCCGTCCTTTACAATGTAATCTTTTCCTTCAACTGATAACTTACCTGCATCTTTGCAAGCCTGTTCTGATCCTAATTTTATAAAATTATTATATGACATTACTTCTGCTCTAATAAACCCTTTTTCAAAATCTGAATGTATAACTCCCGCTGCTTTAGGTGCCTTACTTCCTTTTAAAATAGTCCATGCTCTAACCAGATTCTATTAATGGTTGTATTGCAACTACTGTAAAAAGTAGATTAGAATCAAGGAGTATGTAGAAACTTATTATAAGAGGAGACGATATT
>PBVH01000006.1 GCA_002728175.1 Flavobacteriales bacterium | reverse complement strand
AATAAATATTTGCTTCATTTCATTGTGTTTCCATCCTTCAAAGTCCTGGTAGTAGATTTCATAAACATACGCTCCTGCTGGTAGCTCCTCACCTGTTTTTATGTGACGACCATCCCAACCATTGTTTTCACAATTTAAATCATTTATATTGTTTGTAGAATACACAAGATCACTAAAACGATTATATACATTAAAAACAAAGGTGTTTTCTCTTATACCATTATATGAAATGCAGAAGAAATCATTCTTTTTGTCATTATCTGGAGTGAAAGAGTTTGGTATATAAATCCAATAATCATCAGTAATATGTACATATTTTGCGGTTGTATCTACACAACCTTGGTCATCACTTATAATTAAAGAAACCTCATATATACCAATAGAGTCTTTATAGATATGAGTAGGATTTTGAACATACACCACAGGGGTATTATCACCAAAATACCATTGCCAACTAACAATATTACCAAGTGACTTATCTGTTATATTAGTTGTTGAATATAAAATAGTCATACTATCAGGGTATGCTTCAAAATCTGCTTGCGGAGCATCTAAAACAACTACCCTAGCTTGACCACTTGTTGCACCATTTCCATTAGCATCACTAAAAGAGGTTATGGTATATAAACCAGCTTGCTGAGTTTTAATTACATACAAATTTTCTGATGTAGAGTCGCTATATTCATTAATACCATCCGTATATGAAAAGAGAAATGGAGGATTGCCGGTAAAGAATATTTCTAACTCTGCATCTTCATTCTCATTGGAGCACAAAGTGTCATTACCGAAAATTTTAGCGCTGATGTCTGTAAGGTTGAGAACTATCGTATCATTAAACTGACAATAAAAAGAATTATTTGCAGAACCCCCATTAACAAAGAAATTACTGTCAGAAGACCAAGAACCAAATGCAAAAACTGGATCAATGATAGGACTTAATGTAATCAATTCGTTATAGTTGTAAGTAAATGAGGCTGGAAAAACATTTACGTTTAAACCATTTATATCAACACTAGTGTTAGTGGTGTTTGGATTCACAACGTATGTGATTGTAGGCTTCTTTTTTATGTGTAATTTTATAGTGTCAGAATTAGTTGCATAAAAGGTAATAGTTTCACTTGTTGAAGTAGGGATTATGTTTATGCTATCAGAAGACCAAAAATCAAACTCATATAATGGATCAATATCAGGAACTACACTGTTAATTGTATCACCTAGTAAATATATCTCCGTATGTGGAAAAAAGCCGACATTAAGTCCGTCAATATCTATGCTTGTGGTAGTGCCTTGAGGAACAATATCATATGTTACACTTCTAGTTTCTCCAAAATATGCCCTAATAGTTACATCTCCTTTTAGGTCGATTAGCAAGGTATCAACATNAGGATCAAAAATATAAACACCAGTAGGTAAAACCTCCCAATATATAAAATTACCACTTTTTACTTCAAATGGTAGTCCAACACCGCCAAAACGCTCATCATTGAATGGTGTGTTAAGATTATTTATAAAATTATTATTGCTCATTTCAACTTCTCCAATGCCAATAATTTCAACAGTAACATTGTGAATTCCAGTAATTGCACTATCACAATCTACAAAACCAGAGTTCATGCTGTCACATCGTGCTAATATAAAATTTCTCAAATCCGTAACGTTTCCTTGCCAATCTGAATATGTTCCACCACCCCATCTGCTAATTTGTCTAGGCATTTCAGGGTCGATTATATTAATCATACTATCTAATAAGTTTACCATTGATGCACAAGAAAAAGGACCATTTGCTAAATCCTGCCACCTATTGATATAATCATCATGAAAAGAATTGTTGGTTAATAATTTGTTCCAAATTGGAACATGCCCTTGCCCTCCAGGGTCACCCAACGAACTTGGGTCGCAGGGGTCAGCTGTAGGAGATGTGCTTGGGACGCCTGTATAGTTAATATAATGATCAAATGTTGCATCCATATCCCATAAGGAGTATCTCCATTTCTTTTTGTCGCCATTCGGATTTAATCCCCGCCACCAAGAGGTGTTCCAATTAAGCCAGTCTGACGCAACAACATATGCATTTAACAAAAAATAATCGATAATACTACCAGTATTAAATTGACTTTTAACCACATTATAATTTGCTTGGTTAGTCATAGGGTTCGCCATAACGTAATTTACAAAATCGTCCCAATCGTCTTCAGCAGCACTTCCAGGGCCAGCACCCTCGCCATATTCCGTCCAAGTTCCACCCCAAGTTTTTAAATATTGAATATCGCCAGCACTGCCAGGAAAAAGTTCGTCCTGATCATAATAATAATCTAAAAAATCAGAGTCATCAACCTTTTCTCGCAAATCATAAACCCCCCAATAGTCACCATTTAAGTAAACAATACAGAAAGCAACAGATCTTTCATCCATACGAAGATCCGCAATTTGTGATAAATGATGCACGTAAGCATCCCTAATATGAGCCCCGTCTTCGAAAGAAAAATTATCATTTGCTGCTGCTTTTAAAATTATTCTTTGAAATTTATCTCTGTCTTTAGTAACAAACAACTTGTCTTTTAAATCTTTACTATAGCCAAATTGATCTCTCATAATGTAATCAAACCCCCTTTGGTCGTAAGCCCAGGAGTCATTACCATGCTTATTAAATTCTCCTGCTCCTTTATCAATTAACACTCCTAATTCACTAAACCACTCAATTGTTCCTTCAGGTTCAAGGCCCGTACTACCCCATCCTCCATCTAGTAAATCTACCAAACCTCCAGGACCAACATCCCCTGAAATAGAAAGAATTGGAATCGTGTGAGTATCATTTATAAAGAAAGTATGATAATCAATAAAACTTGGAGGTATATTAGGTGTTGAACTGTATGCAATTGCCTTTACAACGCTAGTGACCGCTATATTTATTGGCCCAGAGTAAATATTTGAAGTATTGTCTGGCGAATCTCCATTTGTTGTGTAATATATGGTAACGTTTGGGTCTGGAGATGAAATAGTTAAGTTTACAGAACCATTGTAATAGCCTCCCGTTTGAGAAAAAACAGGTGTGGTGGCATATTCTAGTTGGGCATTAACATTATTTGCTCCTGGAGATGCTGTTGTGAAAACCGACCAGGTCAAACTACCGTTTGTTTGTCTCCCTCTTGAGTGAGAAGTTTGATTTGCAATAACTCTTATAGAATCTTGAAAAACTCCAGCTGCATCGGATAGCATTATAACTTCATTGCCAGTNGTNTGTGTAAGTTTAAAGTTTGTNTGNGCATCACCAGAGGCNGCAATCTCNTCTCTTGCTGANCAAAATATAACTATTACGTCATTAGCAGGTATAACCAATGACCCTGGGACAATCCATTTGTTTGGTTCGTCTGCTTTATCTGATAATTGCCAGCCACTTATATCAATTGCGGTAGCAGAATTATTGTAAAGTTCAAGCCAATCTTCATATTCTCCGTAGTTATCTTGAAAGGAATCGTAGTTTGCTGCAGAGTATTCATTAATTACAATCTGCGACATAAGTGAATTAACGTAAAGAAAGAAAATAAAAAAAACGATTTTTTTAAACATACTACAAAGATAAGTAATTAATTAATAATTTTTTGATAAGTAGTTTGGTAATAAAAGAATTTAAAACAGCATTTTTCTAATTTTGTAATAATTTTGTTTAAATGAAAAACGATATCAAAAAAGACCTAGATTTATTTAATATTCTTATTAAAGATTTTTTAGATGAAGAAAAAAAAGTACCAGTAAGTAAATCCATTTCACCTGAGGAAATGCATAATACTATTGATCTTGGTTTAGAATACTCCCCATTATCCGAAGAAGATTTCAAAAAAACCTTGCGCAAGATTCTTTTAAAATCTCCAAAATCATCTTCTAGATTGTTTTTTAACCAACTGTATGGAGGAAGACATAGCAAAGCAGTTTTAGGAGATTTGTTAGTAGCATTTATTAATAATTCAATGGCTACATATAAAATTGCCGGAGTGCATGTTGGAATTGAACAGGAAATAATCAAAAAGGTTGGAGAAATTATAGGTTATAATAATTCGTTTGGAGGCACATTTCCCACTGGAGGATCCATGAGCAATTTCATGTCTTTAATAATGGCCAGAGATAAGGTAGATGAGACAATCAAAGAAGAAGGCGTAGCAAAAAATTTAATTGCCTACACATCTGAAAACACACATTATTCAGTATATAAAAATGCATCATTTGCTGGNATTGGTAAAAANAATGTGCGAATTATAAAAACTAACTCTAAAGGACAAATGAGTATTCAGGNTTTAGAAATACAAATAAANAAAGANCTTGANTCTGGCTATATNCCGTTTTATGTGAATGCAACAGCTGGAACTACAGTNTTGTGTGCGTTTGATNATGTAGAGNGTATTGCAAAAATTTGCNATAAAAATAATATATGGCTTCATTTAGACGGAGCGTTTGGAGGGGTAGTTATATTTTCCAANAAANACAAAAAACTAATCAANGGAATTGAAAATACAGACTCATTTTGCTTTAACGCACATAAGACGCTTGGAGCACCGCTTAGCACATCANTTTTNGTAGTTAAGGAAAAAAAANACTTATATAATTCTTTTAATAATGAAGCGTCATATTTATACCAAACACATAATGANGANTATAANCCTGGTCAAACATCTTTGGAATGCGGTAGAAGAAATAATGCGTTAAAATTTTGGACTATGTGGAAGTCTATAGGNACTAAAGGCCTTGAAAAAATAGTTGATCATGAATTTGATTTGGCTAAATATGCTTTCGAGTATGTAAACTCAAATAAANACTATACGCTATATAGTTTTGAGCAGTCTCTATCAATTTGTTTTAATTACAAAGATTATGATCCGGTAGACTTATGTTCTTTGTTGTACAAAAATAGTGTTTTAATGGTTGGATATGGAAAGTTTAGAGAACAGAATTTTATAAGATTAGTAACTATAAATGCACAAAATACGATAAAAGAAATTGAAAACTTTTTTAGTACCCTGGAAGACTTTTGTGAAAAAAACAATAATAAAATCAAAAGAAAAAATTAAGTGCAAAAAGACCATATAATAATGTTAGCTTGGCCTGAAGGATATGTTAGTGCGGCAGGAGCTTGGTATGACAAGTTTTTTTCAATTAACGGAAAATATAGAGTAGGTCATTCTGCAGCAGTATTGATTAACTCCAAAGAAGGTAAAGCCTATTATTTTGATTTTGGACGTTACCACACTCCAAAAGGATATGGACGTGTAAGAGATGAGGAAACAGACCCAGATTTAACACTTCCTAATGTTAATATTAAATCAGATAAAATCGTTAACTTAAATGATATTTTAGTTTTTCTTTCAAAATTAAAATCAACACATGGGGAGGGCAGACTCTATGCTTCATTGTTGTCAGAAGTATCTTTTTTTNATGCTTATAATTATGCTAAAAAATTACAAAATAAAGGTATGGTAAAATATGGTCCTTTTGTTTATGGGGGGACAAACTGTTCAAGATTCACAGCATCCTTAGCAATAAGCTCATTACCTCCANTTTTTAAAAAAATTAGATTAAGATTTCCTTTCACTATATCNCCTTCACCAAAGAGAAATGTAAGCATACTAAATAATACTTATTATGTTGTTGATAAAGAAAACGTTAAAATAATAAGCAAAAGTAAATTAAAAGCGTACTTTAGTAGTATAGAGATATGAATATAAAAGCTCCAAAAAACATAAATAAAAAAGCACAATTTTTAGCTGGAATTGGAGCAAGTGCATGGTTTTACATCTACAAAGAAAAAAGNAGATATGTTATTGAAAGGTANTCAGAGGACGGTAANCTTGAGTGNTCTAGATTATTTAGACTAGTCAANACGGGTTTTGATATNAATAGGCCATATAATTTTACATATTTATCTAANTGTAAGCAATGTACAATTNTTCAAGACAAAANAAAATATAAATTTAGTGCNGTTATCTATGAAAATTAAGATTTATGGAGCTGATTGGTGTATTGATTGTTTGAATCTAAAAAATTATTTNGAGTCGAAAAACATANGATACGAATACATTATAATTACTAATAATAAAGANGCAAGTGACTTTGTTCAAGAGNTAAATAATGGCAAGAAAATTATTCCCACAATTNATGTTGAAGGAAAAGTATATNCTAATCCAAATATTAATGAANTAAACAAAATTTTAAAANTAAATTAGTTTATGAGCGAATTAATAAAACATGAATGTGGTATAGCAATGCTTAGATTACTTAAGCCTATTGAGTATTATNAAAAAAAATACGGTACAGCTTTCTACGGGCTCAATAAAATGTATCTCTTAATGGAAAAACAGCACAACAGGGGTCAAGATGGTGTTGGAATTGCCAATGTTAAAATTGATGTTGCACCAGGCAAGAGGTTTATTAGTCGAAAAAGATCAATAGCACCTAATCCTATTCAAGATGTGTTTAAAAATATAAATCAAAGATTTGTTGATCTTGAAAAAACTAATCCGGAAAAATTAAAAGACCCACATTGGTTAAAAGAAAACATGCCATTTACTGGTGAAGTTTTTCTTGGCCATTTGCGTTATGGAACTTTTGGAGGCAATACAATAGAACAGTGTCACCCATTTTTAAGACAAAATAATTGGAAAACAAGAAACTTAGTCTTAGCAGGTAATTTTAACATGACAAATGTTGATGAACTTTTTGATCAGTTAGTTCAGCTAGGTCAACATCCAAAACAAAAATCTGACACTATTACAATATTAGAAAAAATAGGTCATTTTTTAGATGAGGCAAATGATGCGATTTATTATGAAAATAAAAATAAGTTTTCCAAGAAAGAGATCACAAGTATCATAGAAGAGTCTTTAGATGTACAGGAAATTTTAAAGCAATCTGCAAAATATTGGGACGGAGGATATGTAATGTGTGGTTTATTTGGTCATGGAGATGCATTTGTTTTAAGAGACCCTAATGCCATTAGGCCAGCATATTATTATTCGGATGATGAAATAGCTGTAATAACTTCAGAAAGACCTGTTATACAAACAGCTTTTAATGTTGATGTCAAATTAATTAAAGAAATAAAAAGAGGTCACGCTTTAATAATAAAAAAAGATGGTAACATAAGCGAAAATCAAATTAGACAACCACTAAAAAGAACAAGTTGTTCTTTTGAACGCATATATTTTTCACGGGGAAATGATTCAGATATATACAAAGAGAGGTTAGAACTTGGAAAAAAAATATTTCCCAAAGTTTTAAAGGCAGTTAATAATGATATTAAAAACACAATATTTTCTTACATACCAAATACTGCTGAAGTATCATTTTTTGGTTTAATAAAAGGTTGTAATGAGTATCTAAATGAGGTTAAAATTAATAAGCTATTAAAAATTTCAAATAATCTCTCAGAACAAAAAATAAGGCGAGTCATGCAAATTTCACCACGCGCTGAAAAAATTGCTATAAAAGACGCAAAGCTAAGAACTTTTATAACTTCTGATGATAGTCGAGATGATCTTGTATCTCATGTGTATGACGTTACATATGGCACAGTAAAGCCCACTGACAATTTAGTGGTTATTGATGACAGTATTGTTAGAGGAACTACTCTTAAGCAATCCATTATTAAGATGCTTGACAGATTAAGTCCTAAGCGTATAATAGTGTTGTCTTCTGCACCGCAGATTAGATACCCCGATTGTTATGGAATTGATATGGCTAAGCTTGGGGATTTTATAGCCTTTAATGCTGTTATTGAATTGTTAAAAGATAACAATCAAGAGGATTTCATCGAAAAAATTTATCAAAAGTGTAAATATCAAGAGGACTTCAAAAAAGAGGATATGAAAAATTATGTTAAAGAAATTTACAAAACATTTAGCGCAGAAGAAATTTCTAAAAAAATCGCTGAGTTATTAAAACCAAAAAATTCAACTGCCGAAGTTATTATTATCTATCAAAGTATTAAAGATTTGCATTCATCTTGCCCGAATCACACAGGAGATTGGTATTTTACTGGAGATTATCCAACACCAGGAGGAATAAAGGTTTTAAACAATGCGTTTATTAATTATATTGAAGGAAAAAATAAAAGAGCCTATTAACTTGAATTTTCTTCTTTCATCACACTTTTAAATAAAGATATCCCTTAGCTTAACAAAACAGCTAGTAATCTTTGTGTTTAATATAATAGAAACGACTTTTATGAAAATAAAATTAAAGAATAAAAATTAAGTATATTTTTGTTGGGATAGTATGAAAAAAAAAAGCCGTATAAATAAGTATTTGTCAGAAGTTGGTTTTTGTTCAAGAAGAGAAGCCGATAAGCTTATATTATCTGGAAAAGTTTATTTAAACGGCAAACAAGCCATTTTAGGAGATAAGGTCTCCATGTATGATGAGGTTTTAGTTGATAACAAAAAAATAACTCCACTAATTAAGCATAAAATTTATATTGCTTTTAATAAACCACTTGGGATTGTTTGTACAACTGATAAAAAAAGAGAAAAAAACAACATCATTGATTACATAAATTTTCCACATAGAATTTTTCCCGTTGGGCGTTTAGATAAAAATTCAGAAGGATTAATTTTTTTAACTAATGATGGAGATATTGTTAACAAAATATTAAGGTCAAAAAATAATCATCAAAAAGAATATAATGTTACAGTAGACAAACCTATTACAAAAAGGTTTATACAAGAAATGCAAAATGGTGTGCCAATATTAGATACAGTAACAAAAAAATGCTTACTGAAGCAAACAGGAAAAAAAACATTCAACATAGTTTTAACTCAAGGGTTAAATAGGCAAATAAGAAGGATGTGCGAGTATTTTGGCTATAGCGTAAAACATTTAAAAAGAGTAAGAATAATGAATATTAAACTAGATGTAAGCAGAGGCAAGTATAGGTACATCACAAAATCAGAACTAAAAGAAATGAAACTTATGTTGTCAAGTTCTACTAAAACACATAGTGAAGAGAAATAATTTTAAAAAAATACTTGTAATAGGATGTCCGGGTTCTGGAAAATCCACCTTATCAAGAAGGTTAAAATCCAAGTTGTCATTACCACTAATTCACTTAGATAAATATTACCATAAACCAAATTGGAAAGAGCCTAACCAAAGTGAATGGAACAAAACGCTTTTAAATTTAATGGAACATAAGTCATGGATAATGGATGGTAATTATGCAGAGTCATTAGATATTAGGTTTTCAAAATCAGACACCATAATTTATTTAGATTACTCTTCAGTAAAATGTTTTTTCCGAGTTTTAAAAAGAATCATTAGCGACTATGGAAAAGCAAGATCAGATATGGCGCCAGGATGCGTTGAAAGTATTGACTTTAAATTTTTATATTATGTTCTTACATTTAATAAAAAAAACAGAAAACTAACTTACATCAAGATCAATAAATTATCAAACAAAAAAAATGTAATAATATTACAATCAGACAAGCAAGTGGATAAGTTTTTAAGACAACTGGGATAATATACTATCCCATAGTTTTTTTCTCGCAATAAGTGAATTAACCGCTGTGCTTTCTACTTCATTCCACTTTTGATCATCATCTCCACACAGGTCTGAAATCAACTGAAGAGCTAAAGGCCCATGCTCCCCCCCATCTAATTCAATATGTCTCTCTAAATAATAAACAAACTTATCAAGTTTATTGTCAGTATTATATTCTTTTACAATTGCAGTAAACATGTCCGGAATCAGATCTTCTCTACCAAAAGTAAATGCAGATGCAATTTTATGCGGAGCATTACTGTTGATTATATTAAAAGTTGACTTTAAGAAATCATCCACACCATTATTAACTAACGGGATATAATTATTACCAACATCTTTAATAAACTGTTTAACCGGTTTAGTGTTAGCACCACATTGATCCATTGCGTCCAAGTACATTTCAAAGTGTGATGAAGGGTTTCCTTGCTCATCAACATCGCTTTCTTCCTCTAATACAATACTATTTATAAGTCTTCTTATTTTCGGATCACCTTTAGGCTTCCAAGGCGATGCGGTACAGGTTAATATGTGCTGAAGAGATTTTAATAACGACATAAAATCCCAAACAGCATACACGTGGTTTTCCATTAATACTGCAATATCTTTAGTGTTTTTGAGCTTATTATATAGCTTGTGATTAACAATGTCTTCTTTATAAGGCTCTAGATTCCTGTTAATAGTAATAATTTTTTCGTTCATTTTTTATTGTTTATAAATTGGTACTGATGAGCAAGCTTCACCAAACATTATACTTTTAGCAACATCAAATAATTTTTCTGTTATTGCTATATAAATTTCTTCGCTTGCTTTTATATTTCCACAACCATTAACTATTACACGTTTATTTACAAACGTTGAGGCGTCTAAACTTTTTACATTTTTAAGCCAAAGAGTATCAAAAACACTCTTTTTATCACCGTGCAAAAATGTAATGTTGTGTTTTTTCAAGTTACAACTGATTAGCATAAATGCCCACATAGGCAGGATAATATTTTCGTCACAATAAAGACCAACAACTTTGTTTTTAAGCGATTTGAAATTATAGCTTTTCACTTTAGTTCTAAATTCTTTCTCAATTAAAATCTCTTCGTTATGTAAAAATTGTTTTAGATTAAAGTTAATAATCTCATCTTTGGGAACATAATCTTCAAGATTGATATTAATAATACCACTTTTTGCTACTTTATTTATAATTTCTGACATTAATAATTTTTTATAACATGCCTAATTCTAACTTTGCTTCCTCACTCATCATGTCTTTGGTCCAAGTAGGTTCAAAAACAATTTTGACTTCAACAAGATGGTCTTTTGTGATTTTTTGGACCTTTGACCTAATCTCTTCAGGAAGACTTTCTGCTACCGGACAGTTAGGAGAAGTTAGCGTCATGATTATCACAATATTTTTTTTTGATATTTTAATGTCATATATTAATCCAAGAGCNTAGATATCTACTGGAATTTCTGGATCATATATTTCAGACAAAGTTGCAATTATTGAGTCTTCTAATTCTTTATCACTTGTTTTGCTCATGTTCGTATTTATGTTTAAAGGTTAAGGCATAAAGTTTCATCTTTTTAATCATGGCCAGTAATCCGTTGGCACGAGTTTGTGATAACTGATCTTTTAACCCAATTCTATCAATAAAATCTAAATTACAATTTAGTATATCATCATATTTTTGATTTGAAAATAATCTTATCAGCAATGCAATAATTCCTTTTGTCATGATTGCATCNCTATCAGCGATATAGGTTATTTTCTTATTATTNCTATCAGCATGTAGCCAAACTTTACTTTGACATCCTTTAATTATGTTCTCGTCAGTCTTGTAATTATTTTCCATTTTAGGAAGCTCTTTTGAAATATCAATTAAATACTCATATTTTTGAGTCCAATTATCAAACATCTCAAATTCCTCTATAATACTTTTTTCTATATCTTTAATTGAGTTCATAAAAAGCTTATGACAACATATTTATAGCCCTGTTTATTGCATCAACNCACCTGTTTATTTCTTCTTTAGTATTGTATATGCCGAAGGAAATTCTTGCTGTTCCTGGGATTTTGTATTTATCCATAATTGGTTGTGTGCAGTGATTACCTGTTCTTATTGCAATTCCCATTTTGTCAATAATAACACCAATATCATATGGATGTATGTTTTTTATATTAAATGAGATAATACCAGTTTTATTTTTAGATGTTCCATAAATTTTCATGCCAGGTATTGTCAGCATTTTTTCTGTGGCATGTTCTAGAAGTGTGTTTTCGTATTCATAGATATTATTCAAACCAATTTTTTTTATAAACTCAACCGCATGTTTTGTTGCAATAACACCAGCAATATTTGGAGTTCCTGCTTCAAATTTATGTGGAAGATCTGCATAAATACTTTTATTCAAGTACACCTCCTTAATCATTTCACCACCTCCCTGATAAGGGGGCAGTTCATTTAAAGCTTCTTCTTTTCCATACAAAATACCTACGCCAGTTGGACCATAAATTTTATGTGCAGAAAAGCAATAAAAGTCAGCATCAATTTTTTGCATATCTAGCGGAATGTGTGAAGCAGCCTGCGCCCCATCAATCAAAATTCTTGCTCCAAACATTCTAGAGTATTTAATTATTTCAGAAATAGGATTTATTGTGCCAAGAGTATTTGAAATGTGAGAAACAGAAACTAACTTTGTTTTTTTTGATAGAATACTTTCAAAATGAGCTAAATCTAATTCACCTTTGTCAGTAATTTTTATAATCTTTAACTTAGCTCCACTTTTTTGACAACACATTTGCCAAGGAACAATATTAGAGTGGTGCTCTAGTTCTGAAATGATAACTTCATCATCATCTTTTAGAAGTGAAGCGTAGCCGTTAGCAACAAGGTTGATAGAATCAGTTGTTCCTTTTGTGAAGATTATCTCACATTCTTTACGAGAATTAATAAATTTTTTCACTTCACGTCTAGATTCTTCAAAATAGTCTGTAGCAATTTGACTTAAGTGATGAACACCTCTATGGACATTTGAATTTTGAGTTGAATAATAGTTTGATATCGCATCAATAACCACTTTTGGTTTGTGCGTGGTTGCTCCATTGTCAAAGTAAATTAACTCATTTCCATCAATTTTCTCTTGCAGAATTGGAAATTTTTCTCGAATCGCATTAATATTAATCATACTAAACTAAAATCTAAATCAACATTTAATTTTTTAGCTAATACGTCTCGTATTAATTTTTGCAACTCAGATATTGAAACCTTATCTATAACCTCAGATGTAAATGCATATGTCAACACAGCTTTTGCTTCTTCAATACCAATACCTCTACTTCTCATGTAAAAAAGAGCNTCNTGGTCTAGCTGACCAATTGTACAGCCATGACTACATTTAACATCATCCGCATAAATTTCTAATTGTGGCTTACTATCAATTGAAGATAAATCACTAAGCAAAAGATTATTATTAGATTGAAAAGCATCAATTTTTTGAGCGTCTTTTCTGACCATGATTTTACCATTGAACACACCTTTTGATTTATCTAGATAAATACCTTTATACATTTCATTGCTTCGACAATGTGCATTTTTATGATCTACGAAAGTGTGATTATCAGCTAACTGATCTCTATCAATTAAAGAAATACCGTTCATATTACTTTCACAATTTTCTCCATTTTGTTCGAAATTTAAATTGTTGCGAACAAAGTCTCCTCCGAAAATAAAAGTGTTTACAAGAGCAGTAGAGTTCCTCTCTTGGAAAATGTTCATGCAGTCAATTAGCTTGGAACTTGGCGTATTATTTTGGATTTTATTAAATTCTACATTAGAGTTTTCTTCACACAATATTTTTGTGAAATTATTTACTAAAGAATTACTATTACTTAAATCGTATATTTTTTCTACGAATTTAATGCTTGAATTTTTCATTACAGTGATTATACTTCTGTACTGAGAAAAACTGTTTTCCAAGGTGTTAAAAAATAAAATTTCTANAGGTTCTTCAATTGTAACATTTGATTNAACGCTNATGGTATAACCATTTTTAGCTAANGCTTCATTTAGTAACGTATTGGTATCATTAGTTCTACATTCAAAATCAGAAAAATCAGAAACAGTTAAACCAGATATATTAGGCGCCTCTAATAAATTTCCATTGCAAAACACAATCTTGTGCTTAAGTCCAAGACTATTGTTTTTTATAAATGTGGCTTCTAACTTTTGATCAGTTTGGTTATTAATATTATAATCCAAACTAATTATTTTTTTGAGAGAAGTATATTTCCACTCCTCATCTTTAATTGTAGGAAAACCTTGATTTATAAAAGAGGCAAACAATTTTCTTTTTTCAAGGGACAAATTGTTTTTTGCCACATAACTTTCTAAACTTTTAACTAAACTCACAGACTTTTTTCTTTAGTTATCCACTCATAACCCCTCTCTTCCATTTCCAATGCCAGATTTTTATCACCAGACTTAACTATTTTACCATCGTGTAAAATATGCACATAATCAGGCACGATATAATCTAGCAATCTTTGATAATGGGTAATAACAATTGTAGCATTTTCATTATTTTTAAGAGTGTTTACTCCATTAGCTACAATTTTTAAAGCATCAATATCTAAACCAGAATCTGTTTCATCAAGAATTGATAACTTTGGATTTAGCATTGCCATTTGAAAAATCTCATTTCTTTTTTTCTCACCGCCTGAAAAACCTTCGTTCATATTTCTAGATAGATAGCCTTGCTTGATATTTAAAAGTTTCATTTTTTCACGCATTAGTCGTAGTAGTTCTGAAGTAGCAATAGGATCTAAATTTTTAAATTTTCTTTGTTCGTTTAAAGANGTTTTAATAAAATTAGATACAGATATTCCAGGAATTTCTACAGGATATTGAAATGACANAAATATACCCTCATTAGCTCTTTCTTCTGGCGCTAAATCNAGTAAATCTTCATTATTAAAAGTAATACTACCATCGGTAACCTCATACTCTTCTTTACCTGCAATAACTGAAGAAAGAGTGCTTTTTCCAGATCCGTTTGGACCCATTATCGCGTGTATCTCTCCGGCATTAACAGTTAGGTTTATTCCTTTTAAAATTTTTATGCCATCAATTTCGGCTTTTAAGTTTTCTATTTTTAACATTTCATAATAATTTTTATCCTACCGACCCCTCAAGGCTAATTTCTAATAGTTTTTGTGCTTCTACTGCAAACTCCATAGGAAGCTGATTTAACACGTCTTTACAATAACCATTTACAATAAGAGCAATTGCTTCTTCTGTACCAATTCCNCTTTGATTACAATAAAAAATTTGATCTTCTCCTATTTTTGAGGTTGTTGCTTCATGTTCAACTTTTGATGAGTTATTTTTTACTTCAATGTAGGGGAAGGTATGTGACCCACACTTATCTCCCATTAACAAAGAATCACATTGTGAAAAATTTCTTGAATTTGTAGCTCCCTTAGTTATTTTTACCAAGCCTCTGTAATTCCCATCTGAGAAACCAGCTGATATTCCTTTTGCAATTATTGTACTTTTTGTGTTTTTTCCAAGATGAATCATTTTAGTTCCAGTGTCTGCTTGTTGTTTGTTGTTTGTAACGGCAACTGAAAAAAACTCGCCAATAGAATTATCTCCTTTTAAAATACATGAAGGATATTTCCATGTCACGGCTGATCCAGTTTCAACCTGAGTCCAAGAAATTTTAGAATTTTGATGGCATATACCTCGTTTAGTTACAAAATTAAAAACACCTCCATTTCCATTTTTGTCACCAGGATACCAGTTTTGCACAGTTGAATACTTTATGTCGGCATTATCTAATGCAATTAGTTCTACTACTGCAGCATGTAATTGATTTTCATCCCGCATAGGAGCTGTACAACCTTCAAGGTAACTTACTTGAGCGCCCTCGTCAGCAATAAGAAGAGTTCTTTCAAACTGACCTGTGCCAGCTTCATTGATTCTAAAATACGTAGATAACTCCATTGGACACTTGACTCCTTTTGGAATGTAACAAAAAGATCCGTCTGAAAAAACCGCTGAATTAAGAGCAGAAAAGAAATTATCTCGAACTGGAACAACAGTTCCAAGATATTTTTTAACTAGTTCAGGATGCTCTTTAATAGCATCTGAAATTGAACAAAAAATAATACCTTTTTCAGAAAGTGTTTCTTTAAAAGAAGTAGCAACAGAAACCGAATCCATTACGATGTCAACAGCAACATTAGCAAGTCTTTTTTGTTCGTCAATTGATATTCCTAACTTATCAAATGTTTTTTTCATTTCAGGATCAAGATCATCAAGACTGTCTAATACCGGCTTTTGCTTTGGCGCTGAATAATATATTATGTCTTGATAATTAGGTTTTTCGTAAGAAATATTAGCCCAATCTGGTTCGTCCATTTCTAACCAAACTTTATAGGCATTTAATCGATACTCTAGCATCCATTCTGGTTCATTTTTTTTTGCAGATATAGTTCGAATAACTTCTTCTGACAAACCTTTTTCAATAGTATCTGCCTCAATATTAGTTGTAAAGCCATATTTGTACTCCTTAGAAGTTACTTCATTTAATAATTCTTCTTCAGTCTGTTTATTATTTTTCATAATTACTTAAATTAGAGAGAGAAACTTTCACCACAACCACAAGTTCTGTTTGCATTAGGATTATTGAAAACAAAGCCCTTACCGTTTAATCCGTCAGAAAACTCTAATGAGGTTCCAACTAGATAAAGGACACTTTTCTTATTAATTATAAGCTTTATTTCATTATCTTCTATCAACTCATCGTCTTCATTTTTAACATTATCAAAACTTAGTTTATAACTTAAGCCTGAACATCCTCCGCTTTCAACACCAACACGAACGTATGATTTATTTGTCTCCTCATTTTGTAGAAGAGTCAATAGTCTTTGCTTTGCAGAATCTGTAATAGTTATCATGACAAAAATGTTTCTTAAATAACGATTTGCAAAATTAATAAATTATAGTGATATATTATCTATATTTGAAACATGCAATTTTTTGATAAAAAAGAAGAGACAAGAACACCAATTTCTGATATTGGAGAATTCGGTTTAATTGAGCATTTGACAAAAGATATAAAAACTAATAATATAAATACAATTAAAGGTATTGGTGATGATGCGGCAGTAATAGATATAGACGAAAAAAACTTTCAAGTAATTAGTAAGGATTTATTAGTGGAGGGTGTTCATTTTGATTTAGCATATACTCCATTAAAGCATTTAGGCTATAAATCTGTTGTTGTTAGCGTTTCAGATATAATTTCTATGTATGCTAAAGCCCAACATATAATTGTAGGTATTGCAATAAGTAATAGGTTTACAGTTGAGGCACTTGATGAGTTATATTCAGGAATCAAGCTTGCTTGTGAAAAATATAATTTAGATTTAATTGGGGGAGACACTACATCTTCAAGTAGCGGCTTGATGATTAGTGTAACTGCTATAGGAAAAGTAGAAAAAAATAAAATAGTTTACCGTTCAGGAGCTAAAAAAAATGATCTTGTTGTAGCTTCAGGAGACTTAGGAGCCGCATTTTTAGGTTTACAAGTGTTAAAAAGAGAGAAAAATATTTTTTTACAAAATCCTAAAGTGCAGCCAGATTTAAGTGGGCATGATTATATCTTGCAAAGACAATTAAAACCTGAAGCTGCAGAACGATATATAAAAATATTAGAGGAGTTAAAAATTCAACCTAACTCAATGATTGATGTTTCCGATGGACTATCATCAGAACTTATTCATATTGCTAAATCCTCTAAAGTTGGAATAAACGTGTATGAAGATAAAATACCAATTGACCATACAGTAATGAACTTTTCCAATGATCTAAACCTTAATCCTATATATTGCGCTTTAAATGGAGGCGAAGATTATGAAGTCTTGTTTACTATTAAACAAGATGATTATAAAAAAATTGAAAAAGATCCAGATTTTACTGTAATTGGATATGTTACAGATGAGTCAGAAGGTGTTAATCTTATAACAAATGACGGCTCTTCACATCCGCTAGATGCAAAGGGTTGGGACTCAATAGTAAAAAATCAAAATACATAGTTTAATCATTCATTAAACTTTCTATTTCATCAATTTCTATTGGAATATTTTTCATTAAATCCTCAGGCTCATTTTCAGTAACTAGAATATCGTTTTCAAGACGAATTCCAATTTTTTCTTCTAAAACATATATCCCAGGTTCACAAGTAAATACCATTCCAGCTTTGATAGGGGTTTTAAAATCACCAACATCATGAACATCAAGGCCTAAAAAATGTGATGTGCCATGCATAAAATACTTTTTATAAAGAGGCTTTTTAGGGTCCTGTTTCTTTACATCATTATAGTCCAGTAGTTTTAGTTTGATTAATTCACTTTCCATAATCTTACCAACTTCTGTATGATAGTCACCAATTAAAACACCTGGTCTTAACATTTTAGTTGCCTCCTTCATCACATGTAAAACCGAGCGGTATATTTCTTTTTGTCTTTTAGAAAAAACACCGTTTACAGGTACTGTACGAGTAAGGTCCGAAGCATAATTAGCATATTCTGCACCAAAATCCATTAAAAGAATATCACCATCTTTACATTTTTTATTGTTTTCAATGTAGTGTAAAACACAGGAATTTCTTCCAGACCCAATAATAGGCTGGTAAGCAAATCTAGAAGATCTATTTGAAATAAATTCATGAATTAGCTCTGCTTCGATTTCATATTCCATTATACCAGGTTTAATAAATGGAAGAATTCTTCTAAATCCTTTTTCTGTAATATTGCAGGCGTGTTTAATTAAATCAATTTCAATTTCAGATTTTATTGACCTTAGTCGCTGCATAATTGGTGCTAATTCAAGAATGTTTTTATTTGGAAATTGATTTTTAATTGAAATTCTAAACCTGTCATCCCTACTTTGAACTAATGTTGTTGCTCTTAGATGCATGTTTTTGTTAAGATATATATTTTTCGAATTTTTTATGAGTTTTTCAAAAATATTTTCAAATTCACTCAACCAGAAAACTTGTTTAATTCCAGAGACACCATAAGCATTTTTTTTCGAAAGCTTTTCTCCCTCCCATATTGCAATATGCTCGTTTGTTTCTTTTAAGAACAGAAGTTCTTCAAACAAGTTTTTACTCTTATTGTAATGAATTATTAAGACACTCTCTTCTTGATCAATCCCACTTAGCCAAAAGAGATCACTATTTTGGATAAATGGCATTGTCCCATCAGAATTGGTAGGCATAACATCATTAGAATTAAAAATAGCCGTTGAGTTTTTTTGTAGATTATTAGCTAAAGATTTTCTGTTTTGAATAAAAAGATCTTTGTTTATTGGAAGATATTTCATTTTAACCTATTTAATGTTATAACAAAAATATAATTTAAAATTAGTATTAATTGAGATTTTGTAAAACAAATAAATTGTGGTTTTGTAAATTCTGTATTATCTTTGCATAAAAAGAATTATTGTGTCAACAAATATCATTAACACATCAGTTGGTAAAAAAGTTTTGATGGCAGTTTCAGGACTGTTTCTTATGATCTTTTTATTACAACATCTTACCATCAATATGCTTTCTGTTTTTAGTGCAGAAATGTTTAATAAGGCCTCTCACTTTATGGGGACTAACTTTGTTGTACAATTTTTATTGCAACCAGTTTTAATATTTGGAGTAGTGTTTCATTTGGCTATGGGTATTTATTTAGAGATAAAAAATAAATCTGCGCGCCCAATAAACTATGCTGTAAACAATCCATCCAACAATTCAAGTTGGATTAGCAGAAATATGATTGTGACAGGACTTATGATTATGTTATTTTTAGCATTACATTTCTACGATTTTTGGGTGCCAGAAATAAAATATAAGTACATAGATTTTAAACCTGAAAATCCTTTTAGATACTTTGAAGAACTAGAACATAAATTTGACGATTTATGGAGAGTTGTTTTATATTGTTTGTCATTTATTTTCCTATCTCTGCATTTACTACATGGATTTCAATCATCATTTCAGTCTACTGGAGTAAATTATAATAAGTATACTTTAACAATAAAGAACCTGAGTATAGCATATGCTATTTTAGTACCGCTTGGATTTGTTTTTATTGCACTTTTTCATTTTTTTAATTAATAAATAATGTCAGCTAAACTTAAATCAAATATACCGGAAGGAGCCCTTAAGGACAAATGGACAAATCATAAAAATAAGATCAATTTGGTTAATCCTGCTAACAAAAGAAACATAGATATTATTGTAGTTGGAACTGGCTTAGCAGGAGGTTCAGCTTCCGCCACATTAGCTGAGTTGGGCTATAACGTTAAGACATTTTGCTACCAAGATTCACCTCGAAGAGCCCATTCTATTGCTGCACAAGGTGGAATAAATGCTGCGAAGAATTATCAAAACGACGGAGATTCAGTATACAGGCTGTTTTATGACACTGTAAAAGGAGGCGATTATAGAGCCAGAGAAGCAAACGTATATAGGCTGGCAGAAGTTTCAACAAACATTATTGATCAATGTGTTGCTCAGGGTGTTCCATTTGGTCGTGAATATGGTGGTTTGCTTGATAATAGATCATTTGGTGGAGTACTAGTTTCAAGAACATTTTATGCAAAAGGTCAAACAGGACAACAGTTATTATTAGGTGCTTATTCAGCAATGAATAGACAGATAGGTAAAGGTAAGATAACACCCTATAATAGGCATGAGATGCTTGACTTGGTAAAAGTTGACGGTAAAGCACGAGGAATAATTGCCAGAAATTTAGAAACCGGAAAGATAGAAAGACACTCAGCTCATGCTGTTGTTATTGCTAGTGGAGGATATGGAAATGTTTTTTATTTATCCACAAATGCAATGGGGTCTAATGTAACGGCAGCATGGAAAATACATAAACAAGGCGCTTTCTTTGCCAACCCATGCTACACACAAATTCACCCAACATGTATTCCAAGAAGTGGAGACCATCAATCAAAGCTAACTTTAATGTCAGAGTCATTAAGAAATGATGGAAGGATTTGGGTTCCTAAAAATATTGACGATGCAAAAGCAGTTCGTGAGGGTAGGCTAAAACCAACACAAATAAAAGAAGAGGATAGAGATTATTATCTAGAAAGAAGATATCCGGCGTTTGGAAACCTGGTTCCAAGAGATGTTGCGTCAAGAGCAGCTAAAGAAAGAATAGATGCAGGTTTTGGTGTAAATGTTACAGCTGAAGCGGTGTATTTAGATTTCTCTAGTGCAATAGAAAGATATGGTAGACAGGAAGCAAAGACAAAAAGGGTACAGAACCCAACAAAAGAGGATATTATTGAACTTGGAGAAAGTGTAATAGCTTCAAAGTATGGTAATCTTTTTCAAATGTATGAGAAAATTGTTGCGCAAAACCCATACAAAACACCTATGATGATATACCCTGCGGTTCACTACACCATGGGAGGTGTTTGGGTTGACTATAATTTAATGACGACAATTCCAGGCTGTTATTGTATTGGTGAAGCAAATTTTTCTGATCATGGAGCAAATAGACTTGGAGCATCCGCATTAATGCAAGGTTTAGCTGATGGTTATTTTGTTTTGCCTTACACTATTGGAGACTATCTTGCAGATGAAATTAGAACCGGTCCTATTTCAACAGAATTGCCCGAATTTGTTAAAGCAGAACAAGATGTTGTAGCAAGAATCGATAAAATTCTGAATGTTAAGGGTACAAAGCCTGTAGATTATTTTCATAGGCAATTAGGTAAAATAATGTGGGAATATGTAGGAATGTCTCGAAATGAAAAGGGTTTAAACAAGGCAATTACAGCTATTAAAAAACTAAGAAGCGAATTTTGGGAAAATGTTAGAGTTTTAGGTGACAAAAACAGCTTAAACCCTGAATTAGAAAAAGCCGGAAGAGTTGCGGACTTATTAGAGCTCGGCGAATTGTTTGCTAAAGATGCATTAGAAAGAAATGAATCTTGTGGAGGACACTTTAGAGAAGAATCTGTTGAGGAGGGTGGATTGCAAAAAGGTGAGGCTAAGAGAGATGATATTAATTTTTCTTTTGTTTCAGCATGGGAATATAATGGAGAACCTTCTGAAGCAATATTACATAAAGAACAATTAGAATTCAAGGAGGTTGAATTAAAACAAAGAAGTTACAAATAAAAAAACATGGATTTAACAATTAAGGTTTGGCGACAAAAAAATAGAAAAGAAAAGGGTAAAATGGTTAGTTACAATGTTACAGGAATTTCACAAGACTCATCATTTCTTGAAATGTTAGATATTTTAAATAATGATTTAATAACAAAAGGTGAAGAACCGATTGCTTTTGATCATGATTGTAGAGAAGGTATATGTGGTATGTGTTCATTATATATAAATGGACAGGCACATGGACCAAGTAGAGGAGTAACCACATGTCAACTACATATGCGTATGTTTAATGATGGAGACACAATTCATGTTGAACCTTGGAGATCCGTCGCATTACCTGTAATCAAAGATTTAGTAGTTGACAGGTCTGCTTTTGACAGAGTTCAGCATGCAGGCGGATTTATTTCTGTTAACACATCAGGAAATTCACAAGATGCTAATGCAATTCCAATAGAGAAAAATGATGCCGATAAAGCTTTTGATGCTGCAGCTTGTATAGGATGTGCTGCATGTGTTGCTACGTGTAAAAATAGTTCAGCTATGTTATTTGTGGCTGCTAAAGTGTCTCAATATGCATATTTACCACAAGGTCAAGTTGAAAGAAAAGAAAGAGTTCAAAACATGATTAAGCAAATGGATAAGGAAGGGTTTGGAAACTGCACTAATACAGGGGCATGCGAGATTGAATGTCCCAAAAGTATTTCTATTGATTATATTTCAAAAATGAATAGAGAATATTTATCATCTTCGTTTAAACTAGACAAGTAATACATTTTAATGCATTATGATATGTACTTAGGTTCTAATGAGATAAAATCGTTATTTCACCTAGATCGTAATGTAACGTATTTAAATCACGGTTCATTTGGGGCATGTCCAAAAGAGTTGCTAAACACCCAATTTAACTTTCAAAAAGAATTGGAAAAAGAACCTGTGAAACACTTAGCGTTTGATATTGTAAAAAACTTAGAAAAATCAAGAATAGCATTATCTCATTATGTAAATTGTGATAAAGACGATGTAGTATATTTTCCAAATCCATCCACCGCATTAAACACAGTTCTACGAAGTTTAAAACTAGAAAAAGAAGATGAGGTTTTATCAACCAACCATGAGTATGGTGCGATGGACAAAGCGTGGAATTATTTATCAAAAAAAATAGGCTTCAAGTACATTAATCAAAAAATATCAGTTCCATTAACTACTAAAGATTTTTTCATAAAAGAGTTTTTTAAAGGAATTACAAAAAAAACTCGTGTTATTTTTTTAAGTCATATTACTAGCCCGACAGGTCTTATTTTTCCTATTAAAGAAATATGTAAAATAGCAAGAGAAAAAAAAATAATAACAATAATTGATGGTGCTCATGTTCCAGGTCATATAAAATTAGATCTAAAGAAATTAAATGCAGACTTTTATTCTGGAGCTTGTCATAAATGGATGTGTTCACCAAAAGGAGTTGCTTTTTTGTATTCAAATAAAAATCTACAACATCTAATAGAGCCATTAGTCATTAGCTGGGGATATGATTCTGAAAATGCTAGTTCATCACAGCTTTTAGACTATTTACAATGGCAGGGGACCAATGATATTTCAGCATATCTAACTATTCCAGAAACAATAAATTTTTTAAAGAAAAATAACTGGAATGAAAAAGCAAAAAAATGTAGAGAATTAAATTTATGGGCAGTAAATAAAATGCAACAAGAATTAAGTTTAAAACCTTTAGCTAACTCACATTTTATTGGGCAAATGAGCTCGTATTTATTTGACTTTAAAGGTGATTTATTGTCAAATCAATTAGAGTTTTATAAAAAATATAAAATTCAAATTCCATTTTTTAGTTGGAATGACAATACTTTATTTAGAATATCAGTTCAAGCCTATAACAATAAAGAAGAGATTGAATATTTTATACATTGCTTTAAAGATCATTTTAAAGCCAACATATAGTATTTATATATGAAAGAAAATTTGAAAATAAGTTTAGTTCAATTTAATATATCTGAAAGAAAAAAAGAAAACTTTGTAAAATTAGAAAAGTTATTTTCAGAAATAATTTGCACTGATATTATTTTATTGCCAGAAATGTTTAACACATCCTTTTTACCTAAACAAACTGATTTGGCTGAATCGATGAATGGGGATACAATTACTTGGATGAAAAAAATTGCTAAAAAATATAATTGTTCAGTTGTTGGCACACTGATGATTGCTCAAAAAGAAAAGTTATACAATCGTTTAGTTTGGATAAAAAAAAATTTAGAAATATTAACTTATGATAAAAAACATTTATTTTCGATAGCTAATGAAGATAAATATTTAAATAAAGGAGACAGGAAAATTATTGTTGAACAAGATGGTTGGAAAGTTTGTCCGTTGATATGTTATGATTTGAGGTTTCCAGTTTTTATAAGAAATATAGAAAATTACGATGTATTAATTTTTCTAGCAAATTGGCCTGAAAAGAGAACCGATGCATGGTGTACCTTGCTTAAAGCTAGGGCAATAGAAAATCAATGTATTTCTGTTGGAGTAAATCGAATTGGAAAGGATAGTAATAATATTAGTTATAGTGGTGGTTCTAAAGTAATAGATATTTTTGGTAAAGAGATTGATTCTTGTGAAAAAGGTAAAGAAGATATTGTAACAGTAACACTAAACAAATTTAAATATAAGACACAAAAAAATAAATTTAATTTTTTAAAAGATTTAGATAAAGAATATTTTAATTTTTAGACTTAAAGTCTATTTCAAGATCCCAATTTTCTCTAACAAAGAGCTTATCTTTGTAAATAAAAACTCTTTCAGGTTGACGTCTTTTTTGTAAGTTTCCGTTTGTCCATTTTTTATTCATATCTTCATCATGAATGTATTTTAGTTGATATGACCCTGCCAAAACATTTTTTATAATTAATGGATATTTGTCAAAGTACTCTTCATGAACAATGGTTTCGTTTTCAAAAAGCTGTAAAATACAGGGCGTTAATAAGTTAGTGTTGATAACGATCTTACTATTTACAGTATTTTGAACGGAATCATTTAAAAAATTATATGTTGAGTCATGTTCATAGTAAGTTGTATCAGAAGAATTAAAACTAAATAGTTCAATAAATGTGTCTACGCCTGCTTCAATACTTTTATCAACGAATGCAATATTTGTTTTATCATAAAAATATTTAGTTTTATTGAATGCATAAAGCTTATATTTTTTTTTATTTGGTAAATTAGGAAAAACAAAATATCCATCTAAACTTGTTTTAGCTACGAATTCAGGAGTTTTTTTAAATAGTTGAGAGTCTAAAACACTAGTCTCATGCAAAACAACCCATATGTTTTTTAAAGGTGTTAAAGATTTTGCCTCTAACACTTTTCCTGAAAATTTAATAGTGTCATGAAGATTGTTAAGCTTTAAAAGATAATTTAAACTGTCAATGATATTACCTTCTGTTATATCTTTAATTGTATTATTAAGGCAGATATTATATGTTTTGTTGTTTATTAACGAATCGCTAAAGCTTATTAGAAGAGATTTATTTTTTATTTTTTTTTCAATCGTATTATTAATTGGAGGAGAAATATAAAAGTTTGTATTCCAGTCGTTAAATTGTATTCTTTCATCAAAGTTAAATTGTATTCTCAGTTCATTATTAGCTTTTTCTAAAGAAGTATTTAGTAGTTTTGGTTTAAAAACATCTTTCTCCCCACCACTAGGGCTTACAATTTGAGCACAACTATATAAAATCAGTAAAAATAAAACAACAAAGAGTTCTTGTAATTTCATCATATAAAAGTAACAAACAATTTTTAATCAATTGATTTGACTTCGTGATATTTGTTTTGTAAAGTTAGGCTTCGCATGAAGCACATTCTTTCTTTTGTTTAAATTGTTGTGCTGCGTTCATGCTGTGTTGATAGTATAAAGATTTTAAACCAAGCTTCCATGCTGTTATATATAATTTGTTAATATCTTTTGTTGGCATGCTTGGGTGAACCATGAGATTCACTGACTGTCCTTGGTCAATATAGTTCTGTCTATTCGCCGCTTGATAAATTATATCCATTTGATCGATCTCAGCATAGGTTTTAAATACATCTTTTTCATGATCAGATAAAAAATCTAAATGTTGAACCGATCCGTCTTTATCTCTAATATTTCGCCACACATCTTGTGTGTTTTTTCCTTTTGCTTCAAGTAATCTAACTAAAAAAGGATTTTTAATTGTTGATTTGGTTTTTGCGATATCTTTAACATAAATGTTTGACCAAATAGGCTCAATTCCCTGAGAAACTTGTCCAAGAATGAAAGCAGATGATGTTGTTGGTGCAATAGCATTTAATGTAGTGTTTCTTCTTCCGGATCCTTTTAACACTTTTGGCTCTCCGTACATATCTGCTAATTTTGCCGACGCTTCATAGGATTTGATTTTTATAAATTTAAATATTTCTGTATTTAAATTATAAGCCTCTTGACTGTTAAATGAAAACATCTTAGATTGTAATAATGAGTGCCAACCTAACACTCCTAAACCTAGGGCCCTATGATCTTTCGCAAAGTTATATGCTCTTTTCATGAACAAGAAGGTCTGCTGATCGTCTAAATCAGAAGAATTTTTATAAACATCTAATTTTTCAACAAATTCACTTATTACAGCGTCTAAAAAATATATCATAGTTTCAACGGCGTCTGTATTTTTCCACTCGTCATAATGTAAAACATTAAGAGATGAAAGACAACAAACAAAAGACCATTTATCATTTGACGGCAACATTATCTCAGTACATAAATTACTTGCATTTACTGTATAGTTGTTCCTCTTATAAACTTCTGGCGCTCCATTATTAGCATTATCTTTAAAGAATATATATGGGTAACCAATTTCCCCTCTCCTTTGAAGTACTTTTGCCCATATTGTACGCTTTTCCACATCTCCATCAATCATTTCTTGTAGCCATTTGTCAGTAACAGAAACACCATGAGTGAGTTCTTGTATCGGATTTCCTTCAGTTCCAATATCAAGGAACTCTAAAATATCTGGGTGTTCAACTGGTAAATAAGGAGAAAAACGACCTCTACGAACAGACCCCTGACTAACCACATCAACCATAGTTTCAAATAATTGCATAATGTGTACCGAACCGGATGCTTCACCATTATCTTTAACACTTGCACCTCGATGTCTAATATTACCAAAATATCCAGATGTTCCTCCACCAAGTTTTGACATCATGCCTACTTCTGATTGGGTATATAAAATATTACCCATATCGTCGGCAACATTTGACCCAAAACAGCTAATAGGAAGGCCTCTTTTTTTTCCAAAATTTGACCATACTGGCGATGAAAGGGAATAATAGCCTTTATCCATGTAGTTAAAAAATTTATCACTAAATCCAGGTAACTTTAATATTTCTTCGGCTCTGTTGGCAATCTCTCTGATCCTTTCTTCTGCTTTAATACCTTCTGCAACATAACCAGCTGCTAAAAAATTTCTACTATGTTCAGTTAACCAAGTAAAACTGGTGTTTTCTTTCTTTGTGTTTACCGCTTTTGATCTCGCTTCAAGTAGATACTCATATTCTGAATTCTTTTTATTTTCCAAAGATTGGTTATTTGCTAAATCTGTTTTTGTGTTTTGCATGTCTTAAAATAAGTCTTGAGCGGTTATACTTTGAGTTTTTTTACTGTAATTAATAGATCTTTTAACAAAAAAATCAACATGTTTGGTTCCGATAATTTCATCATTAAACCATTCAGTTTCATTTAATATGTTGGAATCTGTTTCAAACACTTCTTTCACTCCAATACTTGACAATGATCTGTTAAATCTATCTTTTATAAATTCTTTAATTTGATTTTTCGGTAAGAAATCAACTTCTCCTTTTTCAAAAATCCAGTCTATAATTGCGCTTTCAGCTTCGTATGCGGCTTTACACATGCTTTGCACCTTGAATTCGTATTTGACATCAAACCATTCAGGGTTTTCTTTTCTAATTATTTTAATTAAATCAATACCAAAATCACCATGAATTTGCTCTTCTTTTGATGTTGCTTCAACAACATTTGAAATGCCTTTAAGCATGTTTTTATGTTTATTGAAGGCCATTATTATTAAAAACTGTGAAAATAAAGACACATGTTCAATAAATAATGAGAACAACAATATTGCTTCCGTGTATTCTTTGTCGTTTTCACTTTTTGAACTAACAAGTGCCGCATCTAGATAGCGTACTCTTTTCATTATCACAGGATTCTTCTTCAAATTTTTAAACTCGGTATTTAGACCTAATATTTCAATCAAGTGAGAATAAGCATCCGTATGCCTCACTTCGCTTTCGGCAAAAGTTGAGCCAACAGCGCCAACTTCTGGTTTAGGTATTTTATGATAAATGTCTCCCCAAAAACTTTTTACAGCAACTTCAATTTGAGAAATTGCAAGCATGGCATTTTTAATTGCATTTCTTTCAACCTCTGTTAAATGTGTTTTAAAATCCTGAATATCGCTTGTAAAATTAAATTCTGTATGAATCCAATAAGAGTGTCTAATAGCAGGTACATATTCATAGAGTTCTGGATATTCAAATGGTTTAAGAGTAATTCTTCTTTCAAAAATATTTCTTTGTCTTTTTTTCGCTTGAATATTTCTATAAAGTATATATGCTTTTGCAACATCTAAAAACTCACTTTTCATTAAAGTTTGTTCAACTAAGTCTTGAATCTCTTCAACATTTGGAACATAGTTCGGTATACTAGCTCTTCTTTCATTTAAATTGGAGCAAACTTTGTTTGCAATTTCCTCTGCGTCTTTAGGAGATCCATTTTTTACTGATAACATTGCTTTTAAAACAGCCTCTGTAATCTTTTCAATTTGAAAAGGCATTTTGCTGTGATTGCGCTTAAAAATTTCTTGGATTTGCATAATATTACTTAAAATAAATTTTAAAAACTAAAGTTACAACTTAACAAGATTTATAAACAACGCGTCTCTTTTCTTTATTAACAATTTATTGCTAATAATAAAATACGTTTTATAAAAATTGATGCCCAGCTTACTAAATTCATTTACATTAAGTATAGTTATATTTAGCAAAATGGAATATTGATAAACAACAGCACAAATATTTAATTTATAATTTAAAAGTCCAATTTTGAGTAGGCAAAAAACAAAAATATTTATTAACTTAAATTGTTAAAAAAAAAAACAAAATGGATTTTACAGAGTTATTAAAAAAAATTGTAGTAATGCACTTTTATAACACCAAAAATTAAGTTTATCTAATTTTGAAACTATATGTAAGTTTAGTTTTTAAAATTTTTTATGAGACTATCAAATAAAATTTTTCCATCTTCATTAAACAAATTAGCGTCAGCTGCTCTTTCCGGATGCGGCATCATACCAAAAACGTTACGTTCTAAATTACAAATTCCAGCGATGTTAAGTAGTGATCCGTTTGGATTAAATTTATCATTCACATCTCCAGCCTCATCGCAGTACTTAAAAATTATTTGGTCATTTTTAATTAAATTATTAATTGTTTCATCATCAGCATAAAACCTCCCTTCTGCATGAGCGATTGGAACTTTCAAAATTGATTTTTTGGAAAGACTAGTTATTATAGATTTGTTCGAAATTTGTTTTAAATAAACATTTTTGCAAATAAATTTATGAGAATTGTTATGAAGAAGGGCGCCAGGAAGGAGACCACATTCTGTTAAAATTTGAAACCCATTACAAATACCAATAACAAGCCCCCCTGCATTCGCAAAACCAATAATCTCTTTCATAATTGGAGAAAACTGTGCTATTGCTCCTGATCGCAAATAATCTCCATAGGAAAATCCACCAGGAAGGATAACACAGTCAACTTCTTGTAAATCTGTATTTTTGTGCCAAAGTTTAACAACCTCTTTATGTAATATGTTTTTTATTACATGTATCATGTCCATGTCACAATTTGAACCAGGAAATATTACAACACCAAATTTCATATAAATTTTTTACAAATGTACATTAAAAAACAATAGAAACTCTGTAAAAAATAGAAGTTACTAAAAACATCAAAAATAAAATATTCGCTAAAGAGCGTCTTTTTGTATACGTAAAATAATTTCCGACGATTATACTTAACGGTGCAATAATTAAGTAGCCATATTTAAATGAATCAAGAAAAAACACAAAAGTTAGTATCGTATAAAAAAATATAATTATAAAACTTTTTCTTGATTGCAGGCTTTTTTTATATAGCCACTTATAAAGTTCATATATAGACAATAAACTAATAATGAAAACAATGGATAGCCAAAAAATTTTTGAAATTTCATTTTTATTTAAGGCAGGTAATTTTAGATTATATGAAAAATTAATTTTAAAAAAAGGAAAATCATATTCAAACATTAATAGATAGCAAACATAAAAAATCACAGGCACTAGCATTCCAATTAAATAAGATAGCATTATTCGAAATGATATGTTTCCAAAATTTAAACAAGTTACAATTATCATAAATGTAAAAACTAACACATTAGGGTGTATTAGAGTTAATAAACCAATAATTAAACCAGAGTTAAAAATTTGTCCAAATGGATCATCTTTTTGATAACAATCAAAAAGATATTTTAAAAAGAATAATAAAAAAAATGAAATAAACCACTCGTTAACACAATCATAAAAAGGAATACAAAAAAATAGATATACAAATCCAGTAATTAAATTATTTTTTTTAATTATATTTTTTTCACAAACTAAGTTATTAAGCCCTAATGCATGAAAAGCGGGCAAAAGCAAGCTTAATAAACATATAAAAAAAGGCGATAACCATTCGTGCTTGAACAAACTATCGAATGGACTGTAAGCTAAAGGAGCGAACATTATCAAACACCAAATCATAATAAAAACAACAATGATATAAGGTTTGGGGTTTATTAGGTGGCGAAGTAGCATTATTGTTTGAAAATAATTATTTAGTTTTGTATTTGTAAATAAAAAAAAAATGGATAAGATTTGGTATGCTATAGCTGATTTTTTTCAATTTATTTTTAAATATATTGAGATGCTAGGAAATTCAGTTAACTATTTGTATATAGTAATTATTTTTGTGTTTTTGGTTGTATGGACGTTACAAATGCTAAAGCATAGAAAAAATAATGAGGAACACGCATCTTCATAAATCGAATCCAATATCAGTTCTGTAATACTTGCCTTTAAAATTAATTTTGCTAACCGATTCGTAAGAATTTTTTAGTGCATCCTCCATTGTTTTTCCAAAAGAAGTAATTGACATTACTCTTCCTCCGCTAGTAATTAGCTTTTCATTTTCAAATTTTGTTCCAGCATGAAAAACTATACTACTATCTACATCTTCTACACCTGAAATTTCATAACCTGTAGAATATTTTTCTGGATATCCGCCTGATGTTAACATAACTGTGGCAGCAACCTCATCATCGACATTTAAGTCTTTTTCACTAAATGTTCCATCTTTAATTCCTTTAAGCAAATTAAGCAAATCAGATTTTATTCTTGGAATGACAACTTCTGTTTCAGGATCACCCATACGGACATTGTATTCAATTACTTTAGGCTCGTCGTTAACATTTATAAGTCCAAAAAAAATAAAACCGACATATTCAATACTCTCTTTTTTTAAACCCAAAATAGTAGGTTTTATTATTTCATTTTCAATCTTTTCCAGATAAAATCTGTCTAAAAAAGGAACAGGAGATATAGCACCCATTCCTCCGGTATTTAGACCGGTATTATTCTCACCAATTTGCTTGTAATCTTTAGCTGATGGAAGAATTTTGTATGACTCACCATCTGTTAATATAAACACAGACATCTCAATACCATCTAAAAACTCTTCAATAACAACCGTTCTGGAAGCACAACCAAATTTACCATCTAAAATCATTGAAGACAACTCTTTTTTTGCTTCTTCAACATCATTAATAATAACCACTCCTTTTCCTGCAGCTAGTCCATCAGCCTTGAGAACGTAAGGACTCTCTAGTGATTCTAAAAAGTTAAAACCATCTGACAAATTACTTTTATCAAATGATTTGTATTTTGCTGTGGGTAT
The DNA here is from genome assembly GCA_002728175.1 of Flavobacteriales bacterium. Lineage (GTDB taxonomy): Bacteria > Bacteroidota > Bacteroidia > Flavobacteriales > BACL11. The sequence continues at coordinate 43,254 of PBVH01000006.1, read as the reverse complement.
AGAATTACGAAGCATAAACTCTTTAGCAAATTTTTTGCTTCCTTCAAGCTGAGCTCCTTTTTTTGATGGGCCAATAACAGATATTTTTTTTAATAAATCATCTTGTTTGAAAAAATCATAAATTCCATTTACAAGTGGATCTTCTGGCCCAACAATTACCATTTCTATATTCTTATTTAATACAAATGTTTTTATTTCATCAAAATTAGCTAAAGAAATATTTATGTTTTTTCCAATAAGACGTGTTCCAGCATTTCCTGGACAAATATACAGTTGACCGCAGGAGCTGCTTTTAGCAATTTTCCACGCAAAGGCGTTTTCTCTACCTCCGCTACCTAATATTAACACATTCATTTAGAGTTAATTAAATTTAACATTTCTTCAGTCATCTCCATATTATGAAATACATTTTGAACATCATCATTGTCTTCAAGCAAATCTAACAGTTTTAAAACATCTTTTGCATCATTGGCAGAAATTTTTTTAGTTGATTTAGGAAATCTTTGAAGTTCAGATTTTTCAACACATGTGTTCAAGCTTTCTATCTTGTGTTGCATATTATTAAAATCTAAATAATCACATATTATTGTAACAATGTCTTCTTCTTCATAAAACTCCTCTAATCCACCATCAATAAGCTCCATTTCAAAATCCTCTAAATTTATTTTTATGTTTTCTTTTAAAACAGTAAATACACCTTTTCTATCAAATATAAATTCCAAAGAACCATTTTTACCCAGTTCACCATTAGTTTTGCTAAAATAAGATCTAACATCAGCTACCGTCCGGTTATTATTATTTGTTGCACATTCTATGAAAACAGCAATTCCATTAGAAGCATAGCCTTCTAAACTAATTTCATTATAATTTGCAACATCTTTACTGTTGGCTTTTTTAATAGCTCGTAAAACATTTTCTTTGGGCATATTAGCATTTTTAGCATTTTGCATAACCTGCCTTAATCTAGAGTTTGTATCTGGATCTCCTCCACCTTCTTTAACTGCTATAACAATATCTTTTCCAATTCTAGTAAATGTTTTGGACATTTTTGACCAGCGCTTAAGCTTTCGTGCTTTTCTAAATTCAAATGCTCTTCCCATTTNTTATATATTAATCATCCAATTGTAGGACNGANAGGAAAGCTTTTTGTGGTATTTCNACATTTCCAACTTGTCGCATTCTTTTTTTTCCTTTTTTTTGTTTTTCAAGTAGTTTTCTTTTTCGAGTAATATCACCACCGTAACATTTTGCAGTAACATCTTTTCTTAAAGCTTTAACTGTTTCCCTTGAAACAATTTTAGAACCAATTGCAGACTGTATTGCAATATCAAATTGTTGCCTTGGTATGAGTTCCTTTAGCTTTGAACATAGTTTTTTGCCTAAAGTATATGAATTTGATTTATGAACAAGTGCAGACAAGGCATCAACAGGCTCACTATTTAATAAAATATCTAGTTTGGCTAAGCTTGATGCTCTATATTCAATTGGATAATAATCAAAAGAGGCATAACCTTTTGAAACAGACTTTAATTTATCATAAAAGTCAAAAACAATCTCTCCTAACGGCATTTCAAAAGTTAATTCTACCCTGTCAGTAGTTAAATAAACCTGATTTTTCAATTCTCCTCTTTTTTCAATACATAAAGTCATAACAGCACCAATGAAATCTGACTTTGTGATAATTTGAGCGCGAATAAATGGCTCTTTTACNCTATCTAAAATACTTGGATCAGGATAATCTGAAGGGTTATGAATAATTAACTTCTCTTCTTTTTTTGTANANGCATAATAAGATACGTTTGGNACAGTNGTTATAACAGTCATNNTGAACTCNCTCTCTAGTCTTTCCTGAATAATTTCCATATGTAACATCCCTAAAAAACCACATCTAAAACCAAATCCTAATGCAGCAGATGATTCTGGCTCATATGTTAATGAGGCGTCGTTAAGTTGAAGTTTTTCCATTGAACTTCTTAACTCCTCAAAATCTTCCGTATCAACAGGATAAATACCTGCAAAAACCATAGGTTTAACTTCTTCAAANCCTTGNACAGCTTNNTTAGCAGGAAAATTAACTTGTGTTATGGTGTCACCTACTTTTACTTCTCTTGCATCTTTAATACCTGAAATAATATATCCCACTTCACCAGCTTTAATAGAGTTTTTAGGCATTTTATTTAATTTTAAAACACCAATTTCATCAGCATTATATTTCATGCCTGTTGCCATAAATTTTACCTCATCTCCTTTTTTAATTTCTCCATTTATTACTTTGAAGTAAGCCTCTATACCTCTAAAGGTATTATATACTGAATCAAAAATCATTGCCTGCAAAGGACTGTTAGAATCTCCTTTTGGCGGAGCAACTTTCTTTATTATTTCTTCTAAAATTAGCAGAACACCCTCTCCCGTTTTAGCACTAACAGAAAGTATATCAGATCTGTCACAGTCAATTAAATCAACAATTTGATCTTTTACTAACTCAGGTTCAGCAGAGGGTAAGTCAATCTTATTCATAACAGGAATAATTTCTAAATCATGCTCTAAAGCAAGATATAAATTTGAGATAGTTTGTGCTTGAATACCTTGAGCAGCGTCAACAATTAATAACGCGCCTTCGCAAGCAGCAATTGATCTAGAAACCTCATAAGAAAAATCTACATGTCCTGGAGTGTCGATTAAATTTAGTATATAGTTTTCATTATTATACTTATATTCCATCTGTATAGCATGACTTTTAATTGTAATACCTCTTTCTTTTTCTAGCTCCATATCATCAAGCACCTGTGCNTCTATGTCACGCCCTGTTACTGTACCAGTATACTCTAAAAGCCTATCTGCCAAAGTAGATTTACCATGATCAATATGTGCAATTATGCAGAAATTTCTAATGTTTTTCATTTAGTTGCTAAAATACGTTTAAANCAGATAAATACCAAAGATGTCATATTAATTTTTTTTTTTTTAATATTGTAATTATGCACAGTAAAGTAAAGGTTCAAAGACGAAGACACATTTTAAAAGCAATTTCTTGGAGGATTGTTGGAACATTAGATACTTGGATAATAAGTTGGCTTTTATTAACTTATATTGGAGATATAACTTTGTTTGAAGTTAATCTTGATTCAAATATTAAACTTAAGGCAGCCAAGGCAGCAACTCTAATTGCTGTATTAGAATTAATTTCAAAAACAATTTTGTATTATTTTCATGAAAGAATTTGGTACAAAATTACTTGGNTTAANATTCGACAAAAATATAGGCATATAATAAAAACTTTCAGTTGGAGATTAATNGGAGCNATTGATACAATTTTATTAGTTTTTATCGTTTTTTACTTTATGTTTTCATCCACTCAANGCGCTGCTTCAATAGCTATTTCTATGTTTTCAATTGAAGTAATTACAAAAATGATATTATATTATTTNCATGAGCGAATTTGGTTTATTTCAAACTACGGAGTGATTAAAAANTAATTTTTTAAAATATAATTGATTTTCATTTCATTGTNTANNTNCTCTTCAANNTCCCAGTTGTATTTTTTTCTCTTAGGCCCTTCATNTCGATAAAATATTGCAACAATTAAACCAGAGATTAGACCGCTTAAATGNCCCTCCCAAGATATATTTACTTTTGAAGGGAATATTCCCCAAATCAGCGAGCCATACAAAAAAGCTATAATTAAACTAATAGCTGCTAATCTTGTGTCTTTTTTGATTACTCCGCTAGTAAACAAAAATGTTGCAAGCGCATAGATAATACTGCTTGCGCCAATATGATAGTTTGGTCTACCAATTCCCCACAANAAAATTCCAGAAATAAAAAACAACCATATAAAAATTTCGAATGACAAATTTTTATAAAAAAAAATAAATAAACTACCTAGTATTAAAATCGGGACACTATTATTTAATAAATGTGTAAAATCATTATGAATAAATGGTGCACATAGTATTCCACGCAAACCCATAATTTCCCTTGGAAAAACACCGAATTCATATAATTTAAGATCAAAATAATATTCAAATATTTTAACAACCCATATTATTAAAACAAAAATTATTGGAAATTTAATGGTTTTGAGTAAGCCTTTTTTCATTTAATAAATTTTACAAATAAAATTACGAAAATATCACTAAAAAAAAACTATAAAAGTGTACTTTTACTGTTGTGGATAATGATAAAAAATTATTTTTATTAGACGGCTATGCTTTGATTTACAGAGCATATTTTGCTTTTATAAAAAATCCAAGAGTTAATAGTAAAGGGNTAAATACATCTGCAGTTTTTGGTTTCACAAATACTNTNTTAGAAGTAATAAAAAAGCAAANGCCATCTCATATAGCAGTTGTATTTGACACTAAACATCCCACCNAAAGACATGATGAATANCCCCAATACAAGGCAAATCGAGAAGCAATGCCTGAGGGCTTAAGCGAATCGCTTCCATATATTTTTAAATTNCTTGAATCATTAAATATACAAGTGTTATCAAAAGATGGTTATGAGGCGGATGATATTATTGGAACAATTGCAAAAAGTGAGGAGAAAAAAGGGTTTCAGGTTTATATGATGACTTCAGATAAAGATTTTGCTCAATTAGTTTCAGACAATATTTTTATGTATAGACCAGCAACTAAATGGGAAGCAACTTCTATTTGGGGTGTTTCGGAAGTGCTTGAAAAATTTCAAGTTCAAAAAATAAATCANGTTATAGATTTTTTAGCAATGATGGGGGATTCTGCGGATAATATTCCNGGAATACCAGGTGTGGGAAAAAAAACNGCTCAAAAATTCATCAAAGAATTTGGTTCAGTTGANGGATTGTTAAATAATCTGTCTCAAATAAAAGGTAAATTGAAAGAAAAAATTGAATCGTCTANAGATTTAGCTTTATTATGTAAAAAACTAGTAACGATAAATACATCTGTTCCAATTTCATATGATACAGAAAGCATGAAATTAACAGATTTTAATGAAATTAAAGTAAGTGAATTGTTTCAAGANCTAGAATTTAATAACTTANTNANGCGTATTTTAACAAAAGAGAAAGAGCCAGAAACTATTGATGTTTTAAATTCATCAAAACATAATAACCAAAATAAATCTCAAATTAGTCTTTTTTCAAATGAAGAAAAACAACNAGATTTAANCATAAAACATGTGCNTATTCAATCTAATGAACAGTTAAAATCNATAACTGATCAGATTAATATTGATAAAAAATTTTCAATTTACATTTTAAAAAATTCAGATTTATTTAAGAAACCATTGGGCTATGCTATTGGATTAATAAGTGGTGAAACATACTTCGTAGATTTTAATAAACAAAACAACAAACATTTAAAGCAAATATGCGAAAATGAAAAAATTAAAATTATCGCTTACGATATAAAATATATCGCGAACAAGTTAAACCTTTTAGAAATAAATTTATTTGGAAAATTATTTGACATATCAATAGCTCACTATTTATTGTATCCTGACATAAGAAGATCACTAGATTTGCTTTCTAGCCAATATTTAAACATTAATATTATTGAGGAAAAAGAAANTGTTTCTACTGAAATTTCAGATAGATTAGTTGAAAATTGTTGCCAAAAAGTTGATATCATATCTAGGCTNGCAATNATATTAGAAGAAGAATTAAATAGTAANAATATAATTTCTTTATANAACAATATTGAAATGCCATTAACTTTAGTGTTATCTNAAATGGAAATAAATGGCATTAGTTTAGATAAAANTTACTTNCAAAAANTAGAATTAGAATTAANAGAAAGTTTNTTAANACTTACTAATGAAATTTATATCATTGCGGGAAAAGAATTTAANATTGCATCNCCAAAACAAATAGGNGAGGTNTTATTTGAAGAATTAAATTTGTCAAAAAAACCNAAAAAAACCAAATCTGGGCAATACTCAACNTCTGAAGAAACNCTNNTTAAATTAAAAGGNACTCACCCAATAATTGATAAGTTNTTAGAGTTTAGNTCGATGAATAAACTACAAACAACTTATGTTTCAACATTACCTAAANTAGTTTATTCAAAAACNCAAAAAATACANACCACATTCAATCAAGCTGTAGCTTCAACNGGAAGATTGTCATCTGTTAATCCAAATTTNCAAAATATACCAATTCGNACCNCACAAGGAATGAAGGTTCGAAAAGCATTTNTTCCATCAAATAAAAATNATTCTATATTATGNGCAGATTATTCCCAAATTGAACTNAGAATCATGGCAGCACTNAGTGGAGACNCTGAGATGCTAAAGGCNTTTAATAANGGANTAGATATTCATAGTGCNACTGCGGCTAAAGTTTATAATGTTAGNGTTGATNAAGTAGATAAAATNATGAGAACAAATGCAAAATCNGTGAANTTTGGAATTATTTATGGNATATCTGCTTTTGGNTTGTCACAAAANATAGGNATTTCAAGAAATGAAGCAAAAAATATAATTGATGAATATTTTNTTCAATTTCCTGCGATTAAAAAATATATGGACAGNATCATTTTAAAAGCACGANAGCAGGAGTATGTAGAAACTTATTTNAAGAGNAGACGATATCTNCCTAATATTAACTCACGAAATGCTGTTATTAGATCCGTAGCGGAAAGGAATGCAATTAATGCTCCAATTCAAGGAACAGCNGCAGATATTATTAAAATTGCAATGATAGAAATTCAAAAAGAATTAATCAATCAAAACATGCAATCTNAAATGATATTACAAGTGCATGACGAGTTNGTNTTTGATATGCTTNATGATGAAAAAGATAAATTGATTCCTCTTGTNAAAGGTAAAATGGAACAAGTAATAGATTTNGGAGTGCCTCTTNTGGTTGATATAGGTNANGGNGAAAACTGGTTANAGGCTCACTAGTANNTAAATTACTTTTTTTTAATAAATAAAATNTAAAGNAGAACTAAGGCTATTANTCCAATAAATGAACTTCCAGCATCTTGAATATTTCCAATTGGGTCCCAACCCATTATTTTTTCATCAATCAACAATTGAACGATTACTCCTAGAGATAAAAACTGTAGACTGATTGTTGTTAATTCTACTAATAGTTTTTTAAGGTTTGAAAATAAATTATTCATTCTTTTATTTTTTTGCTGAACACTTTGTAAATATATATAAATAAAATAGCCCTACATAAAGCAGGGCTATTTTATTATAAAACATAATAGTATTTTACTTGGAAGTTAATAGGTTAAATAACACACATACACCTAATAATCCAGCAAATCCTGCAGAGCCAAGGCCGTTAATAACTCCCATCACATTATCAATAACTGCAATTCCAAAAAAGGATGCTGGTCCAAAAAGAATCTCTGTTGCAACACCAAGACCTAAAACAGTCATGATTAATCCAGAAAGTCCTTTAAAGAAACCGTTCAAAAACTTAAATACATTGTCCATAATAATAAATAAATTTGGTTAATATATCACAAACATAAAAACATAAAGTTATTTCAATCACTATCTTTTAATTTATTATTAATCGATCAATTTTTTTGTTTTTCATTTTTTTTAAATTTAAAAAAAACTTTAAACTATTAATAATCAATTAGTTAAGTGTATATTATATCAAATTAATACAATTGTAGTAAGGGCTTTTTACACATTAGAATGTTAAAAATTACAGGCACAATATAAGAATTTGATAATCAGCACTTTACGTTAAAATAATATAAAAAAGAGGTGTAAATAAGTATGTTTTTTTATTGTTAATGCTATTTTCCTTTGAAATGTGGGAATTGTAGATAATTATCTAATCTAGAGAAGATTTTAAATCATATATTAGATCATCTACATCTTCAATTCCTACACTTAATCTTATCAAAGAATCTGTAACGCCAGATTTCAACCTTTCTTCTATAGGAATAGCAGCATGAGTCATAGTTGCTGGGTGACCGCATAACGACTCTACACCACCTAGACTTTCAGCTAAAGTAAAGAAATGAGTATTTGAAACAATTTTAATAGCGTCATCTAAACTATCTCCTTTCAGTGAAAATGACATCATTCCACCAAAATCCTTCATTTGAAGTTTTGCAATTTCATGATTTTTATGCGTTGTAAGCCCAGGATAATATACAGTTTGAATTTTCGGATGTTTATTTAAAAATTCTGCAATTTCCTTTGCGTTATCACAATGCCGTTGCATTCTAACATGAAGAGTTTTAATCCCTCTTAAGACTAAAAAGCTATCCATTGGACCAGGAACTGCACCACATGAATTTTGTATAAAATACAATTTTTCAGCTATATCATCATCGTTACAAACAATCGCTCCCATTACAACATCTGAATGACCCCCCATATACTTTGTTAAAGAATGCATAACAATATCTGCACCGTGTTCAATAGGTCGTTGTAAATATGGGGTGGCAAAAGTATTATCAACAACAAAAATTAAATCATGTTTTTTAGCAACTTTACTTAAGGCACTGATGTCTACAATATTTAGCATTGGGTTAGTTGGGGTTTCTGTCCATAGCATTTTTGTTTTTGAAGAAATTAGTTTTGAAATATTATTAAGACCGCTCATATCAACGAAGTGAAATTTAATATTATATTTTGCAAAAATCTTCGTAAAAATTCTATATGAACCCCCATATAAATCATTAGTAGAAATAACTTCATCACCAGGATTTAATAGCTTAATTATTGCATCAATTGCTGCTAGACCACTGCCGAAGCACAAACCATATTTTCCACTCTCAAGTCCTGCTATATTACGCTCTAATGCAGATCTAGTTGGATTGCCTGTTCTTGAGTATTCATATCCATTATGTTTACCAGGAGACTCTTGTATGTATGTTGATGTTTGGTATATTGGTGTCATAATAGCACCAGTTGACTTGTCAGGTTTTTGTCCCGCATGAATGGTTTTAGTAGCGAATTTCATTTTTTTTAACATTTGATTTATCAATACAAAACTATTAAAAAATCAATAAATTAATTTTACTTTTGAAGAAAACAGANCTATTGAAAAAAATTATTTTTTCACACATTGCTTTGTTAGCTGCAAATTTAATTTATGCTATTAACTACAGCTTTGCAAANGATGTGATGCCNGTTTATATNACTCCTTCGACATTTATTNTAATAAGAGTTCTAGGTGCATTNTTTTTATTTTCGTTAGCNTANTTTTTATTTATTAGAGAAAAAATTGAAAAAAAAGATNTTATTAAACTTATNTTTTGTTCTTTATTTGGAATAGCCATTAACCAATTATTATTTTTTGAGGGATTAAATTTAACAACACCAATTAACGCTTCAATTGTGATGACTGTTAATCCAGTANTAGTAATCCTCTTNTCCTTTTTTATTCTTAAGGATACTATTACATTTAAAAAAACCATGGGTATTTTGCTTGGNTTAATAGGGGCTTTAACNNTGATATTAGAAGGAGGAAAAATTGACTTNTCNTCTGTTCATCAAAANGGTAATTTTTTAGTTTTTATTAACGCCTCTAGCTATGCTTTATATCTTGTTTTGGTAAAACCTTTNATGCAAAAATATCATCCTATAACTATTATGTTTTATTTATTTAGTTTTGGCCTCTTTTTTGTATTACCTTTTGGCATAAAGAATTTAGCTATTATTTCTTGGTCTACAATGCCTAACGTTATTTATATACAAATTGTTTTCGTTGTTGTGTGCACCACATTTGTTGCGTATTTATGTAATGCAATTGCGTTAAAAACACTNAGGCCATCAGTTGTAAGTATATATATATACATNCAACCNATTNTAGCATCANTATTTGCAATTTTTTGGGGTTCAGACACNTTAGATTTTCAAAAGATAGTTGCTGCAATATTTATTTTTACAGGAGTGTATTTGGTAAGTGTCAAATCTTTGAACTCAAAAAGTTATAAACTTTCATAAATTTGTATAAACTTTATATTTTATGATACAATCAATGACCGGATATGGAAGGGTCGAATTTAATTTAAAAAATAAAAACTTTACTGTTGAAATTAAGTCACTTAACTCAAAGAATACAGATTTTAATTTAAAATTACCGGTAATATATAGAAATAAGGAAATAATTTTAAGAAAGATATTGTCTGAAAAACTTAAAAGAGGTAAGGTAGAACTTTCTATTTGGTTTGAAAAAACTCAAACAAATACGCCCTATGAATTTGATAAAAAATTAATTTCAAAATATTATAAACAGTTAAATTCTATTAAACAAGACCTTGGTCTAAAAGCAAATAATTTAAAGAATTTCTTCTGCCAAAATAATATTGATTTAATGCCAATAATTTTAAAAATGCCTGATGTTTTAATTAAAAAAGATGAGAAAGTTGAAAAAGATGAATGGATTGAAATTGAAAAAAATGTACATGATGCGTTAGATAAGTTGATAACTTTTAGAGAAGATGAGGGAAACACGTTATATAAAGATATTTCCATAAGAATAAATTTAATCAAAACCTTAATAACTGAACTAGAAAGATTTGAAAGCCAGAGAANTGAAAAGATTAAATCAAATATCAAGAACAAATTNGCCGCCTTAGAAANACAGAATTTAGATCAAAATAGGCTAGAACAAGAACTAATTTATTACTTNGAAAAACTTGATATTACGGAGGAGAAAGTTAGNCTAAACGCACATATTGATTATTTTTTGGAATGCTTAGATACTGAGTCTTCAAATGGTAAAAAATTAACTTTTATTTCTCAGGAAATAGGTAGAGAAGTCAATACTTTAGGATCTAAGTCTAATCATTCAGATATGCAAAAAATAGTGGTGCAAATGAAAGATGAATTAGAAAAAATTAAAGAGCAGTTGTTAAATATTTTGTAATGAAAAAACTTATTGTTATATCAGCTCCATCTGGCGCAGGAAAAAGTACAATAGTTAATTATTTATTAAAACATATAAGTAGTTTATCTTTTTCAGTTTCTGCATGCTCAAGACCNAAAAGAACCAACGAAGTTGAAGGAAAAGATTATTATTTTATATCATTAAATGAGTTTAAAAATAAAATTAGAAATAATGATTTTTTAGAGTGGGAGGAGGTTTATCCTAANCATTTTTACGGAACATTAATGACTGAAATTAATAAAATTTGGTCAGAAAATAAAACAGTTATTTTTGATATTGATGTTGAGGGAGGAATAAATATTAAAAATAAATTCCCGAAAGATTGTTTGTCAATATTTATTATGCCGCCAACATTATCAGCTTTAGAAAAAAGATTAAAGATTAGAGGCACGGAGTCCGATGAAAAATTGTCAATGAGATTAGAGAAAGCTAAAACAGAAATTAAGAAAAGTAAACTTTTTGATAATATAATTATAAACGATAATCTAGATGAAGCTTTTTTGCATGCGAAAAGATTAGTATTAGATTTTATTAAAAAATAATATGAATATAGGATTATTTTTTGGCTCTTTTAACCCATTTCATGTAGGACATAAAATCATTGCGTCATACATTAGAGATTTCACTAAAGTGCAACAAGTATGGTTTGTTGTTTCNCCGCAAAGCCCTATGAAAACTAAAAAGTCACTTTTAGATCAACATCACAGATTAATGATAATAAAAATGGAAATTGAAGATAATGTTNNTCTTGATGTTTCAGATATAGAATTTGGATTACCAACTCCAAATTANACAATTGACACTCTTTTGTATTTGAGTGAAAAATACCCAAATCATAATTTTTCTTTAATTATGGGGGATGATAATTTGAACAATATAACAAGATGGAAAAATTATGAAAAAATATTAGAAAACTATTTAATTTATGTATATCCCCGAAAAAACGTAGATATGAATATTAAACATAAAAACATACATATAGTTAAAGATGTGCCAAAAATTGAGATATCATCTTCTTTAATTAGAAGGTTAATATCTGAAAAGAAGGATGCATCATATCTTGTCCCTTCTAAATCATGGAAATACATTGAGGAAATGAATTTTTANAAGANATGAAAAGCNTAATAGCGGTATTAATTATATTAATGTTTAAATGTCCTCTTGTTGANCAACCAAAAGCTCAAGATTTTAGCGGATGGTGGATTTATGGAGAGTCATTACATTTATTTAAAGATGAAAAATCTCTTAAAGAATTTGAAATAAGTTTTTTAAATGAAAGAAAAGAAGATTTGGAACTATTGTATTTAGAGATTGCTGAAATGGAATATTTTCCAGTTGATTGTAATGTTAAAGGGTATGTTAAAAATGACACATTGTATGTAGATGATTTTGAAATAACATTTATTCAAGGATGTGGTGAAGATTAATTTTTATTCAGAATAAATGATATGTAGTAAGGTTTGTCCTACAGCCTTTAGTGTTTCTTTATTAACATTATCCATATTATCACCATGAGTATGCCAATGTTTATTGAAATTCGTTTGAGTTGTAGGGTCATATTCAATAATATCTATTGTTGGTATTCCCGCAATAAGGTTAACATAGTAATGGTCATCAATTATTTGTTTAGTTTTGGTAAAAGAAAAATGATTTCCATAGCCAAGTTGATGGCCTTTTTTCCATACTTTGTTGAGTAAATTAGAATTGTAATAATGTGAGGTCTCCTCAAACGTAAATACTGCATCTTTGGCTCCGACCATGTCAAGCAAAATGCCNTATTTGGCAAAATAATTTTTTTTATGAGGATTTTTAGACCAGTATTGAGAGCCTAAGCACCATGAATTATGCATAATTGGATATTTAGAGTTTTCTGGTTGCCCATAATCTTCAGCATCAAACAGAATCAGATCAATTCCAATATTAGGCTTTTGTAGACAAAAAATTCTAGCAAGCTCTAAAAGTACTGCCACTCCGCTCCCACCATCGTTTGCACCTAGTATTGGTTGATTTTGATTAATTGTATCATAATCAGCAATTGGCCGTGTATCCCAGTGAGCCATCAGTGCTATCCTATTATTTTTCTCAGGNGAAAATGATGCGATAATATTTTTAAGTNTATGTTTTTTATTATCATATGTTTTTGTTGGNGCTTTTTGTACAATTACATTTTCAGTGTATGTTTTCAATTTATTTTCTAGANANGCTGAACATTTTNCCCAGCCNGGACTACTTAAAAACCTAGGTCCAAAATCTACTTGCTTTTGAATGAAAAAATAAGCNCTGTCTTCATTAAAGACAGGAACATNGATTTTTGANACANTATTTGTGTTTTTTATAATTTTTTTGTTGTCAATTTCTGTAGAGCAACAACAAAAAAGACAAATTGTAAATAATGTAAATACTCTAATCATCTTTTTTCATATTCCATGTAGTTCCCTCTCTTCCGTCTTTTATTTGGATACTAATTTTATCTAGCTCATCTCTAATCATATCCGCGGTAATAAAATCCTTATTTTGTTTTGCTTTGTTTCTTAACTCAAGAAGTATTTTCATTATTCCTTCGATATTGTTATCTTTTATCTTCTTTTGAGTTATTGGTTTAAGCCCTAAAACATCAACAATAAAAAACTCAAATGTTGAGGTGAATTTTGTAAGATCTTTTTTATTTAACGTCTCTTTACTAGCTTTAAGGGCATTAATAGTTTTAACACTATCAAACAAATGAGCAATTAAAATAGGGGTGTTGAAGTCGTCATTTAGCGAAGAATAATATTTTTCTTCAATTTTTTTAATATCAAAAGATGAAACTTTGTTGTGAGTGATATTTTTTAAAGTTTGTATTGCAGATATAAGTTTTAGAAATCCTTTTTCTGCGGCAGCTAATGCACTATTGCTAAAATCTAGCGTACCTCTGTAGTGCGCTTGAAGAATAAAAAATCTAATAGTCATAGGGTGATATGCTCTATCAAGTTTTTCATGATTTCCGTTAAAAAATTCCTCTAGATTAATAAAATTGTTAAGTGATTTACCCATTTTTTGCCCATCAATTGTAATCATATTATTATGCATCCAATACTTGGCAGGAGTACAATTGTTAGCCGCATGACTTTGTGCTATTTCTGCCTCATGATGGGGAAACATTAAATCCATTCCTCCACCATGAATATCAAATGTTTTACCTAAATATTTAGCACTCATTGCAGAACACTCTAAATGCCAACCAGGAAAGCCTTCCCCCCAGGGTGATGACCATCGCATAATATGGTTTTTATCTGCTTTTTTCCAAATTGCAAAATCTACAGAATTTTTTTTCTCGCTTTGATTGTGTAATTCTCTTGTTCCCTCAAGAGTATCATCTATTTTTCTACCTGATAATATCCCATATGGATATCTTTTGTTGTATTTAGTAACATCAAGATATACTGAACCATTTTGTTCGTACGCAAAACCGTTAACTATCATTTTTTTTACCATCTCTATTTGCTCTATAACATGTCCAGTAGCTCTCGGTTCAATTGATGGAGACAAACAATTTAACAGCTCTAATGATGAATGGTATTCCAAGGTATATTTTTGTACAATTTCCATTGGCTCTAACTTTTCAAGAACAGCTTTTTTAGCTATTTTATCTTCCCCTTCGTCAGCATCATTTTCTAAGTGACCAGCATCGGTAATGTTTCGAACATACCTAACTTTATATCCAAGATGTTGAAGATATCTAAAAACCACATCAAAAGTTATAGCTGGTCTTGCGTGTCCTAAATGAGGGCTTCCGTAAACAGTTGGACCACACACATACATTCCAACATGATTCTTGTTAATTGGAACGAATTTTTCTTTTTTTCTACTTAATGTATTGTATATAGTAAGGTTCATCAGTAATTATATTGATATTTCTTTTTTAAATTCGACAGCATATCTTTAGTAATTTTCTGCAAATTATAATTTAATTTCCAACCCCAATCGCACTGAGCATTTTGATCATTTATTGATTGTGGCCATGAATCAGCGATTTTTTGACGAAAATCGGGTTTATAAGAAATTTCAAAATCTTTAATATACTTTTTTATTTCTTTAGCAATCTCATTTGGAGTAAAAGAAATGCCAGCCAAATTATATGATGATCTAATTTTTATTTTTTCACTAGGGGCTTCCATTATATCAATTGTTGCTCGAATTGCATCTTTCATATACATCATAGGGAGCTTCGTGTTTTTCTTTAAAAAACAACAATATTTTTTTGTTTTTAAAGCTTCATGAAAAATATTAACTGCGTAATCAGTTGTCCCTCCTCCTGCCTCACTCATCCAGCCTATTAATCCAGGATATCTTAATGATCTTACATCCACACCAAACTTATCGTGATAGTATTCATTCCACCTTTCACCTGCTAGCTTGCTAATCCCATAGACAGTATTTGGTTCCATTATAGTGTATTGTGGAGTGTTTTCTTTTGGGGTCTTAGAGCCAAACACAGCAATTGACGAAGGCCAAAAGATCTTTTTAATAAGTCTTTCTTTTGCTAGCTCTAATATGTTGGAGTGTGAACGAACATTTAATTTCCAAGCTAATTCAATATCTTTTTCTGCCTTAGCTGATAACAATGCTGCCAATAAATAGACTTGTGTGATTTTGTATTTTATTACAATAGCTCTTAATTTTTTTTCATCAAGAACATCTAGAGTCTCAAAAGGACCGCTATCTAATATTTCAATGGATGAAGCTCGAATATCAGATGCAACCACGTTGTTGTTTCCGTAAATTTTTCTTAATTCCAGGACCAATTCTGTGCCAATTTGTCCTGATGAACCAATTACTAAAATAACATCTTTCATTATGAAAACAATATTTTTACAAATATAACATTCTCCTTTATTTTGATGCCAATATTTTTTATACAAAAAAAGTTTGATTTTTATATCTTTGTGTAATATTCAAATTAACCTAAAAGTGGATCCAAACTCAGGAAAAAAAAACCTCTTCAACAAGCTAAGTAAGGCCCAAGGCTTAAAACAAGTTTTAAATGAAAACTTTAGAAGAAAAACAGTTTCTTTTTATAAATATGTAATCATTGAATCTCCGCAAGAATTAAGAGATCAGCTTTATGAAAATTGGCAAAAACTGAATGTTTTAGGTAGAGTTTATTTGTCTTTTGAAGGTATAAATGCTCAAATAAGTGTTCCGGAAGAAAAATATGATGACTTTACAGAACACGTTAAATCATTAGATTATTTTAAAGATATTGTTTTTAAGCAAGCAATAGAGGAAAGAAAAGAGTCTTTTTTTAAACTTACAATTAAGGTGAGAAAAAAAATAGTGGCCGATGGGTTAAAAAACAATGAATATGATGTGACCAATGTAGGGAAACATTTAAATGCAAAACAATGGAACGAAGCAATGAATCAGGGGGCAACTGTGGTAGATATGCGAAATCATTATGAGAGTGAAATAGGTAGATTCAAAGATGCAATTTGCCCAGATGCAGAGACCTTTAGGCAGGAGTTGCCTATTGTAAAAAAGCTTCTTAAAAACAAAAAAAACGATAAAATACTGCTCTATTGTACTGGTGGTATAAGATGTGAAAAAACATCAGCATATTTAAAGCATCATGGATTCAAAGATGTCAATCAACTTCATGGAGGTATCATTGATTATGTAAGGCAGATTAAAGAAGATAACACTTTAGAAAATAAGTTTGAGGGAAAGAATTTTGTTTTTGACGAAAGAAGAAGTGAAAGAGTTTCGAGTAAAATTATAAGTAAATGTCACCAGTGCGGATCTTCATGTGACACGCATGTCAATTGTGCAAATGTAAATTGTAACTTATTATTTATTCAGTGTAATAGTTGTAAAAGTAAATATGATAATTGTTGTTCGCTTGAATGTATAGATGTAATGAAACTTTCCGATGAGGAACAGTACAACTTGAGAAAAGGAAAAGAAAATAAAAAAATGTACTATAGTCATAAAAGAGTAAAATTAAATTTAAAAAATGATTAGAATAACTAAGGAGTTTAAATTTGAAATGGCTCACGCGCTTTATGGTTACGATGGGCTTTGCAAGAACATTCATGGTCACTCATATAGGATGTGGGTAACAGTTAAAGGAAATGTGTTACAAAATAATAATGATGTAAAAAATGGTATGGTTATAGATTTTGGAGAGCTAAAAAAAATTATAAATGATTGTATAGTAAACAAGTATGATCATTCTTTTGTTTTAAACAAAAACACGCCACATTTTAATATTGATTTTAGTGCTTTTGAAAAAGTATTTTTTTTGCCTTATCAACCAACTTCAGAAAATTTAGTGGCAGATTTTGCTAAAATTATAATGAATAAAATACCTAAAAACATAACATTACACAAGCTTGTTTTATCTGAAACAGCAACTTCATTTGCTGAGTGGCATTCGGATGATTATAGATAATTGTAATTAATAAAAATTTATTTACACAATTAAGTAAAAAAGTTTTCTCTGCTAATTAGATTTGGTTATTTTTGTTAACGAATAAAATAATTAAAATATGACATCAATATTAGTTGCAATTGTAACGTTATTAGTCGTTGCAGCAATGGTTCAAATTGTTCGTGTTAGTGAATTACTAGCTGAGTTAAAAAAGGAGGATGTAAATGAGGTTACAGAGTCGGATAATAAAACTCAAGGCATATTATATTTAGTAATAGGATTTGGTTTTTTAGTTTTTGTTGTTTGGCAAATGATTGCTTGGAATGATTTGTTGTTACCAGATGCAGCCTCGATTCATGGGGCAAAAATTGATGCTCTTATGCAGTTTACAATGACTTTAATTCTCGTTGTATTTTTTATAACCACACCTATGTTGTTTATTTTTTCATATCTATACAGAGGAAAAAAGTCAAACAACGCATATTTCTTTGCTCACAATAATAAGCTAGAACTTATTTGGACTATTATACCAACCATTGTTTTAACAGGTGTCATTATTTATGGACTAAAGACATGGAATGAGACAATGAATATGGATTTGTCAAGTGCTAAATATATAGAAATTCACAGTAAACAGTTTGGTTGGACAGCTAGATATTCGGGTGAAGATAATAAGTTAGGTAAATCTGATTTTAGATTAATTGACGCTACAAACGCGTTGGGTGTTGACATGACCGATAATAATTCCTTAGATGATAAAATAACTAGAGAAGTCCATTTAGTTGTTGATAAACCCGTGTTGTTACAGTTTAGATCACAAGATATTATCCACTCAGCATTTCTTCCACATTTTAGGGTACAAATGAATTGTGTTCCAGGATTAATTACTCAGTTCGGATTTACCCCTACAAAAACTACAGCTCAGATGAAACAGGAAGAGGGTGAAGATTTTGAATACATTTTATTATGTAATAAAATATGTGGTTCGGCTCATTATAATATGCAAATGAAATTTATTGTAGAAACGCAAGCTGAGTATGATGCTTGGATAGCTCAGCAAAAAACTTTAGGACAAAAATTATTAACACAAAGATAAAAGAAAAGAATGGGACATCATAAAGAAACATTTATTACCAAGTATATTTTTTCATTGGATCACAAGATGATTGCAAAACAGTTTTTGTTAACTGGAATGTTTATGGCGTTAGTTGGAATGCTTATGTCGGCGATATTTAGAGTTCAACTTGCAAATCCAGGAGAGTCATCAATTTTATATAATTTACTTCCTTCTAATTGGGTGAATGAGGCGGGTGGTCTAAATCCAGATAAATATTTAGCGTTAGTAACAATGCATGGTACAATTTTAGTGTTTTGGGTTTTAACAGCCGGATTATCAGGAACCTTCGCAAATTTTTTAATTCCACTTCAGATTGGCGCTAGAGATATGGCCTCTGGATTTATGAATATGCTATCTTATTGGTTTTTTGCTATAGCGACTGTAGTATTAATGAGTTCGATATGGGTTGAAACTGGCCCTGCCTCAGCAGGATGGACAATATATCCTCCTTTAAGTGCACTGCCCCAAGCCATACCAGGTTCTGGTACCGGAATGACATTGTGGCTCATCAGTATTACACTTTTTGTAGTTGGATCTTTATTGGGTGGTTTAAATTATATTGTTACCGTATTAAATCTTAGAACCAAAGGAATGAGTATGAAGCGTTTGCCTCTTACTGTTTGGGCTTTGCTAATAACTGCAATTTTAGGTGTTTTATCTTTTCCAGTACTTTTATCTTGTGGTCTATTATTAATTTTTGATCGCTCGTTTGGAACTAGTTTTTACTTGTCAGATATTGTTATTAATGGAGAAATACTACACAATGTCGGTGGTAGTCCTATTTTATTTCAGCATCTATTTTGGTTTTTAGGTCACCCCGAAGTGTATATAATTTTATTACCCGCTTTAGGTATAGTCTCAGAAGTGATATCAGTTAATTCTAGAAAACCAATTTTTGGATATAAAGCAATGGTTGGAGCACTTCTAGGTATAGCTTTTTTGTCTTTTATTGTTTGGGGACATCATATGTTTATGACAGGAATGAATCCGTTCTTAGGATCTGTATTCACATTCACTACACTTCTTATTGCTATTCCTTCAGCTATTAAAGTTTTTAATTATTTAGCTACCTTGTGGAGAGGGAATATTAGATTTACCCCCGCCATGCTCTTTGCAATAGCGGCTGTTTCAACTTTTATAACAGGAGGGCTTACAGGTCTAATACTAGGTGATAGTGCCTTAGATATCAATGTTCATGATACTTATTTTGTGGTGGGTCACTTCCATATTGTAATGGGATTGTCAGCTATATATGGAATGTTAGCAGGTGTTTATCATTGGTTTCCAAAAATGTATGGTAAGATGATGAACAAAAATTTAGGCTACATTCATTTTTGGTTTACCTTTGTATGTGCATATGGAGTGTTCTTCCCTATGCATTTTTTAGGTTTAGCAGGATTACCTAGAAGATATTATTCTAACACTGCATTTCCAATGTTTGATGGGTTAAGTGATATAAATGATATTATCACGTTCTTTGCTTTAGCAGGAGCGATTGTTCAAGTTATTTTTATCTTCAACTTTGTTTACAGTATTTTTAAAGGGACTAAAACTGAACAAAACCCATGGGGTTCAAACACATTAGAGTGGGATGCGCCAATTGAAAGAATTCATGGAAATTGGCCTGGCGAACTACCAACAGTACATAGATGGGCTTATGATTATTCGAATCCAAATTCAGATGAAGATTTTATTCCACAGACAGTACCATTAAAAGAAGGAGAAGAAGAACATTGATAATATGCTAAGTATTAAAGAAAATAGAGCAAAAACACAGTTACTTTGGATAGGTATAGGATCTATTTGCATGTTCTTTGCAGGTTTGACTTCTGCGGTAATTGTACGTAGAGCTGAGGGAAATTGGTTAGAGTTTGCATTACCAAATTGGTTCTTATTTAGTGCCATTACTATTATTTTAAGTAGTATATCTTTAGTTATTGCAAGTAGTTTAATTAAAAAAAATAAGCAGCCTACTGCATACATTATAACAACTTTTTTGTTGTCCATGGTTTTTGTATATTTTCAATTTAAAGGATGGCAAGAATTAACATTACAAGGAGTTTATTTAACAGGTGAAGGAAGCAATGTTGCGGGTTCATTTCTATATGTTTTAACTCTCGCACATCTGGTTCATTTAGTAGGAGGAATTATTGCACTGATTTTTGCAATTTATTTTTCATTAAAAAAAATATATAGTACAGATAATATGCTAAGTTTTAAACTTATTTCAACATATTGGCATTTTTTAGGAGTTCTATGGCTATTTTTATATTTGTTTTTAAAATATAAACAAGAGGGTAGTATTTCCTTTGTATTTAATAATATATTAAGTCAAAAAAATTACATTTGTAATCTAATTTTTACAGTTTAAATATGGATCAAAATGAAAATAACGGAGTAGCTTGGACTGGAAATGATAAACCATATGCTTCTAGTTATGGCAAACTGATGATGTGGTTTTTTTTAATAACTGATGCATTAACTTTTTCAGCTTTTTTAGCTGCTTATGGATTTAGTAGATTTAAATATCCAGATGTTTGGCCAGTTCCAGAGGATGTCTTCACACATTTTCCATTTATAAAGGGTGATTATCCTTTATTGTTTGTAGCGTTAATGACTTTCATTCTTATAATGAGTTCCGTTACAATGGTATTAGCTGTAAATTATGGGCATAAAATGCAGAAAAAGAAGGTTGTTTTGTGGCTATGCATGACCATTGTTGGAGGCCTATTATTTCTAGGTTCTCAAGCTTGGGAGTGGGGTCATTTCATTCATGGTGACAAAGGAGGTGTTGCCACAAAAACTGAATTTGTATGTCACGTTGCTAAAGGAAAAAAATTATCATCAGTATACGAAATATTAGAAATAGATAAATACTCTAAAGATCACAGTTTAAAATATTTTGGTTTGGAAGATTTGACTGATGAGATGAAATCAACATTTGATGAACAAAATATTAATAATCTTATTGAAAAATTAGAAGAAAAACCAGAATATAACATTAGAACAGCTGACAGAACTTATCTTACTAATGAAGAGTCTATATCTTATTTAAAAGAAAATGCGACTGCAATTTTAGTTGGAGCGCAGTTGAAACAAAATGAGTACGGACATAGGTTGTTTGCTGATTATTTCTTTTTTATAACAGGTTTTCATGGTTTTCATGTGTTTAGTGGAGTAATTATATTAATAATAATTTTGATAAATGTAATAAAAGATACTTATGAGAAAAGAGGTCATTATGAGATGGTAGAAAAAGTTGGCCTGTACTGGCATTTTGTTGATTTAGTTTGGGTATTTGTATTTACATTCTTCTATTTAGTTTAAAATATCATATATGTCAAATAATGTAAATGAAAGTAATTGGTGGATTTGGAAAGTTTTTTGGATCTTATTAGTTATAACGGCTTTAGAAGTTTTTTTAGGAATTCTAAAAGTTAACGAGGTATTACCTGAAGTACTCATTCATGATAAATTTTTAGGTCTTGAGTGGCTCACTCATATATTTATTGTTTTGACACTTATCAAAGCTGCCTACATTGTTAATATATTTATGCACTTAGGATTTGAAAGAAAGTCCTTACAATGGACAATCTTACTACCAGCATTTATATTAATACCATATCTACTTTTTATTATCATAACTGAGGCTTTATATGCCAATATAATGCTTTAATAAATGCAGAACTCTAAGAACAGTACTATAATTACAATACTCTTTCTTCTATTGATTTTTCCATCGTTAGTATATTTTTATGTTACTAGGGGATATAATAATTTCATAAACTTAGAAATTGTTGGGGGAGAAAGTCATAAAATAGATAATTTTTCTTTAGTAAATCAGTACAATCAAATCGTTAATAATGATAGCTTGAGAGGTAGCATATATGTAGCGAACTTCTTTTTTACAAACTGTCCTAACATTTGTCCTGTGATGACAAAAAACATGTCTTATTTACAAAGTAACCTAAAAGTATATCCAAATATTAAATTTGTCTCTTACACAGTTGACCCAGTTAATGATACACCAGAAAGATTTTTGGAGTATATTGAAGAAATGCGAAGGAAAAACGTAAATATTGATTTAAAAAACTGGGACTTTTTGACTGGAGAAAAGGATGATATATACAAATTGGCAATGTCTTATTTTGCAAATGCTAAAGAAGATTCAATAGCACCTGGAGGTTTTTTACATTCTGAATATTTTATTTTAATTGATAAAGAGGGTCAAATTAGATCTGGAAAAGATAAATTTGATAATACTATAGGTGCTTATGATGGAACAAATGAAATTCATATGAAGAATTTAATAGATGATGTGAAAGTGCTTATGGCAGAGTATAAAAAACCAAAAAAGGACTAATGAAGTTAAAGAATTTAGCACTACTTTTTTTGTTATGTATAATTTCAAACTTTATTCATGCTCAATGTGCAATGTGTAAGGCTGCAGTTGAGTCCAATTTAGATAGTGGAGGTTTAAAGGGAGCAGGATTAAATGACGGCATATTATTTTTAATGTCTATGCCATATTTAGCAATGTTAATATTCGCGATAGCATTTTATTACAATAAAAAGACTAATAATGCAAGTCGCAAAATATTATAGTCAGTTAATTAAATTTCGTTTATCAACTACAGTAGTTTTCTCAGCCACCGCAGGATACTTATTAGGGGCAACACAAGTTAATATTAAAGAGCTATTTCTGCTAATAGTTGGTGGTTTTTTAGTAACAGGTTCAGCCAATGGATTTAATCAGGTTTTAGAGCAAGATTACGATAAATTGATGGTTAGAACAGCTAACAGGCCACTTCCTAAAAAAAACATTACAACTTCTAGTGCAGTTTTATTTTCCTTATTAATTGGATTATTTGGTTTTTATCTCTTAAGTATGATTAAACCTCACGGAAGTTTTTATGGGTATTTATCAAAATCATCTGCGTTTGGCTTACTATCACTATTAATTTATGTTCTTTCTTACACACCATTGAAGAGAATGTCAACTGCATCTATTTTTATTGGAGCTATCCCAGGAGCTATCCCAGTAATGTTAGGTTGGGTTGCGGCTACTGACGATTTTGGACTTGCAGTTGGGATTTTATTTGCTATTCAGTTTTTATGGCAATTTCCCCATTTCATTTCTATTTCATGGTTGAGAGATAAAGAATATAAAAAAGCAGGATTTAAAATGATGTATGGAACAGAAAAGGGAAAGTATCCAGCGTTAGTTGCAACCATATCAGCATTTTGCATGACTATAGTATCAATACTACCGTTCTTTATGAATCTAGGAAATTTAAAATTATCCTTTTTTTCTTGCAGTTTAATTTTTATTTTAGGTTGTTGGTTCACCTATAATAGTTTCAAATTATTTTCTAATGTTGATGATTATAGCGCAAAAAAATTAATGTTTTCCTCATTAATTTATTTTCCCTTATCACAAATAGTATTTGTGATTGACAGATGGTTTTTTACACAGTTTTTTTAAAGATAAAAACACAATAAACTGATGATGCTAGTAGAAAAAAAGCGCCTATTTGATGTATTGAGCCTAACCAAATAGGAACCCCATTAATTAGCGCTAGAATTCCAAAAATAATTTGTAGAAAAACAATAATACTTACGGTATTTACTGCATACATATCTCTTCTATTTATTTTATTTTTTTTTGCTGTCCAATAAAAATATATAGCTAGAAAAAGAACAATGAATGCTAAAGTTCTATGTATAAATTGTATGCCTGCTAATCCTTCGGTAAAATTTTTCCAAATAGGAGTTATTGCGTAAACTGACTCAGCAACCCACTTATCGTGCATTTTTGGCCAAGTGTTGTAAATTTTACCTGCTTCTAGTCCAGCAACAAATGCTCCGTATATAATTTGTATTAAAAGAAGCGCAACTAAATATGAGGAAATTTTATAAAGTTTTTTGTTATATGTTTGCTTGTTTGGAAATATTAATGTTAGAATTATCCAAAATGTGTAAGAAAAAGTTATGAAGGCAGTGGTCAAATGAGCAGCTAGCCTGAAATGACTTACATCTGGTTTATCTACTAATCCGCTTTTTACCATCCACCAACCTAAAAATGCCTGTGATGAACCTAAGAATAATAAGATAGAAGTGCGAATAATTAATCTTTTATCTAGTTGTTTTGTAATAAGAAAATATACGAAAGGTATTATAAATACTAAGCCAAGTAATCTGCCAATCATTCTATGAAGATATTCCCAAAAAAATATGGTTTTAAATTCTGATAAGCTCAGGTTATAATTTTTTATTTGATACTCCGGATATTGTTTATATAGATTAAATGTTTCTTGCCATTCATATGGTGTTAACGGAGGGATAATTCCTTTAACTAAATTCCAATCTACCATTGAAAGACCTGAGCCTGTTAATCTAGTTAGTCCACCAATAATTACCATAATAAAAATCAGCAAACATCCAGAAAAAAGCCAAATAATAATTGATGGATTTGTTTTAGTCATATTAATAATATGGAGCAATCATAATATATACTATGACGCCAGTAACGGCAACGTAAAGCCATATTGGAAATGTAATTTTAGATATTTTTTTATGTTCAGGAAATTCTTTTTGGAATGCTCTAACATAGCTAATTAAAACTAGTGGAATTAAAGCTACCGATAAAACTATATGTGATATTAGTATAAAAAAGTATAGTGTTTTAACACTACCTTCACCTAAAAATGGGGTGGGATCAGTAGTCATGTGATATGCAATATACATCACTAAAAACAATAATGAAAGCACAATACATGATTGCATTAATCTTTGGTGAAGCGCTACTTTGTTTCTTTTAATAGCAATTAAAGCAAAAACTAAAAGCAAGGCCGTGATGGCATTAATAGTTGCGTAGATTGGAGGCAAAAATATAGGAAGATCATAATCAATTTTCACCCTAAACAAAATTGCTACAACTAGAGGAATTAAAACAGATATTATTTTTATCCAAATTCCATATTTATTTTTTTCGCTCATATTTATTTATTTAATATAATATTAAGTTCTTGAAGTTGCTGCGCATCAATTTTTGAAGGAGAGTCAATCATGACATCTCTTCCTGAATTATTTTTTGGAAAAGCAATGAAGTCTCTTATGCTTTCTTCTCCCCCAAGTATAGCACACAACCTATCGAACCCAAATGCAACACCGCCGTGAGGAGGAGCACCATATTCAAAAGCTTCCATTAAAAAACCGAATTGTTCTTTTGCTTCATTTTCTGTAAATCCTAAGTGCTTAAACATGACCTCTTGTATTTTTTTATCATGAATACGAATGCTTCCGCCTCCAATTTCATTTCCATTTAAAACTAAGTCATAAGCATTTGCTCTTACCGATGCTGGATCAGAGTCCAAATTTTTCATATCCTCTTTTTTGGGCGAAGTGAAAGGATGATGCATAGCATGAAATCTTTTTGTTTCACTATCCCACTCAAGCAGTGGAAAATCAATTACCCATAGAGGAGCGAACACCTTAGGATCTCTCAGTCCTAATTCATCTGCAATGTGAATCCTCAAAGTACCCATAGCTTTTCTAGTACTCTCTTTTTCGCCAGACATAATTAATAATAGATCTCCCTTGTTACAATTAGCTTCTTTAGCCCACCCTTTTTTAAAACTTTCATCGTAAAACTTATCAATATTTGATTTTGAGCTACCATCTTCATTGTATTTACAATAAACAAGTCCTTTAGCTCCAATTTGTGGTGACTTAACAAAATCAGTTAGTTTATCTAGTTTTTTTCTACTGAAGGCAGCTCCATCAGGAACTCTAATTCCAACAATAAACTCAGAATCATCAAATACTTTAAAATTATTTCCTTGACATAATTTTGTTAAGTCAACTAACTCCATACCAAATCTAATATCAGGTTTGTCGGAACCATAATACTTCATTGCTTCATCAAATGTTAATCTTGGAAATTCTTTCAAATCAACATTTTTTATTTTCTTTAATAAGTGCCGAGTTAATCCTTCGAATGTATTCAAAATATCTTCTTGATCAACAAAGGACATTTCACAATCTATTTGTGTGAATTCTGGTTGTCGATCAGATCTTAAATCTTCATCTCGAAAACACTTTACAATTTGATAATATTTGTCAACACCACCAACCATAAGCAATTGTTTAAATGTTTGAGGAGATTGTGGTAAAGCATAAAATTGGTGTTTATTTAAACGACTTGGAACCATAAAATCTCTGGCACCTTCAGGAGTCGATTTTATCAAACATGGGGTTTCTACTTCTAAAAATCCTTTGCTATCTAAATATTTTCTTGTTTCTTTTGAAGCTTGGTGTCTGAGCAATAAGTTATCTAAAATGTTTTGTCTTCTTATATCTAAATAACGATATTTCATTCTAAGTTCATCACCACCATCAGTTTTTTCTTCAATTGTGAATGGAGGTGTCTTTGCTTCATTCAATATATTAAGTTTGTCAGCTTTAATTTCAATTTCACCTGTAGGAATTTTATTATTTTTTGAACTCCTTTCGACTACATTGCCTACAATTTGAATTACAAACTCTCTACCTAGTTTTCTTGCACTAGCACATAAGACTTCATCAACATCCATGTTGAAAGCAATTTGTGTGATTCCGTATCGATCTCTTAAATCGATAAAGGTCATTCCTCCTAAGTCCCTATTTCTGTGAATCCATCCTGATAAAGTAACAGTTTCACCTATATTTAAACTATTCAGCTCTCCGCAAGTATGAGTTCTTAACATATTTTTTTTTGCAAAATTACAAAACTAATAAGATATTTGTTCAATGATTATAGATCCTTTTAATAATGAGTACTTTATGAAGCAAGCAATTAAAGAGGCAGAAAAAGCCTATAATTTAGATGAAGTTCCTGTTGGTGCAGTTATAGTTTTCAATAATAAAATCATTTCAAGAGCTCACAATTATATGCAAGCTTTGAATGATGCAACTGCTCATGCTGAGATGCAGGCNATTACTATGGCATCTGATTTTATTGGTGGAAAATATTTACACGATTGCACACTTTATGTAACATTAGAACCTTGTGTTATGTGTGCAGGAGCATCCTTTTGGTCAAAAATAACAAAGATTGTTTTTGGAGCTAGAGATGAAAAAAATGGATTTTTAAATGTTGCNCCAAANATTTTTCATTCCAAAATTCAAATCGAATCNGGNNTATTAGGNGATGAATGNAGNCAATTATTGTTAGATTTTTTTGCTAATAAAAGATAATATCTTAGTATTTTTGTAAAAAAAATAACTATGCCTTATCCTGAAGAAATATGCAAACCTATGCGAGAAGATTTAACAAATGTTGGATTTGTTGAATTAAAAAATGCTGAACAAGTTTCCNATTTATTAGATAAAAAAGAAGGTTCAGNNTTGATTATGGTAAATTCTGTATGTGGATGTGCTGCTGGAAANGCTAGNCCNGCAGTCAAGNTAGCCGCAACATTTGANAAAAGACCAGAAGTTTTTGCNACTGTATTTGCTGGTCAAGATGCAGAAGCTACTGCAAAAGCTNGAGAATACATGCTACCATACCCNCCATCNTCNCCTTCAATAGCNATATTTAAAGATGGAAATTTANTACATTTNATCGAGCGTCATCATATTGAAGGAAGATCGGCTGAAATGATNGCNGCAAACATTAAGGATTGTTTNGATCAGCACTGTTAAACNNATTTACATTTCTTAATAGTTTGAAATAATCTATCAGGAGTAATTAATACTTGGCTGTTTAAATCATTTTTTAGCATCAAATCATGTAAAAGTATAAATTTTCGTATCTTGCGGAAATTTTAATTTTTAAAAATTAATATATGAAGAGATTTATATTGTTTTTTAGTGTNNTATTATTTTCGTTTCAATCTAGTAATGCACAGACTATTTCAACTGTCCTTGACTCAATTAATTGTGATGGCGACTCAGCAACAATAAATGTTACTGCAACAGGAACTATACCTGCTGATGCGGAATGGGCACTGGTTATATCTACTGGTCCAAATACGTGGAGTTTCATTGGAGGGCTTCCAGTTCCAGCCAACTCCAACACAACTACTTATAATCCTCTATATAATGGTCAGTATGCTGTAATGTTAGTTAATAGTAGTTATAATATTTTTGTGGATGATACAACAAACAATGTTTATGATGTAGCATATGTCTTTATTCCACCAGCACCACCTTTTATTGCTGCCGCTTCNGCTCTNGATAGTAATGAGTGTTTTGGTGATTGTAATGCTTCNGTTCANATACAAGTTTTTGGTGGNTATGCNCCAATTTTTCATGATGCAGGAACTGGTGGTCCAGTAAATAATTTACTCTCAACATCTTTTGATATTATATCAAATATATGCGGAGACCCTACATTTGAAATTACTTTTGAAGATGATAATGGCTGTACTACAACTACAAGTCCAATTGAAGTGTATGAGCCTACTCCAATAGTAGTTGATACTATCTTGGTTGACTCAATAACCTGTTATGATGCGAATGATGGTCAAATACAATTAAACGTAACAGGCGGTACGCCTCCTTATGAATTTGATTGGACAAATGTATCATCAAATGTTCCAAACATTACAACTAATCCAACAGGTAATGTGCTTTCTCCTGGATCATGGATTTGCGAGATAACCGATGCAAATGGATGTATCGAATTTTCTGATACAGTACATCTGAATAATCCACCAGAGTTTTTGATAAATGTAACAGACTCGGCTAATCCAACTTGTAATGGTTTTACTGATGGTATGGTAGAAATAACTGTTGACCCAAACGCTCCTGGATCAAACAATATAAACGAACCTTATAATTTTATTATCAACGGTAATGCTAATCCAGGTAATTTTTCTCCTTATAGTTCAGGTAATATTTTAGCAGTTGGGCAGCAATTGATTGAAGTTAGAGATGTAAATAATTGTCCTGCATATGATACGGTAACTTTAATTGAACCAGACCCAATAACTTTTGATACAGAATTTGATTCGATACTCTGTACTGGAGATGATAACGGTGAAATAAGACTTACCAACTTCCAAGGAGGAAATCTACCTCAGTATGGAATCAGTAGAGTGTATTATACAGACCCCCAAGGATTTTTATTTACTATTCCTTTTGATAGTATTATAATAGACTCAAACTTAATTGCAGGAACATATAGCTACTTTGTTGAAGACAGTATAGGTTGTCAAAGTAATACTGAGCAAGTAACTCTTGTAGATCCACCACTATTTTCTATAACAGCTTCAAATCCNTTCTTTTATTCAAATGGAACTAATGTTTCGTGTCCTGGNTCCCAAGATGCTTCATTTACNCTTGATGCCTTTAATGCTGCTNCAAACTCAGGTGGTTTAGTAGATTATTATGTTAATGGTCCACTANACACAACTTCCGCNGCATCTCCAATTATTATTAATAGTGTTTATGGGGATATAACTAATGGTGGTCCAACCGAGATTATTGCTATTGATGCAAATGGTTGTCGAGACACAACTAATATTTCGTTATCGGAGCCTAATCCATACGTAGTTACATTAACTGCGGTTGATGAAAATTGTTCTCAAAATAATGGGAAAGTTTATGCTGATGTAATTGGAGGAATACCTAATTATACATATGACTGGAGTGGACCCAATGGATTCACACAGAGCGCAGGACCAATGCCAAATACAACAGATTCCATTACAAATTTAGCGGGCGGAACATATGGCATAACAATTACTGATAGCCTTGGATGTACTGCAACTAACTCAGTTTTCGTTGGAGAAACAAATATTTTGATAACGGCACAAGCTTTAAATAAATGTAATGATTCAACAGGATCAATAATTTTAAACTCAAATGGGGTNCTATTAAATACACTTTTATGGTCTAATTCAACTCCTCTTGGAGGATCAGCAGGTGATACATTGAAATGGGTNGACCCTCTAACATCAACTTTTGATACCCTTANAGGTTTATCAGCNGGNATATATTGGTATCAGGTACAAAGAAATGGTTGTGCTCCATACACNGGATCAGTTGAAGTTGGACCAGATATNTTTGTTAATGCNTCATTAAANACTTNATTATCTGTAACTCANCTNTCCTGNTTTGGTGATGAAACTAATAATATTACNATAGATGTTTTTGAAAACTTTACTGTAATCGACCCATCNTATACNTCGCCAAATTCGTTTAATTANACAATTTTACAATCGGGANTTTCAGTACAATCACAAAATCCACCATATAANGTTTTAACTGGATTAGGTGGCTTACCTGCTGGAANTTANGATATAACTGTTGTGCCTGAACCAACTACATTTCCANATTTAAGCACTTGTATTGATACTGTATCAGTAACTATAACACAGCCTGACCCAATNTNATTANCTCTTCAATCNACGGATGCNGTTTGTTTTGGNGATTCNACTGGNAGNGTTGGAGTTTCTTCAATAATTGGTGGTAATATAGGAACATACAATTATAGCTGGACAAACTCACTTGGTAATACAGTAGGTTCAACAAGTTCAGTAAACAATCTTCCTGCCGGCTGGTATACTTTAAGTGTTACAGATGCTCAAAATTGTCAACCAGCTACAATAGATTCAGTACAGGTTTTACAACCAGATGATATTCTTTTAAACCTAACAGTTACAACAATTGATAGTTGTGCTGCTTCAGGAGGTTCGACAGGAAACAATAGTATTGGAGAATTTCATATTCAAGCTAATGGTGGTTCACCATTTCCTAATAATGAATATAATTTTAATTGGTGGCCGTCAGGAAACTTTTCTTCAATTAATAGCGGTATAATTACTGGAAATTTAGATTCAGTTGGGGTATTGCCGTCTGGAGTATATGCCGCGATTATTACTGATTCTGCAGGTTGTTCAAAGAGAGACACTGTTACTATTAACGAAGGTTTAAATCCATCTTTAGATTCATCTTCATTTGTTAATATAAGCTGTAATGGATTAAATGATGGTTCATATATTGCAATTATTGATTCAGTAAATGGAAGTCAATCTTATCCTTACACATATTGGGATTTCAATGCTTTAGCATGGGTATCAGGATATATTCCATCTGGATCAGGTTTTGCTGCTGGAGACTCTATTGTAGTTAGAGTAAAAGATAACTTTGGCTGTATTGATAATATAACACATGTATTTACTGAACCAGACTCGTTAATTATTCAAAATGTATCTCCATCAGTTTACCCTGGTGGTGCAAATATTAGTTGTTTTACTTTACTTGACGGTTCATTAAGTATAGACAGCGTAACAGGAGGTACTCTACCTTACTATTACTCAATAAATGGAACACCTGGACCAGTTGCAGGAGGTTTTTATAACAACGACAGTACTGATCATTTGTTTGATGCATTGGCTGCTGCATGGTACTACACTGATGTTTTAGATGCTAACGGATGTACATACAGAGAT
The DNA here is from genome assembly GCA_002728175.1 of Flavobacteriales bacterium. Classification (GTDB taxonomy): domain Bacteria; phylum Bacteroidota; class Bacteroidia; order Flavobacteriales; family BACL11. The sequence goes on along the minus strand of PBVH01000006.1, from coordinate 11,431 downwards.
AGTATTATTCTTACTCAGCCTGATGAAATGCAAATTGATTCCTTTGCTGTTTCTGTATATAATGGTGGGTGGGGTGTATCTTGTAATGGCTTTAGCGATGGCTCATCATTTGGTTATGTAAGTGGTGGAACGCATGATAGCACTTTATATAATTATATATATACTTGGCTTCATAACACAGACACAGTATCTACAAATGATACAGTTAATAATATTCAAGCAAACGAATGGTATGTTTTACAGGCGCAAGATATAAATGGATGTTTTACTTTTGATAGTATTCAATTAACTGAACCAACACCTTTACAGATTGATAGTTTTACTATTAATAATGTGCTTTGTGTTGGTGGTGATAGAGGTAATGCAACTGTTTGGGTGTCAGGTGCAACACCTGGATATACTTATTTATGGGACAACGGAGACACAATTTCTCCTATTTATGTGAATCCAAATGACACAGTAGGTTCCAATAATGATACTACTGCTCTTGCAGACACACTAAGAGCAGGACATTATGTTGTTGAAATTCATGATGCTAATGGTTGTCAGATTACTGATTCAATCACTATTTCTGAACCAACTATTTCTGTCGAAATAGATTCATTAGTGATAACTCAAATTACATGTTACAATTATAATAATGGAAGCGTGGATATTGTTGCAACAGGCCCTGAGCCATTACCTTATTTATATACAATTTATGATCCTTCTACACCTTCAATTATAACTGCACAAGGTAATTTAGGTTTTAATCAAGGTTTGAGCCCTGGTAATTACGTTGCTCATGTACAAGATGGTATTGGATGTATAGACAGAGATACATTTGAAATTTTTGATGTAGATTCTGTTTATATTGTAAATGTTCAGTGGGAAAATTTAAGTTGTCATGGTTTTGATGATGGCTACGTTTGGGATATTGTCGCAACAGGTGGTACTTGGCCATACGAATATTCAATAGATGGCAGTTCAACAAGATATCCTTCATGGTTGTGTAATAATCAAAATCCATCATGTCCAACGGGATATGTATTTACTGGACTTGATCCAGGAGTACATACTATAGAAATTTATGATTCAAATAACTGTGCTAATTCATATGCTTTTACCGTAACAGAGCCATCTCCTATGCAATTTGCAGTATCAACAAACAATTATAACAATTATCAAATTTTGTGTGATGGTGATTTAGATACTGCTTTTATAGCGGTTAGTGGAGGAGATCCAATTTATACCATTATATTAGATGGAGATTCGTTAAATTCTAATACAACAATATCAACATATGCGTGGTCAAATATTAATGAGGGTTGGCATTTATTTGAAATCTTTGATGCTAACAACTGTTTGGTCGACACTAATATTTATTTTGCTGCTCCTGACCCTATAAGTGCATCAAACTCAACAATAACAGAAGTTCTTTGTGAAGGTGCTTGTACTGGTGCTATTAATGCTGTGATTTCAGGTGGTGTAGGACAAGGAATTGGTACGAACTATCAATATCAATGGTATGAAGGAACATCAACAGTAGGTACTATAATTGGAACATCATTTGCTATACAAAACTTATGTATTGATCCAATTGATTCTTACTCACTTAATGTTACTGATGATAATGGATGTCAAGCAAACTTTTCTTGGGCGATTGGATCAAATGTTTTAGCAATTGATTCTATTGCTACAGTATTTACTTCTGTCGAACCATCTTGTAATGGATACTGCGATGGTTCTATTACAATTGTAGTTAGCGGAGGTGATTCTTCTCAAGTAGTAGGACAGGCACCATATTACTATCAGTGGAATGATGTGTTATCACAAACTACAGAAACAGCTATAGGGCTATGTACTGGTACTTATTCTTGTACGGTAACGGATATGGCAGGTTGTGTAGTTACTAAAGAATTTGTTTTAAATCAGCCGGAGATATTAAATGCAACAATTGATTTAATTGAGCCAGTTTCATGTAATGGTAGTTCTGATGGTGAGTTAAGAGCTTTATCAACTGGTGGAACTAGCCCATATAATTTTACCTGGTCACAAGGTACAATATTAAACAACCAACTAACAAGTACCGTTAATGGCCTTGCACCGGCAGTTTATTCTGTTTTTGTAGAAGATGCCAATGGATGTACTGATACAGCTCATTATGATTTAACCGAACCACAACAGTTAGATATACCATTGTCTAATATTTTTGTTAGTAATGTTAAATGTTATGGAGGTTCAACAGGAACTATAGAAGTTACAGCTACAGGTGGTACTTTAATACCTGGAATTCCTGGTACATATGAGTATGTTTTACTTGATGAAAATGGTAATGTGATTTCCTCAGTTATTAATAATCCTTCTGCTGATTTTAGTGGCTTAACTGTTGGTATTTATAAAATTGAAGTAACAGATTATTTTGGATGTACTTATGTTACTGGAGATATTTATGTTGATCAGCCTAATGAACCGCTATCTATTATTTTAGATGGGGTTAATGGAACATGTGATAATTCTGCGTTATTGTCAGTCTATATCTCAGGTGGTACTGCTGATTACTCTTATACGTTTAATAATGTTAACGGTAATACTAGTGGTATTACTTCACCAACAGGTTCTGGAAACTCAGGAACAACATTTGTTGAAGTTCCTGATGTTGGTTTAGCTGATTATAGTGTATTAGTTACTGATAAAAATGGGTGTACTGTAGATGCCTCAACTAGGGTGAGAGGTTATGAAAACATATTCTTGCCTGATAACTCAAATACATTTTCAGATATTGTATGTCAGGGTGGTTTAATTCAGATTCCAGTTGAGGAGTGTGATGGATGTACATATTTCTGGACAAGATCTCAAGATACAATAGCAAACACATCTTCTCTAGAAATATTTAGCGATATATCATGGTTGCCAATGGAGATTTTAACTCTAAATATAACCGATGTAAATGGTTGTGTTACTTCAATTGATGTGACAATTGAAAAAGATGATGTCAATGCAGCAGCTACTGTATCACCAGATAACAACGTTGCCCCTGGAAGTACAATTACACTTAGCTCTTCAGCATCGTTCAGTGAATATTTATGGACAAATAAATTTGGAGACACTTTATCCACCGAAAGAGAATTTATGTATGATGATATTACACAGTCTACATGGTTTTGGGTGTATGTAGAAAATACTAATGGATGTAAGGATTATGATTCATTATATGTGGTTGTTGGCTCTCAACCTGTAGATGCATTCTCTCCAAATGGAGATGGCTTCAACGATTATTGGTTTGTTGAAGATATTGATCAGTTTAGTGGTAATAAAGTGCAAATTTATAATCGATGGGGAGAACTTATTTTTGAAGACAACTGTTCTCCTAATTGTTGGGATGGAAAAATTGATGGTAAAGATGCGCCAATTGGAGCATATTATTATGTAATTGACCATAACGATGGAACAGAGCTGCTTAAAGGATCCATTACTCTTATAAGATAATTTAAAATAGTAAAGATGAAAAAACTTATATTAATATTATTATTTACAGTCCCATTAAGCGTTATTATAAAAGCGCAGCAGTTACCGCAGATAACACAGTATATGGAAAATAATTATGCAATCAACCCAGCTTTTGCTGGAGTATATGATTATTATCAGCTAAATACAACAGTACGTAATATGTGGGTTGGTGTTCCCGATGCCCCGAAAACTACGGTTTTAAGTATTTATGGTAAAAGATCTGAAACCATTGGAATCGGAGGGTCGGTGTATAGTGATCAAGCTGCAGCATTAAGTAGAATAGGTGGTAATGTATCTTATTCATACCACACTAAATTGTCTGATCAAATCAAAGTATCCTTATCCTTGTCGGCAGGTTTCTTACAGTATAGGATTATAAAAGATCAAACTACAGTACAGGACCCAAACGACCCACTATTTTTAGGTGGCGATGTTGTTCGTTCATTGCCGGATGCAACATTTGGAACCGTTTTTTATTCAAAAAATTGGTATGCGGGTTTATCTGTCCCACAACTTTTAGCGAACAATGTCGATCATAAGGATAGAAATGTGATAGGCTCTCAAGACGATACTGATGGTGATGGCAAGTTAGATAGGCATTATTATATAGTAGGGGCATATAAGCATGAGATAAATCCGTTTTGGTCAATTGAACCTACTCTTCTGTTTAAAAGCACTTCAACTGTTAATCAGTTTGATATTGGAGTTAGAGGGGTATGGGACGATAAGCTATGGATAGGTACTAGCTATAGAAGTAATGGAGATATTTCAGCAATAGCTGGTTATACAATAAGTGATCGCTACACTATTGGTTATTCAGCCGACTTATTAAATGATTTAGGGATGACAAATGAATTTGTTTTAGGCATTAAATTTCTTAGTCTAAGTCAGGAAAGATTAAACAAATAGAATAATACTAATATTATAAAGGAAAAGCCCTCATTTATGAGGGCTTTTTATGTTGTACTATAAAAGGTAATGTACAACCCAAAACAAGTATTACGACAGCGCAAATATAAAACTGTATAATGTTGATTTCGATTAATTATGCAACAAGATGTGAACATAATTTTGTTAATTAATCAATTATGGCCTTAATGTAAGATTAAAACAACTAAATCAAAATAGTATTTAGTTTTTTATATTTGTAATAAACCTTAAATAATAATGAAGATTGCAATTCTAGGAACCAGAGGAATACCAAACAATTACGGAGGGTTTGAACAGTGTGCTGAATTTTTATCGGTTGGGTTAGTTAAAAAAGGTCATACAGTTGCTGTTTACTCACCATCTTTTCACCCTTTTAATAAACAATTTTATAAGGGCGTTCAAATTATCAAAAAAAATAGTCCGCAAAATATTTTGGGCAAATCAGCTTCAAATTTTATTTATGATTATTTATGTTTAAAAGATGCAACAAAAAAGGATTTTGATATTATCTTACAGCTAGGGCTAATTACCGCAGCACTTTCAATAATATTTTGTAAACATAGAGGAAAGACGATTGTAACAAACATAGATGGTTTGGAATGGAAACGATCAAAGTGGAATATACTGGTACAAAAACTAACAAGATTATTAGAAAAATATGGTGTAAAATATTCTGATTACTTAATTGCTGATAATCATGCAATAAAAGATTATTTGTTGGAAAGGTATAATGTTGGTTCTAGAAAAATAGAATACGGCACTGTTCCTGTAGCAAAACCAGATATATCTTTTTTGCAAAAATATGAAATGAGTAAAGGAAATTATATAGTAACAATTGCCAGACTTGAGCCAGAAAACAATATAGAAATGATTTGTGACGGATACATTAATAGCAAAATTAAAATGCCATATTATATTGTGGGAAATCACCTAACAGATTACGGAGATTTTTTAAAAGATAAATATAGAGGTTATGATATTAAATTTTTAGGAGGTATTTATGATAAAAAATGCCTTGATAGTATCAGGTATTATTCATATTGTTATATACATGGACATTCTGTAGGAGGAACAAACCCGGCATTGTTAGAGGCTATGGCAGCAAAAGCTTTAATCCTAGCTCACAAAAATAGATTTAATAGATCAGTTATAAATGACGATGCTTTTTATTTTAATTCTGCATATGAGGTTACTAAAATTCTAAATAAAAGTAACTTATTATTACATAAAAATAAGTTTATTGATAATAATTCTAAGAAAATAAATCAATTATATAGTTGGCGTATCATTGTTGATAAATACGAAGAGTATTTTTTAGAGATTCTAAACAAGAAATAAATCACTTATAATTTTATCAGCAAATACTGATCCTTTGTCTGTTAAAATTACTATTTCATTATTTTCTTTTATATAATTTTTTTCACTCCACTTTTGTATCATTTTTTTTGTATGCGAAGCATATTTACCTCCAAAACGTGATGTAATTGTATTGATATTTATACCCCATTTTGTTCTTAAATTTGTTAAAATATACTCATTGAACTTCTGACTAATAGTTAATACTTCTTCTTCAAAATATATATTATTGTTATTTAATTTTTCAATGTATTTTTTGTTGGATGCTATATTCCACCGTCTTGATTTATTGTCAAATGAGTGTGCAGATGGACCAACTCCTAAAAACAATTTGTTCTGCCAATAAGAAGTGTTATGTTTAGATAAAGTGTTGTTTTTTGAAAAATTTGAAATTTCGTATTGTACAAAATTATTTTTTTTTGCTATGCTTAACAATCTATAGTATTGATTAATTATGGTTAAATCATCAATCATTTTGACTTTATTTTTTTTTACATATTCAAAAAGTTTTGTTTTTTTCTCTAATGTTAGCATATATGCAGATAAATGTTGAATATTTAGATCAAAAAGCAAATTTAAATTATCTTCCCAATCCTTTAAACTCTGTTTTGGAAGACCATACATTAAATCGACACTAATATTTTTGAAGCCTATTTCTTGAGCCATTTTTATAGACCTTATGGCGTCTACTCGTGAATGATTTCTATTTAAAAAAATTAAATCATCATCCTTAAAAGATTGAACTCCTATGCTTAGCCTATTGATACCAATATTAAAAAAATTTGCTATTTTTTTTCTATTTAAATCATCAGGATTTGCTTCAAGAGTAATTTCTAGATTTTCACTTACCTTATAATTATCATAAATAGTTTTTAATATTGTTTTTATATCTTGTTTAGTTAATATTGATGGAGTTCCTCCACCAAAATAAATAGTATTAATGCGACTAGATTTTAGATAATTTTTTCTACTAACAAGTTCTTTTTTAATACAACTTATCATGTCATGTATGTCATCTGCATTTATCTTAAAGTAAAAATCACAGTAGATACATTTTTTTTTGCAGTATGGAATATGAATNTAAATACCAGCCATAGTNAGCTAATATAAATACAATTAAGTAATTAAAGTTTTTGAATTTCTATTTTTGGAAATCCTTTTTCCCCAACTTCGTTGTAAAAATCTATAAATCTCATTTTATAATATTCATTTGAGTTNTTTTTTATAACATATGTTATATATGNTTTGACAGTGTATGTTTGTGTGTCAAAGTCAAAATANTTCCAATTATATCCTATAATATTTTTTTTGTTTGAAAAGTTAGTATATGTGTTCGCNTCATTAAGTGTGATGTCATTATAGTTTAAGCTACTATCNACNGCTACTTGAANATTAGATAAATGATTANTTAAAACACCAGTAACNAAGTATGCNGGTACTTCAGTATTGTTTTTATATAAATGGGTGTATTGACTAAATAGTAAGTNCCAAGAATACATNTCAGGTTCTATTTGAATTTGAGTATTTGTATTGAAAGAAAATTGTGTAAAATGATAATTATTATTTTTGTAAATATTTACAGTAGTATCTTCGGAGTTATCAAGATTAGCATATCTTATTGAATAATATTCTTCATTTACATTNTCAATAANAAATTTTTTAAANCCTCTACTNCTNCCATTTATTGTTAGTCCTCTATCTATAATCCAAACTCTTTCAGGANTANCTCTGTAGTCTCCAATTGCTGTNCTATCAATGTTTCCGCTAGGATTGTCCCACTGCCAATTTAAATTATTTNCGGAATTAACATCTTCAAAANTTANGTTACTNACTGAAGATATTTGAGAAAAGGTAGANGANTTTATAGTAATATGAAACCCTTCGTCTCCAGTTTCAAATGCTAAATCCCATTCTGATTTTAAGTTTTNAGCAACNAAANTATNATTTTTAATATTAAAAAAAATTTGATTTTGATAATTTGATGTTAAAGGGATAGTTGTTGNGTAGCTTTCGTAATTACAGTTAGAGTTATTAGAAATATTTGCAAATTGATTAAAGTTTGATGCAATAGGATCAGTACATCCAATTACATCTATAGCTTTTTCTTCTTTTTCACATGAAATTAAAAATACAAAGCAAAATATAATTATCCACCTATTTTTTTTCATAAATGTATTTTTAAGTTTGTAAAGTAGGTTCTTCCATAATTAATAGAAACATAGCCATTANCTCCACTATGTGTGGAGTTTTGTGAGCTAGAATTAATATCAATTACATTTAAAAGATTTTTACATCCTAACGTTATAAAAATTTTAGCTGAAATTTTCGTGTTAAGTGAAAAGTCAATTAATTGATAACTATCTGTTTCTGTTTCTATAATATCATTATTCAGTTCGGTAAATGAAGGTGAGGNACCAACATATTTATGGTAAANATTGAGCTGNAAATCTTTATATATGTTTGCGCTTACGCTATTGCTTGTTTCAATAAAAAATGTGAAATCAGTATGATTATTGTAATTTTCATATAGTTCATTTGATATTCCAGTGTATGATATAGTATTATTAAATTTTAACTTGTTTATTAATATATTTGATTTTAAATTAATCCCCATTGATTTAAATTCGGCTACATTAAAGTAGCTATATTGATCATCTACATTGCTTAATGATATTTTATCAGCTATTTTATTATAAAATGATGATAATTTAAAGTTTAAATAGTTCTTATCAAATAACAGGTCTTTTCTAAATGAAATTCTATAGTTATCTGAGGTTTCAGCATTTAAATTTTTGTTTCCTACAATATTATGATTTATATCAATAAATTCAAAAAATAACTCTTTTAGGCTAGGTGCTCTAAACCCTTTCGCGTAAGAAAAACGCAATTGATTTTTTTTATGCTTGATCAAAACATTTGTTGCTGGAACAATAGGTGCTTCATACCTGTTGTTATAGATTAATCTCAAACCTTGTCTAATTGTAACCTTTTCGTTAAGATTNAATTGTANGTTTGAAAAAAANGCATAGTCAGATTGGTTTTGCTGATTATCAATTATTTTTTTCCCATTTGCATTTTCTTCATTTAAGTCAAGTCCAAACTGATAATTAATTTTATTATTCTTATCATTTGATGCAGTTGCTTTCAAAAACATAAGATTAAAAATAGAGGTGTCTTGAGCTGATGCATCAGGNAAAATAGATTGAGAAAGAGTTGTTAGATTTTTTAAGTATGTATTTTTAATTCTCCTGTAATTGTTGTGACCACCAATAATATTTATTCGATGATTCCATCTTTTTGCATTTATTTCAGTACCGAAATCTTTTCTGTATGTAAAATAATAATCATCAAAAGCAGTGGCAAAAGCGGTCGATTCAAATGGAAACCCTCTATTTGTTATTTTTTCATAAAAATGTTCATAGTAGCTTCTAATATTAAGCTGATTATNAGTTATATTGTGTTCTAGTTTATTTATAACTTGTTCTTTTGGTTTCCACTTTTTAAACCTATTAGTGTCTGCAAACTCCATTCGAGGCAAAAATGTANAACCATCATCTTTAGACCATCCATTAAAATATTTTCGACTAAAAAAATATGTAATATTTTGATTTTGATATTNTTGATTTAAAACAATACTGTTGTTGTATTTTCCTATTGTTTCGTAATAACTTTCAAAAGCAGGTAAGATGTCATTGGATTTTTTAGTGATAATATTAATNGTTCCTCCTAAGGCATCACTACCGTAGTTAACTGAGAGAGGCCCTTCAACTATTTCTATTCTTTTAACGTTCATTAAATTTACCTGTGATAAATCAATATTACCATTTAGTCTACCAATCATTGGTTTCCCATCTATTAGTATTTTGATATTTTCTCCTGTAATTCCTTGAATATTTATTTGTGATCCTAGTATATTATCATTTGATATTTGAATATTGCTCTGAAATTTTAAAATTTCATTTAGACTTGTAAAACCACCCTTTTTAATAGCTTCTAAACTAATTATATTAATATCATGAAGAGCATTATCAATATTTACTTCTTTTATTTGGCCAGTTATTACAACCTCTTCTAATATCTTTTTGATTTTTATTGAGTCGTTATTTAAAACAGATTTTTGAGCATACGCTGATGTGCATANAAGAATAAGTATTGTAATAATATTTTTNATCATGCAGTNGTTTATTGCACGATTAATTTCTCTTTGGCTAGAACTCTATTTTCTTTGTAAACTACTAAAAAGTATAGTCCAGCGTCAAATTTTTCAGTTGGCAAATTAATTAATTCTAAGCCTTCACTATTAAGTTGTTTGGAATAAACTTTCAAACCATAGATGTCATATATATTAATAAGGCACTCTTCTTCAAAATCAAATATTAAGTTTGTATTTTGAGTTGTTGGATTAGGAAAAACATTTAAGGAGTTAGTTTTATTTATGTTGACTGAGCTCGTGTTAAATATAAGTTCAGTATTAAATTCAATATTTCCTGTTGACATTCCATCAAAACTGTTAAAAACTAATCTCCAAATATTTTCGTTTTTGTCTTTTATGAAGTAGCATCTGTTTGCATCAACCACAAAACTTCCTTGATATGATTTCCAGTCATATCCAATGCTATTTATTTCATTGTTAAAGTTGTGATTTGAGTAGTCAAAGTATGTTAGCGGATCAGTAACTCCAGTGGCTTTTGCAACTTCAGTATTATTATTTGTTAAAACACCTGTTACCGGGTAAGGCATTGCTTGTACTGGACTGATATATTTAGTGAACGTAATATCCCATTCTGAACTGATAGGCTCTCTATCGATTATTGTATTTTGATCAATTGAGAAGTATATAAAGTTTTTATCAGTGTAATTTGTCTTTAAAATAGATTGAGTTATTTCATTTGACCCATCAAGATTTGCAAATTTAAAAATATATTCTCCAGCAGTTGTTAGCTCATGAATCCATATTTTTTTCCAATTACCATTTATTGTTTTAATAATGTATAATGAATCTCCAGTTACATTATGGTTAATCATATTATAAACTCCCCAACCGTAATCAGGATGACCTAATGAATTGTTTTCAAAGGCTCCATCATACCAGCTTATTTCGCTATTGTACATGCCTGAAGATAAATTATTCATAATAGATACATTTATGTTTTGCCAATCAGAAGTATCTCCAAGATGGTATGTGTAAAGTTCAACGCCCTTTCCATCATTGGTTCTTATAGTAGATGCATACTGATCAGTGGTAAATGCCAAGTCCCAGTTATCATTACTTATGTTTTTTATTTCACCATTTTGCATGCTATAGAAAACTTGATTTGCATAATTGTTGCCCATAGAAATTTGTACAGTTTGTGCCTGAGGTGAAATGTAAAATAAAATTATTGTAATTATTGTTAAGGTATACTTCATAGCTCAATTTTTGGATTGCAAAATTAGTTAATCTAATGACAATAATAACGTTAATAGTCATTATTTTTCTCTATTCAACTGAAAAAAGTATCGTTAAAAGTCCGAATTTATAATACAGGAGCATATGCTCCTGTATTATGTTTATTATTTATTGAAGGATTAGTTTCTTATTAACCACACCATTATTAGTTGTGATTTCTAAGAAGTAAACTCCTTTCGTATAATTAGCTAAATCAATCTGCTTAGT
>PBVH01000025.1 GCA_002728175.1 Flavobacteriales bacterium | reverse complement strand
TATTAGAAAGATAGTACTTGTTGGAATTGTTGTATTCTAACATTCAACATTGAAACCAATTCATAATGTTTGAAAGAAAATAGAAAGTGACTTGTAACACTTAAAAATCAATAACAGGAATTTAAAATTTGACTAAGGAAGTTTTAGAAACCAAATGTTTGTTTCAAAACTACTCGACCGTAACTGATTTTGCTAAATTTCTTGGCTGATCAACATTACATCCTCTTAAAACAGCTATATGATAAGATAAAAGTTGAAGAGGAATATTAGTTAATAACGGAGATAACTCATCAGGTGAGTTAGGTATTTCAATTGAATAATCTACAATATCATTTACAACTTCGTCTCCTTGGTTGATTATTGCAATTATTTTACCACCTCTTGCCTTAACTTCTTGTATATTACTAATAACTTTTTCATAATTTCCTTTTTTCGTTGCAATTACTACAGTTGGCATTTTATCATCAATGAGGGCTATTGGACCGTGTTTCATTTCAGCAGCAGGATATCCCTCAGCATGTATATAAGATATCTCTTTTAATTTTAACGCTCCTTCAAGAGCTACAGGAAAATTATAACCTCTACCTAAATACAAAAAATTAGTTGCATCTTTAAATTCAAATGCTATCTTTTTAATTCGATCATTAATTTTCAAAACCTCTTTAACTTTGGATGGTATAAGTTCAAGTTCACATATTAATTGATGGTAATCTGAAAGAGTTAAATTTCCATTTTTTTGAGATATTTTTAATGCCATTAATATTAAAACAATTACCTGAGTAGTAAATGCTTTAGTTGATGCAACTCCAATTTCAGGACCTGCATGAGTATAAATACCTGCATGAGTTAATCTAGCAATAGAAGATCCTACTACATTACAAACACCTAAAATTGTAGCTCCCTTTTCTTTTGCAAGACTAATTGCCGCTAATGTATCAGCTGTTTCTCCCGATTGTGAAATTGCAAGTACTATATCATTGGAATTAATAATTGGATTTCTATATCTAAATTCAGATGCGTATTCAACTTCTACTGGTATTCTTGCGAAATCTTCAATTATATATTCACCTATAAGTCCTGCATGCCATGAGGTGCCACATGCAACAATTATAATTCTATTTGCATTTGCAATTTTCTGTTGATACTCTAATATGCCCCCTAGCTTTATTTCTTTTGTGACAGGATCAATTCTTCCACGCATTGTATCTTGTATACTAGTTGGTTGTTCATATATCTCTTTGAGCATAAAGTGATTAAAACCTCCTTTTTCTATTGCATCGATATTTAATTTTAGCTCCTGAATATATGGGGTAATATTTTTGTTTTTAATATTTTTAATCTCAATATTTTCATTTTTATTTATTCTTGCAATATGACCGTCTTGTAAATATATTACGTTATTAGTATATTCAACAATTGGTGTGGCATCTGAAGCTACATAATATTCATTTCTCCCAATACCAATAACTAAAGGACTACCTTTTCTTGCAGCAACAAACTCATCGATTTTACCTTTTTGCATTACAATTATTGCATATGCTCCAATAACCTCATCTAGAGCAAATCTTACAGCTTCAAAAAGACTTATTTTTTCATTACGTATAATATCTTCTATTAAATGAACTAGAACCTCTGTATCAGTTTCACTGACAAACTTATGCCCTTTGCTCTCAAGTGCAGATTTAATAGCTGAATAATTTTCAATAATACCGTTATGAATTAATGCTAAACTACCATCGCCAGAAAAATGTGGGTGCGCATTGATCTGATTAGGAGGTCCGTGTGTTGCCCATCTTGTATGGCCAATTCCTATAGGTGATGACATAGAATCTTCAGCTATTATTTTCTTTAAATCACTTACTTTACCTTTTGTTTTATATACTTGAATAGAATTTTTTTTAATACAAGCGATTCCTGCAGAATCATAACCTCTATACTCAAGCCTTTGAAGACCCTTAAGTAGAATACTAACCGCATCCTTATTTCCAATATACCCAACTATACCACACATTCTTTAAAGATCTGAATAAATTATATTTAACTCTACTTCTTTATTGATAATACTTCTATTTGCATTACTATTTGCTGATTTATCTAATAAATAAAGATGATTGGTATAAGCGTTATCGAATAATAGTTCATGCAAATAACGAGTAACGTTGAAATTATACATTTCATTTTCTAATCTGCCACCAAAAAATGATGATCCCTCAATCATATAATCAGTTAAGTCAACAATATTCCCTTCACTATCTAATCTTGCTAAATGTAATTGTGAATGCGGTATTATATCATTAGTCATCAAACTATTATCTATTTCGAATGACATAACAGCTTGATTAATTACTTTACCAGCCAACATTTTTTGTAACGTATCTAAATTGCTAAATGATATTTTACATTTATATCCTGACATAGACTCTATGTAAATATTTTCTTTATCATTTAAAATATCATTATTAATTTCTTTTTCAAAAACATTGATTCTTGCAGCGTTACCATCTAGTTGAAAACTTAAAGTATTTGTTGAATCCAAATTATCATGATAATAAATTGAAAACTTAGAATTTGTTGCGAAAGGATTTAAGTATAAAATTGTATTCTCAGCTTGAGCGCTCACAAAAAAACCTTTAAAATAATCTAAAAAATCATTATTACTAGATAAAATAGTATTACCTAGATCTAATATTTGTTGACCTATATCATTATTAATTTTGATTCTAACTATAGGATTTAATGAATCAAAAGAAACATAATAATCCTCTGCTACATTAGGTAATTGTGAAAAATCATTATAAGAAAAATCATTAGAATAATATATTGTATCGGAATAAATATCTTGTTCTATTTTTCTAACATTTATACTAGAAATATCATCTAAATCACCATAAAAATCACTGTAGTTATATAAAAGAATAACTGAATCAACAGTTAAATCCTCCTCTAATATTAAATTGCTTTCTGCAAGTAGTATTTGGGTTATAAATGAAGCTTTATTTTTTAAAAAATAAGTGTCCTCTAACTCACCAAGTAAATTTAATGAAGTATTGTTTATTAATGATTCTTCTGATTCATTATCAAAATCTATTAAATTAGATGAATTACTTCTAATAGTAATTTTTTCTGAGTCTGGCTGCACCTCTAAACCAATAACGCTAGGCTCACTACACGATAATAAGCATATGATTAGAAGAATTAAATAGTTAAATCTCATTTAGGTTCAAATTAAAGATAGTTCCTCTTTATTCAAAAATTTATTATAAAACTTATGATAAGCATCGATAAATTCTTCGTCACCAGGATAGCTCATAAATGGTTTATTTGTTTTCTCTATAAAATTAAATAAGTTTTTATCAATTTTTGGGCTAGCTTGAATAATCGCATCTGAATAGCGAATAGCAAATTTGTGTAAGTTTGTGATGTTAGGTTTTTTTATACTATCAACATCATCTGATTCTAAATCTTCAAAAAGCAATTTTTCTGTTAAATCGTTACTGAGTATTCCAGGGAATGAATTATCGAATACAGAGTAAATTATTTTAACGTTTTCAAACAAAGGATCTTCTGAGTATAATTTTTTTAGATACATCGGAACCAAAGAAGAAAACCAGCCTTGGCAATGAACAATATCTGGCTTCCATCCTAGTTTTCTTACAGTTTCAATCACACCTTTACAATAGAACATCATACGTTCATCATTATTATCCATAAAATTACCATCATGATCATGAAACATCTGTCTTCTAGGGAAAAACTCCTCATTATCAATAAAATAAACTTGTAATCTTAACTTTTGAATGGAAGCTACCTTGATAATAAGCTGATGGTCAAAATCATCAATTATCAAATTCATTCCTGAGAGTCTAATTACCTCATGAAGTTGATGTCTTCTCTCATTAATTGTACCAAACCTTGGCAAGAACATTCTGATGTCATTACCGCTTTCTTGAGTCTTCTGTGGCAATGTGCTTGCAATTTCACCCATTTTGGTCTCTCCAGTGTAAGGAGAAATTTCTTGAGAAACATAAAGTATTTTGTGTTTATCCATGGTCGCAAATTTTGGTATGCAAAAATATATAAAAAAAATCTATATATCATGCATTTAACGTAGTTTTGTTTTTATTTAATATACATTTTTTTTGAAAATATGCAAATATTTAAAGAAAAAAAACACTTAATAAAGTATCTGAAGACAACAACTAAAGATAAGTCTATTGGATTTGTAGCTACTATGGGATCTCTACATAGCGGTCATTTAAGTTTAATTAGTACTAGTAAATCAATGTGTTGCATAACTGTATGTAGTATATTTGTTAATCCGACACAATTTAACAATTCTAATGACTACAAAAATTATCCAAAAGATTTTAATAACGACATCTTATTGCTAAAAAATGTAGATTGTGACATTTTATATATTCCTCAAGTTAAGGATATATATGAGGAAAAAATTGAAAGTAAAAAATATAATCTTGGGAAAATTGCAAAAAATTTAGAAGGGAAATATAGACCAGGACATTTTGATGGAGTAGCAACTGTTGTTGACAAATTATTTGATATTGTAAATCCCAATATAGCATTTTTTGGAGAAAAAGATTTACAGCAGCTGCAAGTAGTAAAAAAACTTGTTAGTATTACTAATCGTAAAATTGATATTGTTGGAGTAAAAACCGTAAGAGAATCAAACGGATTAGCAAAAAGCTCAAGAAATAAGTTATTATCAAAAGATCATATTAAAGAAGCATCAATTATATTTAAATGTTTAGAATATTGTAAATTTAATATGCATCTAAATATAAAAAAATTGAAAATGTATATTGAAGATCAGTTTTTACAAAATCAAAAAGTTCAACTTGAGTATATTGAATTTGTTGAACTCAATACTTTTGATAAAATAAAAGAATGGGGGGGCGACAAAACCAATGCTGTTTGTATAGCTGTTTATATCAATAATGTTAGATTAATTGATAATATTATTTTATAATTTTACAAAATGAATAATTCTTTTGTTCCTAAAATACTAAAATATTTACTTTCTATTTTCTTAACTATCATTATTATTTACTTTTTATTTAAACATCAAGATCCTGGTGCACTATTAAATGAGTTAAAAAAAGTAGACTTTAATTGGATTATTTTATCAATGATTTTTGGAGCCTTGGCCTATGTAAGTAGAGGATTAAGATGGAAAATAATGCTTGAAGCAATAGATTATAAAACCTCAAATATTAATAATATCGCAGCTGTTTCAATAGGCTACTTTACTAATTTATTTGTACCAAGAGCAGGTGAATTAACAAGATGCTCAGCCTTAAACCAAAAAGAGCAAATACCTCTAAATAAACTTTTTGGAACAATAATAATTGAGCGTATAATTGATTTTATAGCCTTGATTTTTTTACTACTCTTTACCTTAATTACCCAACATAAAATAATCAATGATTTATATTTAGTAATTAAAAATCAAAATAATGAAACAAATTCACAGAAGAAAATATTGTTAATTTTTGCTTCATTTGCTGTATTAATTCTTTTTATCATTTTGTGTAAAAAACAAATTAAGAAATTATCTTTCTATAATAAAATAAATCAGTTTTTGGACGGTTTAAAAGAAGGAATTAAAAGTGTAAGAAATATAAAAAATAAAACTCATTTCTGGTTACATACATTTGTAATATGGCTCTTGTATTTTTTAATGACTTATGTCTGCTTTTTTAGTATGAGCGAAACTAATCATTTAAGTTTAATTGATGGGGTTTTTATTTTAGTGTTGGGAGGTATCGGAATGGTTATTCCAACACCTGGTGGAATTGGGTCATATCATGCTATTGTTATGATTGGACTAGCAGTAATTGGAGTAGGATATATCTCTTTTGGGTCGGAAAATACAGCCACAAATCCTGCTTTAATATTTCCTACCGTTTTACATATAGCACAAACATTAGTTGCAATAATTATGGGTATGATCTCCCTTCTGATTTTATTTATTTTTAATAACAAAACATCCAATGAAAAATAATATAAATTTTAACAAAAAAATATTTTCAGTTGATGCTTTAGCTTCACAAGTTAGAAGGTGGAGAGAGCAAAATGAAAAAATTATTTTTACAAATGGTTGTTTTGATATTTTACACAATGGTCATCTTGAAATTCTTGCATCAGCAGCAAATTTAGGAGGCAAATTAATTGTTGCTTTAAATTCTGATTCCTCAGTAAAAAAGCTAAAAGGTAAATCAAGACCAATAAATAATGAAAGTGATAGAAAAAAATTTTTATCCTATTTTAATTTTATTGACAGTATTACGTCAT
Organism: Flavobacteriales bacterium; assembly: GCA_002728175.1. Lineage (GTDB taxonomy): Bacteria > Bacteroidota > Bacteroidia > Flavobacteriales > BACL11. Next base: position 45,301 of record PBVH01000025.1, on the reverse strand, counting down.
TTAATGACAAAACCCCATATAATCTAATTAAAAAATTAAAACCTGATTTTATTGTTAAAGGTGGTGACTACAAGAAGGAAGAAGTTATAGGATACGATATTCTGAAAGAATATGGCGGAGATGTTATCATTTTTCCTTTCAAAAATGGCTTTTCAACTACTAATATTATAAATCAATCAAAAAACCTTTGATGTGAGTGCAAAAAAAATACAAACAGCATTTATCTGCCAAAACTGTGGTTCGCAGTCTCCAAAATGGTTAGGGAAATGTCCCCAATGTGGTCAATGGAATACCTTTGTTGAGGAAATAATTAAAAAGACTACTAGCAATACAATTAAAGTAGTTAATAATAAAATAAATAAACCCCAATTAATCAGCGATATTGATTATTCAAATGAAAAAAGAATAGTTTGCACAGACAATGAACTTAACAGAGTTTTAGGAGGTGGAATCGTTCCTGGATCATTAGTTTTACTAGGAGGAGATCCTGGAATAGGAAAATCAACTCTTATGTTACAATTTGCTCTAAGCTCATCAAGAAAGAAAATTTTATACATTTCAGGTGAGGAAAGTGAAAAACAAATTAAAATGAGAGCCGAGCGAATCAACAAGGAATCAGATAAATGTTTTGTTTTGACTGAAACATCAACTCAAAATATTTTCCAACAAATTAAACTTATTCAACCTGATATTCTAGTAGTTGATTCGATTCAAACACTGCATACCGAAACGATTGATTCATCAGCAGGAAGTGTATCTCAAATTAGAGAGTGTACTGCTGAACTAATTGAATATGCAAAAAATTCTGACACAGCTGTTTTTTTAATTGGACATATTAATAAGGATGGTGCAATTGCTGGCCCAAAAATACTTGAACACATGGTTGACACTGTTTTACAATTTGAAGGAGATCGAAATCATGTTTACAGAATTCTCAGAAGTATAAAAAATAGATTTGGATCAGCCTCTGAAATCGGAGTATATGAGATGACTCAGAAAGGTCTAAGGCAAGTAAACAATCCATCCGAAATTCTAATCTCAGAAAGAGATGAAGCAAGTAGTGGTGTAGGAATTGCAGCAACAATTGAAGGAGCAAGACCTTTATTAATTGAAATTCAATCATTGGTAAGTACCGCAGTTTATGGAACTCCTCAGCGTTCTGCAACAGGATTTGATACTAAGAGAATGAATATGTTACTTGCCGTGTTGGAAAAAAGATGTGGCTTTAGGCTAGCTGCTAAAGATGTTTTCTTAAATATTACTGGGGGTATTAAAATTGATGATACAGCAATAGATTTAGCCGTAATATGTTCAATTTTATCCTCTGACATGAATGTTGCTTTAAACACACACATATGTTTTGCTGGTGAGGTTGGCTTGTCTGGAGAAATTAGAGCCGTAAACAGAATTGATCAAAGAATATCGGAAGCAGAAAAACTTGGCTATAAAGAAATTATAATATCCAAGCACAATAAATTCAACAATAAAGGTTTTAATATAAAAATCAGTAAATACTCAAAAATTGAGGAAGTTTTTAAAAATATGTTTTAGCTATTTAATTAGCAATACATTGCCAAGGTACTTAAAGGGGGTGTTTCTCAAATTTATTATTTCAATCACGTATGCATATTTTCCGTCAAGAAAATCTTCTCCAGACCATGGGGTATTAGTTGATCCAGTATATATTTGATTTCCCCATCTGTTATAAATACTTATTTTAAATTCTAAAATACCTTCTCCAACAGGATAAAAAAGATCATTTACCCCATCATTATTTGGGCTAAAAGTATTTGGAATATAAACTGTATATGACGGAAGAATAATTATTTCTTTTGAGGCTGTATCAGTGCAGTTTAAATCATTTTCTGTAATTAATTTAACAATATATGTTCCTGTATCTTCAAAATTATATTTAAATGTTAAACTGTCATTTATAAATACATCATTTTCTACACTCCAAAACAAACTCGAATAATTATCACTTGAACTATAAAATGTAATTGGTGTATCTTGCTTTACAACATATTCGCTACAATAAAAGTCAGAAAATGGTATTGGTTTAATTGTTAATATATCTTTCTTTGTTGAGCTACATAAGGTTGAGCTATCTGTGTAATAATATTCAACCTCATAATCCCCAACACTATAATCTTGTGGTTTAATCATATCTACACTTTGATTATTTATAATGTACTCACCACCATTTGGAGTTGCATAGTTTAAATTGAACGGTTGATCATTTGCACAAACTTGCAGTGGAAAAATATTTATTGTTGGTAGCGGATTTACAGTAAGAGTTATAGTTTTATTTGGATTAGATTCACAATTATTTCCATCTTTAACATAAGTCAATGAATACTGATTTGTTGATTGTGGAGAAAAATAAATTAAATTATTGGTAGTTTTAAGTAAACCAAAAGAATCAACTACAAAACTATATGCGTTAAAATTATCGTTAATTGTTATATTATACGTGTTTGATAATGGATTAAATATCTTTACTGAAAGTGCTGATGAGTCCCCTACACAAATTGGTGTAGCTAGTGAAATATCATAAGATGTAATATTTAGATTTATTGTAGCAATTGAATCACAACCCGCAGAATTTACGGTGTTAAATGTATAAATTCCTGAACTATCGTAGGTCGTGTTGTTCCAAATAAATGGCTTACAATCATTAACATATGTATTTGAAAATGTTGAACTATTTACATTTAAGTTTAATGTAGCTACGCTATCACAACCATATATGTTTGATGTTGTAAAGGTGTATATTCCACTAGTTGTGTATGTTGTTCCATTCCATTCATACTCATCACAAACAGTTTTATTTTCGGTTGAGCTTGTGGAATTATTAATAACCAAATTTATTATTGATGTTGAATCACATCCATTTGAAGATACTGTTGAAAATGAATACGTCCCTGTGGTATTGTAATTATTGTTATTCCAAATATAATTATCACAAGATGTAATATTCGACTCGGATGATATTGGATCAGGATTATTTAATATCACAGTATCTACAAAAGCACAACCATTTTGATCATTTATAGTAATAAGGTAGGTTCCTGAGTAGAGAGAATCTATATCTTCATTAATTGATGTAAAACCATTTTGACTTACCCAGTTAAAGGTCAATAAGCTACTATTAACTGACAAAATAAGATCTATAGCACCGTCATTTTCATTATAACAACTTATGCTATCAATATTAAAAGAAACATTAAATGGATCAGCAGATGGTAAGATAATTTGGTAATCGTAAACACATCCTGATACATCTGTGATTATTAAATCATATATTCCTGAATATAGAAAGTTAATATTTTGATTTGTACTGGAGAAACCATTTGGACCCAGCCAATTATAAGTTAAATTACTAGAATTTGGAGTTACAACAATACTAATTGCCCCGTCGTTACTTCCAATACAGCTAACGCTATCAACATTAGGTACAATAGTTAAGGAAGGAGGGTCTTGAATTTCTACAGTATCTGATATCGTACAACCAGCATCATCAGTAATATCAACATAGTATAAACCCGAGGCTATTAAATTAATATTTTGATTTGAACTTGTAAAACCGCTAGGACTTGACCAAGTGTATGTTACTTGTCCAGTTGTTCCTGCTACAACTAAGTTAATACTCGCATCACTATAGCCAGCACAGGATGGGCTTATTGTACTACTTATGACATCAAAGTCAAGAGCAGAGGATAAACTAATTGTGTATGTGTAAGTAAATAAATTATTAACTGGGCAAGCATCATCCTCTACCACAACTGAAAATGTATACGGACTATTTACAACATCTATGTACTGAGGTGTCCAGCTTAGTGTGCCAATTGGATTTGAAGAATTATTATTTGCAACTGTAAATGCTGCATTGGTGCCTACTATACCACTCCAGCTCATACTCTTGTTATTTGATGAACCAAGAGGCGCTTCAATAGTAACATTTAGAGCGTTTGTGCCAGTAGCACAAAAATGTAAGGAATCATCTAATGGTGTAGAGTTAGTTACATTCTGAGGCAATCCATTAAATCCAGTTAATATTGGAGGTGTTGTCGAACATGCCAAAACAATTATTTGAATATCTCTTGTTACACTTCCAATTTTCACTCCATTTCTATACTCTGTAATTTTCATTGCTATAACTGATACTTGATTTTGAGTTGCATTCATACATAAATCACCTGTAAACTCATCAAAAGTTGTTGTTCCTGCTATAGGGTTTGAGGGAGAATAGCCTGAAACATAGGTTACTCCTCCCCAACCATTCAGTGGATTAGTAAGAGAGTACATGAGAGAATCACCTTCAATATCTACAGCGCCGTTGTTATAGCAATATGTTTGGCCAATACATATATATGGCGCTGGATATTCAGAAAATGAAGGNGAATTGTTACATACATTTAAATTATTTATTTCAGCCTCAACGCATAAATCCTGNTTTGCTGGACTAATTATTGTTGTGATAGCATTGTTTCTNTTTCCACTAGCACAAACATTTATTACCCAATCNCTACAATGATCCAAAGAAATANTTGCTTCATATATATACTCTTCTAACTCAACTAATCCNCCGTTGNTACATGGAGNTGAAGANCCTGGACATANTGGNGTTATAAATGTTGGACCTGATACTTGAGGTAAAAGCGTAAGCGATGAACCACANCTTGAGTTTNCCTCAAGAAAAAAATTACTNGCAGCAGTACTACTACTACTACAATCTCTATAAAATTTGACAATTATTTTGTAGTTATCGGAAGTAGACCCTCTGTTAACACATTCATAACTAATATCTAAACCAGCCCCATGGGTAGCATAAGTTTTTTTGCTGTAAAACAATACGNTAGTAAAAAAAAATAAGATAAAAAGCTTATTTAACATAGATGCAAATTTAGTGCATTTAGAACTAAGTTCTTTTTAGAATATTTTATTTTAGAATTTGAGTTGTGTGATTTTTTGTGTCAACTTTTTCAATAATATCTTCAACAATTCCTTTTTCATCAATTATAAATGTAGTTCTATTAATACCCATATACTCTCGGCCCATAAATTTTTTCAAAGCCCATACGCCATAGTCTTGAACTACTTTTTTTTCTTCATCTGAAACTAAAGAAAATGAAAGATTATATTTTTCAATAAATTTTTGATGTCTCTTAACGCTATCACAAGATACGCCTAAAACTTCATAACCTGCCTTTTGTAGAGCCTCATAGTTATCTGTTAAATTACATGATTGCGCAGTACATCCTGGAGTCATATCTTTTGGATAAAAATAAAGCACTAACTTCTTGCCTTTATATTGATCTAGAGTAATTTTCTCCCCGTTTTGATCTACTGAGTTTATTTCTGGTGCAGTATCACCAACTTTTAAATGTGTCATAATATTTTGTTTTATAATGTTCCTCTTTTTTCTTGTTCTCTCTCAATAGCCTCAAACAAAGCTTTAAAATTACCTGCTCCAAATCCTCTTGCTCCCATTCTTTGAATTANCTCAAAAAATAAAGTAGGTCTATCCTCTACAGGTCTTGTAAAGATTTGAAGCAAATAACCCTCCTCATCTGCATCAATTAAAATCCCTAAGCTNTTTAATTTTTCAATATCTTCTTTAAGNTCATGATTATGTTCTTCTAANCTTAGNGGTACTGCATCATAATATTCTTGNGGTGGAATAGACAAAAACTCTACTCCTCTTTCTCTAAGTTGANNAACTGTTGCAATAATATCATCNGTTGCTACNGCNATGTGCTGCGCTCCAGGTCCTTCATAAAAATCTAAGTATTCCTCAATCTGTGATTTTTTCTTACCCTCAGCAGGCTCATTTATTGGAAATTTTATTCTACCATTACCATTACTCATAACTTTACTCATAAGAGCTGAATATTCGGTAGTAATCTGTTTATCATCAAATGATAAAAAGTTTACAAANCCCATNACNTCTTCATANAACTTNACCCACTTATTCATTTCGTTCCAGCCTACATTACCAACCATATGATCTATAAATTTTAAACCTACTGGCTTTGGATTANAATCTGATTCCCATTTTTCAAAACCAGGCAGAAATACTCCCTTGTAATTCTTTCTTTCAACGAAAATATGAACTGTTTCTCCATAGGTATAAATTCCTGATCTAACTACTTCTCCATGTTCATCTTTCTCAATGGTTGGCTCCATAAAAGATTTCGCTCCTCTNCTCGTTGTTTCTTGCCATGATTTTGTAGCATCATCAACCCAAAGNGCAATAACNTTAACNCCATCNCCATGCTTAACAATATGATCNTTAATTACAGATTTTGAATTTANTGGTGTNGTTAANACNANNCGAATCTTATCNTGNTNNANNACATANGANACNNNATCNNTGCTNCCNGTNTCNAGNCCTTTATANGCATNNGATTGAAANCCAAANGCNGNNTTANAANAATATGCTGCTTGCTTCGCATTTCCTACATAAAACTCTACATAATCTGTTCCAAGAAGAGGCAAAAAATCTTTAGCTCCATCAAATATTTTTTCCAAACCGTAGTCTACATTTTTTATTTCACTCATAATTTTATTTACTTTAAATTATTCTTCCAGCCAAGATTTATGATATTTACCATCAGATAAATCGATTGCTGCTTGAGTTAACTTCAAAGGTGCAAAAGTATCTATCATAACTGCTAATTCATCTGTCTTTGTTTGGCCTATACTTCTTTCCATAGCACCTGGATGAGGACCATGAGGAATACCTGCTGGGTGTAAAGAAATATAACCTTCTTCCACATGATTTCTACTCATAAAATCACCATCAACATAATACAATACCTCATCAGAATCAATATTTGAATGATTATAAGGAGCTGGTATAGACTGTGGGTGATAATCATATAGTCTTGGGCAAAACGAGCATATAACAAACCTGCTAGTTTCAAAAGTTTGGTGAACTGGTGGCGGTTGATGAACACGACCTGTAATTGGCTCAAAATCATGTATTGAAAAAGCATACGGAAAATTATATCCATCCCAGCCAGCAACGTCAAAAGGATGTGAAGCATATGTATACTCATGTATCATATGTTCTTTTTTAATTTTAATAATAAAGTCTCCTTTTTCATCATGGGTTTCTAACTTTTCTGGTTTTCTTATATCTCTTTCACAGTAAGGTGAATGTTCCAATAGTTGTCCAAAATGATTTCTGTATCTTTTAGGGGTGTAAACAGGTGTGTAAGATTCTACTACAAACAGTCTGTTTTCAGATGAATTAAATTTTATGGTGTAGATAACACCTCTAGGAATTACCACGTAATCTCCTTCTTTAAAATCAATATTCCCAAGAAATGTTCTCAAAGTTCCTGTCCCTTTATGCACAAATATTACCTCATCACCATCAGTATTTTTGTAAAAATAATTTTCTTCTAAATTAGACGGTGCTGATAGTAAAATGTTTAAATCATTATTAAAAAGTATAGAAATTCTACTATCTAGTTGATCTTTAATTTTTGGAATATCAAATCCTTTTAGCAAGTATGATTTTAAGTTTTTTTCTACAGCAGCAAGGGGAACAACTGAGTAAGCATCTTTAATTTCTTTTACCTGAGTTGGTCTTTGCAAATGATATAGCAATGAGGACATTCCGTCAAAACCAATAGTCCCAAAAAGCTCTTCATAATGTAACCCTCCTTCTTTTTTCTCAAAAGTAGTATGTCTTTTGTGTGGTATTTTACCTAATTTATGATAAAATGGCATATATTTTTTGTTTTATTGCAAATATAAGATAATGAAAGAATCATTTATAGCATGCCTAAAATAAAATTAATAATTTTGTATTACAAATGAAGCTAGTAACATACAAAATAAAAAATATTAAAACTCACCAAATTGGAGTTATCAAAAATGATATAATATTTAATCTAAATAATCACTTTGGAAATATTGGGTTAGTAGATTTAATACAACTAGAAAATTATCAAAGTAGAATAAACACAGTTATATGTGAAAAAAATATTATTAATCATAAGCTAAGTAACGTCACTTTACTGCCACCAATACCTAAACCAAATTCATTTCGAGATGCTTATGCATTTAGACAACATGTTGAGACTTGTAGAAGAAATCGAGGTGCTGAAATGATAAAAGAATTTGATGAATTTCCAGTTTTCTATTTTTCCAACCACAATAGTATGTTTTCTGATAAAGATGATATAGAACTGATGCCTGATCATTTTGAAAAATTAGATTTCGAATTAGAATTTGCAGCAATTATTGGTAAGAAAGGAAAGAACATTTTATCCAAAAATGCCGATAAATATATTGCCGGATTTTGCATACTAAATGACATAAGTGCCAGAACACTACAATCAGAAGAAATGAAATTAAATTTAGGTCCTGCAAAAGGAAAAGATTTTGCCAATGTAATTGGTCCATATTTAGTCACTACCGATGAACTTAAACACAAAGAAATAAAAACACCTTTTGGAAAAAAATATGATTTAGAAATGCGATGTTACGTAAATGGTGATTTGATCTCATCTGGAAATACAAAGGATATGTCTTGGACATTTGCAGAGATAATTGAGAGGGCATCATATGGAGTAGAGCTTGTGCCGGGAGATATTATTGGATCAGGTACTGTAGGAGGTGGATGTTTTTTAGAAATTAATGGTACAAAAAAAAGAGCTGATAAAAATTATATTGACAGATGGTTAAAACAAGGTGACATAATAAAAATGGAAATAGAAAGCATAGGCAATATTTCAAATAAGATCATAAAATCAAAAAATGATCATTCTATACAAAAACTTAAAAAATGATTACATCAATAGACGCGAGATCAACTAAAAGTAAAGATTTATACAGATATTTATCTGATGCCGTAACACCAAGACCAATTGCATTTGTTAGTTCAATTGATAAAAAAGGAAACAAAAACTTAAGTCCCTTTTCTTTTTTTAATGTTTTTTCAATTGACCCACCTGTTTTAGTTTTTTCACCTGTTAACAGAACAAGAGATAATACTAGTAAAGATACTTTAGAAAATGTTAAAGATATTAATGAATGTGTAATTTCATTAGTAACTGAAGAGATTGCTCAGCAAGTGTCATTGGCATCATGTGAATTTGATTCCAATGTTAATGAATTTGAAAAAGCCGGACTTACCGAAGTGAAATCTGAATGTATTTCACCACCTAGAGTTATGGAATCCCCAATTAACTTTGAGTGTAAGGTGACGCAAATAATATCTTTAGGAACAAATGGTGGTGCAGGAAACTTAGTAATATGTGAAGTGTTAAAAATTCATATTGATAATCGTGTACTGGAAAATGATCAAACTATTAATCCTTTTAAACTTAATATTGTTAGTAGATATGGAAAGAATTGGTACGGTAAAACTACCCAAGATTCATTGTATGAAATAGCTAAACCAATTTCAAAAACTGGAATTGGAATTGATCAACTACCTAATTCAATCAAAGAATCAACAATTTTAACAGGAAGTGACTTAGCTATACTAGCATCTATTGAAAAAATTCCAGAAAAAAAAGATTTTACACTAAGAGATGAACATAATACGGCAGAAAAACATATCTTAGCAAAAGCTTTTTTAGAAAAAAATGAAACTGAAAAAGCATGGCAAATATTATTATAAATAAATAAAAAAAAATAAATTATGTCTTTTAAATTACCAGAACTAAATTATAGCTACGATGCTCTTGAGCCACATATTGATGCTAAAACAATGGAAATTCATCATAGTAAGCATCACAATGGATACACAACAAATTTAAACAATGCTATTGAAGGAACAGAGATGCAAAATCAAAGTATTGAAGAAATTTGTAAAAGTGAAAACCTTACTGGAGCTGTTAGAAATAATGGTGGAGGTTATTACAATCATTGCTTATTTTGGGATATACTCAGTCCTAATGGAGGAGGAGAGCCAAAAGATGAAGTTGGAGCAGCAATAAATTCATCTTTCGGTAGTTATGAAAATTTTAAAAATGAATTTGCAAAAGCCGCTGCAACCAGATTTGGATCTGGATGGGCATGGTTATGTGTTAAAAATGGAGCTTTGGATATATGTTCTACAGCAAATCAAGACAACCCTTTAATGTTAGACCAATGTGGTGGCACTCCTGTTCTAGCTTTAGATGTTTGGGAACATGCATATTACTTGAATTATCAAAATAGACGACCAGATTATATTAACGCATTTTTTAATGTTATCAACTGGGAAGAAGTTAACAGGAGATTTAAAGCAGCTTTATAATATTTTTATAAATTTGCCAAACTAATTAAATACACTAAAATTAAAATAATGAAAAACAAATTTAAATTTATTGGACTGACAATCTTTTTTTCAATATTAATATTAGCAAATAACAACTATATATTTGCTCAAGAAAATGATTCAGCAGATCAACAAATAACTACTGAAGAAACAACTATTTCTAACGATATCCCATTAGTTGAAGAAGAAAATAATGCTTCATTTCACCAAATAATTAAACAAAAGTTTATTGAAGGTGGCCCAGGATTTATGGGTATTGTATTACTGTGTTTAATTTTAGGACTTGCTTTAGCAATCGAGAGAATAATATATCTTAATATGGCCAACACTGACACAGATAAATTATTAAGTGATGTTGAAGGTGCCCTTCAGTCAGGAGGAGTAGATGCTGCAAAAGAAGTATGTAGAAACACAAAAGGTCCAGTTGCATCAATTTTTTATCAAGGTTTAGATAGATCATCTGAAGGAATTGATATGGTTGAAAAATCAATTGTGGCATACGGATCTGTTCAAATGGGTCGTTTAGAAAAAGGCTTATCTTGGATTTCATTGTTTATTGCTCTTGCTCCTATGCTTGGGTTTATGGGTACTGTTATTGGAATGATTGGGGCATTTGATGCGATTGAAGCTGCGGGTGATATTTCACCATCTTTGGTAGCGGGTGGTATTAAAGTAGCTCTTTTGACTACAGTATTTGGTCTAATTGTTGCTATTATTTTACAAACATTCTACAATTACATATTATCGAAAGTTGATTCAATTGTTAATGAAATGGAAGACGCATCAATATCATTAATTGATATTTTAGTAAAAAATAAATAACACTCACTTTTATGGATATTTTAACAATAGGAATTTCACTTACATATTATATGATAATGTGTGCTGTAGTTATTATTTTAACAGGTAAATATTGGAAGATCTTTTTAGGGGTATGGTCTATATTATTNCTACTANNANNTATAGNNTTACAGATCCCCGGTGTTTTTGTTTCTTGCTTAGGTGTTATCACAATTCTAATGCCAGTTATAATTTCTATCTTAGATAAATCTAAGAATAATAAAAAGATGTTATATGCTTTAGGAGGGCTATTTATTGTATTATTAATTTCATATCTTATAGCTTCTAATGAACTATTAGAAAGCTATGAAAAATATAAAATCACTTCTGCAACATCAAAAAATGTAGGTATGGGATTAATGTCTTTCTATATATTGGCAGCTTCAGCAATTGGAATTGTAATTTATACTGAAATTTCAAAAGTATTTTCTAAATAAATATGGCTAAAAGAAGAGGGTTACAAGAAATTAATGCTGGATCGATGGCTGACATCGCTTTTCTACTTCTTATTTTCTTTTTAGTTACAACAACAATGGACGTTGATTCTGGAATAGCTAGAAAATTACCTCCAATGCCTGACGAGGAAATGCAGGAAGATGATTCTCAGATTAACGCAAAAAATATTTACGTAGTACTGATTAACACAAATAATCAACTTCTGGTTGAAGGAGAGCTNATGGATATATCTCAACTCAGAGAAGGAGCAAAAAGATTTATNAATAATAACGGNATTGANCCTAATCTTTCAGAAAACCCAGANAAAGCAATTATTTCTCTACAAAATGATCGNGGAACTGAATACAAAACATATATACAAGTTCAAAATGAATTAGCTGCTGCATANAACGAACTAAGAAATGATGCAGCATTAAATAAATTTGGTAAAAGATACATNGATTTAAANAAAACAGATAAAAAAGAAATTCGTAAAATGTATCCTCAAAAGATTTCAGAGGCAGANCCAAAAAATATAGGAGATAACTAATGAGTAGATTTAAAAAAAATAATAAAANAGGAATGGGNGCAATTTCAACAGCNTCACTACCNGATATTGTCTTTATGTTACTATTTTTCTTTATGGTTACGACAGTCATGCGTGAAACAACTCTCTTTGTTGAAGTAGTTACTCCAAAAGCAACTGAAATAAAAAAAATGGAAAAAAAATCCTTGGTTAGCTATATTTATATTGGATCACCAATCAAACGACTNCAGTCNTCNTATGGTACATCTGCNAGAATTCAACTTAATGATGCATTTGCNAGCGTAGANGAAATACAAGAGTTCATTGCTNCTGAAAGAGAAGCTAGNGATGAAAAAGAAATACCNTACATGACAACTTCAATNAAAGCAGANGAAACAGTTAAAATGGGTATNATNACCGATGTAAAGCANGAGCTAAGAAAAGCNAATGCACTTAAAATCAATTANTCNACAAGAAAAGGTAGTGCAATAAATTAAATTTTGCTCTTTNCATATTTTTGGCTCTTATANAACAAATACATTAAAATACTTACTGNAAGTATAGAGAACATTACCGCGTTGTAATTAATAGGTTCAGAATTATTAATTGAATATCCGATTTTTTCTAACTCAATATTTCCAGAGGGATATAAGTATGTTAAGAAAACTGCTAGAGCATTATTAATAAAATGAGCAACTATTGGAACCCATAATGATTTTGTCCANAAGAAGAAGTANCCTAATAAAATACCTAAAAAAACTCTAGGTATTAAACCTTGAAAATCTAAATGAAATACACTAAAAATTATAGCTGTTATTAAAATTGTTATNTGTATNCTNCCNAATTTGTTTTTTAAAANTTGTTGCAAATANCCTCTAAAAAATAACTCNTCACCNACAGCTGGAATAATAGCTATANNCAACAAATTAAAGACTAAATCANAAATGGTTGGCATTTTTAAAAATGCTTGAATTAATATTTCAGAATTATTNTCAAATTGTAANATCCATGANGGAAATTTAATTAACGAATTNANNTCAAGTAAAAATGANACNAAGGGAGCAACTAATAAANNGATAGCAACTACNAAAAATATAGCNTGTCTATTTGTTTTNTTCCAATTTAAATTAAAATTTGTNAAATAAGAATANAATACAACTGGCGTAATAAACATNCCTATTGCAGTAAACAACTGTAAAAANTTCAAATAATTTATNGANANTTGACTATTAAGATCTTGATATTTTATTAAGTCAGGACCACCATCAACAAAAAAATATACAANAAAAAGAGCAAACAAAATATGTAAAACTGCTGATAAAAATACCAACGATAAAAAAATAAAAAATTTAAATGCCGATGACTTTTCATCGTAAAGTCCTTTAAATATCATTAATTGTTATTTTTGTATTATGACAGTAAAGATAGGAAATATTAATGTTGGTAGCTTCCCTTTATTACTTGCTCCTATGGAAGATGTAAGCGACCCTCCCTTTAGAGCACTATGTAAAGAGTACGGAGCAGATGTTATGTATACAGAATTTATATCTTCAGAAGGATTAATTCGGCACGCACAAAAAAGTACAATTAAGTTAGATATTTATGATCACGAGAGGCCTATTGGCATACAAATTTTTGGAAATAATATTGATTCAATGAAGCAAGCCACTGAAATCTGTGAAAAATCAAAGCCAGAGATAATTGATATTAATTATGGTTGTCCAGTTAAAAAAGTTGCCAATAAAGGAGCTGGAGCTGGAATTTTGCAAGATATTCCTAAAATGGTGAAAATGACAAAGGAGATAGTAAAATCTACAAACATTCCGGTTACAGTTAAAACAAGACTTGGATGGGACGATAGTACTAAATATATTGTTGAAGTTGCTGAAAGATTACAAGATGTCGGTATAAAGGCTATATCAATACATGGCAGAACAAGAAAGCAGATGTATAAAGGAGAAGCAGATTGGCAATTAATTGGAGAGGTTAAAAATAATCCAAAAATGCATATACCCGTTTTTGGTAATGGAGATGTTGACTCTCCTGAAAAAGCGATATTAATGAAAAACAGATACGGTGTTGACGGTGTAATGATTGGTAGAGCAGCAATAGGATATCCATGGATATTTAATGAAATAAAACATTTTATGAAAACAGGACATCACTTACCAAAACCTTCTATAAAAGAACGAGTATTAGTTTGTAAACAACATCTAAAACATTCAATAAAATGGAAAGGACTAACATTAGGAATTGCCGAAATGAAAAGACATTACAACAACTATTTTAAAGGCATACCTAATTTTAAAAAATATAAAATGACCTTAGTAACTTCTAATAATGCTGAAGAAATTGAAGAAACATTAAATATTATTTATAAAGAATTTAAATCTTATTCGTTTGAAAAAACCGCTTTACTAAAATAAACGATGGATACCAGGATGATATTAATCCAATAATAAAAGTTGATATTAATACGTATAAAATATCTGAAACTGAAAAAACTAATGGATATGCATCAATAACAAAGTTGCCTGATCCCATGCTAATAAAACCAAATTTTTGTTGTAAAGCTCCAAAAACTAAACTAAATATTAGGCCTATAGTTATTCCTAAAAGTATATTTAAAATGCTATTGATGAAAAAGATTAACTGAATTTTTCTACACGAGGCCCCCATACTTTTAAAAGTTTGAATATTTTTCTTTTTATCAATTATTAGCATAGTTGAGGCTCCAACAATATTAAAAGAAGCTATTATCATAATAAATATCAAAATAATGAAAACAAATAATTTTTCAGTGTTTAATATTTTATAGAGAAATTTTTGTTGCTCAAATCTATTTTCAACAATATAATCTCTTCCTGTAAGGTTTTTTAATTTCTCTTGTGTATCGAACATCTTTTTATTATCAATTAGTTTAATTTCTAAATGAGTTACTTGATATTCTTTATCTGTCAAATCTTGTACAAATTTGATAGGACTAATAATATAGCTATCATCAATTTCAGATTGGATACTAAAAACACCTGTAGGTAATAAACTAGATGTTTTGAATGCTGTTAAAGGATTTAATAAGTTTGAAGCGTTTCTATTTGGCAAAAAAACTTTAATTGTCTCAAAAATAGACCCACTAAGAATTGATAAATGATACGCAACACCACTTCCTATGATGCAAACATTGGAGTTTTCGTAATCATTTATATAGTTACCTTGTATTAATAAAGAATCAATACTTACTTGATTATTATAGTTTTTTGAAACTCCTTTAATTGTAGCAATATGTTCTTTATCTTTATATTTTAAAAGAACTTTTTCTTCCATAACACTTGAAATATTAAATATATTATTATCCTGTATTTTATCTAGTATTGAATCTGGATTAAATGACTTCCCTTCTACGTGTGTAATTTTTAAATGAGGATCAAAAGTATTGTACATGCCAATAATTAAATTTTCAAATCCATTAAAAACTGACAAAACTATAATTAAAGCAGCTGTTCCAATAGCTATCCCAAACATTGAAACTTTAGAAGCTAGATTAACAAAATTATTTTTTGACTTAAAAACTTGGTATTTTTTTGCAATAAAAAAAGAGAAAAACATAAAGCTATTTGTTTAACAATTTATTAATATTATCAAAATATTCTGCTGAATCGTCTAAGTAAAATTGTAGCTCTGGCATAACTCTAAGCTGATTTCTTAGTTGATTAGACAATTTATTTCTAATAATATTTGTTTTGCTCTTAATAATATTTAGATACTCATTTGGATCTTTACAGGGAAATAATCCTAAAAAAATTTTTGCATTTTTTAGGTCTCTTGAAACTCTTACCAAATTAACACTTAATATAATTTTACTCGAAAATAATCTTATCTCATTTTGAAAAATTAGCGCTAATTCTTTTTGAATTAATCTTGAAACTTTTTTTTGTCTTGTACTTTCCATTATTTGCAAAAATAGATAATCCTTTTATATATTTGTCAAATGCACTATTTCTTTAGAATAATAACGTATTTAAAAAAATATAAACATTTCGTTTTTTTGAATATTTCGTTTAATATTTTTAGTGTAATCTTTTCTTTAGTTTCTCTAACTATGGTGATTCCTTTTTTAGGAATACTATTTGAAACACAAGAAAAAGTTTATAACCCTGAACCTATTTCATTAAAACCTGAAGCAATTAAAGAAAACTTTTATTCTCTGATAACAAATATTATTGATGAACAAGGAAAACTTGAAGCACTTTTCTTTATTTGTATGCTTGTTTTAATAACCTTTTTCTTTAGAAACTTGTTTCGATATTTAGCACTATATTTTTTAACTCCGATAAGAAATGGTGTAGTACATGATATAAGAATGGATCTTCATAAAAAGATTTTAAAACTACCTGTTTCCTATTTTTCGGAAAAACGAAAAGGAGATATTGGAGCTAGATTAACATCAGATTTAATAGAAATTGAATGGTCAATTATGAGATCATTAGAGATGATTTTTAAAGATCCTCTAACAATAATTTTTTATTTAGGTACTCTGATTTTTATCAGTAAGGATCTTACTCTTCTCATATTAATTTTATTTCCCATAAGCGGTTTAGTTATTGGTCTTATTGGTAAATCATTAAAAAAATCTTCTGATTTAGGACAAAATAAAATGGGCTCTTTGCTTTCATTAATTTTTGAAAATATTTCTGGCTTAAGAATTATAAAAGCTTTTAATGTTGAGAAATATATTAATGATAATTTTAAAACTGAGAGTTCTAATTATAAAAAAATTATGAATTCTTTACTTAGAAAAAAAGATTTGTCTTCTCCACTAAGTGAGTTTTTAAGTACAATTGTAATGGTAGTTGTTATGTGGGTGGGTGGACAATTAGTTTTAAATTCAAATGGATATCTATCTCCTCAGGAATTTATAGGATATATTGTAATATTTTCACAAATTATTCCACCAGCCAAATCATTAACTACCTCTTACTATTATATTCAAAAAGGAAGTGCTTCAGCAAAACGAATATATGAAGTTTTAGATGTTACTGAAAATAACAATAACAATAACAACTTAGATATTAGTAATTTTAAAGATAAAATCGAATTCAAAAAAGTTTTATTTTCTTATGATAATATCACAGTAATAAATAATATTTCTTTTACTATTAAAAAAGGAGAAATGATTGCTTTAGTTGGTAAATCTGGAAGTGGAAAATCAACTATTGCAGATATATTAGCAAGATTTTATGATATCAATCAAGGTGAAATATTAATTGATAATGTAAATATCAATAAAATAATAATTAATAAGTTTAGAAATTTATTTGGTATTGTAACTCAAGAAGCTATTCTGTTTAACGATACTGTATATAATAATATTAGACTAGGTAAGCTTGATGCAACAAATGAAGAAATTACTACTGCTGCAAAAATAGCCAATGCAGATATTTTTATAAATGAAATGGAAAACGGATATGATACATTTATTGGCGAAAAAGGAGATAAATTATCCGGAGGTGAAAAACAAAGAATAAGTATAGCAAGAGCAATTTTAAAAAATCCGCAAATTCTAATTCTAGATGAAGCAACATCATCTCTAGATACTGAATCTGAAAAATTAGTGCAAGACGCGTTAATAAAATTAATGAAATCTAGAACTTCATTAGTAATTGCACATCGACTTTCAACAATTAAAAATGCCGATAAAATTATTGTTCTAGACAAAGGTAAAATTGTAGAAATTGGGACTCACGCACAGTTAATAAAACAAGAAAGTCATTATAAAAAATTATCTAGTTTACAATCCTTCACTTAATACAAGAAATTATTATATGGATATCTTTTTTCATGCAGTTTTTTCACTTCACCATATAGCAAAGTTTTAAACTCATTATAAAATTCTTTTTTTAAGGCAGAAATAAAAATTGTCTTATTTTCTATTTTAGATATCCAAGATTTTTGTAAATCTTCTAAACTGAAATTCTTTGAAGTGATTGGAGTCAAATCATCTTCATCTTTTTTTTCAAATGTATACTGATCAATTTTATTAAAAACAAGCATAGTAGGTTTATTTGAAGCGCCTATGTCAACTAATGTTTTATTTACAACATTAATATGATCTTCAAAATTTTGATTAGAAATATCTACTAAATGAATTAAAAAATCAGCCTCTACAACTTCATCTAATGTTGATTTAAAAGATTCTATTAACTGATGTGGTAATTTCCTTATAAATCCTACTGTGTCGGTAAGTAAAAAAGGTAGATTGTCAATAACAACTTTTCTAACAGTTGTGTCTAAAGTTGCAAATAATTTGTCTTCGGCAAAAACTTCAGATTTAGCTAATTGATTCATTAATGTAGACTTTCCAGCATTAGTATATCCGATTAAAGCTACTCTTATTAAATGTTTTCTTGCTTTACGTCTAGTAATAGATTGTTTCTCAATTTTTTTAAGTTGTTTTTTAAGTAGCGAAATCTTGTCCTTAATAATTCTCCTATCTGTTTCTATTTGTGTTTCACCTGGTCC
The DNA here is from genome assembly GCA_002728175.1 of Flavobacteriales bacterium. Taxonomy (GTDB): domain Bacteria; phylum Bacteroidota; class Bacteroidia; order Flavobacteriales; family BACL11. The sequence goes on along the minus strand of PBVH01000025.1, from coordinate 26,696 downwards.
ACGCATTCCTATTCCTCCTTTTTGTCTTTCTAAATGCGTCCACATTCTTGTTAGTCTTGGAAGTAAGTATTGATACTGAGCAAGTTCAACCTGTGTTCTTGCTTGCGCTGTTTTCGCTCTATTTGCAAAGATATCGAGTATTAGATTGCTTCTGTCTAATATTTTTGATTTTTCATTAAAAATTTTCTCTATATTTCTTATTTGTGTAGGAGATAAATCATCATCAAAAATTATTATAGAAACATCATTTGATTTAGCAAAATAATATACTTCTTCTATTTTTCCTTTTCCTAAGAAAGTATTTTTATCAGGTTTAGAAAGTTTTTGTATAAATTTTTTTATTGGTTTGGCTCCAGCAGTTTTTGCTAAGAAAGCAAGCTCTTCAAGATACTCGTTTGTTTGTTCTTCGGATGACTCAAATGTTACAAGACCTACTAATACTGCCTTCTCCATTAAAAATCAACTCTTCTTTTTTCTTGCATTAATGAAACTCTTAACAAAAGTAATCATTGATAGTATACCAGTTAAAATCATAATGCCAGACCTCACAATTCGCATAATATTTTCAGTGCTATTATTAGCGTTGTAATCACCTAAAGCAGAGCTAAATGGTTTCATATAAATTGCTATGATAGTAATTAATGTAAACATTACTGCTAAGTGTGAGATAAATTTATTTTCTTTTTTCAGGCCTCCATTGCATAAAAACAAAATAACAGCAAAAACAACTGGAATTAAAGCAGTCAAATTTGATTTGTCTGGATCATTAGCTGGAGCTTCAAAAACAATTAAAGCCCATAGAGGCATTATAATTAAAGCTAGAACATTTATAAGATTGGCTTGATATGGTTTCATTTTTTAAATTTTAAAGTTTTTCTTATTTACAAAGAAACAAATTTATTTGATTAAATTTTGGTAATTTCACGGCTTATTTATGTTAATAATGAATAAACATTTTTTAATATTAGTATATTTATTTTTTGCCAGCAATTGCTTTTTTGGTCAAGAAACTTTTCCAATAAATGGTGTTAAAAATAGTTTTGTTCCAACGCATGCTTTTATTAATGCTAATTTAGTTATTAGTCCAAATAAAAGAATTTCAAATGGGACTCTAATTATTAAAGCCGGAAAAATACTACAAGCTGATAGTAATGTTATTGTTCCTGAAAATGCTATAATTCATGATCTTGCCGGAGACTTTATTTTTCCTTCTTTTATTGATCTATACTCTGATTATGGATTAAAGAAAGTAACTGAAAAAGAAAAAACATCTAGATCGCCACAGTATAAAAGCAATAAAAAAGGTGCATACCACTGGAATCAAGCTGTTCATCCAGAAGTTCATGCAAGCAACATTTACACAAATAATTTAGATGATGCCAATAAATATTTAAATTCTGGATTCGGATCAGTTTTAACTCACATTAAAGACGGTATTTTTAGAGGTACCGGATGTTATGTTTTATTGTCAAATAAAAATAACATTGAAAATATGATATCTCAAAAATCTGCAAGTTTTTATTCTTTCAACAAAGGAAGTTCAAAACAAAGGTATCCAACTTCTCTTATGGGAAGTATTGCATTAATAAAGCAAACATTATTAGATGCAGAATGGTACGAATCGTTAGATAGGCAATCAAGCATAACATACAGTGAATATAACCAACAAAAAAATTTACCGCAATTTTTTAGTGTTTCCAGCGTCTTAGACTATCAAAGAGTTTACAGCATTGGAGACGAGTTTGAAATTGATTTCATCATTAAAGGAAATGGAAAAGAATACCAAAGAATTGACGAGGTAAAATCAACTGAATATCCTCTTGTAATTCCTATAAATTTTCCTAATGCATATGATGTAAGTAACCCAGAGTCAACGGAGTGGATTACTCTTTCACAGCTTAAAGACTGGGAGACATCTCCATTTAATCCCGCTATATTATCTGATAATAAAATTAGTTTTTGCCTCACTTCATCAGATTTAAAAAATCGTGATGATTTTTTAAAAAATGTTCGCTTATCTGTACAAAATGGTTTAGATAAATCTGAAGCACTAGCAGCTTTGACTACAAGACCAGCCAATTTAATTAATGTCTCTAAAATTATTGGTACGCTTGAGAATGGTAAGATTGCTAATTTTTTTATTTCTTCTAAGGATGTTTTTGAAAATGATGATGCCGTTATTTATGAAAATTGGGTTAATGGTGAAAAATATGAAATAAAGAAAAAAAGCAACTATCAGCTAGAAGGGTATTATACTTTTAAATCTAATGAAATTCAAAACAAACAAGTTATTATCAAAAAAAAGGGAAACGATTTCAGTGTTTCTATTCCATTTTTAGATTCAGTTCCCTTAAAATCAAAAGTTGATCAATATAAAATTAATTTTAGCTCTAAAAATGGTTCCTTTAGAGCAATAGGAGAAATTATTGACGATAATACAATTAATGGCCATTATCAAAATGAGAATGGATCATTTATAAACTTCACTATTAACAAAGATTCAGCAATTACAAGTAAAGATAAACAAACTGTAAATTTTACTGAAGCAAAGTCTAAACCAAGTATTTGGTCACCAAACAAAGCATTTGGTTTTGAAACAACTCCCAAAGAAAGTTCAGTTGTTTTTAAAAATGCTACAGTTTGGACAAATGATAAGCAAGGAATTATTCTTAATACTGATGTAATTATTCATAATGGAAAAATATTAGCTATTGGCACAATGCTTAACCCCTCTGACTTTTTAAATGAAAAAAATTATATTATAATTGATGCCTCAGATATGCATTTAACATCAGGCATAATTGATGAACACTCACATATTGCTATAAGTAAAGGGGTTAATGAGTCTAGTCAATCAGTCACGGCAGAAGTTAGCATTGGTGACGTCATTAAACCTGACGATCATAATATTTACAGACAATTAGCAGGCGGAACTGTAGCAGCTCAACTTCTTCATGGATCAGCAAATCCAATTGGCGGACAATCTGCTATTGTTAAGCTTCGTTGGGGAAGTAATGCTGAAGAAATGAAAATAAATGATGCTGATAGATTTATTAAGTTTGCTTTGGGCGAAAATGTAAAACAAAGTAATTGGGGTGACTTTGAAAAAATTCGATTTCCGCAAACAAGAATGGGAGTTGAACAAGTATTTTACGATGCATTTTACAGAGCGTTAGAATATGAAAAAAAGTGGAAAGAATATAATTCTTTAAGTTTACGAGAAAAGAAAAACATAGCTGCACCAAGAGAAGATATTGAACTTAATGTTTTAGTTGAAATATTAAATTCTGAAAGGTTTATAACATGTCATTCATATGTTCAGTCCGAAATCAATATGCTTATGCATGTAGCTGACTCACTAGGATTTACAATTAATACGTTTACACATATATTAGAAGGCTATAAAGTAGCAGATAAAATGAAGAGACATGGGGCAGGTGGCTCAACATTTTCTGATTGGTGGGCATATAAATATGAAGTAAATGATGCCATTCCACATAATGCAAGCCTTTTAAACGAGGCTGGTGTAGTAACAGCTATTAATTCAGATGATGCAGAAATGGGAAGAAGACTTAATCATGAGGCAGCCAAAGCTGTCAAATATGGAGGGGCTAGTGAAGAAGATGCTTGGAAAATGATAACTTTAAATCCTGCAAAATTATTACACTTAGATGATCGTATGGGAAGTATTACAGTTGGAAAAGATGCAGACGTTGTCTTATGGAACGGCAACCCATTATCTGTTTATTCAAAAGTTCTTCAAACTTATGTTGATGGAAAGCTTATGTTTGATTTTGAAATAGATAAACAAATGAGAGAAAGAGATTTAAATGAACGTATGCGTATAATAAAATTAATGTCACTTGACAAAAATGAAAAACAAGCGCCCAAAAAAGTAAAAGAAAAATTATATAAGTGTTGTCAACATAATTTACACAAATTATGAAAAAAATAGTCATTATATTACTTGCTTTATTGCAACTCCAAGTTTATGGTGAAAAACCTATTTTACTTATTGGAGCTACAGCTCATATTGGCAATGGAGAAGTTTATGAAAACTCTATAATAAGTGTAAATAACGGAGTTTTTGAAATCGTTGGAGATGCCACTAAGATTAGAATTGATCCATCAGCTTTTGATACAATATATCGTTTAAATGGAAAACATATTTACCCTGCTTTCATAGTTCCAAATACAACTCTGGGTATTACTGAAATTGGCGCTGTTAGAGCAACTCACGACTACAGAGAAGTTGGAGGCTACAACCCAAATGTTAGAACTCTTATTGCATACAATACGGATTCAAAAATATTAAATACTGTAATCAGTAATGGGGTTATGATTGCTCAAGTAACTCCTAAAGGAAATGTAATTTCAGGCCAATCTTCTGTAATGTACCTAAAAGGCGATAACTGGGAGGATGCACAACTTCGAGCAGATGATGGGTTACATATTAATTGGCCTTCATCGTTTTATTCTACGGGATGGTGGGCTGAACCAGGTGAAATTAAGAAAAATGATAATTATTCTAAAAAAGTTGAAGAAATAGATGAGTTTTTCAAAAAAGCTTCAGCTTATAATATCTCTTCAAATATTATGGATTTAAAAATGGAAAGTGTGAAAGGATTATTTAATGGAACTAAAACTTTATATATCCACACTAACCACGCAAACGATATGCGAGATGCAATTAGATTTGCAAATAAATTTAAAATTAAAAATAAGGTGATAGTTGGTGCAGATGATGCTTTAAAAATAACTGAACTATTAAAAAAGAATAATGTCTCTCTAATTTTAAAAAGAACACATCGACTACCTGCTACTCAAGATAAACCAATTGATGATCCTTTTTTACAGGCCAAAAAACTAAATGATGAAGGTATACTGTTTTGCTTAAGTTATTCAGGTGACATGGAGGCAATGGGTTCTAGAAATTTACCCTTTACAGCTGGAACAACTGTTGCTTACGGTCAAAATTATGAGGATGCTGTAAAAAGTATAACTCTTAACACAGCTAAAATACTTAAAATTGATGATGTGGTTGGATCTATCGAAAAAAATAAAGAAGCTACTTTTTTCGTGTCTGATGGAGATGCTTTGGACATGAAGACAAACAACGTTATTATAGCATTTATTAAGGGAAAGGAAATTAGTTTAATGAACCACCAAAAAGATCTTTATAATAAATATAAAATAAACGATTAAACGTAACCAATATTAGTTCGAACTCTCTTTAATACCTTATTTGCTATTTCTTTAGCTTTCTTAGCGCCTAAGCTAAGTTCTTTATCAATGATTTCTTTATTATTCATTAAGTAATTAAACTTTTCTCTTTCTTTAGAAAATTTTGAACAAATTAGTTCAAATAGTTCTTGCTTAGCATGACCATAACCAAAATTTCCTTGAGCATATTTATTGTAGAGCGTGAGTGCATCATCTTCAGAGGAAAGTAATTGGTAAATTTTATAAACATTACATGTATTTGCATCTTTTTTTGATTCTAAACTTAATGAATCAGTTTGTATACTCATTATTTGCTTTCTTAAGAGTTTGTCATTTAAAAAGATATCTATTATATTATTATAAGATTTACTCATTTTTTGTCCATCTGTTCCAGGAACAATCATAACTTTTTCATCAATTTTTGATTGAGGCAAAACAAATGAGTTAGGGAATTGATGATTAAAAGAACCTGCAATATCTCGTGTTATTTCAAGGTGCTGCAATTGATCCTTACCAACAGGAACGATCTCTGAATCATACAGTAAAATGTCTGCGGCCATTAAAACAGGATATGTAAAAAGACCTGAATTAACAGATGATAAATTATTTGACTTATCTTTAAAGGAATGAGCATTAGTTAACATAGGGTACGGAGTAAAACAATTAAGATACCATGTTAGCTCACAAACTTGAGGAACATCAGATTGTTTATAAAATAAATTATTTTTCGTATCAAAACCAAAGGCTAACCAAGCTGCTGCAGTTGCATAAGTATTTTCTTGTAAATCAATTGGATTTCTTACAGTGGTAAACGAATGCAAATCAGCTATAAAAAATAAACTTTCATTTTTTTTATTTTTTGACAGTTCTATTGCTGGAATTATTGCTCCTAAGATATTTCCTAAGTGAGGACGACCTGTGCTTTGTATTCCAGTTAAAACTCTTGACATTTTTTATTTTTGTTTTATTGATGTAAAAATAGTAGATTTTTATCTTTGTAAGGTGAATTGGTTAAGTAATATTTTAAGTAGTTTGTGGAGATTATGGTTTTTGTTGGTATTTCTTTGCACATTTATTTTATTCATGCCAGCCTTGTTTCTATTTAGTACAATTTATGAAAACCCAAAATATGTGTCATACATTACTAGATACTGGTCAAAAACAACCTTATATTGCTCCTTGATATTTCCTAAAATAATTTGGGAAGAAAAATTAGACAATAATACCGTTTATATTTTTTGTCCCAACCACACATCAACATTAGATATCCCATTTATTTTTTCAATTATAAATATGCCTGTCCAGTTTATGGGAAAAGCGGAATTAACAAGAATTCCTGTCTTTGGTTATTTTTTTAAAAAAAACTCTGTTATTGTTGATAGAAAAAATTTAAAAGATTCTTACAGCGCATTCAAAAAATCTGCTGCAAAATTAAAAAAGGGCATTAGTATGTGTATTTTTCCTGAAGGCGGTATACCAAGAGAAAATGTATTTTTAAAAAAATTTAAAAACGGGGCTTTTAAATTAGCTTGTGAAGAGAATATCAAAATTATACCTATTACTATAGCTGATAACAAAAAAAAATTTCCAAAAAGTTATTTTAAAGGCAGACCTGGAATTATAAGAGTTACGATACATAAATCTATTGACCCAAAAAATTTTAATACTGAAACCATAAATAATTATGTTTATAGTATTATTTTTGAAAAATTAAAGCATTATGAAAATAACTGATAGTCTTGTAGAAAACATATCTAACCTATCTAAATTAAAATTTGATTCAATCAAAAAAGAACAAATTATAAAAGATTTGAATAAAATTGTACAATTTATAGATAAACTTTCTGAAATTGATACTAAAAATGTTGACCCATTGATTTACTTAACGCAAGAAATTAATGCTACAAGAAAAGATGTTGTTTCTAATGAGCTGACACAAAATTTAGCTCTCAAAAATGGTCCAAAAAAAGATTCAGACTACTTTAAAGTTCCAAAAGTTATAAGTCAATAATAACTAAATTTGAATTTTTAGCTCTTTCTAATTTTATAAATACAGTATACACTTCCTAACAGATAACTCAAAATAAATAATAGACTTGAAAACGGCTGATTCTCCATTTTTAATATTATTGCGGTCATAAGAACTAAAAAAAAGTCCATTTTAATTTCTCCATAATTTTTAACTTTATAAAAATTTATTGTGTTAAAATTACAATATTTTCTGCGATATTTAAGTGTGATTCAACTCCAAAAATTACAGCTCTATTGTCGTCAATATGTCCAGATGGAAAATTAAAGCAAATTGGAAAATCATATTTACTTGCATATGAATGAATTATTTCATTTGCACTTTTACCAAATGGAACTTCATTATCATTCATACTTGTCATAGAACCAACAATTAAAGCTTTAACATTAGATAATATATTATTTCTGTCCAAATTAATCATCATTCTATCAATATGATATAAATACTCATCAATATCTTCTAAAAACAATATTTTATTTTGTGTATCTAACTCAGATTTTGAGCCTATTAAACTATAAATGATTGATAAATTACCTCCAACTATCTTGCCATTTACAACTCCTAACTTATTTAAATAATGAGGCTTTAACTTAATCTTATTTTTATTATTAAACAAGACATTATAAAGGCTCTCTAACGCAGTCTTTTTATTTGAAACAAAATTTATTGGCATAGTGGAGTGTAATGTTATAAGTCCTTGGTTATTTAGATGTGAATGTATAACTGTTACATCACTGTATCCAACGAGCCATTTTGGAAATTGACTTAACTCAGAAAAATTCAGATTATCAATAATTTGAACAGTTCCATAGCCTCCTCTTGCAAAAAAAATTGCCTTAATATCACGTCGATTAATCATATTTTGTAAATCTTGTGTTCTTTGTGAAACTGTTCCTGCAAATTGATTGTCTTCTTCAAATAAGTTTTCTGCCAGCTCAACCACTAATCCCCAACTTTCAAAAACAGTTATAGCAAATTTTATTTCGTCCATAGAAACTTTTCGAGCAGTTGATAAAACAGCTACCTTATCACCTTTTTTAAGATTTTTAAGTGTTTTCATAGATAATATTAATTAATTTGCAATTAATATATGCTAAAATAATTTATTCTTTTTAAATGGGGAAAAAACATATTGTCACCTCTGCTCTCTTATATGCAAACGGACCAATTCATATTGGTCACATAGCCGGAGCATATTTACCTGCCGATATTTATGTGCGATTTTTAAAATTAAACAATGAAGATGTTGCATTTATTTGTGGTTCAGACGAACATGGTGCTGCAATTACATTGCAAGCTAAAAAATTAGGACTAACTCCTAAAGAAATAATAGATAAATACCATCATCTAAATAAAAAAACTTTTGCTGAATTTGGTATAGATTTTAGTATTTATCACAGAACATCAGAAAAAATACATCATGAAACTGCTAAAGAATTTTTTACTTCATTAGAAAAAAATAATTTCTTTGAAGTTAAAACTACTGAACAATATTTTGATAATTCAATAAATCAATTTTTAGCTGATAGATACATTGAAGGGGAATGTCCAAAATGTGGATATCAGCATGCCTATGGAGATCAATGTGAAAAATGTGGATCGACTCTTAGTCCTAATGAACTAATTAATCCAAAATCTACTATAAGTGGAAATAAACCAGTATTAAAAAAAACAAAACACTGGTATCTGCCAATGGCGAAGCACGAAAAATGGTTGGAAAAATGGATCGACGAAGGAGTTATAAACGATTCTAAGTATCATGATCCAAAAACTTGGAAAACTCAAGTTTTAGGCCAATGTAAATCTTGGATTAGTTCAGGTCTTAAATCCAGAGCTATAACTAGAGATCTAGAATGGGGTGTTAAAGTTCCTCTGAAAAATTCAGAAGGAAAAGTTCTATATGTTTGGTTTGACGCCCCTATTGGGTATATATCAGCGACAAAAGAATGGGCTAAATTAAATAATAAAAAATGGGAGGATTATTGGAAAAGTAGTGATACTGAACTAGTACACTTTATTGGAAAAGACAATATAGTTTTTCACTGTATAATTTTTCCAATAATTTTAAAGCTAAAAAAGAATTTTATCTTACCAAAAAATGTGCCTGCAAACGAGTTTTTAAATTTAGAAGGGAATAAATTATCTACTTCAAAAAACTGGGCAATATGGTTACACGAATACTTAATAGATTTTAAAGATCAACAAGATTCGCTTAGATATGCGCTTTGTGCATCTGCACCTGAAAATAAAGATACTGATTTTACATGGAAAGAATTTCAATCTAGAAATAATAATGAGTTAGTTGCTATATTAGGAAACTTTGTTAATCGAGTTGTTGTTTTGACAAATAAATACTGGGATGGTGTTGTTCCTGCAATAGATGTTACAAATGATGATGACAATCAAATTTTATCGTTACTTAAAATATCACCAACAAAAATTGCTAATTCTATAAAAAAGTTTCGTTTTAGAGAAGCACTAACAGAAATGATGAATCTTGCAAGAGCTGGAAATAAATATCTTGCAGATTGTGAACCATGGAAAGTTATTAAATCAGATGAAAAAAGAGTAAAAACAATTTTAAATATCTCATTACAAATTACCGCCTCACTTTCAATTGTTTCTGAACCTTTTCTTCCTTTTACATCCAAAAAATTAAAAGATATCTTAAATTTAACAAAACTTAAATGGGCTGATGCAGGTGGAGCAATAATTAATTCAGGACATAAAATTAATAAAGGCGGTCATTTATTTGCAAAAATAGAAGATGATAAAATTCAAAAAATGATAGATAAATTAAATGCGGATAAAAATGAAAATTAAATTATTTATAATCTTATTAGTATTTTCTAGTAATGTAATCTATTCTCAGTGTAATGGTAGATATGTGACTCAGATCTTTAACTCTGTGTCAAAAACTACTGTCAATTATTCTGATCAGATACAATACCAAGACTCATATCATGAAATGGATATATATACTCCTGACGGTGACACGGCTAGCAACAGACCTCTAATTATTTTTATACACGGCGGAACTTATCTTGGTGGTAACAAAACAGAAATTGATTGCATCGATTTTTGTGAATATTTTGCAAAAAAAGGCTACGTTACAGCTTCAGTTAATTATCGCCTTAGCTCAAACCAGCTGAACTTTGTCTTGTCACAAGAGGAACAATACTTAACTGTTTGGAATTCAGTGGCAGATGTAAAGGCTGCTGTTAGATATTTTAGAAAAGATTATTTTAACGGAAATAATTATAGAATAGATCAAAATACAATTTTTGTTGGTGGATCTTCTGCGGGAGCAGTAACAGCGATACATTTAGCTTATATTAACGATGTTTTAGACCTTCCTAACACAAGCTCTCCAAATGGAACAAGCATTCAAACACTAGTAAATAATTCCGGAGGTTTAGAAGGAGATGTTGGTAATAATGGTTTTTCATCAAAAATAAGTGGTGTGATAAGTTTTGCGGGAGCAATAAATACCCCAAATTGGATTGAAGTTCAAGAACCACCGATTGTTAGTGTTCATGGAAATGCTGACCAAACAATTGATTTTAACTGTGCTCCTGGCCTTGGTGTTCCAACTGTACTAGAGCTTTGTGGAAGTAATGAAATACATAATCAAGCAAATACTATTGGCTTATTAAACGACCTTCTTGTTTATGATGGTGGAGATCATGATTGGTTTCAAAGTGGAAACGCAGACTCAAGGTTTGTTCAGGCTTTGAATTTTGTTAGTTCTTTTATTTACCCTTTGTTGCCTTGTAACCAAACAACTAATACTAGTGACATTACTTCTCCCCATTTTGAAAAAAAATTAGTTCAAACAACTAATATGTTAGGACAAAAGAATGGATTTTTAAGTAATATTACATTATTTTACTATAATGATGGGACAGTAGAAAAAAAAATAATTATAAAATAATATATCACTAAACTTGAGGTTAAATAAACTTATAGCTAAACACCAAAATTGTACAAGAAAAGAAGCTGATAACTTAATTAAAAATGGGTTAGTAACTGTTAATGGCAGAGTTACATCTAAAATGGGTATTATTGTAAAAAAAGAAGATGAGATAATCTTCAACAAAAAAATAATCAGATACCACGACAAACATTATGTCCTTCTAAATAAGCCTAAAAAGTATTCATGTTTTAATATAAATTTACATACTAAAAAACTGTTACCAAAAGTTAAGTTCTATGAACTTGACAATTACGAACAGCTAGATTTTAATGAAACAGGGCTCACAATTTTTTCAAATGATAACACACTATTAGAAAAAATTAAAAGTAGTCAAAGAATAAAAAAAATATATCACATAAAATTTACTAAAAATATTTCAGAAGAAATTTTAAAAGAAATTCAAAATCATAAGCAAGTTGGTATCAATAAAATATCTTTTATTAAAGAAAAAAATGAGATTGGAATAGAACTAACAAAAGGTAATATTAAAAGTTTAAAAAATATATTCAACAAAATGTCACTTAAAATAATATATATAGATACTGTAAGCATTGGCGTATTGTCAAAAAAAAATCTTCCAAGAGGAAAGACAAGACATTTAACAGAAAAAGAAATAAATATTTTAAACAGATCTTAATAAGATAGTTTTATTTTTTTCGTTATTATATATAACTTTACTAAAAAATGAAAAAAAAACCAATACAAATAATTATATATAGCTTAATTATAATAAGCATATGTATTTTATTTATCAATTTTTTTTTAAAGAACACTTATAAGGATGATATTGGTCAAACTTTAAAAAACAAAATAAATTCAACAACTAACTTAAAAACAAACTATAAAAACATTTCTTTAAGTATTTGGGAACATTTTCCTTACATCTCAATTAATATAGATGAACTATTACTTTTTGATTCTATACAAAATACAAAAAATGACACAGTTATATATTCTACAAAAGCATCTGTTAATTTTAATATTATTGATTTATTAGTTAAAAAAAATATAATACAACAAATATATTTAGACGAAGGAATAATTAATTTAAATAAAAATAAACATCAATTTTTAAATCAAAAACATAAAGTTGAATACCCACAAAAAAACAGCAATATAAAAGAGCTTCTACTGATAAATATAAAGTTTAAATTTTTAGATGATAAAAGTAAATCAAATATTAATTGCAATATTAACGAATGCTTAATAGATATTAATGAAGATATTTATGATTTGAAAGGAAAAATCTTTTCAAAAAAAGTTCAAATAGGTAAGATTAATTATTTAGAAGACATAACTAGTTCTTTGAATTTAAAATTGAAACTTAATAATAATCAGATTTCCATAGTGACAGGATCACACATTTTAATAGAAGAGGTTTTAGCAGAAATTACTGGAGTGATTGGTCGTAAAAGATTATTAAATTTAAGTGTTGCTACTGAAAAGCAGCAAATCAAACATATTATTAGATATATGCCTAAAAAATTTAGAGCATTGACTAAATCTTTTTTAGCTGAAGGCCTTATAGATTGTAAAGGAGAAATAATTAGAAAAAGTGATGATAAAAACCCATCTTTTGCAATGAATTTTAACATTAACAATGGTGTTTTTGAACTAAAAGAAAAACCTATAAAATTTACTAATATTTCAACTAGCGGAAAAATTACTAATGGAAATCTTAAAAATTTTCAAACAAGCGAAATTGAATTTTCAAACTTTTCTACTAATCTTGCAAATGGAAAGATTTTTGGAAATTTTAAAGTTAACAACCTCAACAAATTATTTCTAACTGGCGATTTTAATTCTTCTTTAGAAGCAAATGATATTAACAACTACTTTCAAAATTCACCTTTTCTAAATTTGAAAGGAAAAATTAATGCAAGTTCAAAATATAAAGGCAATATTTCTTTTGACAAAAAATTTTCAGAATATTTTCTTTTAGCAGAACATACCAGCAAATTAGAAATTAACAACATGAATTTCAATTATCTTAACTCACCAATAGATTACAGTATTGACTTTGCTGAAATAACAATGAATAATGAAAATATAATTGTTGACAGTAGTTCTTTAGAGATTGAAAATAGCATGCTGAACTATAAAGGTCATATTAAAAATTTGGTTGCTTATTTTACTGAAAAATCTGAGACAATTAATTTATTTGGAGAAATTAAATCTGACAAAATCATATANAGTCCATCACAAGAAGCTAACAACANATCAGTTGAAAATCATTTAATTCCCAAATGGATAACATTTGATTTTGATGTAAAACTAAAAAAACTTATTTATAATGATTTTTACGTAACAGATTTAATTGGGAAGTTAAGGCTACAAAATAGAATGATTAGTGGTGAAAACATTAATGGAAACTCTCTTGGTGGAAATATCACAAGCGATTTTAGTTTAAATGAAGAAACCAAAAATTATTTAATTCTAAAAGCAAATTTGATTTTAAATAGCATTAATATTCAAAATACTTTTGTTGCATTTAANGATTTTAANCAAAATTTTATTCANTCTGACCATATAAAAGGTATTAGTTCAGCAAAAATAGATTTTGAATCACATTGGAAACCTGACACNAAGTTTATTGATGAAAAACTTATACTNACCTCAGACTTAACNATTGANAAGGGAGAATTAATTAATTTTGANCCCCTAGAAAAATTATCAAGTTTTGTGAGTGTGGATGATTTGAAGCACGTACAGTTTTCAACATTGAAAAATACAATTGATGTGAAAGATAAAATTGTCACAATACCAAAAATGGAAATTAATTCTTCGGCACTTTCATTATTACTTTCAGGAACTCACACATTTGATAATCTAATTAATTATGATATTACATTACTCTTATCAGAACTTTTATTTAAAAAATTTAAAACTAAAAATAATAGTTCTGAATTTGGTGAAGTTGTAAAAGATGATCAAAATTTTACTGCNATNTTTTTGAAGATGTCAGGTGATAAGGATAAAACAGAAATAGCNTTTGACGGATTAAAATTAAAAGAAGATATTCAAAATAAAATTACAAAAGAAGTTAAGTTTATAAATACCATAATAAAAGAAGATATTTTAAATCCAAAAAAGAAAGGAGATAATGATNAANTGAANGAAAATGATATTGAAATAGAATGGGATGAAGAAGAATANAAACCCTAATCAAATGGATATATACTCAAAAAAACAAAAATGGAAGTTTTTACTATTAGCTTTTGCTATTATCATAGGCTTTTCATCTCTTTTTGTAACAAACAAACTTGTTAAAGAATTAAAAACTGAAGAAAGAAAAAAAATTGAACTTTGGGCCTATGCTACAAAACAGTTAGTAAATATTTATGGAGAAGGAGATTATTCTTTGTCAATTAAAGTTATTTCAGAAAACAGCAACATACCTGTTATTCTAGTTGATGATTGTGATAGTATTTTACAACACAGAAATTTTGACAACAATACCAGCTTCAATAAGATATTAATTAAGTATGGTTTGCTAAAAAAGAATGAAATAACCAAATCGTTTTTACGTAACGAACTTAACTTAATAAAAGAGTCAGGAGATGAACCAATCAGAGTAAATATTCCAGGAGATCTGCAATGGATTTATTATAAAGATTCTGCGCTTCTTAACAGATTACGTTATTACCCTATCTATCAACTACTTTTTATTGCAATTTTTATGATTATTGCTTATTTAATTTTTAGCGCAAGTCGTAAATCTGAACAAAACCAAGTGTGGGCTGGAATGGCCAAAGAAACTGCCCATCAAATTGGAACTCCATTATCATCATTAATGGCTTGGCTTGAACTGTTAAAAGAAAAAAATAAAAATGAAGAAATTGCTTCAGAAATGGAGAAAGATATTAAAAGACTTGAAATTATTGCTGATCGATTTTCTAAAATTGGATCTAAGCCAGAACTAAAAAACACGAACATCGTTAGTGTGATTTCTAAATTAATTTATTATCTAAAGTCAAGATTGCCAGCAAAAACAGAATTTGAACTTGATATGTCACAGAATGAAATCATCATTCCAATTGGTCCTACTTTATTTGCGTGGGTAATAGAAAACCTTGTTAAAAATGCAGTTGATGCGATTAAAGGTAATGGAAAAATTATAATTTCAGTTAAAGAATCTACATCTAGTGTAGTAATAAATATTAAAGACAATGGAGATGGAATCGATAAAAAACTAATCAAAAATATTTTTAAGCCAGGTGTGACATCAAAACAAAGGGGTTGGGGTCTTGGTTTATCATTATCTAAAAGAATAATTGAAGAGTATCACAACGGTTCAATTTTTATATTAGAGTCAAAGCAAAATATAGGTACAACATTTTCTATTCATCTTCCAAAATTAAATACTACAACCGCTTAAATTATTTTTATCAAANTAATTTTGATGGTATTCTTCAGCACGATAAAATTTATGCTGGTGAGTGATTTGTGTAACAATTTTTTTTTCAAATTTGCTTTGGCGATTCCTCATCGAATCACATGCTTGTTTTTTTTGTTTATCAGATTCATAAAAAATTATTGATCTGTATTGGGTTCCTATATCATTTCCCTGTCTATTTATTGTTGTAGGGTCATGACTATCCCAAAATACATCAAGTAGCTTTTCAAATGAAATCACTGAGTCATCAAAATATATTTCAACAACTTCAGCATGATTCGTGTTACCAGAACATACCTCGTCATAACTTGGATTTATTGTATTTCCACCCATATAACCACATTGTGTTAAATATACACCCTTAGTATTGTTATATATCTTTTGTATTGACCAAAAACATCCCCCACCCAATGTTACTTTTTGTAAATTCTTGTATGGTTTAAATTGAATACTTAATGAATTTACACAGTGTCTAGTATTTTTTTTGGTTATTTTTTCTCCATGAAAAACATGTCCTAAGTGCCCATCGCATTTTGCGCAACAAATTTCAGTTCTTTTTCTTCCCAAGCTTAAATCTTCATACCTGACTATTGCTCCTTTTATTTCGTCATCGAAAGATGGCCAACCACAACCTGAATTAAATTTTGTATTTGATTCATATAACGGTGCCTTGCATGCACGGCAAACAAATACACCTGCATCATAAAAATCATTATATTCTCCCGAAAAAGGAGGTTCAGTTCCTTTATCTTTTAAGATATATTTTTCTTCTTTGGTTAAGTTTTTAAAGTATTCTTTTTGCATAAAATATATTATACAAAAATATTAATTATCTAACTATTTAATGTGATTCTTTCTTTAAAAACAGTGAAAAAAATTGTTTTTTATATTTAAGTAATAATATTATATTAATCACTAATAAGAACCCGGTTTCAATATTTTCGTCCACTCTATTATCAAAAAAAACATGCATGAAAAATATGTTAAAAATTATTGGAAGTAAAGTTAAAAGACCAACTAATCTTGTGATAGGAATAATTATTAGAATACCAACTAATATTTGAATTAATGATATCATATCTAAAAATCCAGAATATTTAAAAGTATTCATAACTATATTGTAGCCAACAGGAGCTTCATAAGATGAATTGTCAATAATAGTTGTTACTAAACTATTTTCATCAATTGGCTTATACTTATCTGAAGTGAACTTTCCGTATCCCTTATAGATAAAAAATAAAGCAATTAGTAGTGAAAATATTTTATGAGTTAAGCTTAAGTAAAAGTTTTTCATAATTAATTTTTGACAAAAATATATTTATTATTTAAAATGATTATAAATAAGTTGTTTTTATTTAGACTTAATTTAAATAAAGTATTATTTTTGCCAATAAATAATTACTAAAACTTAAAAAATGAAAAAAAATAACTTACTTAAAACATTATTACTATCAGCTGTAGTAATAATTTCTTCTTGTTCATCTGACAGTGATAACATCGAACCTGTTGTTTGTAGTTTATCATCATTACCTACAGAGTATTCATTTGCAGATGACAATGGAAATAGCACTGTATATTATGGTGGTCAAGCTTCTAGATTAGGGGCTGCTGAAGATGTCTACAATACATTAAACGCTGATGCAGTATACACACAAGCAGATCTAATTACAGACTTTGCCGTTAATAATATTGCAGGAAAATTTGCTGAAAACGTTGGAAACGGATCATATGGTTCAAACGGAGATCGTGCTACAATAGTAGCTGATTTACACCAACTATTTTTAGATTATGAAAACGCTTCAACTGACATTGCTTCAGGTTTAACAGCTGCTCCAGGACAAGCAGGGTTACTACAAAAATCGACAACAAGTACTTCAATGTATGAGCTTACTGCTGATGGATGGGAAGTAGATCAACAGTATGCTAAAATGCTTATTGGAGCATTATGTTTAGAGCAAAATGCATATGACTATCTAACAAAAATTGACTTAACTAATGATAATTCTAATCGAGGTTATGATGGTAATCAAGCTTGGGGGGCAACTCACTACACAAAAGCTGAGCACTACTTTGATGAAGCTTATGGTTATATTTACGGTCTAGATCATCATACAAATGGAACTGGATATGACTTTGCTGGTGACTTAAACGATGCAATACAAAATGATTTATTTTTAGGTAAGTACTTAAATAAGCACACAGGTGAACCTGGTGTCGCATCTGGAAATAATTGGAGAGCTGACGCATACAACGCCTATGTACTTGGAAGACAGGCAATAGTTGATAATTGCCAAGATGTTCTTGATGCACAAATAAATATAATCAACACCACCCTTTCAAAAGTTGTTGCATGGCACGCGGCTGACTATCTATCAAAAGCATCAACTGATGCATTATCATCAAATGATTACTCAGCTTATAATCATGGTTTATCTGAAGCTTGGGGCTTTGTATATAGTTTACAATTCACAAAGATGTCAAACAGACTACCTTTATTTTCTCATGATGAAGTAAATGCTATGATATTAGAGATGAATACTACTACTGCTTGGGGTTTTAAAAACACCACCGGAGCGGCAAGATTACAAGAAATGGCTGATCAAATTAACACCAGGTTAGCAAATTATTAATTATTACTTAAAACAATATGAGTTATGAAAAAAATTATACCAATATTCTTAATTTACATCTTTTTAAGTTCATGTGGTGGTGGATCTTCAGATATTTTACCTCCGCCTGGAAATACAGGTAATACAACCACTAACGATAGTTTTGATAGAAAAATAATTCTAACATCAACGTATGATAATATTATTGTTCCCGCATACAGTGACTTTAATACCAAATTAACAGAGCTTAGTTCTGCTATAGAGTTATTTTCAGAAAATGTAAATGAGACAAACCTAAATTCTGTTAGAACAAATTGGAGAACAGCATACATTTCGTTTCAAAATATAGCCATGTTTGATATTAGAGAAGCTGAGACAGTATTCTTTTCTTCAATAATGAATTCATATCCAGCAAACGAAGATGTGATAAATGCAAATATTGATAATTCAGTATCTCAATTGGTTGGTGTTTCAAGCGAGGAACTTGGTTCAACAGGATTTCCTGCACTTGGCTATCTTATCTATGGTCTTGGAAATGACAGTAATGATGTGATTTCTTATTACTCCTCAAATAATTCAGCTAATCGAATAGGTTATTTAAATGCAGTGATTAATCAAATGACTAGTAATACAAACTTGATAATCCAAGATTGGAATAATAGATCTGATTTTGTTAATTCTAGCGGAAACTCTGCAACATCTAGCTTAAATTTGATGATTAATGATTTTTTATACTACTTAGAAAAACGTGTTCGTGAAGCAAAAATCGCTATTCCAACAGCTGTTAGAACAAATTACGTCCCTTTACCTACTCATGTTGAGTCTTTTTATAAACCAGACTTGTGTAAAAAATTATTAGAGCAAGCTTTCTTATCTGTAGAAAGATTTTACTATGGAATTTCATTTGATGGGACAGAATTAAATAGTGGTCTTAAAAGTTATTTAGAGTATTTAGGTAATAATGAAACATTAATTTCAGAGATTGATACAAAGATTGATCAAGTAAATATTGAAATATCACAAGTAAGCGATGATTTTATTATACAACTAAATACAGACCCGACTGAAATTTCTGATATTTTTTACAAAATTCAGGACATAGTTCCATTGATGAAAACAGATATGTTATCAGCATTTAACATTTCTACTGATTATTTAGATAATGATGGGGATTAATTAATAGAAAACTTTTTTAAATTTTGATTCTCCTAAAGCTAGGGGAATCTTTTTTTTATGATAATTGATTTAAAAAAATATATAAATTCTTACACAGATTCATCCCCGCTTGTAGTTTTTAGAGTGTTGTTTGGTGTTTTAATGTTTTTTTCAATCGTCAGATTTTGGTGGAATGGATGGATTGAAACAGTTTACATAGAACCTGTACTACACTTTAAATATTATGGTTTTGAATGGGTGAAATCTTTAAATGAATGGAATTATCTTCTTTTTGCTTTATGCGCAGTCACATCAATTTTAATTACAATAGGCTATAAATATAAAATATCAATTATTTTATTTTTTCTTTCTTTTGGCTACATAGAGCTTATTGATAAAACAACTTATTTGAATCATTACTACTTTGTTAGTATAATATCATTTATATTAATTTTTGTTCCTGCTAATTGTAAATTTTCAGTTGATTCTTTTAGAAAGAAAATTGAATACGAAAAAGTTCCCATCTGGACAATTGATGTAATTAAAGTAATTTTATTTATAGTTTATTTTTATGCCGGTTTAGCTAAAATAAATTCTGACTGGCTAATTCGAGCAATGCCACTGAGCATTTGGTTAACTGGAAAATATGATTTGCCAATAATTGGTTTTCTTATGGACCAAAAATGGGTGGCTTATGCGATGAGCTGGTGCGGAATGGTGTATGATTTACTGATAGGATTTTTTCTTTTTAGCAAAAAATATAGAAATGCTGCTTTCTTATTTGTAGTAATTTTTCATTTAATGACTGCTATATTCTTCCCTTCTATTGGTATGTTCCCATATATAATGATTACATCAACAATAATTTTTCTAGATAAAAAAGTTCATTTAACTATTATTAGATATATAAATAAAATATTTTTTATATCATCAAAAAATAAAATTTTAACTACATACAAAGCAAAAAATATTAGTGTATACATACTATCTGTATTTTTATTAATCCAAATTTTACTTCCTTTTAGATATATGCTATATGGCGGTGAACTGTTTTGGAATGAAGAAGGCTACAGATTTTCATGGCGAGTAATGTTGATGGAAAAAGCTGGTCACACAACCTTTACGGTCATTGACAAAAATTCTGATAAAAGAATAATGGTTCAAAATGATAAGTTTCTAACAACATTTCAAGAAAAACAAATGAGTTTTCAGCCAGATATGATATTGGAATATGCACATTTTTTAGGAGATTTTTACAAAAAAAAGGGATTTGCAAACCCTAGTGTTTTTGCAGACAGTTATGTAACACTAAATAAAAGAATAAGCACACGATTTATTGAAAAAGATTTTGATTTATTATCAACTAAAGATTCTTTTTTGAAAAAAAAATGGATAATACCAATAAAAGATGAAATTAAAGGTTTTTAGTTTTTTCATATTTTTCCTTATCACAATTAATTCTTTTTGTCAAAACAAAATACAAGGAACTATTAATTGTACTAAGCTAAAAGTTGGTTTATCAAAAGTTAATATCTATGATTTTTATGATGGCTATTTAAGTAGTTCTGATTCAATTGGTAATTTTATTATAAACTCAAAAAAAGAAGAATTAAAACTTGTATTTCATAAAGATGAATACAATTATTTAACTTTAAATCTTAAGTCAGACTCATTTTACACTATAAATCTTTCTCCTTTATTAATAACATTAAATGAAGTTCTTATAACAGAGAATTTTGATTTTGATAGTGGAAAACTGAGTGATATAGTTGAAAATGCTATTTACGCTGGCAAAAAAACAGAAAAAATAATATTAGAAAATAAAATTGGAAGTGTCGCTACAAATAACTCTAGGCAAATTTATAATAAAATTAGCGGCTTAAATATTTTTCAAAATGATGATGCTGGAATACAGCTTAATATTGGAGGAAGAGGACTTAATCCTAGTAGATCAGCTAACTTTAATACCAGACAAAACAATTACGATATTAGTGCTGATGTGCTTGGCTACCCTGAAAGCTACTATAGTCCTCCTGCTGAAGCATTGAAGCAAATTCAAATTGTAAGAGGAGCTGCTTCATTACAATACGGAACGCAGTTTGGTGGTTTGGTAAACTTTATTTTTAAAAAACCTGTCGCTGATAAAAAGATTGAATTTCTTACAAGAAATACAATTGGTAGCAACTCACTTTTTACCAATTTTAGTAGTTTAAGTGGATCTATCAATAAAGCTAGTTACTATACTTTTTTAAATTACAAAAAAGGAGATGGTTTTCGACCAAACTCAAAATTTGAATCTTTAAATCTATTTGCCTTTTTAAATTATAATCTGACTGAGAAAACTAAACTTCAAATTGAAGTTACATATCTCAACTATTTAGCTCAACAAGCAGGAGGTTTAACAGATGAAATGTTTATTGATAATCCTTTACAAAGTAACAGAACTAGAAACTGGTTCAAAGTGAATTGGTTTTTACATTCAACAAAATTACTCTACAAGAAAAATTCTACAACTAATCTTAGTTTGAACCTTTTTGGTCTAAGTGCATATAGATATGCACTAGGTTTTAGAGACAATAGAGTAGATCAAATTGATCCAGGTAATGAAAGAGATTTAATAAAAGGTAATTTTAATAATATTGGTTTAGAAACGCGTTTTTTAAAAAAATACAATTTGAAAAACCAACAAATGGCTCTTCTTTTAGGAAATAAAGTTTACATAGCAAAAAATAATAGTGTGCAGGGTCCCGGGTCATCAGAAAATGATGCTGATTTTACAATTTACGATGACATGTACCCATATTATTATAATCAATCTTACTATGATTATCCAAATCTCAATGTTTCGTTTTTTGGAGAAAATATTTTTTATTTAAACAATAAAATTTCCATAACTCCTGGATTTAGATTTGAACATATTAATACACAAAGTGATGGTCAATATCTATACATATACAAAGACTTAGCTTTAAACCCAATTTTTGATACCACTTATTACGAAAACAACTTGAATATTAGAACCTTTGTTCTTTTTGGAGCTGGAATTTCATATAAAGCAAATAAAAAAAATGAACTTTATAGCAATTTATCTCAAAACTACAGATCAGTTACATTTGCTGATATAAGTATCAAAAGCCCATCATTTAAAATCAATCCAAATATAAATGATGAAATGGGGTGCTCTTTTGATATTGGTGTAAGAAGTAAAAATAGAAGTAAAATAAGATACGATATAAATTATTTTAGCTTAATATATAAAGACAGGATTGGTTTTGTTTCTAAAAAATTTGAAGAAAATGGCTATACAACTGTTAAAACTGAAAAAGGGAATATAGGAAATGCATTAATTAGTGGAATTGAATCCTTAGTTGATTATAATTACGAAGTATTATTTAGCAAATATGATAAGCTAAACGTTTATTGTAATTTTGCATATACTAATTCTTATTATTATGAGTCTCAAGTTAATGGAATTACTGGAAATACAGTTGAATTCACCCCAAAATTTAATGTCAAAACTGGCTTAAAATATGACTATAAAAAAATGATGTTAAAATTTCAATACACCTATTTATCAAGTCAATTTACTGACGCAAGTAATGCAGTAAAGAGTGATATTACAGGAATCATTGGAGAGATACCTGAGTATGACATTTTAGACTTGTCGTTTGGAATAAAACTTAAGTTATTTAGCTTATACTATGGTATTAACAACCTAACTAATAATTTGTATTACACTAGACGCGCAACAGGATATCCTGGACCTGGAATTATTCCATCACCTAATAGAAACTATTATATTACATTTGAAGTTGCGTTATAAATGAACAATCTACCTAAAAATAAAACAATAATTCTATTCGATGGTGAATGTGCTATGTGTAACAACTACATTTTGTTTGTTGCTAAACATGATTCTGATGATAATTTTAGATTTTTATCAATTCAAAACAAAAAAGTTAATGAATTAAAAAAAATACACTCTATTTGTACAGAGAATATCTCTTCAATCTGTTTAATTGACAATAATAAAGTAAAAATAAAATCAAAAGCTGTACTAAAAATCTTATCAATGTTAAAATTTCCTTATAATTTACTAATAGTGTTTTATGTAGTACCTAGTTTTTTAAGAGATATAATTTATGATTTAGTGGCTAAAAATAGATATAGAATCTTTGGTAAAATTGATGAATGTAGCATTGTCAAAAAACATGCAAGTTTAATACAAGATAAACTTATTGATTAAAAATTAATAATTATTCTTTAAGTATTGTTTTGGTGTTATATCATATTTCTTTTTGAATGCAGATATAAAGTGACTCGCAGTGCTATATCCCAATTCGAAGCTTACTTCATTAACATTGTATGAACCGTCATTTAACATTTTTTTAGCAAGATCCATTTTATAGTCAAGTAAATACTGAAAGACTGGCTTACCATATACTTCTTTAAAGCCTTCTTTCAACTTTCGTAAACTCAACTTAACTTCTTGAGACAATTCAACAAGTGTTGGTGGGTTGTTATATTTTGTAATAATAATTTCTTTAGCTCTTTTAATTCTCTGTACTTGATCATCGCTCATAATGTATGGACACTGCTCGTTATTATCAGTACTTTTCATGAAAATTAAACTAAATATTTCGTAAACTTTCGATTTTAAAAAGAGTTTGTTTTGGGCAGATTTTAAACTTGAATCTAATATTTGAGTTAAGCAATTTGAAACAGATTTTATTGTTGCTTTTTCATTGTAAAACTTTTGGTTGATATTATCTTGGCTTAAAAATGATATTTGCTCAGAGTCCTGCGAGAATAGTTGATGAAACTTTTTTATTGTTATCAGTAGCGTAATTACAACAGATTCTTCATAAATATCAATATCTAATGGTAATTCTCTATTTGGATTATAAAGCATTAAATGTCTATTGGAAGTTAAAGATAATTTGTAAGAGCCTTGATTAAATAAAAAATCTATTTTACCTGCAAGAACAAAGTGGAACTGAATAAAATTGCTTTGTACATCTTTTTTTAACTTTTCAATTTTATTACTAGTGTTATTAGAAATAATAATAATAAAGTTATCCTCAACACTTATCTCGTTAATATTCATAAACTAATTTAATTAAATGGTTTGCAAAATTAATATATTACAATTTATTTTATGCTCTTAAATTGTTATTTTTAATTTTAAAAAAAAATATACAGGTGAACTTTAAACTATATAATTGTTCTTTTAACGTTATTTTATGAATTTTATATGAGTTATTTTTGCATACAAATTCTTAAAAAATCTTAGACATGCAAAAAATATATACATTTTTAATTTCAATTTTCNTTGCTTTTACCTCCTTTTCACAAACAAGNCANNTGATTTTAGTTGGTGGAAGTAGTGATGTNTTTACTCCTGCCACCTTAACTATCAACGCTGGNGACACAGTTAATTTTCANAANATAGGAGGGTATCACAATGTGAATGGTAATTTAACGACTTATCCTTCAAATCCCGTTCCATTTGATGGTCCAAACGCAGGCGTAGCTTGGTATAGTAACTGGTGGTATACTGTTGTTTTTAACACTGCTGGAACTTATGATTATCAATGTGACCCTCATGTTAATA
Source organism: Flavobacteriales bacterium (assembly GCA_002728175.1). Taxonomy (GTDB): domain Bacteria; phylum Bacteroidota; class Bacteroidia; order Flavobacteriales; family BACL11. Next base: position 1,694 of record PBVH01000025.1, on the reverse strand, counting down.
TGGGAATGGTTGGTCAAATTATTGTGCAAAACCGTGCGGACTGTAACGGTATTGTAAATGGAACATCGATTTTAGATGATTGTGGCGTTTGCCAACAGGCATACATATATAATGTCATATCTCATGTTGCAACATTTATTAATGATACCAACGGTATAGTTCTTGGGCCAACTGAAATTCTTGTTTTGCCTGGCGACCCTGGTGACCCGTATTGGAATTCAAGTTGCTCACTTAGTGATTGTAATGGAATTGTTAACGGAACTGCATTAACAGATTCCTGTGGAGTATGTCATCAAGCTTATATTTACAACTTTATTACTCACACGGTAACATTTGTAGACGATGCAAATTCACTAATTGCAGCAGTTGATTATGATCCGTCACAAGAAACGATTGTACTACCAGGTTCAGCTAGCGACCCATATTGGAACTCATCATGTACAGACTGTAACGGCATTGTTAACGGAACTGCATTAACAGATTCTTGTGGAGTTTGCCAACAAGCTTATATATATAATGTCATAACTCATAATGTAACTTTTATTGACGATACTATTGGAATCTCTTTAGATCCAACCGAAATACTTGTTATGCCTACAGATCCTAACAATCCTTACTGGAATTCAAGTTGCGCATTTACCGACTGTAACGGGATTACTAATGGAACTTCACTCCTTGACGATTGTGGAGTATGTCAACAAGCATACATATATAATGTCATAACACATAATGTAACTTTTATTGACGATACTAATGCGCTCTCCTTGGATCCAACTGATCTGTTAGTAATGCCTGGAGATGCTAATGACCCTTATTGGAACTCTAGTTGTNCTGATTGTAATGGGGTTGCAAACGGTACATCTNTTNTNGATGATTGNGGNGTATGTCAGCAAGCTTACATATATAACTATATTACNCATGTNGCGACATTTGTAANTGATACTGCAAATATCATTCTTGGGCCTNCAGAAATGTTAGTACTNCCAGGTGATGCATTTGATCCTTATTGGAACTCTAGTTGTATTTTAGGATGTACAGATTCTACAGCATATAATTATGATCCACTTGCTAATAGTGATGATGGATCGTGTATATCTGTTGTTTATGGCTGTACAGATCAAACTGCCGTAAACTATTTTGCAGGAGCAAATACTGATGATGGATCATGTTGTTATGTGTCTGGTTGTATGGACCCAACAGCAAACAACTATGATGCATTAGCTTGCATAGATGATGGCTCTTGTATTTATCCATCAACTTCATCTACATTAATTAGTGCATGTCCTGACTTTGTTTCAGGACCTGCTGCTTGGCCATACGTTCTTGTAGCAACAACTATTGCAAATGGAGCGGCAAGTCAAGCATCTCAAACATTCACTATGAATGTAACGTCTCTACCAGCAGGTGGAGCGAACTTTAGAGTATTTAAGACTACTGCAAATGGAAGTTCTTTCTTTGGAAATCCAGTAGCGTTAACTCTTGGTACAAATAGTATAACAGTAGCTGCGGTATCTTTTGATAGAGCAGTTAAATTTCAATTCTCAAGTGGAGATGTAGCATTTGACGATTTAAGCGTAAACGGAGTAGTTTCATCGTGTGTGACTCCTCCACCAGCGCCATCGACATCGTTTATAAATGCATGTGCTGATTTCACATCAGGACCTGCTGCTTGGCCATATGTTCTTACAGCGACA
>PBVH01000024.1 GCA_002728175.1 Flavobacteriales bacterium | reverse complement strand
GCATTAGTTTTTATAAGTTTTTTAATAGTTTTCTATAGAGAAGGTTTATCTCAATATATACTCATTATTGCGATCTTCTTCTCAATTTTATTTGTAATATCCCTATTGGTTGATAGTACCATACTTAGTTATATTATAGCACTAATTGGATTGTTTATATTCTTATTTTCAAGAAGAAGAATCAAAGAACTAATAACAACAACAGTAAGCATAATTATTTGTGTTTTTTTTATTCATTGTGTTAATTATATATTTAATAATTTTTTAGAGACGCATCAACAAAAAAGAATTAATGTTTTATTGGGTAAAGATATAGATCCATATGGTGCAGGATACAATCTTATTCAATCAAAGATTGCAATAGGATCAGGAGGTTTATTCGGTAAAGGATTTTTAAATGGGACTCAAACGAGATTTGATTTTGTACCAGAACAAAGCACTGATTTTATTTTTTGTACAATCGGAGAAGAATGGGGATTTTTTGGATCTTTTATTTTTATACTTCTGTATTTTGCCCTATTAGTTAGAATATTATTTTTAGCTGAGAGACAAAGGTCTAACTTTAGTAGAATTTATGGTTATAGTGTCGCTTCAATACTCTTTGCACATTTTGTTATAAATATAGGAATGACAATCGGTCTATTACCTGTTATTGGAATACCTCTTCCGTTCATTAGCTATGGAGGATCATCTTTACTATCCTTTACAATTTTACTATTTATATTTCTTAATCTAGACTCATACCGACTACAAATATTAAGATAAACTTAATAGATTTTTGTTCTATTATCAGTAATTGTAGATTTGTCTTTTATGGCATTAAATGACTCCACAGCAGAAATATTTTTTAAAGCATTTACTAACTGAATTCTTTCAGCATTTTGATTTTGTGTTTGAATACTGTCTTCTGAAATAGTTTGAAAATAAATTATTGAATTACTACATTGAACAGGCTGATTATTTTTGTCTTTACCAAATATTTTACCAATAAGCTTAGGTTCAAATCCAACTCCTGTAATACTATTTGATGAAAAATTTGTTTTAGCAGATTGTACTGTTGTAGAATTACTAGTTGCAATATTTTCTAAATCTTGGTTACTGTATAGTTTTTTTACGTGATCATATTTTTTTTGCATCATTACAATTGAAGATATTTCTTCAATTAATGTATTTAACGGTGTAAACCCTTCATCTCTACTTTCAAGTAAATAGCAAACTACAAGTGAGTTGTTAATTTCAAATATTTCTGACACATCTCCTTTTTTAGCTTGGTTTACCCATTTTACAATCTCACGTGAATTAGGAAGACCACTAATAGAACTCTTACTTTCTACAATTCGATAATCGTTTCTTTTAACCAAATTATTTGTATTTATAAGCGAGTCAAAACTAATATCTGTAGTCATCAGTTCACCAGCAAATTTTCGAGCTTGCTTATGATATTTTTCGAATGTTTCAGTACTTGCAGACACATTTCTATCAATGTGTGCTACTTTAATTTTTTTAATTTTTCTACTATGATCTACAACTTGTATTAAATGTACTCCAAACTGTGTTTCAACAATCTTTAATTGACCTTTAGCTGAAGTAAAACAAACTTCATTAAATTCATCAACCATTCTTCCTTCAGAAAACCAACCTAAATCTCCACCTTTGATTGCAGAACCTTTATCATCTGAATTTGCTTCCGCTAATTCTCCAAAATCAACACCAGCTTCAAATTGTTTTTTTAATTGATTTAAGAAAGTAATTGCCGAATCTGATGTCATTCTTTCATTAGAAATTAAAATATGTCTAGCACTTACAGAGTCTGCTCTCTTTTGAACATCCACAAGTTTAGCGATTCTATAATTACCTTCATTATGCAGATAAGGCCCTATAGTGGTACCTATTTCTTCATCAAATAATTTTTGCCAATTTTGATCTAATAAGCTTTCTTTTTTTGAATAAATGAATTGATTATTACTAACATCAGAGTGTCTACGAACAAGATTTTCGTAATCTTCATATTTTGAAAATTCTAATAAAAGACTATTTAAATATTCTATTGTTTTTTGCTCATCATCTATGGACGGAACAACCTCAAAAACAACATAATCAATATCTTTGGATTTTATCTGTTTATAATCTGATTTGTTTTTTTTGTAGTAATCTTTGATTTCTTTATCTGAAGGTGCAAAAGAACTATCAGCTAAACTTGAATATGGAATTTTTACATAATTAAATACTATGTTATTATTTTTTTCTTCAGCACTAATTTTAGTTTGATAATCAGTAATATGCATAGATTTAGAAATTAGCGCATCATACTTTGCCTGTTTAATTAGTTTTATCAAGTACTCTTGATAGCTAATCCACTGATTGCGACTTTCAATAGATTCTTCTGACATGATACCTTTTACGTACATTAAAGCTCTATTTCCATCAAACTTTCCAGTATTTGGGTCTTGAAATAAAGGGATTTTACTTATTTCAGGATGTACATTTGCTCCAGATAATCTCTCCATCCACTCTTTATCAGAGAGAGCAATACCTAAACTCTTGAATTGTTTGTTCATTAAAATATCTCTGATAAATTGGTTCCAAACTTGGTTTCTAATTTGACCTCTTGTTGCTTCGTTAATTGAAAAGTTTGGGTTTTGGGAACTTTGGATTTCAATTTGTTCATCAACTTTGTTTTGAAAATCTTGAGGCATTACTTTTTCACCTTCAATCTCTCCGATAATGATCTGACTTGATCCGCCAACTCTTTGAGATTGCATAAAATCTCCTAAAATAAATGCTAGCATAGCAATTCCTATAACAGCTAATAATAGTCCTGATCTTTTTCTTATGTTTCCTAATGTTGCCATTTTTTAAAATTTAAGGATAACAAATATACAATTGTTATTTAAATTAGGCTTAATCTGTATTATTTAACTTCTAAAATTACCTCTTGTATTGTTTTTTTATCGACTTTAGTTATTGTAAATATAAAATTATGAACACTTACCTCATCATTTATTTTTGGNATATTTTCTTGATGATTTAAAATAAGTCCNGCNATTGTTTCATACTCNTCTGAATCAGGAAGATTTAAATTATATTTTTTATTTATTTCTTCAACATTAGAACGAGCAAGTAATCTAAACTTGTTTTCATCAATCCTAATATCTTCAATTTGATTTTTATCATGTTCATCTGAGATATCTCCGACTATTTCTTCTGTAATATCTTCAATTGTTACCAATCCTGATGTGCCTCCAAATTCATCTACAACTATAGCTATGCCCTTATTGTTTTCTATAAACTGACTTAATAATTCTAATGCTGACATACTTTCAGGGACAAAAGGAATTGGCAATAGTGTAGCACGTATATTTTTTGGATTTCTAAATAGTTCTGAAGAATGAACATATCCAATGATATTGTCTATATTATTTTTAAAAATTAATATTTTAGATAACTTAGTTGAAATAAATTTTTTTCTTAGTTCAGCTATTGTGGTATTAATATTCATACAAACTAACTCTGTTCTTGGAATCATACATTCTCTTAATTTAGTTTCTGAAAGATCTAAAGCATTTTTTAACATTTCGACCTCTACTCTATTCTTGTCTTCATCTTTAATATAATTTAACTCGTTCAAATAATCATCTAAATCAGTTCTACTGAAAAAAACCTCATCAACATTTAATGTTTTCCCAAAGAAAATTTTAAAAACTATATCAGAAAATTTCAAAATTACTTTTGTGATAGGTCTTAAAATAATAAAAGACAATACAATTGGTAAAGCAAATATTTTTAATATTTTGCTGGAATAAGTTCTAAAAATAGTTTTCGGTAAAAATTCAGCAGTTATCAAAATAATTACTGTTACTATTATAGTTTGAAACAATAAAACAAAGAAAGTTATATCAGTAATTTTTGTTATTTGTGGTGTTAAAATTTGGGATATAATTAACCCGAACGTTACTAAAAAAATGTTATTTCCTATTAGCATTGTTGTTAAGAAATCAGAGGGAGTTTTAGAAAAAAAAGAAATGATTTTTCCAGTGTATTTACCTGATGTTTTTTGTAATTCCAACTGGAGCTTGTTTGACGATATAAAAGCTATTTCAACACCAGAAAAAAAAGCAGCCAATAATAAAGTAACGATAGCAAGTAAATACATAATAATTAATTTTTCATATTAACTGAACCAGTAATACTAGTAATAGTATATTCTGAAAAGTCAGTATTAGAAGTAAACCCTTTACCATAAATTGTTTCTTTATTGGTGATAATCTCAACATTATTTGTAGTATGAATTTTATTTGTTTTTTCATCCCAAATCAATTCTTTACATTTTAATACTTTATCGTTATTGTTATCTAAAATCACATTACCGAAGACTTTCATAACATTATTTTTATCGATTGTAGCATTATCAGATGTTAACACGGATATGACTTTAGAAGAATCATTATAGAATATAACATGAACACTATCTTTTAAAAATATTTCTATATCACTATTTAAATATCTATTTATCTGTTTAGCAAATAATTCTATTTTTTTTTTGCCATTGTGTGTTTCCAAAAGAGAAACTTCTTTCATTTCTTCAAATGGAAGATTATTATCTTGTATAAAATTTTTAATCATTGATTCTTCATTAGAACAAGCGATTAAAAAAAAAGTTAGTAGATATAATAAGAATCTCATTAATCGATTGTTCTGGCAAGAGTTGTCTGGTTTATCCAACAGCCTATAGTGTATTTTTCTCCTGATTGAACACCATTAAAAAAACAGGTTTCCTTATTAGGAAAATATTTTGAATAAGTATTGATTGATTTCACAGCGATATCTTTTACTTTATCATCTGATTTAGCCTTTACAAAACAATCAACAGCAANCCAATAAACAGTTGTTTGCTCAAAATCATTNCCGCAAGATTTAGCNCCTGANACATAAATATTACCTTGCAATAAATAAGCNTCNCCCCANTCNGGNTTAATTTGTAACGCTTTAATNGTTTGNCTAATTGCTTGAGAATATTTTTTTTCCATCCTTAATGAATTAGCATAATCAAGCATTGTTCTTGCCTTTAAATTTTCTTCAAGATCATAATTTTGAAGTATTTTATTAAAAGCATTAGAAGATTTTAAAAAATAACCATTAGCAAAAAATGCAGATGCTAGTTTAATTTCATAACTAAAACTTTCATCTACATCTTGAAGAACGCTTAACACATCTAAGTAAAGCTGATTTTTTACACATTCTTTTTCTGTCAAAATTTTCTCAATTCTTTTTAATAAATCAATATCTTCTTTAGAGGTTTGAAATTTTTCAGTATAAAGGGAAATAATATCTTCGCAATTCGCATATGGTGTGAACATATCCTCTATCTTTTCAGAATATTTGATGAAATTTTTTGTTGTTTTTGATTCGTTTTTAATATTGTAATCTACAATTTCAGAGACAATTGAATACGTTGATAAAACATCTTCTTTAGATTTTATGCCTTTTTTTTGTAAATATATAGTTGCCTTCATATAAGCATAAACAGCTTGAACAGAGGACGTATTATTATCCATGTTTATGCTAGTTTTTAAAATCTGATAAGCTTCTTCAGCTCTATTTTTATCAGCAAAAAACANTTCATATCCTTTTAATCCTAAAATATACCCCTCNTTNCCNAAACCATACTTAATTCTTTGATCAAAAATCATCATTAANGTATCTANATACTCATTTTTNTTTTCNGGATACTTTTTAATTTGAGCTTTGATAATTTTTGGCCCATTTTTGTAGATGGTGGCATAAGAAGCAGGACAATTCTCATAAGCCCATCTCCAAGGATTTAAAGCGTCCTCATAATTTTTTTGTTTACAATATTCTCTAAAAACTGAAATATTTTCTTTACATGCTTGCTCATCTTTTCCATATTTAGATTGAGCACTTATTTCAAATGAAGACAAAATTAATATGTAAGTTGTTGTTACGAATTTGACAAAAGTAGAATTAATCATATTTTCTTTTTACGAACCAAATACCATCATAAGATATATTCAATCCAATTTTTAAAACTTGTTCTTGTATTAAACTATTTTCAGTATCACCTCTTGAAGTATATATTACTGAAATATCATAATTTGTTCTTGACTTATAATTTGGAATACCAACCCCAAAAGTAACACTTGTTTCGTTAAACATTAGATTTGATATTTGCAATGGACTTTCAAGAAATGAAAAACCAAAACGGTAAACTAAATTTTTGAAAAAATTTTCGGTAGAGGATTGTTGGAATTTATATTCTATTCCAGATGAAAACCTTTGACTATTATAATAATTTTCATTATTACCCAAAATCTTAAAGTCGCTCCAGTTTTGCGTACTATAATCAACTAACAACATGACATTATTATTTTTATACGATAAACCTGTGCTAATTGATTGCGGCAGTATAGTATATCCAGAAATTTCAGTTCTTAAAAACGTATCTTTTGCAATTTCAACCTGTCCCGAATACTCAAAAGTCTCAACAATTTCTCTTTGATTTGAACTAATTTCTGTGTCATTATGAAAAACTAATCCAAATGTATATTTTTTATCATCATTTAACTCCTTAGTATACAATAAACCTGCTTCATAATAAAATCCTTTTAAATTTAAACTTAGATTTGATCTGCTATTTAAAATCAAATCATCATTAAATATTATTTTCTTTCTTTTATTTAGTCTGCCAAACAAGTAAGATGCGTTAATACCAAATGATAAATTATTATTTATAATATATGATGAGCCAAAGTATAATTTTGTGAGTCCTCCATCACCAGAATATATCATTTCAGCATCAAAATCTTGATCAAAAGTATTTACATTGTAACCAACATCACTATATGGGAGCAACCCAACACTTGATCCTATCTTTTTAGTTAATGGAAATGCAAAGATGAAATGAGAGAACAAAGTAGTATGATTCAGTTGACTTTTAGTTGAATTTTCAATACTTAATACGTTGTGTCTTATGCCCGTAGACAACAAAAAAGAATTTGAATTAATATATGAATATGTTGCAGGATTAAATGGATTAATTGTCTTCATACTATTTAATGATGTTGATCCTCCACCCATTGCAGCATATTGCGAAATAACATTCCCATGTTGTTCCCCTAATAAAAAAATTGAATATGGCGAAGTACTACCAATCTGCGCATAAGAGTTGGTTACAATTAATAACAAAAAAAATATCCTAATTACCCTGTACATTAAAATCTAAAATTTCATTTAATCCACGTANGACTAAAAATTGATCTGCAAATATGCTATTTTTTAATTCCTTTTCAAAGAAAAAACAATCTCCTCCTGTANCTATAACGACATTATTTTTNTTTTCTTGTTTAAATTCTGTAATTANAGTATCNATTTCATCNATCATNCCTCTCTGAACACCGCTNTGTATTGANGTTAAAGTACTATTGCCATATTTAAGATTTTTGAAATTTTTCTCACATAAAGGAAGTTTTGCAGTAAACTTATTCAATGCTTTATACCTCATTTTTAATCCAGGTGAGATACGACCACCAATGTATTTATTATTATTAATGAAATCTATTGTTAAACACGTGCCAATATCTAGAATCAAAATATTTTCGTTAGAGTATAAATTTATTGCACCAATAATAGCAGCCAATCTATCCTTTCCTAAATCATTAATATTATTGTAATTAATTTTAATAGGGATTTTCACATTATCATTTAGTTCAATCGCATTAAAATTATTAATTATACTTAATAGATCTTTTGAAGAATCTTTTACAGAAGATAAGATGGTATTAGTTACTATTTTATTTTTAATGAACTCTTTAATAACCTCAATATTAATACTTTGAAGAATGATAGTTTCATATATATTTTTTTTTTCAAATAATGCAACTTTAGTTAAAGTATTTCCTATGTCAATTACTAATTTCAACCCAAAANTATTAATANTCAAAAATATGAAATTAAAATGTAAAACTGATTTATGCTAAAAATTTCTATAAATNAAAAAAATAAGTAGATTTGCAAACTTTANGGTGCTATAGCTCAGTTGGTAGAGCAATGGACTGAAAATCCATGTGTCCCTGGTTCGAATCCTGGTAGCACCACCAANANNNAACCCNCTCNATTGAGNGGGTTCTATTATTTATATATNAATAATTTTTGTTCNANANNATATACNGNNAAAAAAACTTTTTATTTATATAACAAATAGCAAGTAAACAAAGAAAACTAATTGTGATAAAATAACATATATTCCAAGCTTATGATGAATATTGATTCGATAATACAACAATATAAAATGCATAACTAAACTTACAAAAAACCACATAATATAATTTTGAATAGGAACAGATACATTCTGCCAAGACCAAAAAGAAAACTTTATTGCTACAGGCTCTATAATAAAATCTAACAATACCATTAAAATAGAAGCAAATAAAACTTGTAACCACTTGTCTTTAAATACAGTTGAACAAAGACTAAATGTTGCTAAACAAAGAATCAACCAATTTAATCCTATAACCAATGGAACACCAAAAATNTTTTGACCTAATGTGTCGCCGTATAAATAATCACCAAATAAAAATCCTGTTTTTACTCCGATTAACTCAATAATATAGCCTATTAAAAACAGTAAGATAAAAAGCTTATAATATTTTTTTATANNGACATAATACAAACATAATAAGAACGTAAACAATAAATTATAAGGTACTAGACTTAAAAAAAACTTGTTTGAATATTCGTTTGATAAGCCAATAGCTCCTGCTAAATGCATTACAACCAACAAAACTCCAATTATATCTTTTGTATTCTTAATTTGAAATAATTTCATTTGTAATAATTTTAGCAGAATTTAAAGCTAAAGGAATACCTCCTCCTGGATGAACAGTACCACCACAAAAATATAAGTTTTTGATTTTATTTGTGAAATTAGGATGTCTTAAAAATGCAGACATTTTATCATTTGATGAAGATCCATAAAGAGATCCTTTAAATGAGCCTGTCTTTGATTGTATGCTAACTGGGTCCATATAAGTCTCGTACTCAATAAATTTTTCTAAATCAGTATTTAAAAAATTGTTAACTTTTTTTATAATTTTTTCTCGTGCTTCTTGCACTAATTTTTGCCAATTTTGACCTTTGTCATAAGACACATTAATCATTACAAACCAGTTTTCAGAACCTTTTGGAGCATCCGTGGATATATGCTTAGATGTAATATTGATATAAACAGTAGGATCGCTCTGAATATTTTGAGAGGTTTTAATCTCATCAAACTCATGTTTGTAATCTTTTGCAAATAAAATATTATGTAATGATAATTTTTTAAATGTTTTTTTTATTCCCCAATAAAAAATAATTGCGGAGGTTGATCGATTAATTTTCGAATGTTTATTTATATAATATGGTTTTTTTAACAAGTTGTTATATAAATAATGAATGTCAATATTAGAAATAATAATATCTGCAGAGGAATATTTACCATTGGAATAAATACCTTTGACCATACCATCCAAAAGTTCTATTTTATCAACTTTAGAATCTAATTCGAAAACAACATCATTTTTTTTGCAAATTTCATAAAGACAATTCGTGATTGATTTCATGCCCTTATTAGGCAAGTAAACTCCATCATTGTGTTCTAAATGAGATATTACATTTAATATTCCTGGTGCCACATATGGGTTTGATCCATTGTAAGTCGCATAGCGATTAAAAATTTTAACTAACTTATCATTTTTCAGTCTATTAGTATTAACCTTATGCATTGATTTAAATATACTCAAAAATGGGATTTTAAAAAATGAAACCAATGTTTTAAATGAAAGGTATGTTGATAATTTATGTAAAGATTTTTCAATAAATATTTTATGTGTAGATTTAAACAAAAACGCAACATAATTTAAGTAATTACTAATTATTTTTGAATCTATATCTAATTTGTTAACAAGCTCATCTTTAAGTTTATTCTGATCTGAATATGCATTTAAAATAATACCATCATCAAAAAAATAACTACAAGTAGTATCTATTTTTTTATACTCAAATTTAATATCTGAATTTATATTTCCGATACTTACTAACTCATCAATTAAATTTGGCATAGTAAATAAAGATGGACCAGTATCAAATCTGTAACCATTTTTTCTTATTTCAGAAATTTTTCCACCAACATAAGAATTTGACTCATAAACTGTTACTAAATAGCCTTTGCTAGATAACCTAATTGCACTTGCTAAACCAGCAATACCTGAACCTATGATAATGACTTTTTTTGACACTTTTTTTTGCAATTTTTACAACAAATAAATTTAAAATTTAGTGTATTTAATTAATATGCAAAATTAAGTAATATTACCATCAAAAAATAATTAGTTTTATTTTTGTTGTATGCTTGAAATTATTTCTAAAAAATCACAGGCTTATGGAGAATTCAATAATGGAGAAATTATTGAAAATAAACCAATTGGATTCCCCAACGATGGCGGAAAACTAAAAGCATATTCAAACTTGTTTTATTGGGCATATGCAAAAGCAAATTTTGACAGTACAATTGGCCTTCACCCACATAAAGGTTTTGAAATCATTACATATGTAATTGATGGTGAAATTAAACATTATGATACATTAATAAAAAAATGGATATCATTAAAAAAAGGAGACGTACAAATTATTCAAGCTGGTTCTGGTATATCTCACTCTGAATTTTTAAAGAAAAATAGTTCAATATTTCAAATTTGGCTTGATCCAAACATATGTACTTCGATAAATAATAAGCCTAAATATAAAGACTATCAAGCAAGTACATTTAAAATTTACGATAATAAAAAAACTATTATAGGAGAAAAATCGCAACTCAAAGTTCAATCGGAAGGAGTTGAAATTTTTGAGTTAATTATTAATAATAATGAAAATTTGCAGTTAAATAGCTTGAAATTCTATTCAATTTATATAATTGAAGGTCTACTTAAAATTAATAGAATAGAAGTGAAAAGTGATGATTTTATTAAAATTTATAATGAAAATAACATATCAATAACACTTAAAGAAAAAAGCAGATTATTTATTGTTGTTTCTCCAATTCAACTATCTTATAGTTCTTACGCTAGTCAATTATAATAATGCTTATCATTAAAAATATTACAATATATATTATGAGTTTCTTATATATAATTGTTGGAATCAAACATTTTGTGGATGTAGAATATTTTGTATCAATTGTACCAAACTATATCAGCTGGAAGAAAGAAGCTGTTTTTATTAGTGGTTTTTTTGAAATCTTACTTGGTATATTATTGTTGTTTCATAAAACAAGAAAAATAGCAGCATGGGGAATTATAATGCTATTAATTGCTGTATTTCCTGCCAATATATATTTATATGTATCTGAGATACCTAGAGATATCTTAAATATCTCAAAGATAGATGCATTAATTAGAATGCCCTTTCAAATTCCATTAATAGTTATATCTTATTGGCATTCAAAAAAAATAAGTTCAAAAATATTTTCAAAAACCTGCATTATTTTATTTATACCAACAATAATTTATTTTATTTCACTATAAATCTAAAATTATTTGTTTATTAGTAAAAAATTAAAAAAATGAAAACAAAAATTTCTTTATCAATCGTTGGTGTATTTAATATTTTAATGTCTCTTATTATGGCATTTGCTATAAAAAGTATGGCTCCAACTATGCTTAATTCTAATTCACAAGAAACAATAAGAATGGTAGAAGTGATGCACTATGGATTATTTCCAGCTATTTTAATTGTCGGCTTGATCTGTTTGTTGTGTAGAAATGCACCGTTAGAGATTGCAAAAAAAATACTACTATCTTATTTAATCGGAACATCTATTTTAATGTATATGTTTTTTGTAGTATTTGCGAATGAACCATTAATGAATTTTGGAATTTCAATGGTAATTCCTGATATTGTAGTTTATCTGCTAGCTATTTTTGGGTATTTTAAAGCAAAATAATTTATAAAAAGATAATAAAATCTATTTATATACTTATTTTTAAGATATCAGAAAATCTTGTAGTATAGCAAGGGGACAATCTTTGTTGCTTCATTTCTATCCTATTTCTAGCTGACTGCGAGGCTAAATAAATTTTATCTCTACCCATTAATAAATTTATTTTATCTACCGAAGACATGATTTTTCTTCTAGATTTTCTATTTATTTGATCAAATAAAGACATTTGTACGTAATCCGCAGGAACAATATTTTGTACTATTACTCCTGCTTTTTTATAGTTAAATTCCTTTTTATAGATTTTTTTTAAAGCCATATTAGCCATACTAACAATTTCCATACTATCGTTTGTAGGAGTTGGAAAATTTAAAGTAATAGCGGGGAAATACTGTTTTTTATCTTGTTTAAAAAAATTTGTTCTTAAAAAAACAGTGACACAAGAGCAACAACTTTTTTCTTTTCTTAACTTAACAGCACAATTATTAGCAAATTGACTTATAGCTTGTCTTAACCTTGAATAATTATTTATATCTTCAAAAAAAGAACGTGATGTACATATATTTTTTTTTCTTACTTTTTTTGTCTCCAATTCATAAATACTTTTACCGTATAATTCTTTCTGTAAATGAACGGCATTAATTGAAAAATTTTTTCTCAACCATTTCCTATCAGTATTTCTAAAATCCAAAGCTGTATTTATTCCAAAATATTTTAACCGTTTAGCATACCGTGAACCTATACCCCATAATTCATCCACAGAAAAAAAAGATAATGCTCTATTAATTAGTGATGGACTATCTAATAAAAATACTCCTTTGTTGGTATATTTTTTTGCAATAGTATTGGCTAGCTTTGCTAACACTTTAGTTGGAGCAATACCAATAGAAATAGGAATACCTGTCCATTTCTTCACTTTTTGAATAATATATTCTGCTTTTGCCAGAGAATCTATGCCTTGAAAATCTAAAAATGCTTCATCAATAGAATAAACCTCTACATTATCTATTTCTGATTTTAAAATACTCATAACTCTATCAGAAAAATCTCCATAAAGCGCAAAATTTGTTGAAAAAACAGCAATATCATGATTTTTGATTAATGATTTAATTTTGAAAGCAGGTTCTCCCATTTTTACACCTAATAATTTTGCCTCATTACTTCTTGCAATTACGCAACCATCATTATTTGACAAAACAACAACAGGTTTATTCTTTAATTTAGGATTAAATACTCGTTCACATGACGCATAAAAATTATTGCAATCTGCTAAACCAATCATATGAAATGATGTATTGCGTGAACAACAACACCGAATACTTCAAAATCCATATCCTTTTTGATTTCGATAGATTTATATTGTTTATTTTCAGGTTTTAAATAAACTTTATTAAATATTTTTTGAAATCGCTTAACTGTAAATTCTCCATCAACATAAGCTACAACAATACTATTATTTTTCACTTCTATTGATCTATCTACAATTAATAAATCACCACTCACTATACCTGCCTCAAGCATACTATCACCTACAACACGGACATAGTAAGTAGCAGAAGGATGTGTAATTAGCAATTCATTTAAGTCAAGTTTGGTATGTATGTGATCTTCAGCTGGAGATGGAAAACCAGCAGATACTCCACCAGAAAAATAAGGTGCTTTAAATGTATTATCTACATTTGCAATATATAAATTAACTTGAGGATTTTTATGTAATAATTGTAATTTCAAAATACTTATTTTAAGTCATTAAAAATATAAATTATTATCTCTAAAAAATAATACTGTTAATAACTATATTATAGATAAAATTTACGTGTAAATTATCAGCAAAGAAGAATTAATTTTTAAACTTTAATTTATATTCAGAAAGTCTTTTTTGAAACTTATTAAAGTAGTATTGTATTTCATTTTGTGTTAATTCAAAAATCTGCGGTCTACTATCTTCTTCGTTAGCTATCCATATCTCAGCACCATGTGCTTTTATTCTCTTACGTTGCCAGTACGCAACGTAATATGCAGAAATTTGTAAATAATAATCTTCTACCCACTGCTCTTTTTTAGCTTTACGACTATTTTTATAATCTATTACTAATATTTTACCATCTTTTGTTTGGGAAACGTTATCCACAGTACCTGCATAACCTATTTTACTCCACAAAAAAGTTTCTGCTTCCATAACATGATCTATTCTATCAAAAAAAAGCTGGGAATTAAAATAAAATTTCATAAACATATCCCATCCCTCATCAATAAATTTTTTTTCAAAACAAGATATTTCTTTATCGGTAGTAGCAGTTTTTTTAAGTTCAATTAATTTCTGTTCACTACTACCAATTAATGGTTTATACAATTCAATTAACCTATGCATTACAGTACCCCTATTCATTGATAATGTAGATATTCGCTCAGCTTCTTTTTCACCAACTCTTAAAATCCATTCATTTAATGAAGATTTATCAGAAGTTTCTGAAAGTATTGAAGTAACAGACGGGAATACTCCAACCAATTTTAAATTATCTACAACCTTATAATGACGTCTACCATCTATTTCTATTCTCTCTATTTGCATAAAAATAAAATTATGCTTTTTTAGCTAAATACTTATAAAGAAATAGACCTAAAAAAAATGCCCAAACACCTTTCTTTGGTCCATCTAATAAAAAATTTATTTGATATATTGATTCTTGTAACCATGATAAAATAGCAAACATAATTCCAAAAGAAGAAAGGATCAGCCAAGTAATTTTTGATTTATTCATAATATTAAATAGTTTTCTTTCTTAGATACTCAAACAAACTTGTATTTAAAAATAACAAAATAAAACTATATAAAAAGTCCTCTACAGGAATTGTTCCTAGCCTAACACCAATTATATTATTACTATCATACCAAACAGGTGGAAAATCAGTGATATAACCAGTTAAAACTCCATTCACTAATAAAAAAGGGAAGACATGAATAATTAAATACATACTAAAAAAATATCCTATCCAATCAGGTCTGTAATAAATAATATAAAGTAAAATCAGTATAGTTAGTATGAGTACAGATATTGTATATGCATTTTTGAAGAACAAAAAAGCGAAAGCAACAAATAGAATACAAATTAATTTTAAAAATGTTGTATTTATATTAAGATTCAATACTTTTTTCTCTGATAAAACAAANTAAGTAAATACACAAACAAAAGGTATAACNAAAAANAANAAAACCTCTTCAAGNGGNAGGTTAGATAACATGATAGAACTATGATGTTTTTTATCGAAACCCCAAACTCCAATTTTAGTAAAATAAATATCCCAAATAATAAAAAAGAANCCTATNAACGATAAAGAAGCAGCNATTTGTTTGAAAAATTTATAGAATTTAATTTTTTGATGAAATGAGAAAATAAAAGGTATAATAAATGAAAATAAAAGAACTTTNAAATANAAACTCATGACTTAAAATATTTTCTTGGNACAATAAGCATACCGAAATTAACTCCGTCATGCTTACCAAGATTTTTATGGTGAATTTTATGAGCTTTTCTTATAGCTTTAATATATCTACTTTTAGTTTTTTTTGGAGGAGGCAAACGTCTGTGTATAATTATTTCNTGAACTANAAAATAAGCTATACCATAAAACAATATACCTAAACCAATAAAAAAACCAATACTTAAATTNGCAAGTCCNAAATATATTAAAATTATCGACGGNATAGCAAAAATTANAAAAAAGTAATCATTCTTTTGTAGAANNTTGTTTTTATCAACCACGTGATGATCCTTATGAAGNTTCCATAAAAATCCATGCATAACATACTTATGTGTTGCCCAAGCTACAAATTCCATTNCTATAAAAGTAAATAATACAATAAGAATATTTANTACAATAACCATTATTAACTTGATTTAAATTTAGACATAAATGATGTGATAATTTTTTTTAAATCTTCATCTGCATGCGATATATTNTTTATAATAAATTCGTAGTCTTCTTTAACAAAAGTAGTATATCCTAGTATTTTTGGAGCATTTAATTGAATTGAATATCTTAAAAAACGAATTTCTATTTTTTTTGGATNAGAAGCTACAAGAGAATCTAAAANTTTTGTGTTTTCCTTAAAGANTTTAACTTTTTTTACTGGATTTCTTAAATACTTTGANTNGAGTATTCTNGAGACTATATTATAAGAATGATAAATTGGACATNTAGAAACTNTTTCNCTTGACATTCTATTTAATTGAGAACATTTCTGATAGTTATCTGTTGATAATATAAAAATCTTTCTTATGTCTTGTATATCCGATTGCGCATTACTAAAATTAAAAAAAAATAAAAACACCAATATATATTTCATAGTAGGTTAAATTTATTTTTAATTATAGCTAAAAACATGAGGTAAATTTTATATAAATTATTGATTCTTATTCTTTTATTAAAAATTTCTTTTGTTGAAGTAGCCCTTATTTTTTTAAATAATTTAAAATAATATAGATATGCCAAATATACACCTGCTCTAGATTTTATTGGCAGTTTTTTAATTCCTTCCAGTGCATCTTTAAACTCGGTAATTATTTCTTTTTCTATTANTATTTTGTCTTGNGNAGTAAATTTTTTAATATCAACNTTAGGAAAATACACTCGACCTAAATCAATTAAATCACTATTTATATCTCTTAGAAAATTNACTTTTTGAAAGGCAGATCCTAATTTCATTGCATGNGGTTTCAAACTNTCNTACAANTCNTTTTTACCTNNAACAAAAACTTTCAAACACATAAGACCAACAACTTCAGCTGACCCGTAAATATATGTCTTATATTTTTCNGGGTCATATTTTATTGANTCTAAGTCCATAAACATACTATCTAAGAATTTNTCTACTAATTGCATATCAATATTATATTTNTNGAAAGTAAATTGAAAACTATTTAGTATTGGATTGAGACTGATTTTTTCTGCAATTGCTTCTTTAGTATCTGCTCTAAATTTATTTAATAATTTACTCTTATCATACTTATGAAAAGAATCGACTATCTCATCAGCAAATCGCACGAAACCATAAATATTATAAATCGGTTGCTGCAATGAATAATCCAAAGTTTTTATTCCTAAAGAAAAACTTGTACTGTATTTCTTAGTTGTAATTTCACTGCATTTATATGATAATTTGTCGAATAACTCTTTCATAACTATTATGCAAATTTACTTTAAAATTTATTCTTTANCTTTAATATNTAATCTGCAACTAATTGCCCTGATATAAGAGATGGNGGAACACCTGGTCCCGGAACTGTTAACTGACCAGTAAAATATAAATTACTTAAATGTTTATTGTTTATTTTAGGTTTAAGATTTGCTGTTTGTAACAATGTATTAGCTANACCATANGCATTNCCTTTAAATGCATTNTAATCATTTTGAAAGTCATTAATACAATAACTTTTCTGTACTACAATGTTATNNNCTATTGGTTCNTCACAATAAACTTCNAANCGATTAATCATTTTTTTAAAAAACTTCTTTCTATTTTCATNGGTATCATTAATTCCTGCCGCTANTGGCATTAAAAGAAAAAGATTTTCAGATNCTTTAGGTGCTACACTACTNTCTGTTTTAGATGGACAACAAGCGTAAAACAGNGGCTCNTCAGGCCATNTTGGNTTNTTATAAATATCGTNTACATGATCATCTATNTTTCTATCAAAAAAAAGATTATGNTGTTCNAGTTTANCAAGTTTCTTATTAATTCCTAAATAAAAAATTAAACATGAAGGNGATAATATTCTTTTATCCCAATACTGTTGACTATAATTTCTNTATTTTTTTGGAAGTATNTGTTGNTCAAAATAATTNTAATCTGCAGAACAAATAACNTAATCTGANCTATANTNNGAATTATCTGTAATAACTTTATCNACTNTATTAGAAGAAATATTAAACTCTTTCACATNTTGATTNTTATNAAATTCGACACCAAACTCTCTACACAAACTAACCATAGATTCTATAACTTTAAAAAACCCACCTTCAGGATAAAAAGTTCCTTTTTTTATTCCTGAATAAGCCATCAAACTATATAAAGCAGGCGTATCAGATGGCGCTGTTCCTAAAAATAAAACAGGAAATTCAAGCAACTGTTTTAGAAAAGGGTTTTTAAAATACTTTGCTACATGTTTTCTATATGAAGTGAATAAACTCATTTTCCCAAGATTTAACAAAATATCTTTTCTAATTAACTCCATATAACTGATGCCTGGCTGATAAACTAAAGATTGCATGCCAATATTATATTTTACTTCTGCATCATTCATAAACTTTACTAAGCTATCAGCAGCACCCTTTTCGTATGACTCAAATAATTCTAAAATTTCATTCCAGTCACTACTAATTTTCATTGTATGATCTTTATCAAAAATTATTTGAAAACCAGGATTTAACTCAATTAAGTTATAATAGTCTGATGTTTTTTTTCCAAATCTTTTAAAAAATCTTTCAAAAACATCAGCCATCCAGTACCAGCTTGGACCCATATCAAAAACAAAATCCTTTTCTTTAAATTGTCTCGCTCTACCTCCAAAAACCTGATGTTTTTCAAGAACATTTACATTCTCACCTGAAAAAGCAAGAGTTGCTGCAGCACTAAGTCCAGAGAATCCAGAACCAATAATATTGTAACTCTTAGGCATAGCTATAAGTAATTTTTTAATTTTTTAATTGCCATATTTA
Source organism: Flavobacteriales bacterium (assembly GCA_002728175.1). GTDB lineage: Bacteria > Bacteroidota > Bacteroidia > Flavobacteriales > BACL11. The sequence continues at coordinate 108,755 of PBVH01000024.1, read as the reverse complement.
TGTTGTCGCGAACTTCATAAATTTTTGCATCTAACATATAGCATGGTGCAGAAATAATTTTTAAATTTTCATCAATACAAATTTCTTCTATACTGCAATCATGTGTTTCAACTCCAAGATTTGATAAAGTTTTATGCATGTCAATAATATTATAATCAGATTTTGAGTTTTTTGAACCTAATGATAATTTTGGATTATATTCAGTCTTTTCTAGTGTCTTAGAAATTAAAACAGGAGATATACATAATGATAAAATTGGTTTTTTGTTATCAATACAGTGCACAATAAGTTTTTTGACTTGTTTAATTACTGTTGAATTTTCTGCTTCAAAGGCCCAACTACTCAAATTCTTAGCAGCACCAAAACCACCTGTAATAACCAATGAAGAAATTTGATTGTAATCTAATTCATCTAAAGATGATATTTTTCCTCTCGCTATTCTTGCTGATTCTTCTAACACATTTCTTTTATCACTTTTTTCTTCTCCATTAATATGATTTATAACATGTTTTTGTTCAATATTTGGAGCTACACAATGGTATTTTATATTATTTTCTTCTAGTGAAAGTAAAGTTAATACAGATTCATGTATTTCGGAACCATCATAGACTCCACACCCTGATAATAAAACAGCTGTAAACATAATGCAAAATTAATGAATTTATGAATTAGTATTCTAAAGATAATATCAATATTTATTTTTTTTTAATTTTATAATTATGATTATAAGACAAGGTAAAAAAGAGGACTTGAAAGAAGTTCTATGCTTAATTAAAGAACTTGCTGAATATGAAAATGCACTTTCTGAAGTAGAAATTACTGTACAAGAACTAGAAAGAGATGGATTTGGTGAAAAACCATACTTTGGGTTTTTAGTTGCCGAAAAGAATTGCACAATTGTAGGGCTATCTTTTTATTGGATTAGATATTCAACATGGAAAGGAAAGTTTTTATTTTTAGAAGATTTCATAGTAAAAAAAGAATATAGAAGAAATGACATTGGTTCCAAATTATTTTATGAAACCTTGAGAATTTGTNAAAAAATGAAATGTAAAGGAATGTGCTGGCAGGTTTTAGACTGGAATAAACCTGCTATAAATTTTTATAAAAAATACAATGCCAAAATAAGTTCAGAATGGTTAAATGGCAAACTAACTAAAGTTCAAATTCAAAATATCTTAAAATAAAAAACACCTCTTAAAAAGGTGTTTTTTATTAAAACTATCATATCTTTTATCTATTCGATAATTATTTTTCTTGTAGTAATAGAATCAGAATTTTTAATTATAACAATATATGTTCCTTTTTCATAGTTTGAAAAATCAATACTCTCAGTTAAATAGTTATTGACTTTAAATGACTTTGAATAAACAACTTGACTTAAAATATTTTTCACAGATATAACATAATGGTCATTTTGAACATTATTTAATTCTATGTTTACAATATCATTTGAAGGATTAGGATACAGAGATAATGTTCCATTAAATTGACTTTCTGCTATACTAGCTGGCACGGCAATTTCACCAAGATTCATTCTAATCATTAATGTTCGTGCTACTGAATACCAATAATTAAGACCTCCTGATCCTATATCACAACCATTATCCTGAACAAAACTTACTACACCATCTTCACCAGATGAACTTATAAGTGAAGTGTCAAGTGGATGTTGTGAACCTCTAACTGCAGCTAGATATGCAACATTTCCTGTTCCAGGTATTAATGAGACAGGATTTAATAATTTTAATGTCACCCAGTTTCCAATGTCTGGTCCAGTTAATGTATACGGATCTGACTGTCCTAACAGTATTTGTCCTGTTGTATTAATATTTCCTGTAGGATCGTATTCGTAAACCTCAACATTAAGCTCTGCTCCTACAACAGATTGATCGCTAACATGAAAAGATATCGAAGTTACTGTGTCGGGTGCATATATTTCAAAAGCATTTGCTAAGACTTGTCCGCAGTTTACTCTACCTAAATAATATCCACCACCTGCATTGGCTCCATCACTTGCCCAATCATAATCTCTACCATAAACTGTGTCAGTTACGACTGTTCCTCTTGAAGTTGTGTCTGTAGAAGCTGAATCTGANGANGCCCAAATATCTACATTATGGTAACCATAAGTTGTAGGTGTAAACGAATTNTGTGTTCCAACTGATATTGTATCCATAACTGGTAGTNTAACAGGAGAACTATTATCNGAAAAATANACTGTTGCTCCTGATTGGTCAGAGATTATCGTATTTAATTGAGTATTTGTCTGGTNGACACCTCCCATATTTAAAATATTTGCTTCAATTCTATATGGATTTGCCACAGCTTGCTTCATTGGATTAAAAGTGTATGGTATCCCCATATCTCCTGTAGTTGTTGGATTGCTTAATAACCATCCTCCAAAAGTTTCATCCTGCATACCAATTAAGTGTGGAGGTGTTTCAACAATTTTCATATCATCAAGCATCCAATAATAACATCTTGAAGTCCAACCAATCTTAATGTAAACAGTAGATTGATTACCTGCAACAGATGATATNTTTAGACTTACAACTTCAGGATTATTAGATCCTGTATTATTTGGCACTGCAGCATTTACAACATAATCAGTCCAATTTATACTATCATTACTAATTGAAACTGTTGGTGGAACAAAAGCAGCCTGTCCTAAATTATTATATCTAAAAGTATGTTCAAACTCNAAACTAACCGCAGGGTACATAGATAAATCTATTGCAGATGTAGTGAAATAAGACTCTATATACTGGTAAGTTGTACCCGATGGTTGCCCATATGCATGATGATTTGCCGAGTCTGAATCAGAAATTAAGAAACCATTTGAAGCAGTTGTTGAATTTATAGCTGCTGCTCCGGACATTCCTTGAGTACCNTGATAATATCCCCATGAACCATCAAAACTATGAACCCATGGACAAGTTGCAAAACCTCCTTGCGTATTGTTTGTATATGAAGACCAGCCTGATGGAAAACCATTAGCAAAATCTTCCTCCCAAATTGGAGCTGCAGATGCAACTGTAGAATTATGTGTTTGATTTTGTACTGAATAAAACACATTATCATTTGTATTTATTTGATGCTCTACCACCTCATTGTTCATAGCTTGCGCGATGATTAAAAACGGTGANAAAAAGATTAAAAAGAAAGTGTAGATNTTTTTCATATTTATTTTTTTAACTATTAATTTCTGTAAAGATAAAAAAAGCCCGAAATTTCGGGCTTTATTTTTATTGTAATTTTATAACTATTGAATAATTATTTCCTTACTAAATTTATTAAGTTTATTTTTAAANTCAATTAAATAAACTCCTTTCTCTAAATGAGATAAATTAATCTTAAATTTATTATCGTTAATCTTTTCAGAATATACTTCTTTNCCTAAAATGTNTAATACACTTAGNTCATAAGCATTNAAATCTGCAATGTCAATACTAATTTCTCCATTAGATGGGTTTGGATATATACTAATACCATTATGATATATATCCTTAACTCCTGTTGGAGGTGCTGTAGCAGAAACATTTAATCTTATCATTGGTGCACTTGAAAGTCCTCCCCAGTTACCAACATTTCCATTAGCATCAGGACAATTATTTTGTAAATAACTTGCACTGTTTGGATTATTATTTGAACTTATCATAGATGTATCCAGTGGATGTTGTGAACCCTTAACAGCAGCTAAATAAGACGAACCTGGAAACAATGATATTGGTGCAGTAGATTGTAATTTTAGAGTTTTCCAATTACCAATATCAGGACCTGTCAAAGTGTATGGATCTGATTCGTTTAATAANANNGGNGGTGCGTTNGCAATTGATTGTGATGGATCAACCTCGTATANCTGTGCNGTCACTTCNGCTCCNACNACNGACTCATCATCCACAAAAAATGTAATGGATGTGGCATATGTTGGAGCAAATATATCAAATGCATTTCCTAAAACTTGACCTCCACATGATCTACCAAGAAAATANCCGCCTCCAGCGTTAGCACCATCACTGTTCCAATCAAAGTCAACACCATATACTGTATCAGTAACAATTGCTGAACGTGTTACAGTATCAGTAGTTGGAAAAGAATCTGAACTTGCATAAAAATTAAAGTTATGAATTCCATAGCTAGTTGGCGTGAAATTAGTTGTTGTTGCAACTGTATCAGCAGCTCCCATATTTAATGATATTGGGCTTGAAGCATGATTTGATAACATCATTCCTTGAGCATCTTCAACATCTACATGCATTACCACATTATTTTGAGTCATAACACCTGTATTAGCAATAGAACCTTCAAATCTATATGGCATAGCTGTTAATTGATCTAAGGGATTGAATGTGAAATCAGAGCCATAGCCGCCAGATGTTGCATATGCAATCCACCATCCACCAAATGTTTCTCCATCAAATTTTATTTCATTATTTGGAGTTTCAGAAAATGAAACATCATCGATCATAATAGCATAGTCCCACTCACCTTCATACATAAATCTAAAATATACATTAGACTGATTTCCAGCAGAGGATGAAACATTAACCGATACATAATCTGGATTTGCAGATGAATTATTGAGAGCTATTTCTTCATGAAAACGATATCTACCTGCAATAGTTTGAAAGTTATCCAAACTTATTTCGACAAATACTGAGTCTCTAAAAACTCTATGATGACATTCAAAATTTATNTTNACATATTGATACTGGGANCAGTCAACTGTACCGTTATAGGTTAAAGTNGCTTGTTGTGGAACATATTGTGAATTCAAAGCATCTGAATCATATAATGCAAAACCATTTGCTGCGGTTGTAGAAGCAATTGGCCCCATTGCGTTTGAAAAACCTCCTTGTGGACCGTTAGTAGTAATTACCCAGTTTTGTAATCCACCATTTAACAAATCAACCATAGTCCAATCAGATGCGTTAGAAAAATCATTTGACCAAAANGGTGGTGCAGCGGCAGCACTAGATGATATAATTGGGCTTGGCACTGANCTATAAATACTTTTAGTATTTGTGTTTAGATTAGCGCTNTTTTTTGATTGAGCGAAANCAAAAAAACAAGATATAGCTAAACATAAAGTTAATAAATTGTGTTTCATTTTAATATTAGTTTATTTAGTGTTAAAAATTTTAATCATACAAATATAATATTTAAAGACGGTTAACTGTTAAATAATTTCAAATTATTAGGCATACTCACTTATTGGTGCACATGAACAAATTAAGTTACGATCACCAAAGGCATCTTTTACCCTTCTAACTGATGGCCAAAACTTATTTTTTTTGATCCAATTCAGAGGATATGCTGCTTTTTGCCGTGAATATGAAAAAATCCAATCATCGGAAGTCAACATTTCTATCGTATGGGGTGCGTTTTTAAGTACACTATCATCAATATTTACATCTCCATTGACAATTTCATCGATTTCAAATCTAATAGATATCATAGCATCACAAAATCTATTGATTTCATCTACACTTTCACTTTCTGTTGGTTCAATCATCATAGTTCCTGGAACCGGAAATGAAACTGTTGGTGCGTGAAAACCATAATCCATTAATCTTTTAGCAATATCAACAACCTCAATTTTATAATCTTTATACATTCTAAAATCTATTATCATCTCATGAGCAACTGTATCATTTAAGCCAGTATATAAGACGGTGTAGTGACGAGATAATTTGCTTCTTATATANTTAGCATTTAAAATAGCTACTTGGGTTGATTTTTTTAAACCTTCAGATCCTAACATTTTAATATATGCATAAGAAATAGTTAAAATTAAACTACTTCCCCATGGGGCAGAGGAGATTGCCATACCATTATTTCCACCTACCTTAACTAGCGGATTATTTGGTAGAAAATCCTTTAAATGCTCTACAACTCCTATAGGGCCAACACCAGGCCCTCCTCCACCATGTGGAATAGCAAAAGTTTTATGTAAATTCAAATGACAGACATCAGCGCCTATTAAAGCTGGATTTGTTATACCAACTTGAGCATTCATATTTGCTCCATCCATATAAACTTGGCCACCATACTGATGAATTAAATCAGTAATCTTAAGTATATCTTCTTCAAAAACTCCATGCGTTGAGGGATAGGTAATCATTAATGCAGCTAAATTTTCTTTATATTCTAAAACCTTTTCTTCTAATAATTTAAAATCTATATTTCCTTTCTCGTCACAGGGAGTGACAACAACTTTCATGCCAGCCATAATTGCAGATGCTGGATTTGTACCGTGAGCCGATGAAGGAATAATACAAATATTTCTATGTTCATCACCTCGACTTTGGTGATACGACTTTATTACCATTAATCCCGTAAATTCACCCTGAGCACCGGAGTTTGGTTGGAGACTCATCGCTGCAAATCCTGTTATCTCACAAAGCATTTCTTCAAGTTCATGAAACATAATATGATATCCTCTCGCTTGATGAGCGGGTGCAAATGGGTGAAGATTACTAAATTTTGACCAACTCAAAGGAAATAGTTCTGAAGCAGCATTTAACTTCATTGTACATGATCCTAATGGGATCATAGAATATGTTAGCGATAAATCTTTATTTTCTAACCTTTTAATGTATCTCATCATTTCAGTTTCAGAATGATACTTATTAAAAATATCATGTTGCATAAATGATGATTTTCTGTACAAATTTTCAGGAATTAAAGCAGTGGCTTGTGTATAATCTCCTTTCAAAACCTCAGTAATTAGATCAGAGGAATCCGAGTGATTACAACTATTAGCAAAAATTTCAAGTAGATCATTAATATTTTCAAGATTATCAGTTTCATCTATGCTAATTGAAAGCCTATGGTCATCAATATAATTTAAATTTACTTTAGCGTCTTCTGCATAAGTAACTATATTCTCCTTCGAGACATTACCAATATTTATTTGTAAGGTATCAAAATAAACTTCATTTAATTGATGATATCCCAACTGAGTTAATCCTTCAGCAAGAGTTGCGGTTAATGAGTGTATCTTTTTACCAATTTTTCTTATTCCTTTTGGTCCATGGTATACNGCATACATNCTAGCCATTACTGCTAACAAAACCTGTGCNGTACAAATATTTGAAGTAGCTTTTTCTCGNTTTATATGCTGTTCTCTTGTTTGTAAAGCCATTCTTAATGCTCTATTTCCATTAACATCTTCAGAAACACCAATAATTCTTCCCGGAATTGATCGTTTATACTTTTCAAGTGTTGCATAAAAAGCGGCGTGTGGACCTCCATATCCCATTGGAACTCCAAACCTTTGGGTAGTTCCAACAACAACATCAACTCCCCATTCTCCAGGAGGTGTTAAAATACTTAAACTTAATAAATCTGCGGCAACAACAATTTTAATGTCAAATTNACTAGCTTGACCTACGAACTCTTTGTAATCATAGACATTACCATACTTGCTCGGNTATTGAACAATNGAACCAAANAAATCATCATTAAGCTTTTCTTGCTTATGATCAGCAATAATTAATTCAATGCCAAGTGGTTTNGCTCTTGTTTTTAAAATTTCAATCGTTTGCGGATAACATAACTNTGAGACAAAAAACTTAANAGAATTAGTTTTCTTCTTANCTCTACTTCTTAAATTAAAAAGCATTACCATTGCTTCAGCTGCGGCGGTTCCCTCATCAAGTAGTGAAGCGTTGGCAATTTCCATTGCGGTTAAATCAGTAACCATTGTTTGAAAATTTAANANTGCTTCTAGCCTTCCTTGTGCAATTTCTGCCTGATATGGAGTGTANGCTGTGTACCAACTTGGATTCTCCAAAACATTTCTTTGAATAACACCTGGCAAAATAGTATTGAAATAACCTAAACCAATATATGATCTATAGTTTTTNTTTTTTTGAGCCAAATCCTGCATATGAGAAATCATCTTATCTTCAGAAAGTGGATTAGGNAANTTCATACTTTTTTTATTGTGTATTTGNGAGGGTATTGTTTTCTCAATTAATTCNTCTANAGAATTTAACTTTAACGAATTTAACATCATTTTTTCGTCCTCATCGCTAACACCAATGTGTCTTTTAGAAAACATATTTGATTGCATNTTAATTATANATTTTTAATAATGCAAAAATACGCATAGAAATATTATTTTCANTTCAACTTTTTTAAAAATAAAATGTTTTTTTTATTTTTTTTCAACACTTAATTTCATAAATTCTTAGTTTTTGGTTTTATAAGATTACATTTGCAGAAATTATTNCATGAAATTTTCTGAAACAGGACTTAANAAAGAACTTTTAAAATCGGTAAACNNTTTAGGTTTTGAAGTTCCAACTCCAATACAAGAACAAGTAATNCCTTATTTATTAAATGAAAAAAGGGATTTAGTTGCATTAGCTCAAACAGGNACTGGNAAAACAGCNAGNTTTGGATTACCTATTTTACAGAAAATAGAAATTAAAAACATCCAANCACAAGCAATAATACTATCACCNACNAGAGAGCTTTGTATTCAAATTACAAAAGANATTAAAAGCTANGCAACATATCTAAAAANAATTAATATCACAGCAGTTTATGGTGGNGCNAATATTCAGACACAAATNAAATCACTAAAACTAGGTTCTCAAATTGTTGTAGGAACTCCAGGAAGAGTTATTGACCTNATTAAAAGAAAAGTATTAANACTTCAATCTATAAAGTATGTTGTCNTNGATGAAGCAGATGAAATGTTAAATATGGGATTCAAAGATGATCTTGATACNATTCTATTATCAACTCCNAGCGTTAAACAGAGTTTATTGTTTTCTGCAACTATGCCAAAAGAAGTATTAAGAATTAGTAAAAACTACATGTCCNATCCAAACAAAATTGAAGTTGCTAAAAGAAATCAGGGAGCAGATAATGTTGAGCACTTCTATTACATGGTTAATGCTAGAGACAAATATCAAGCTTTAAGAAGAATATGTGATATAAATCCTGAAATTTATGGTATTGTATTTTGTAGAACTAGAAGAGAAACAAAAGAAATTGCTGATAAGCTAATGCAGGATAAATATAACGCTGATGCGTTACATGGGGACCTTTCACAGGCACAAAGAGATCATGTAATGAATAAATTTAGGAAAAGGCATTTACAACTACTTGTAGCAACTGATGTTGCGGCAAGAGGAATAGATATAAATGAGCTTTCACATGTTATNAACTANAATTTACCNGATGATAANGANGTNTATATNCANAGATCAGGAAGAACTGGAAGNGCTGGTAATAAGGGANTCTCNCTNATTATTGCGCANTCAAGAGAAGGAAGAAAAATAAAAGCAATTGAAAAAATGATTAACAAGGAACTAATATTAAAACAAGTTCCATCTGGAAACGAAATTTGTCAAGNTCAGTTAATGAAATTAATTGAAAAAGTNGTTAATACAGAAATAAATCCTGAAATAACAGATTACATAATCGAAATAGAAAAAAAATTAAAACACCTAAAAAAGAGTGATATAATNAAACATTTTGTATCAGTTGAATTCAATAGATTTCTTTCATTTTACAAAAATTCAACTGACTTGAACATAAAAGAAAAAACAAACAAAAACAGAAAAAAAGGACGCGCAGAAAAAGGATACAGTAGATTTTTTATAAACCTTGGTAGATTAAATAGATTAGAAACACATAACTTAATAGGAATAATAAATGAATATACTAAAGAAAGAGATATACCTATTGGTAAAATTGATATTTTAAGAAAATTTTCCTTTTTCGAAATCGATAGTCAATATGAAGATATAATTCTTGAAAAATTAGCTAATGCGAAATGGAATAATTANAAAGTTTCTGTTGAACTTTCTAAACCACCAAGCAGAAAAGAAAACACTCAAAATAAAAACAAGTTTAAAGCTAAAAAAGCTAAAAAATTTTCTCAAAAAATAAATAAAAAAAAATCATCTTTTAAAGANAGNTTTAGAAGAGGAAGGTAATTAATATTANCCTAAAACAAAATCCTTGAGATAAAAAGGTTCAAAATATGCTAAATCCTCAAACATTTCTTTTTTNTAANTGANATAGCCAATCTCACCTAAATTCTTTGCCGAAGGAAAAACATTGCACTTAAAAAACATATTTTTCTGATTAATTTTATTTTTAAATACATCTATATTTTGTCCAAAAAATAAAACTTTTTTATCATTATAAAGACTATAATTAGATATATTCATTTCTTCAGATTTCGTAGAAATAACTTCATTATTTTTNACATCATATAATGAAGAAAAAAATTCTGAGCTTCTGGANTTAATCATTGGACAATAAAAATCATATTCTTTATCTTTCGCCATATGATAAGCCATAGCTTTTAAGGTTGGNACAGAAATTAAGGGTAAATTGAGTGCATAACATATTCCCTTNGCTGTACCTACTCCTATTCTTAAACCTGTATAAGAACCAGGTCCTTTACTGACTATTACCGCTTCAATATCATTAAATTTTACAGAATTATTGTTTAACAAATTGATAATAAACAAAGTTAATCTTTCTGCATGCATATATTTATCAGATACTTCTTCATAAAAATCTATCAAAACATTATTTTTAAATAATGCTACAGAACAGTTCTTTGTAGTAGTTTCAATGCCTAGAAGTAATGCCATTAGTAATCGTAATAATTGTTAAATAAATCTGTCATAATACCAAAATTAAATACTTGTGAATTGATTTCTTCATCTTCATTTTTGAAGAATCTATTGACAACTTCTATTGTACATTTTAAATTAGTTTTTTTACTTAATAGATAGGAAGCCGATATACTTTGATAATTGACTGTAGTTAGATTCCCCTGGTAAATTTTAATATTATAATCATCCGGTCTTCCGGAACCTATATTAGATATTGAGTTAAGTTCGGCAAAGTTGCCAGTTGACATATAAATATCGTTTCCGTAAGAGGTAGGATCATTAAGTATTTTTCCTCCATATTTAATAAAAATAAACTTGGTATTAAATGAAAATCTGTTTAGTGAGTAATTATTTAACAAAATTATTTCAGAAAAATTTGCGCCAACTGGATGAGCTAAAGGCTGGTTGTAGTGGCCATAGTTCTGAGCTGGGTTTTGATGAGCATAAGTGTATGGTCTAACAAAATTATATTCAATCTGAGTAGTTAAATTTTTAGTTAAAAAATCGTAGTATTTATATCCAAACTGATAACCAAATTTATTACCCCAAAAATTTTTATCATCTCTAAACTCATCTAAAACAAATTCATCTAACAAGAGTTGACTGTATGCATAAGAACTAGAATGAACATTATACTTTAAATTTAGTCCCAACAACATATTATCAGGAGAATTAATTGAATATTCAACTGGCCTTAAAAATATTATTGGATTTAAATATTGTATATCGAATCCATTTTCACCGGGAGCATGATTAGCTCTCCAAATAACTGACTCAAATAATGACAACTGCATTTTTTTGTTTATCTTAAAATCTAAATAGTGAGTTGACATATATTTTTTGGCAAAACCAATTTGATCGGCATTATCAATTGAATTATAATCAAAATATCGTAAATCTTGTAATTCAGCATACAAATTAGTATATTGTAGTTTGCCTAATTTTGTTTCGATTCTTAAAAATGGATAATTGAACGAATTATCTGATAAAAATAGCGAACGATAGCCATCTCCAATAAAATGTTTCCCATGACCAAACTGCATTGTAAAAATCTTTGAAAAGTCTAATGAAAAATATCCTGAAGCAATTGCATAATCGTATCCGCTNTNNTTAAAATCTCTTGCATAACCTTGNCCTGGAACAATTTTATTTTTTGAAATATANGAGTCAACATAATTTGGAAAAATTGCTTGATTTTCCATAAATGTGGTCAAAAATGATAAATTTTCACCAATATTACCACTTACTAAATATCCTCTTGAATTTACAAATAAATTTTTATTTTCNACAAACTCTCTTCCTAAATTAAAATTAAAAATTGGATCAACACTTACAAAATAATTTTGTCCTTTAAGTAAAAATAAACCATTAGTNAAAACTTTTTTTATATACTTTTGGTCCAATTCTTTGTTTTCTAAAAATTTTGAATAAAAACTTTCTGATAAATTTGATTTTATAATCGGTTTAAAAGATGTGTTAACTTTTTTTTCACTAAAGTATAAGTATTGATTTAAAGATTGAGAATAATCTTTCACTAACACAAGATTAGGAGCAGGAAATTGAGCAAACAAATTATAATTAATTAGCAGTAAAAAAAAACATGTAAATCTCATTTTTTATTTCTTTTACTTAGAATATAAAAAGGTAAAAAAAGTACAGTATTCATAAATATAGCAAGAAGAAATATTGAAAAACTGATATTNACTGATACTAAAAAACTAAAAACACTAATTGTAACAATTGAAAATAAGTATAGAAGTATTGATGTTTTACCATGATCCAAATCTAAGTCCAGTAAAGCATGATGAATATGATCTCTAGCTGGTTTTAATGGGTGTTTTTTTCTTAAAACTCTAACACAAAATACACGTAACGAATCAAAAAGAGGAAGTGATAAAAATAATATTGCTAAAAATGGTCCTTTGTTAACATAACTATATTGTTGAAACAAAAAACCACTATCAATTAAATTAATTGCAAATATCGACAAAATCATACCGACAACTAAAGAACCTGTATCGCCCATAAATATTTTTGCAGGATGAAAATTATATTTTAAAAAGCCAAATAATACTCCAATTAAAGTAAATGCCATAACAGCCATATCATACTGACTCATTAATACCGCAACAACACCAAAACAAAATGAAGAGATTATTCCAATTCCTGCTGCAAGACCATCTACACCATCAATTAAATTAAAACCATTAGTTATTACAATAACTACAAAGCAAGTGAATAAATAACATAAAATTGGATGAATTTCATATATACCAAGAACGCCATGAAAATTATCAATTTTTAAATCACAAAAATATATTAATACAAATATTGAAGTTATTTGGCCTACTAATTTTTTTAATGGAGATAAACTGACTAAATCGTCAAGAACTCCTGTGAAAAATATAATTAACAAACTAACAAAAATGTACTGCATCTTTATATAATAAGTACTAAACTCAGAAATATTAATTCCTCCCCAAACTAGAACTGACAATATAAAAACACAAAATATAACAATACCTCCAACTACTGGTATTTCTTTTTGGTGAGAAGATCTTCTACCAGGCTTATCAAATAATCTCAAATTTTTTGCTATATTAATTACCCTTGGAGTTGTATAAAGAACNAGTAAAAAAGAAGATATAAAAGCTAATAAAATCTGAATGATTGGTAGTGAAAACATTTTTAATTAATATGCTATTAACACAAAAATAAGAAAATCTATAAACTATTAAACCAGTGAAGAACAGTAAATTCTGAGCTAACTTTTATTGAAATTAGTTTTTCTGCCTTTCCAGCCTGCATATCGGAATCTGAATCACCAATAAAATATGATTTGCTTCTATCAATATCCGGATAATCTTGAAAAGCTTTTTGTATCATTCCAGGAGAGGGTTTTCTACAGAAACAATTCTCACTTGCCAAATGTGGACAAAAATATATTTTATCTATTTTCCCATTATTATCATTAATAGTATTGAGCATATATTCATGAATTTCATTAAGGTCACAAATTGACATTAAACCCTTTCCTATTCCCTGTTGATTAGTTATTATAATAATCCTATTAAATAAAAGTGATAAATCCTTTACAACATAAATAAATTCTGGTATAAATTTAAAATCCTGAATAGATTTTACATAGTCATTTTCAATTTTGTGATTAATTACACCATCTCTATCTAAAAAAAGTGTATCAAATTTTTTTTTCATCCAAATAACTTATCCTCTACTATTTGACAGATAATATGTCCGACTTTGATGTGAGATTCTTGAACTCTTGCAGTATCATAAGAAGGTATATTAATTGTAATGTCGCAGTAATCATTCATTATTGTTTTATTTTTTCCTAATAAACCAATAGTAATCATACTTTTTTCTTTAGCTTTTTTGATTGCATTAATTACATTTTTGGAATTACCAGATGTTGATATTGCAAATAAAATGTCATGTTCGTTTCCAATCGCTTCAATCATTCTGGAATATGTATAATTATATCCAAAATCATTTGCTACAGCTGTCATAAAAGATGAATTGACATGAAGAGCCTCTGAATACAAAGCAGGTCTATGCTTAATAAATTTACCACTCAACTCAGCTGCTAAATGTTGAGCATCAGCAGCAGAGCCACCATTCCCACAAAATAAAACCTTCCCATTGTTCTTAAAACAATAAATACATTTATCAACTATTGAAACAATTTGACTTTTTATTTCATCACTATTAGCTAATACATTTGTCAGTGAAATAGACTCTTGGAAGACCTTATTTACAGTATTTATCATCTTTATTTTTTTTGCTAAAATACAAATTAATAAATGCTACCATATGCTTTAGCAGTTAAGTAACCCACACTATTCCAATCAAATTTTTCTTTAACTTCTTTAAATCCTTGATTAGAAATATTTGATAATTTTTCATGCTCAGAAAATATTTCATTTAATTTATGAGCGAGATTCTCACTATCTTCCGATTTAAAAACATAACCGTTAACTTTATCATTAATTACTTCTGTTAGTGGTGGCAAGTCAGAAACTAATACGGGTTTTTCATAACTTAACGTCATCATTAAAACTCCACTTTGATATATTCTCTTGTAAGGTAAAACAACTAAATCTGATGCAGCATAGTAATGCTTAACAAGAGACTGAGGGATAAATTTTGTATGTAGAATACAATAATCATTTAATTTTTGCTCATCAATAATTTTTTGATATTTTGAAAAATCATTTTTCCATATTTTTCCAGCAATTAAAAGTCTTATCTCTTTATGTTGCTCTACAACCTTTTTTAATGATTTCAACAAAACTTCTAAGCCTTTAACTTCTTTTATTAGGCCAAAAAATAAAATTATTTTTTTATTTTCAGGAAGGTTTAATTTTATTTTAGATTTTGATTTATCTTTTTCTTTTTTAATAAACGGAAGATAATTTCCATGTGGAACAATATGTATATTTAAATTTTTAGGCACAATTTTAGTTATTTCATTTTTACTAAAATTATTATGTGTTAAAATCAAATCTGTTAAAGCATAAAATATTTTTTTTGCAAAGTTAATTCTGACTTGATTGGAAAAAGAATGAACATCATGAATAGTAACAACTACTTTGCCAAAAAGGATTTTGACTAATAAAATATTAAAGAGAACTAATATATTAATATAAAATATATGAAAATGAAAAAAAGAAATATTTGAAAATCTAGCATGAATAATAGACTTTAAAGATCCTGTTATCCAACGAATTCCACTAACTAATTTTAGCTTACTTGAGAACAAATTGTTGTAAAAACTATAAAATTTTAATTTTTTAATGTTTGGGTTTTTGGTTTCGTTATTTGTATACAGACTAACATCTACATTATTATTAATTAAACCAATACATTGCCCAAACGTATAAAAATGAAATGATCCTTCATGCTCACCCAATGTGTCAATGATTGCTACTTTTTTCATTTTTTCATAAATAATCCACTAAAATAAGATTTATTAATTAGAANAAATGTTGAGAAATTCTTTCTGATNCTAGAGCTTAAAACAAATCTTAAATTAAATTTAAAAAACAATAAAACAATAAAACAAATAGAATATATTCCTCCTACTTTTTTCAAAAAATAAACGTGATTTCTACAATTTTGTTTTATAAAAAAATCACTTCTGTAAATATTTTTTTTAATTTCAACAATTGAGCTAGTTAGACTTCCAACCTTATGAAAAAAATCTACATCATAACAATAATATAATTTATGATTTTTTTGTTTATAAACTCGATATAAAAAATCTACGTCATCAAAATATACAAAGTACTTTTCATCCATATACCCTATATCTTCAAAAACTATCTTTTTAACTAACAAACAGCATGTTGGTGCATAATGAGTTAATTCATCTTTATCATATTGTTCACTATCAATTTGATTCATTCCTCTATGAACTGGCAAAAACCCATTTATTGAATTAAACCATGATCCAGCATACCAAATTTTATTTTTATCATAAAAATATTTCATTTTTGGCGCCACAAGACTACAGTCAAATTTACTTTGAGTAGCTAATAAATTATTAATTAAATTAGTTTCAAATTCAACATCATTGTTTATGATAAGCATCTGATTGCAATTATCATTTATAGCTTTTTTAATACCAATATTATTTGCCTTCGCAACTCCTAAATTTTTATTGTTAAATATAATTTTTAGTCTATTGTCATTAATACTTTTTAAAATTTTTTTAGTATCATCTATAGAGTTATTGTCAACAACATAAAGAATAAAGTTTGTATATGTTTGATTGAAAACACTTTCTAAAAATCCTGTTAATACATTAGCAGAATTATATGTTATGGTTANTATACCTATTTTATCCACTTNCTGAANTCTTTATTTAACATATNACTCAATTTATTTACATCATTTTTAAAAATAGATTTTANNCTNNCGNGTAAATCTTGAGACAAAATTGGTTTNTCCTCCTTATCAAATACCATTTGATTAATATAGTTCTTAAATTTAGAAGAAATTAATTTATTAATTATACATCTAATAGAGTGATTAGAGTATAATTTTTCAATAAAAGTAAATTTTGGTTTTCTAAAAGTGTTATGAGTTAAATCAAGATTTGGCATGAAAGATGTATCAATTTGTAAAAAATCAAATACATTGCTTACACATAATGATGTTTTATTTTTAAAATCTTCATAATCAATGATTAAAATATTCTTATCATTAAACAATCTTTTATAATTTGAAATTTGATTATAATACTTACCAAGTTCTATATATTGTTGGTAATATAATTTATTCTTAGATGTTGTTTCAAAACCATCAACTACAGATTCAAAACTTTCAGAAATTAAACCAAGACGAGCATCCATTAAATAGTGTGAAAAAGCTCTTTCTATTGGATTTCTTAAAAGAATAATAATTTTTGCATTCTTATTATACGTTTTAATTTTTTCAGCCACATTTTTATAAAATAAATATGACACACTAGCTTCTCCATATATTAAATTAGCATTTCTTGTTGGAAATAAATTATGATAACTATCTAAACTATTAATCTTATTTGATTTGTAATATAATTTTTGGGTTTCTAGCTCTTCGCGAGAAAAGTAGTTAGGTTCCTTAACAGAACTCATACTAATTTTAGGATGCTCATTCAAATAATGATAAAGCGAAGTAGTTCCTGCTTTTGGTGCCCCTACTATAAAAAAATCAACCTTCATTTTACAAATAATAATTTTTTAAAATATTGGAAGAAATTAAATTTTCTGTATAAGTTTAATAATAAAGATAATAATAATTTTACTGGTAATGTTAAAAAATAAAAAATTAGTAATAGTGGAAATAGTTTAAACTTTACAGTCTGATAATTGAATTTAATTATGTATTCTTTTAAAATCAATTCAGATAAATAGATTTCAGCATTATTTAACCCTCCTTTTTTCCACTTAAAAATTTTTGATTTATCTAAAAAAAGCTTATTACTTAAGTCGTTTTCAGTTGATGACCCAACTAGGGGAACCAATAACATTTCTTTGCTATACTCAATTGATAAAAATGAACAAATATTTTTAAGTGTTTCTTCTGAGTGATTTAAAAACTTTTCAAAAAAAACAATTTTAAAATTATGATTATGTTTCAATAATAGAGTTTTTCTCAATGATGCCTCCAAAACTTTAGAAGTTATAATAGGATGATAATTTGCATATGATCTAAACGCTTCAAAAAGTGGTATTTTAGACGCTCCTAAAAATCTTCTCTTCCATTTATTCTTTTGAGAAAGTAAAACATCTCTTGGATCTCTAACCATATTAATAATTAAAGCATTTGAAAAATATTTATTTATATCATTTAAAAAATGCATATTATTTGGTGTTTGCAAACATGCTATTGTTTTATTATTTATCTTTAATGTATGATTAATAAAAAAACTATAAATTCCAAATGAGGTAAACTGTTTATTAGGTAAAATTTCTCTAGCTTGAAACAAATAATTTTTATATCTATTAACTTCAAAAATACTATTGTCTTGAACACACAATAATTTTGCAAGTAAAACTATAGATTCATCTATACTTAGCTTATTGTAAAAATTAGATTTTGATAGTATATTAAAAAAATGTAATTCTTTAAATGTGAAAACGTTTGAGTTGTTAGCTAAAATTCTACCCATCATAGTTGTACCACTTCTACTTGATCCTACTATAAAAATAATTTGAAAGTCTATCATAACTCAATAAAATTTATACTGTATGGCACAATATCTAAGTCAGAACTATAATCTTTTAAAATCTTTGTGTTTAATTTACCATCAACTAAGGGTTTATCATATAATTTTTCACTGAAAATTGAACTAATATTTACATTTTTATTGTTCATGCTAATCAAATAATTTTCATTATTATAATTTAATATGATAATATTTTTTAATATGTTATTTTCAGATACTTTATATTCAAACAATCCACTTTTTAGTTCTTTAACTGTAGCACTAACATTTTTGTAAGAAAAGATTTCTGAAATAATTTTGAAAGGATAATATGTGCTATGAATTTCAACAGTTTCTTTATAATTTTTAAAAATTGATCCGCTATAATCTCTTCCACCGAGATTATGATAAGTTGTTAATGTGATTTGATTATTATTAGCTACTGTTTCTAGTAAATAATTAACAACAAATAAAGCTTGTAGCATTGTATTTCCAGTAACTTTTGACATTTGTAAGTTCCACTCAGTAATCCATATAGGTTTGTTATTAAATATTTCATAATAACTTTTAATTTCTTTAGGAAATAAATACTTGAAAAAATTAATTAGACGATTAGCATATAACTTAAATTGATTGTCTTTAGATTGTTCTTCAATAATTTCATTTGTCATTTGTCCATATTCAGCCGTTCCTTTAATGATTTTTGGATATGAGTGGACTATGACAGCATCATAAAAATCTAGTTTCGACAACTTATTATTCCAAATATTATGTCTATGATTTTTTTTCTTACCAAGTGGCGCAGCTACTATACCAATTTTTATACTACTGTCAAAATCTTTAATTTTTTTTGTATAATACAAACAAGATTTTATGTAATCATCTATAGTGTATCCTTTTTGAAAAAAGTACCGATTAGTTAACTCACTACCCAACTCAACTCCAGAGATTTCTATATTATTATCTTTCATTTTTCTAATCATTTGTAATATATCATCTGTGTAAGAAAACATATTTACAACTAATATCACTTTTGCATTTGTTGCATTTGCTAATTTTATAAAATCGTCAATGTAATCATGTTTATGACCTTTTTTTTGAGCTGATCTTACTAGTCCTTTGGATCTTTTTAAAAATTTTCCTGCATCGTATTTTTTTATTTCCTCAAAATCAAATCCATAACCAGGACCTCCAAAATGATAATAATTTCCTACTGCTCCTCCAGGAAATCTAAGTAGCTTTGGATTTAAACGAATTACTTTATTGAAAAAATTTGTATCATTTAAATCGCAATATGTAAATGTATTTGATGTAGCAAAACCAAATATATTAGATATCTCTTGCTGACAAAATATCGTATTTGATACAAATGAAAAGAAATAACAACAAAAAATAAATTTTTTCATTTAAGTAATCCTTTGTTTTTCAACTCTTTTTCAGAGCTTTTATACATATCTTTTTCTATTTTTTGTTTTTTTACCCAATTTGTAAAATTTTCAAGACCATGTACAAAATTATATTTTGGATAAAAACCCAAAATTTTCTTAGCTTGAGTTAAATCTGCATAATTATGTCTAATATCTCCTAATCTATATTTACCTGTAATATTAATTTTTTGATTTTTTTTATAATTTTTCATCAGCTGTTTAGCAACACTTAGAACTGATATTGGTTCACCAGAACCTACATTTAAAGCATGTGATAATTTATCATTTTTTTCAAGCGCTAGAGTTGTTGCATCAACAACATCATCAATGTACACAAAATCTCTACTTTGATTACCGTCTTCATATATCTCAATATCATTATTATTTAATAA
This sequence comes from Flavobacteriales bacterium, assembly GCA_002728175.1. Taxonomy (GTDB): domain Bacteria; phylum Bacteroidota; class Bacteroidia; order Flavobacteriales; family BACL11. Next base: position 88,570 of record PBVH01000024.1, on the reverse strand, counting down.
CCTTGTTGAAAAAACTGATAATATACCAGTATACGGGTTCGACAATGACTGACCAGGACCGTATACGTTTTGATATCTTAACGAAATAACTGGAATATTTAGCACCTTACCCATGAGCATTGCAACTTGCTCCTGATTATATTTTGTTACAGCATAAATTGATTCAGGTGATATTTTAGATTCTTCATGAGTTGCTTTTAAAATCAATTTGGAATCATAAGATTCTATTGTTGGTTCATAAAGCTTATTTTTTAATCTTTGTTCAGATCTTGAAGGTGGATATACATCACCAAGATCATGACTGAAATACCTTCCCTCACCATAGATGGCTCTTGATGAAGCAATTAATATTTTCTGAATATTATGTGATTCATTTGCTAATACATCAAATAAATTAGCTGTACCTACAANATTAACNTGATTGTATCTAGCAACTTCATACATAGATTGACCTGTACCAGTTTCAGCTGCTAAATGAATGACAGCGTTCTGATTTTTAATAGCTAATCCCCAATCTGAAATATTGCACACATCTCCTAAAATAAAATTTACTTTTTCTTTTATAGAATTATATAAATATGAATTTTTAGAATTACCATGAATTTGTTTAGAAAGATTATCTAAAATAGTTACGTTATATCCTTTATCTAGCAAATGTAAAGATAGCTTTGAGCCAATAAAACCAGCACCTCCTGTAATCAGTATATTTTTCATAATATAACTTTTTGATTATTTATTTTCGTGAATATATTAACAAATCCTGAAATAATAAAGATTAGAAAGAAAGGTCTAAGCAACAAAGGTTCTGATAAAACAGATAGGGTAAGTAATATTGACCAAATATACTTTTTAGGTCTAATTATCTTTTGTTTATAAAACATAAATAATAAAATTATTGTTGTAGGAAAACCAGTACAGGCCAATAGGAACATTATGGAGTTACTACTGCCCTTCTCAGTTGTTTCAAATTTTGCTTGAACTCCTAATGAACTATTTATACTTTGCAGCCTATTTGATGAGATATAAAATTCTTGTCTCTTTTTTTGAAATTGAACCAAATCTAATCCTATGCCGGTAAGAGGATAGTCTAAAGCAATAAAAAATGGTTGTGTAAAATCAAACATTCTCTTTTGAAAAGATGCTTCTCTTTCTCCAGATATTTTTTCTTTAACATTTGTACTTAAGACCAAATAAATTGGTATTAAGAGTATAATTAAAATTGGTGCTAACACTTTTTTGTTTTTAAAAGAACTCTTGAAATAAAAAAAAGATTGGAAAAGCAATAAAATCAAACCTGTAGTAGAATAAGTTGTAATAATTAAAACAGAAGCTAACAGTAATAATAATTTACTTTTTTTAAAAACAAAAGCTTCTAAAAAAAATAACATATTAAGATATATTTGTAAAATTCCCGGCTCCCAAAACATCCCTTGATTTCTACAAAACTCAAAATTGAAAATTGAAACTACACTTTTTTCAGGCATGTAATAAAAAATATGAAAAAATGTTTTGTATATATCTTTATCTCTTGAAATAACATCTGAAAGGTTGTTTTGTATAAAAAAGTACAAAATAAAATTTACTGCAGCATGAAGTGCAATTATTTTTAAAACAAGATAAAATCTATCTAAAAATATCTTTTCACTTCTATTATTTTGAAAATGTACTATAAAGAAAATACCTATTATTAATGATAAAAAATGAAAGCCATATTTATTGATGCTTTGCTCTGAAATAGCAAAAAAGAAGTTTATTGCTCCTAATGTGAAAATGCATAGAAAAGTTAAAACTGATGCGTAAAATATTTTTTTTTTAATTTGATTTCCAAAAAAAATTATTGTAAAAACAAGCAAAGAAAAAAAACATATTGACATAATATTTCTATTCAAAACAAAATACATACCACCTGTACTAATTATCATTAGAAAAAAAAGTATCGTGTCAATTATTTTATTTTGTATCGAATATATCATAAAAAGCTAAATTTTCTTCCAGGTATTTTCATTTGCACAGTATTTCTTTATCACCTTAGCAGGAGAACCAACAGCAATAGAATAGTCTGGAATATTTGAAAGAACAACAGAATTAGCGCCAATTACACAATGTTTACCAACTGAAGCACTAATTACACAAACATTTTCTCCAAGCCAACTATTTTCTCCAATGTTTACTTTATTAACATTTAATATTTTTTGTTCTTTAATTGGTTTTTGAACATTTTTATAATCATGTAAATTATCAGAAATATATACTTTATCAGAGATTAATACATTCTTTTCTATACTAATATTATTAGTTGAAACAATATGAGCAAAACGCCCAATATATACTCCATCATTAATGTTAATTTCTGGTTTTACAGAACTATTTTTTAAAGCTAACATCCACGAATTAGTGTGAACATGTACCTTTTTTCCAATTTTAATAAACCTTGCTCCATCAATTTGAAAAGGCATACAGATAGTTGATTTACTTCCAAAATTTTTNAAACTAGATTTATAGANNAGTAAGAAAATTAATTTATTTATTTTGTTTTTTATGCTTTGTATAATTTCTAACATTCTTTCCAAGAGTTTAAATCCAAATTTAACATTTTCTCTAAATCTAAAATATCTTTATAAAAAAACTCATTATATACATGATTTCTAACTTCTTGTGATAAAACTGGTTTATCACTAGCTTTATTATTTGAAGCATGNAGAGTATTTCTTAGTTTTTGACGAACTACTAATGAAGGAATCATTAGTTTTAAAATTCTTTTTACCAAGTTATCTTTTTTCATTAATGATTTTAATGTTTTAAATCTAGCAACACTTGCTTTATTACTATATATATCTATATCAANATCNTCATTGGTTGATACTTCTAAGAATTTTAAAATCTTATTTAATACATGTTTTCTATNATTTACAAATTCGTCAAATTTNACAAAATGAAATTGATCGATATTAAAAAATTTTAAATAGTTTTTAATATGTATATAATATTTGCTTTGATATATATAACTATATCTTAAAAAAGAAATGAAATTTTGGTTATCATTAATTTCTACGAGACGTTTATCCTCATTCTCAAGGGCTTGAACAAATGTTAATGTTTCATGAGAATCTCTTTTTGTATGTAAAAAATGTGAATATGCTCTATCAATTGGATTTCTCAACATAACTATAAATTTCATCTTATTNCCAAAAAAATTTAATATTCTCTCAGGAGCATTTTTTGATGCNAAATATGTTGGGGTAAATTCTCCTAAAGCATCAAAGGAATTTAAATTTTTATAATAGTTATTTAAATACCATTCTTTNCCATTCTTAAAATTATTAAAATTATCAAAGAAATGTGGCTCCTTAAATNANGANAAGCCTATTTGTGGATGTTGCTTTAAAATATTATATAATGNAGTTGTAGCACATTTTGNTGCACCTATACACATAAAATTTGGTGAATTTATTTTAGCCATAAAGAAAGATCTTTATTTATTAATTTTGCTAGTTTATTAATATCATTTCGGAAATAATCAATCAAATAATCTTTTGTTTCTTTACGTATATGCTGATTTTTTGTTTTAAACAAGGAATTAATTAATTTCCAAAGTAAAATCTTTGTTCTTTTATTAGTATATTTTTTAAAAAAATTTTTAAGTAAACTTTCAGAAATAAAAAACCTTTTTAACAAACTTTGATTCCACTGTGATACACCAACATTATATTTCTTTTTTGTATCAACTTGAAAATTCTTTACTTGTAAAAAATTGTAAATCTTTTTTAATTCTAAAGTAGTATTCTGAGCAAAATCGTCTTGTAANACAATGTGAACATTTTTAAATTCTTGNATATAATCNGATACNGNGCTAAAATACATTCCCATATCTTTATATCTAGTCATAGGTGTAATGGATAGATTTTCAGAATATCTTTTTTCTTCTAATTTTAAGGCTTCCTCAAAAGATAAATTTTCTTTAACTCCTTTTGAAACGTGTTTATATGCAGAAAATGCTCTGTAAATTGGATTTCTTAAAATGATAATAATTTTCACATCTTTTCCTAAATATTTTTTGATATTTAAAATTGCTTCTTTAGAATAGTATAAATAAAAAACAGANGCTTCCCCAANTGCTTTATANCCNTTAGATTTTCNAAACAATCGAACATACTCTTCCCATTTCCATATACCAAAATGTATTCTATNTTGAACACTNTCTTTAACAAAAAATTGAGGTTCTTTAACATTTTCTCCTTTATCATTAAAATCAGGCATAAATATTTCAGGATGTTGATTTAAATAATTATGCAATGAGCTTGTACCACTTTTTGCGGCACCTACAATTAAAAAATTTGGCAAATTTTTAGTCATTTTTAAATGGTTGATAAAAAGTATAAAACCCAAATTTTCTTCTAACTTGATAAATCATCAATACGTTCCATATAACTAAGCTTAACATTGAAGCAATAGCAGCTCCATTAACTCCATAAATTGGTATCAATATATAATTTAAAACTATATTAAATAAAGCTCCAATAAATAAAATTTTGGCATAAATATTTTGATTATTTGTCATCTGTAAAATATTTCCTGCTGGACCAGACAATGAACTTATCAACCGACCAACTGATAATATTAAAAAAGCTATGGTTCCTGACACAAATTCTTTACCAAAAATACCTAACAAAAGTTTTGGAAATAAGAATGATAAAATAATTAATGGAATAGATGAAACAAAAATCAATTTAGTNGACTGATTAGATATTTTTTTCAGTCCAATAAAATCATTGTTATAAAACTTTTCAGCAAATTTGGGTGATGCTATACTGTTAATAGACATTAAAGCAATAGCCGAGAACATAGATAATTTAAAGGCAGTATGATATATACCAACAGCTTCAGAATTGAGCATCCCTCCAATCATTAACTTNTCTGTCCATGCCATTAAAAATTGAACAGANTGCGCAAACATAAGTGGTAAAGAAACTTTAAATATTGTTGAATATTTTAAAATCTCTAAATTAGCTTCTTNATGACCATTAGATTTTTTCTTTAACCAAAATCTGAATGATAAAAAAGATAATAATGATACTATAACTAAACTGGTTAGATAAGCATAAATTGGAACAATTGATGAATCTATAAATTGATATAAAATTAAAATACTGATAATTGCAAAAAGTGATTGAGAGGCTCTATAAAAAAAAGAAAATTCAGCTATTTTTTTTAGTCCTCTCAAACTTTGATAATTGACCATGAAAAAAACTAATGGCATTAAAAAGAATGCATTAATTTTTATAAAACTTTCTTTGGTATTAACCAAAGAAGAAATACTATCTGCAAAAAAATACATTAATAAAGAGCAAATAAGAGACGTAAAACAAAGAGTGTAAAAAATTTTNTTTCTAAAATCANNAATACTNAACCATTTTTTTTGAGATGAAAAAGAGGCAATAAATCGAATTGAACTAGTATCAATTCCTAATTTCGAAATTAAAGTGAATAATTTTAATACTGTTATAGCAAGAACATAATCACCTAAACCTTGTGCACCATAAAATTGAGCTATGATAATAGTTAANACATAACCTAAAANTAATCCAAAAATTCGAAACAAAAATGAAGNGCTCGATCCCTTGATTATTTCTATAAAATCAGCATCCTTAAATCTATCTAATAATTTAAAGCTCATAAATTTTATTCAACTATAAACCATGGATTTAACAAATTTTCTTTATTGTATGAAACTTCATCATTAGATCCATATTTACTTACAGAAAAACCTGCAAAATTAACGATTGCATGACCTGCAGCTGTATCCCATTCCATTGTTGGTGCATATCTTGGATATACATCAGCCTTACCTTCGGCAACCATACATAACTTTAATGAAGATCCAACGCTTAGTATTTCAACTTTATTATGTTTTTCTTTCATTGATAAAAAATACATTTCAGTCTCAGTAGACATATGAGAACGAGATCCAACAATTGTAAAAGTATCTCTATAATTAGTTATTGGTAATTTTTTACTTTGTTTTAAAAAGGAAGACAAATCGTCAATAGAACTATTTCCACATTTACACTTGAAAGATCCTAGGTTTTTCATTCCAAAATAGATTAATCCACTAACAGGAACATATATAACACCGATAATAGGTTTGCCGTTTTTTATTAACGCTATATTTACTGTAAACTCCCCATTTTTTTTAACAAACTCTTTAGTGCCATCTAATGGATCTACAAGCCATAAATATTTCCATTTTTTTCTTTCATTAAAATCTGTATGTTTACCTTCTTCACTCAAAATAGGTATACTAGTTGACATTAAATCTGATTCAATAATTTCATTACATCTTTTATCTGCAATTGTTAGGGGAGAATTATCTTGTTTATAATCAACATCAAAGTCAGTTTCATAAATTTTTAATATAGCTTGCCCTCCTTTTATAGAAGTATTGATAGCTTTGAGTAGAAGTTTTTTTAAATCCATTTTATTTTTTATTATAAATATTAAGTGCGCTGGAAGTTCCGATTCTATTTACACCTAACTCAATCATACTAATTGCATCACTAAAACTTTTTATACCTCCAGAGGCTTTAATATTTATATTTTTTGCAGCTCTTTTAATTATTTTTATGTCATTGATATTAGCTCCATAACCTGCATAGTATCCGGTTGATGTTTTAATAAAAAAATCATCAGAGTTTTCTGGAAAATTTTGGTTGATAATTTTAGAAATTCTTTCTGATATATCAAAAATTTCTTTCTTTGACAATGCACCTGTCTCAATAATCCACTTTATAGTTTTATTTTTCTTAACGCATAAGTTACTTAACTCAATAATATCCGAATCAAATTTTTTAAAATCCTTTCTTTTGAAAGCATTATAATCACAAACGAAATCAATATCTGAAACAGAATAATTCAAAATTCTATTTAGCTCTTTAATTTTTTCAGAAGTAGATTTATCTCCTAAAGGAAAATCAACAACTGTTCCAATAAGTAAATTAGACTTCATCTTTCTAAGCAAACTTTCCACATAATTCAAATGATTTTCTCGAACCATTATGAGTTTAAAGTTATTATCCACAGCTTCATTAACCAAGCTTTTAATTATAGACTTTATCTGTATATTTGAAAGATTAGTTTCTTCAGAAGTTTTTAAATACGTAGATTCTAAATAATTTTCAATGTTCATATTTTTGCAATGATTACATTACAAATCTAATTATTTATTAGTATTTACTAAATTTTATGAATTGGAAAGGATAACTTTTTTAAGATTTTAGATGTTGATATTAGTTTCAGAAAGATATTTTTCTACATCCTCCTGAATAGATTCATCAACTAATTTTCTCCAATCATTATTACCTTCTTTAATTGAGTCTCTGATTTTAGTGGCAGATATCCAACCTATATTTTCAGGTGGTGAAAATTCGTTTATTTCATAACCAACTCCTCTACCAAAATTTACACTTTCCATATCAGGAATTATTATAACCTCAACATCGTGATTATGAGCTGCGTGATATTTCTTTATCATGTCAACTGTTTGTTCAGTTGTAAATGGGTTTTTAGCATCAGGAGCGATATCTCTTACCATGATTAAGGCAGGTATTCCATTATTAATTTTTTGCATAATTAATGAAATATGACCTTGATGATAAGGTTGATATCTACCAATAAAAATAGCATATTTTTTACTTTCATTTGTTGTTGGGTTACCTCCATGATTTTTAACATCCCATCTTTCTGTATTCATAATAATTTTATTTTATAATATTTTTTTCAACTAAATAATCAACTACTTGATTGGCACATTCCAATATGTCATACTTATCTGTTTCAACAACAAGTTCTGGTTTATTAGGTTCTTCATAAGGAGCATCAATACCTGTAAAACCTTTAATTTCACCGGCTCTTGCTTTTTTATATAATCCTTTAGGATCTCTAGATTCACAAACAGATAAATCTGCACTAACAAAAACTTCAATAAAATCTTTATCACTGATTATTTGTCTTGCACTATTTCTATCTTCTCTATATGGCGAAATGAATGCTGTAAGTACAATTGACCCTGAATCAGCAAATAATTTTGCAACTTCTGTAATTCTTCTAATATTTTCAGTTCTATCTTGTGGCGAAAATCCTAAATCTTTGTTCAATCCCATTCTAACATTATCTCCATCGAGTATATAGGTTTGTAGACCCCTATCATGTAACAATTTTTCAGTTGCATTCGCAACAGTTGATTTTCCAGACCCAGAAAGTCCTGTAAACCAAATAACTCTTGATTTATGATTGTTTCTAGTTTCTTTTAACTCTCTTGAAACTCGATGTTTGTGAAAATGTAAATTATCAGTTGACATATTTTTTTTTTTCAAAATTACATTAAAATATATTGCCAAAGCAATATAAACTAGTTTAATGTGAAATTAATTGGTATAGTAAACATAACCCTTACAGGTTTTCCTCTTTGTTTTCCGGGTTTATATTTTGGTAAAGATTTAACAACTCTTACTGCTTCTGCATCTAAATTTTTATCTACACCTCTAACAACCTTAACATTTGTTACAGTTCCGCTTTTATCTACTATGAACTGAACATAAACTTTCCCTGTTATATTATATTCTTTAGCTATCGGTGGATATTTGACATTTTTTTGAATATATTTCATTAAGCCTAAATCACCACCAGGGAATTCAGGCATATTTTCAACTACCATGAAAAATTCATCATCATCTTCTTCTTCAATTTCTATAATTTCATCTTCATCAGACTCAGTATCTTCTATCTCTAGCTCTTCTTCAATCTCAACCTCATCTTCAACAATTTCTATAATTTCAGGTGGAGGTGGAGGTGGAGGTGGAGGTTTTTGTTCTTGTTTAGTAATTGGAATAATTTCTTCTTCTAAATCATCTAAATTTAAATCTCCTAAATTATAACTAGATTTATCATAATTTTTATATTCAAAAGCGGCATAAACAAGTAATAAAGCAATAACAAAGCCTATCTGTAAATACAAACTTCTTTTTTTCTCTAAATCAACTTTAGGATTTTTTTTAATCTCCATATATAACTTGTTTAAGCAATTAGTTGTTCATAATCTGAATTTGACAACAACTCGTTAGATTCACTCACTGAATTTATACGTATTTTTACAATCCATCCATCACCATACGGATCAGAATTCACTAACTCAGGACTTTCATCTAATTTTGTATTAACCTCAATAACTTCTCCAGAAATAGGCATGAACAAATCTGAAACAGTCTTTACTGCTTCAATTGAGCCAAAAACTTCTTCTTTCTCAAGCTTTTCCCCTTCGGTATCTACATCAACAAAAACTATATCTCCAAGTTCTCTTTGTGCAAATTCGGTGATACCAATGTAGCCAATATCTCCATCAATTCTTAGCCATTCATGATCTTTACTGTATTTTAGTTCTTTTGGAAAATTCATTTTTTTTTTCAAAAATACATAATTTTAACTTCTCACAAAATTATCCGGCTAAAGTAAATCGCAAACTAAATCCAGCGTTAGTAATTGCTCCAGGAAAAGTTGTTGAAACAAAAGGATTAGTAATTACTCGATCATAAAATAATTTAAAATTAACTCTTTGATTTACTACATAATCTGCTGAAAAATTAATTTTCATAATCTGTTGCCCCATTGTTATTTGTTCAATATCTTCAATTACCTTTCTAATTACTGTTTTATTACTCATTATATTAAAATCTAATTTCAAATCCAAATTAGAGCTAACTTTTTGTTTATTCATTCCAGAAATAAATCTAAATTTTAAATCATTTACTCTATAACCTAAACCAAAAACATATTCGTTAGTAGATGTTTCTGTTATTTGATTGTTAGATAACGAAAGTGCTAACATTCGATTCTTTTTAAACTCAAGTTTTGAGAGAAAACTATTTTTCCAAAGCATATCTAATTTAAATAAAGGACTAAATTGTTCATTTATTGTAACTTGAGATATTTCTTTATCTACATGATAACTCATATTATTTAAATTAAAGTTATCTCCATCTCCATAATCTAAATTAGTTTGATAAGAGCCTACAGAATATGATGATCGATATGCGTGAGAAATACTAAATGTTTTAAATTTTTTACTTAAAATAGGTATTCTTACTAAACCATCATAGGTTACTCTCCAATTAGGTCTGGGGATTGCTGGAAACGCTGTAAGACTTGAGCTCAAAGGATTTGATCCAGCATAAGCAGCTAAAAAGGCCGGAATCATTACTTCTTGCGACGTTGGGCCATAACCTCCAGTTATAATGGTATCACCATTAGATGATATTTCATATTCAATTGGAAAGCCAGTATTTGGATCTATTCCACCATTAAAATTTGGATTATTTGCTGCTAACTGCTGAGCTACATCAATTCTATAACCTCTAAATTTGCCAAATACAGATGACTGATAATCATCATTATCAGAAATAAATGCTGTTCGCCATGATATAAATGAAATACTGTAGCTTCCAGACTGATTTGGACTAAATGAACTAAAGTTATCCAACTGAGAATTCCATCTGAAATACTCACTTAGATTATTTGAAGTTGTTTTATTAGCTGTTAGTTCTACACGAAATTGTTTAAACGGTTCTACTGTACTTCTTATAGTCAAATTTGTTGATTTATTTTGATTATACATAGTGTTAAGTGTAGAATCTACAGTTAGCCATCCCCTGCTAGCTGCACGCATTCTTAAATCATTTTGACTACCAAATACAAATGGTAATGTAGGAGCCATCTCATCCCACTTCAGTCCTAAAAAATGAGGTTGGAATTTATATCCAGGAATGAATGTACCTTCGTTTAAAGAATAATTAACCGATACATTTTTAACAGCCAATACGAATCTAGTTAAATGTTTTAAGATTTCATATTGTCCATTCAAATCTTTTTTATTGTTTTCAAAATTATCTTCATTTCTACTATTATTTCTAGATTTAACTCTTCTTGAAACTTGATTAATCTTTTTAAAATAAGGTACTTTATTATATAGCGTTGTTAAATTAATTTGACCATTATACTGTCTGTTTCTTGAGTTTTGAATGTTATTTCCTAGATTTCTTAGTGTAACTGGAGCAGAAATCCAATCATAGGTTGAATTATATCTAGTATTTAAAGACAAAAAATTCAAAATTGGAATTTTATTTAAAGGAGCTTGATAATTTAGACCTAAAACTTGTCTATAAGATGTTGGTCTACCAAAGTTCCTGAAATTTGACCATATTGTATCCATTTTTTGTCTGTACAGTGGATCTGACTTTGATAGTTTACCAGATGGCTCATCAATATTAGCTCTATGCGTAACGTTAAAATCTAATTTCAATGTTCTTGTTATATCGTACTTAATATCATACATTCTGTTCCAGCTAAACAATTTATTGTAAGTTGGATATATAATTAGATTAGAGTTACTTAAATTTCTTAGCTTAGTTTCATTATAATTTTTATCCAAGTCTGTTCTAAATGAAAAGGTTTTGGGCATTGTATAAAAATTGATATCCTTTATTATTCTAAAGTATGGTGATTTTGGAAATTTGATTTTTCCAAAAGGTTTTATATTTTTTGGCTGAGTATTAAAATTATACGTAATTGCTCCTCTATAATTAATTGTTCTGTTATACTCTGTATTAATATTGCGGATTAGTGTTTTGTTTTTAGAATATGACAATGTCCAATTCTCAATATCATATACTTTCTGTTTCTTAGGTTTCTCACCTTTTTTTTGAACTCTGGTCTTTCTGACGTTTGTAAAATTTATACTCTTTCTACTAACGTAATCTTGCGCAATATATTTTAACGAATCTCTTTCGTCATTCGTCTCGAGTGTTTTTAATGAAGTTGAAAATAAGATGTCTGGATCTAACGGGTTATACTGAGGATTTTTGAAGGATTCAGAAACACCTATGTACATTGGAGCCTTAACTCCAAAATCCTGAGGAAAGAATTTACCTAAATTAAATGTTGAAGAAAGATCGTATTGATAAGCATTATATTTCTGTCTTTCATTAACTTTTTTTTCTATAGATCCAAAACCAATTGTACTCATATTTCCTGATACTGTTACGTTTCCGAAGTCAGCTATTCGTGTTGTTAAGCGACTATTTGCGGCCCATCCACCATAATCATCAAAGTCAGTAAGTCTTAGCTCATTCACCCATATTTGCCCACATTTTGGTTGCCCATCGTCTAAGCTTTCAATAGACTCTTTTTTTGGATTTCTAACTCCAATCATTATGGTTTTAATTTGAGATAAGTTAGGGTTTCCTACTACAGTCACCTTACCTCCAGACATATTGGTTTCGTAAGGAGTACTAACATCATTTGAATAAAAATTTCTTTCTTGCTTAACGAGCTGAAAAATTTCAAAGTCAATATCAATATTATTTTCAATAGGCCAAATTTCTATTGGTGAACTAGAAAAATGAGGCGTTGGTTTTAATGGAATTTCATATTCATAAAAGTTTGATGAAAAATCTGTTCCTAGTCTTATAAAACAGGACAAATCACCAAAGTTAAGATCATCATTTTGCCCTTCCGCATGAACAAACATTTTTAGTTTTTTATATGACCTTACGTCTATGTCAGTTGTTTTATACGCCGCTCTGGCATCACCATCATTTAAATTACACACTTTAAGCACCAATGATTGTTCATTTTGTTGTCTTGTAGCCGTTGTTGTATTGTCTATTTCTTGTTCAATTCCTGGAGGTAAGACATAATTAACTGGAGATCGATTACCATTTTCTTCAATATTTACCGCAGAAACATCAAACAAAGTATTGTTTTGATCATCTAGTGGTATATATTCACCTGGCTGTGAAAGGTCAAAACTATATCTTCTCCATTCACCTCTTACCAAATCAAAAGAGGCAAATCTACAAATTATTGGTTCTGAAAAATCAGTAAAAAGCAATCTCATAAATCTAATTGATTTAAAATCATTTATACCCCCAACTACTTGTTGAGGTTGATAAACCGGAACTCTAAACTGATACCATTTTATTTTTCTTGATGAACCATTTTCAGTTTTTACAGTATTTTCTAATATATCAGAAATATAACTATCTCCAATTTGCATATTTGGGAAGAGTCTTAATTTATATTGAAAATAACTTTCAGTTTCACTTAAGGTATAATCTCTATTTAAATCTTCTGAATCAGGTTGTGTAGAAGCTGCTGTTGGATAACTTTCAGGTGAATTTTCAGATGTCACTGAGTTTCCTTCAGTGTTATTAAAGTCTTTATATCTTTCCAAAATTGTTGTAGCATTATTATCAAAATCTGTACCTCTAAAATAATGAAAGTCATCCGCAGAAGGATCATTATTAGCTTTTACATAGACTTGAGATGAGGATCCATATAAATTTTCTAATTTAGACAAATAAATAGAATCAAAAAATAATCTTTCATCACTATTATTCAATCCATCCAATCCAATATCTTGAAACTGTCTTGAGATGGGGTCATTATCAAAAGCATCTACTATTGAAAAATTTGTTGGAACCCTTCCCCAGGAAGTTGTATCAACATTTTCAATATTAGCTGATGTTGGAAAACCATTTTCAAAACTTTTATAGCCATCCTTTAAGATATCCTCTGAAATATTACCTAAATGGATATACATATCACCACCAGAATGATTAATTAAACCATCTTCGGAGTTAAAAGGATCCATTAACCAGAATTCTATAAACTCAATATTAGCAGACTCAAAATCGTTAGTTTCTAATTTTCTCATTATTCCTGCCCAATTAGATCTTGGATTATCTAAGACACCCTCAGAATCAATATTGTTTACAGTATAATTATATGGCCCTCTCTCAAATGGGTAATATGCAATATCTAGAGTTGATAGGTTTGTAATTTGACTACCTAAATCAGGATCTTTATTAGGGAAAACTTCATTCTCTAAAACTTCTCTTGAATAATGATAAGACTGTTGTTTAATTGTGTTTCCATTAGATAAATTTAGAGTTTGGTTGACATTACTAGGTGTAATTGAAATATTGCGATAAAATAAAGGGTCTACAACATACCAGGCTAATTTCGCTCTTTTTGAGCCATAATTTAATGGATCAAAAAATCCTGAAAATTCGCCTGTTGTTTGAAAAACCAAATCTTGCTCATTACCAATTGGAATTGAAGACAATTTCCATGCGCTCATATTTTTTATATCTATTGAAGTTTTACTTGCCTCAAAATCATCAATGTATGAAACACCGTTTTTGCCCACTGCTCTATGATGACCTGGTATAAGATGAGCAAACTCAGCTGTAGCAATTAAAGATGATTTTTGTTTAGTTTCTATTAATGGTAATTTATCAATAATTTTTGTTAGCATAGGAACATCAGTCTGATAATTACCATCCATACCCCAAATTGTATTGGAAATAGGTTCTTCTCCAGTATTTATTTTTTGAGTATAGGGTCTTTCAGTTAAATTCAGCATGGTTGCCCCTAGAACAAAATCTTTGTTTATTTCATAATCTGCATGTACTCCAAGTAAGGTTTTATTTTGAATACCAAACATAGAATTGTTTTCTAATGAAATTTTTATTGGCACACCTGATGTTAAAATTCCTTCATTAATAATCGTAACTCTTCCAAGCATATAATCTACAGTGTAATCTTGATTCTCAATAAGTTTTTGTGATCCTGCAGTTACTGTAACTGAACCTTCAGGAACGTTCATTGCATTTAATCTGATTTCTGCTCCTGAAGAAGATTGATAACTTCCTTTTAACCTGAATTTGTTTAACTCTGGATATTGTTGAGCAACTGTAATAGTTGAATCATACAAAGCTTGATAAATATATTTTTTAGCAATATTTAAATCAGAGAACTTACTTCGGAAGTACGATCCAAATGGCTCTCTTACAGGAAAAATTATTCTCCCATTAGAAGATCGCGCTGTTACCCCTTCAATAAAATCAAACAAACCATCAGATCTTGCCTCCATTTGTTGATCTAAATTATCTAAATTTAATAGTCTGATTAATGGAATACCCTCAACAACACCTTCACTTATATAGTTTGTTAATGCACCTGATTCTTCAGAATTTTCATAAACAACATCTAATATAAATCCTTCTCTACTCATTTGGTATGCCCCAATAGCATATATATTTTTCATCATCAAATGCCAATTTGGTAAATTTGGTGAAAAATTAGTTCCCTTTAGCATTTTTAAAATTAACGCATCAGGAGCATCAGGACCTGTTGATGTTAATTCCCCAACCTGATATGTTTTATTTCCAACTGTGTACTGAAAAGCAACAGCTAAAACTTCATCATTGTTTAAAGCTTGATTTAAAGATATGTAACCAAGTTGAGGGTGTAAAGTGTATTCTGATTCTGACAATTTTCTAGCTCTTTCAAGTTTCTCATAGTCTTGACCGTTTAAAAAATTTAATGATATTGCTGAAGATAAAACAGAGTTGGCATTATTAACATTCCTTATTTCAGAAAAATTTGTAGTTAAAGTCGTAAATAAGTCATTAGCTGCATTATTGTCTGGAAATAAACCTCCATTTGAAGTGGTAAATTGTGTGTTATATATATTAGCTGTTGTTTCTCCTAAATCCAAAAAGGATATAATATTTCGAGTATTGTTAGTAGTACCTGTTTTATTTGTGATCCAAACCTCAATTTTTGTTATATTAATTGGGGAGTTTATAAAAGGTAAATTTTCAAGTGCAATATCATAATTATCTTTAAAATAATGAGATAAAAAATAGTGTTTATTTGCTTCATATTGATCAGCATAAACATCAAATTCTGATGTTTGAGCCCCTCCATTAACTTCAATTTCAGAAGTAGTACTTTTTTGCTGAGATAATATACCAGTTATAGTAGTTCTTCCAAATTGAAGTTGTGTTTTTAACCCAAAAAGTGATTGGCTTCCTGTAATTAATGTTCCATTTAGAGGTAAACTAACGTTTCCAACTTCAATTTTTTTAATAATTTCATCTTCGTAACCAGTGTACTCCAACTTCATTTGATTTTCAAAATCAAAAGTGCTTTCAGTGTTAAAATTAGTTGTTAACTTTAATTTATCACCAATCTTACCGATCACATTCATTTGAATTTTTTCTTCAAAATCAAAAGATGTAGTTTTTCGTTGATCTTCAGTAAGTGATGGATTATCAAGTCTATTTGTCTTTAATCCAAATATCAACTCTGCAGATCCTTGGGGTCTAATATCTACTGCATTACCTCCAAATATTCTATCAAAAGTTTTTCCAGGCACATATAGTTTAGGTAAACTAGAAAAACTTTTATTATTTAAAAGGCGCTGCTTACTTTTATTATTCCAATAATCAGAAAGTATTTTCTGATTTTGTAACTCGTTATACTCTTCAAAAGAAAAACTTTTACTCAAACCACTACTTAATGTTCCTATTTTATTTTCGAAAAAATATAAGTTTAATGAAGGGTCATATATTATATTAGTTTTAAAATTCGCAGGATTATTTAAAAACAAACCTCCTACTTGAGAATTGTTAAAGGGATAGTTAAGTGTTGTGTCTAGATTTAATTGATTAAACTGAGCAAAAGCTCTAACATTAAAAAGTACAATAATTACTAATATATATAATATTTTTTTCAATTCTTAACGAATTTACATCTGACTTAAAGTAGTCTTTACAAGTTCTTCAACATTATCAATATCTGGATTCATTTTTAAAACTTTTTCTATTTTGCTTTCAGCAATTTTTTTACCGAATCCAAGGGCATTCAATGCAGATAACGCTTCTTGTTTAATTGTATTGTCTATTTTATCAAATATTATATCAGAAGAATCATTAATTTGACTTAGTTTATCCTTTAAGTCTACTATTATTCTTTGTGCAGTTTTAGAACCAATACCTTTGACACTTTTTATAGCATTTACATCTGCAGAGGTTATATAATTTATGACTTCTTGTGAATTATATGTTGATAAAATTATTTGTGCAGTACTTGGCCCCACTCCAGAAACAGAAATTAATTTTACAAATAGTTCTCTTTCGCTTTTCTCATAAAAACCGAAAAGTGTATGTGAGTCTTCTTTTATTGAAAGATGTGTAAATAATTTACAGATATCTTCTTTAATTGATGAAAATGTTTGTAGTGAAATCTTTATATGATAACCAACACCATTTACATCTATTACGACAAATGTTGGAGTTTTTTCAACTAACTTACCTTTAATATGTGCTATCATTTTTTAATTGAGTATTTATAAATTAAAACCCTACACTTTGGTACAGGGCAGGGTTTTAAAAAAAGTTATAAATTTTTTTTATTGAATTATTAATTTTTTGGTTGATATAATTCTATTTTTTTTAATCAGTTGAGCAAAATATATGCCGTGATGCAAATCTGAAATATCTATATTTATTGATTGTTGATTATGTAAAATAATATTTTTAACAGTTTTGCCTAAATTATCAAGTACAATTAAATTTGAACAATTTTTCTCAGAAAACATGAACTTTGTGATGGTTGATGATGGGTTAGGGTAGAAATAAGTCTGACTATCAGAAATAACACTTACATTATTGCTCATCATTGCATTATATGTAATTGTAACACATGTTCTATCTGTTGGATCTGTATCAGGGTAAAAACAGTATTGGACGGTTGCTGTAGACGGATTGCAATATGCGTCATAATAGCCTCCAAAATCAATATTGTCAACTTCTCCTGGATCTAAAGTGTTATGATCAGTTGAAATATATGTTTCTGAACCATAACAATTTGCACCCCAACAAAAAAAATTTTCTGTCCCNGCTGCAGTANCAATAATAATTTTCTCACAAAGCACNTTATGTGTAGTTGATGAAATATTTCTAACTGTTAAAGATGCNGAAGTTTGCAAACAAGGGTCATTTNCTAATGGATTAGCAAACTCACTACCAGNTACCGATAAACTTTGTGCATTAACATTAAANTAAAANGATGAAATGAGNACTANAATTAATAACTTTTTCATGAAATTGTGTTTTAGCAAATATATAAAAAATCTTATCATAGATGTTTNGGTAAATTAAATAATCTAACTTGTCTTTTTTATAATAATTTAGTANTATATTTGTTACCTTGANAATTNATAAAAGTTNAAATATGAAAAANAATTTACTCATTNTTCTATTAACAATATTTTGTGTNTTTACAATTAATGCNCAAACATTTGTTAGTACTCAACCCGAAAATAAAAATGTAATTTTAGAAGAATTTACNGGAATAAGCTGTGTATACTGCCCTGATGGACATAGAATNGCNCAAGATTTACANAACGCCAATCCAAACGATGTGTTTTTAATTAATATACATACTGGTGGTTATGCNAACCCACAAGGTCCTGGAACAGATTTTAGAGTTGATCCAATTGGATCNAATATTGCTTCGCAAAGCGGTGTTTCTGGCTATCCAAGCGGAACAGTAAACAGACATGTATTTAGTGGTGGTATTACTGCTATGAGTAGAGGAGATTGGGCGGGAGCTGCCAACCAAATAATGAATGTGGCCTCACCTGTAAATGTTGGGATACAAGCTAATGTTGATATGGCAACAAATGTCCTAACTGTAGATGTTGAAGTTTACTATACAGGANCACAAACAGTAACTTCTAACATGCTTAATGTAGCTGTAGTTCAAAATAATGTTGAAGGCCCGCAAACTGGTGGTTCNCAGTTTAATCCAACCNCTATTTTAGCAAATGGAAACTACAACCATCAACATATGCTAAGACANATGATGACTGGTCAGTGGGGAGTACCAATTAACACTTTAACACCNGGTAGTTTNTANGCAGACCAATTTACTTGGACNATGCCAGCCGATATAAATGGTGTTGCTCTTGACCCAACAAATATTGCTATTGTTGCTTTTGTAGCTGAAGGACANCAAGAAATTATTACTGGAACGGAAATATATCCAAACGTAATATTTGCAAATTCATTTGATGCGTATTGCATGAGCTCTTCAGCTAATGATGTTATATGCGGTTCAACTACTGATATTGAAGTTACTTTTAGGAATTATGGTAATGTACCTTTAACATCTTTAGATATCAACTATTCGATAAATGGTGGTGCTACAATAACATATCCTTGGTCTGGAAACCTGCCTTCAGCGGGCACCGAAACTATAACAATACCTAATGTTGCTTTTACACCTGCAGCAAATAATACTGTTAATGTCTCAACATCTAACCCAAACGGCAATACAGATCAAAACACTAACAATGACAATTCATCTGTTACTTTTAATCAATATTTAGCAGCAGGACAAGTACAAGCTGGAGTAATGGCTGGAACTGTTACTATTGATGTTACAACAGATCAATATGGAAACTCTGAAAACGGATGGGAATTAAAGGATGAAAGCGGNAATGTTGTGGCTTCAGCACCTNTTGGTTCATTAACAGCTAGTTCAGTTCAGCCNACTGTAACTGCAAATTTAGATCCAAATAAATGTTACTCTTTTATATTCGTAGACACATATGGTGATGGAATATGCTGCACATATGGTCAAGGCTCATATACGGTTACTGATGCAAATGGAACTATAATAGCAGGAGGAGGTTCAGCAATGAGTTTTTCTAACTTTTATGATAAAGAAGATTATTTTGAAACAAACGGAACAGGTCCAGCAGCATCGTGGGACTGCGATGGTCAAGGCAACTGCTTTGACCCGGGTACTGGAAATGGAGCGTACAGTACATTATCATCTTGTCAAGCAAGTTGCATAGTTTCTTCTGTTGATGAAAAAATTAATGGCATTTCAATTTATCCCAATCCGGCTGATAACATAATATCAATTGATGGGNATTANACAANNCTNGACATATATGATGTNTTTGGAAAGTTAGTATATACTACAAAAAATGATAAGACAATCAACACTACTNNATTACAAAANGGTGTATATTTCATAGATGCTGATACTGAAAANGGAAATATTGTTAAAAAAATCATTATTTCTCATTAATAAAATTGTATTTATTTAAAAAAACCCTGATAATTACTTCAGGGTTTTTTTATAAATAATGACTTAATTTTTTCACTAACTAATTATAAGTATATTTGTATCTATTAAATTTTTTATACATGAAAACAAGAATTATTACNCTTCTATTTTTTATNATTACAACAACTACATATTCACAAAANAAATTACTTCCATCNGTTGACGTAAAGACAATAAATGGAAAATCAATAAATATCAATTCAATTGAAAATAACGAAATGCCNATTGTTATAAATTTTTGGGCTACATGGTGTAAACCNTGCAAAAAAGAATTAAATAATATAGCTGAAGTNTACGATGAATGGCAAGATGAAACTGGTGTTAAAATCATTGCTATTTCCATTGATGACACCAGATCCATGTCAAAAGTAGCTCCATATGTAAATTCAGTTNGCTGGGAATACGAAGTGTACCTAGACCCNAATGGTGACCTAAAAAGAGCCATGGGAGTNTCAACTGTTCCTCATACTTTTTTACTCAATAGTAAAAAAGAAATCGTTTGGCAACATAGAGGCTATGTTGATGGAGATGAAGATGAACTATTTGATGAAATACAAAACNTAATAGAGTAAATGGAAAAAAGATTTTTTATATTTTTTTTCATANTANCTAACTATGTTTTGTTTGGTCAAGAAGGACAGATAAATGGAGATTTTAACCTTTCTCTTCAAAGTTATCAGNAAGATATTTTAATTGACGCACAAGCTGCCGACGAAATTGTTTTAAGCAATGCTTATTTAAATTTAAATTACACAAAAGGAAATTTTAGAACTGGTATTAGATATGAAAGTTATCTAAATGCATTAGCTGATTTTGACCCTGAATTTAAAGGAAATGGAATTCCATTTAAATATGCCACATATAAACTATATGACCTAGAAATTACTGCAGGTAATTTTTATGAACAATTTGGTACTGGACTCATTTTTAGAAGTTATGAAGAAAAAGGATTAGGTATTGACAACGCCATGGACGGAGTAAGATTAAAATATGATGGATTAAANGCNACTAATATTAAAGGATTCATTGGAAAAAGCAGAACTCATTTTACATATGCAGACGGAATCTTTAGAGGTATTGATGGAGAAGTAAGTATTAACGAATTATTTAATTCAAACATTAAAACTCAGTTTTCTATTGGTGGTAGCTTTATAAGCAGATATCAAGAAAGATCAAACATAGTTTTTAAAATTCCACAAAATGTCGGAGCATATGCTACAAGATTAAATGTAAATAATGGTGGATGGAACTCTTACACCGAATTTGCATATAAAGTTAATGACCCAGCTAATGTTTTAACAGAAAGTAAAATGAACTATGCTAGCGGAAGTGCATTTTTAACAAATCTAAATTACTCAAAAAAAGGATTTGGTATCTCTGCAGCTCTTCATCGTATTGATAATATGACATTTAAATCTGATAGAGATAGAGATGGTAAAGCATATTTAATTAATTATGTGCCAACTTTAAGCAAACCTCATACTTATTCNTTACTTACNCTATATCCNTATGCNATTCAANTGGATGGTGAAATTGGTGTACAACTAGATTTGTTTTTAAATATTAAAAAAGGAACTTTTTTGGGAGGAAAATATGGAACGAAATTAAATTTAAACATGTCTAGAATGAACGGACTGAGTGGAAATTATGGTAGTTCATTTCTAAATGACCAGGTTAATTATACTCCAATGATTTTATGTTTTGCACAAGAATTATTTTTCCAAGATATCAATTTAGAAGTAAATAAAAAGATAAATAAAAAAACAAGATCAACATTAGTTTTAGCTAATCAAATTTATAATAAAGATTTTCTAGAGGGGAAAACTAAAGGCGAAAATGGAATGATTAGTTCATCAATTATCGTTGCGGACATTACTTATAAAGTTAAGAAAGGTCATACTATTAGAATGGAGCTTCAAAGTTTATTTTCTCAACAACTAAAAGAAGCAGAAAAATTAGCTGAAGGAGATTGGAGCATGGGATTAATTGAATACACAGTTTCGCCAAACTGGTTTTTTACTGTTCAAGATATGTATAACTGGGGGCATGAGGATTCAAAAAAAAGACTTCATTATTTAAATTTAAATATTGGTTACTCTAAAAAAAGTAATCGCTTTGAAATAGGTTATGGTAAAAAAAGAGAAGGTATTTTTTGTGTAGGAGGAATTTGTAAACTTGTACCCTCATCAAATGGATTTAATATAAGTGTATCATCAAGTTTTTAATATGAAAAATAATATTTTAATATTTTCAACATTATTATTAATAATATCATGTGATATTGAAGAGGGACCTTACATTGCAGATTACGATTCTTATGTAAATCCTGAAAAAAAAGTATTAATTGAAGACTATACTGGTCATCTTTGTCCTAATTGCCCTGAAGCTGGAAGAGAAATAAAAGCTATACAAGATATTTATGGAAATCAAGTAATTGCATTAGCAATACATGTAAGTAAAACTTTTGCTAGACCTTATCCTGAAAGTCAAGCTCCCAAATTTCAATATGATTTTAGAACACAATGGGGAGATAGTTGGGATGAAACCTTTTCTATATCGAACCTAGGACTACCAAGAGGTATGGTAAATAGACTATCTTACCCCTCTAATCATCAACTTGGGAAAGATGAATGGGCAGGAATAGTTGCTGAAGAACTAAGAAAAGAGATAGATTTTAAAATTTCTATCACATCAGATAACAACAATATATATGTAAATACTGAAGTAGTAAATACTCTACTAAATAAGCATAATATATTTATCTGCTTAGCAGAAAATAATATCATTGATTGGCAAAAAGATGGACAAGAAGAAGTAGAA
Organism: Flavobacteriales bacterium; assembly: GCA_002728175.1. GTDB lineage: Bacteria > Bacteroidota > Bacteroidia > Flavobacteriales > BACL11. The sequence continues at coordinate 65,710 of PBVH01000024.1, read as the reverse complement.
AATTACGAACATAATCATATACTCAGAAGCGTTATTGCTGATGAATCTATTTCTAATAGTTATGAACTTACAAGTGGACAAATAATTGAAAAAGAATATAGCTATGATATTAGTAGTCTTGAACAAGTTAATATTGATTATTCAAATAGTATAGAACTAGGGAATGGAAATTCAGGTGGCTGGAATATTAATAACATGACTGTTATCGCATTCATATATAATACTGAAAACAAAGAAATTGTTCAGGTTGAAGAAGCAAACTTAAATTAATTTATGTTTAAAAAAAGAATACTAAGTATTTTACTCCTCTGCTCTACTTTGACTTACTCACAAAGCACTCTCGACATTTACTATGGGAAAAATATTCTTAAAGAATATATTAGACCAATAGCAGATGGTTTTTCAGCTGGATTAAACAATGGGTGGTATAATACGGGCAAACCACATAAATTTGGCGGTTTTGATATTACTATAGCTGGTAATATTGTTTTAATTCCTGAATCATATAAAATATTCTCAATATCTGAAATTGGTGGTAATTCTTTCAGTGGAGGTGAAACACCTACTATTGTTGGAGAGAAAGAACCATCTGAAATAACATATAATGGCAACAGTGTAAAAATGCCATCTGGTCTAAATATACCTGTTTTTCCAGTTCCGATTGTACAAGCAGGAATAGGATTAATAAAGGGTACTGAAATTAACATTAGATATCTACCAAAAATAAATGTAGGAAAAGTAGACCAAATAAATTTATATGGTTTTGGTGTAAAGCATGATTTACTTCAATGGATACCTGGGGGAAAAATATTACCTATTAGTCTTTCTGTTCAAGGAGGTTATACTAAATTCAACTCTACTGTTGCTATAAAGAATGTCATAGGAGATAGAAATAATGAACTTGCTTTTGATGTTGAAGCGATGACAGCAAATATAATTTTATCTAAAAAAATTTTAATGTTTACCCCATATGCTAGTATAGGTTATAACTCCTCAAAATCATCATTTAAAATTGATGGTGATTATGCAGTTGGTGCGCTTGAACTAAATGCAGAAGAATTGACAAATATTGAATACGAAAGTAATACCGAATTAAGAGCAAATTTAGGATTTAGGTTTAATATTGCTATCCTTGCACTTCAAGCAAATTACACTATTTCAAAATACCCAGTTGCAACATTAGGAGCTGGTATTAGTTTTAGATAATATGAAAAAAATATTTTTTATCTTAACTATCATAGTAATGCATTTAAACTGTTATTGTCAAGAGTTTGAGGGTGGTGTTATTCTTGGATTAAGCACATCTCAAGTTTCTGGAGATGATCTTGCTGGATTTAATAAAGCCGGCTTAGTTTTTGGTGGTTTTACAAATAGAATCCTATCAAGCAGAAACAGCCTTCAATTAGAAATAGTGTATATACAAAAAGGAAGTAGAAATCCTGATATGATTAATGAAGAATCTGAAAACTATAACAAACCATANATTAATTTAAGCTANATTGAAGTTCCAATGTTATTAAANCTNAANTATAATGAAACTTTAGAATATGAATTTGGAATTCANTGGGCCCAATTAATAANTGGTTATTACATAGANAACATAGGAGAAATGAATANTACAATAGATCCATTTATTAAGAACGACTTGAGTNTAGCATTAGGTCTNAATTATTTTATAAATNAAAATATTAGCTTAAATTCAAGGTTAACAAATTCGATTTTGCCAATTGGAAATGAAGATTATAATAACTCAACAACTTATAANTCGNTTAAGAAAGGAAAATACAANACAACAATTAATTTTTCAATTTATTATCACATATGAAAAAACACAAAATAGTTCTTGCNATTACTGGAGCAAGTGGAGCAATATACGCTAAAGTATTACTTGATAAATTANNAACNTTAAAAAGTCAAATCGAATCTATNGGATTAGTTATGTCTGATAATGCAAAATATGTATGGAAACAAGAGCTTGANAACGAAGATTATAAAANTTATAATTTAAACCATTATTCAAAATTAGACTTTTCAGCTCCTTTTGCATCCGGATCAGCAAATTACAATATNATGATTGTTTGCCCCGCTTCAATGGGNACAATAGGTAGNATTGCAAATGGAATATCTAATGATCTTACCACAAGAGCTGCTGATGTAGTGCTAAAAGAAANACGTAAATTAATTTTAGTAGCTAGAGANACTCCATACAATTTGATTCATATTGAAAATATGAAAAAAATTACTAGTTCNGGNGGGATAATATGCCCCGCCACACCATCGTTTTATAGTAAACCTNAAAATTTTGAAGAACTTGCAGCGACGGTTATTGANAGGGTAATTAATTTAGCTGAAATTAAACATNATNNTTATATGTGGGGAGAACAATAAATTTANAATATTTATGTTATNATAATGATNAANAATTATTACAATGCTTGAATTCAGTAAAAAAATTTTAAATAGTGTAAGCTTTGATAAAAAATTATTTAAAAAAGAATTATANAAGAANATTGGTTGGCTTGACAAAAAAGANGTAATACTTCTAAAAATATGGGCTTTGGCAACATTTACACAATACAAAAAGACTATACTAGATGTATATGATCAGGCAATTTAAAAAAGATTACCTTGTTCGTCATTAGATTTTTCTAAACCCAAATGTTTAAAAGCTTTGTCAGTAGCTTGACGTCCTCTTGGNGTTCTCATGATATAACCNTCCATNATTAAAAATGGTTCNTATACCTCCTCAATTGTACCAGATTGNTCACCNACTGCTGTTGCAATAGTTGTTAANCCAACTGGGCCCCCTTTAAATTTTTCAATTATAGTTGATAGAATACGATTATCCATATCATCTANTCCNTGTTCATCGACATTTAAGGCATTTAAGGCGAATTTAGTTATCTNATTATTAATATTTCCATCACCNTTTATTTGAGCAAAATCTCTAACTCTGCGAAGTAAAGCATTTGCAATTCTTGGTGTACCTCTNCTTCTTCTAGCAATTTCAGATGTTGCATCGTTATTAATATGAACATCAAGTATNGTTGAAGATCTATTAACTATTTTGGAAAGAAGATCTGTCTTNTAGTANTCTAAACGCGAGTTAATTCCAAATCTAGCTCTTAGTGGTGAAGTTAATAAACCTGATCTTGTTGTTGCTCCAATTAATGTAAAAGGATTTATTTTAATTTGTACAGTACGAGCATTTGGNCCTGACTCAATCATAATATCAATTTGATANTCNTCCATTGCAGAATATAANTATTCCTCAACAATAGGATTAAGTCGATGTATTTCATCGATAAATAACACNTCTCTTTCTTCAAGATTAGTTAGTANTCCTGCAAGATCACCAGGTTTATCTAAAACAGGACCTGATGTTGTTTTAATATTTACATCTAATTCGTTAGCAATAATATTTGCTAAGGTTGTCTTTCCNANTCCAGGTGGTCCATGTAATAATACGTGATCAAGCGCGTCACCTCTTTGNTTTGCAGCTTCAATAAAAATTTCTAGATTATCAACTACTTGATTTTGACCTTCAAAATCTGAAAATAGTTTAGGTCTTAGAACTTGTTCATTTTCTAANTCATCGGCTTCTGTATTGTAAATATCTTCTGACATTATTTACAAATTTAACAAAGAAAAAATAAAATTAATNCGAGTTTAATAATAACTATGTATGTAAATGCTTACTTTCATCNAGGAAAGGATGATGCTTTATTTCTACATCTCGTTTACCCAAATTGTAAAATACCACTTTTAAAAATAAACCTATAAAGCCTATTCCCATACCAACTTCTAAAAATCCTAAATGGCCATGATCAAATAAAGTTCCTGGTGCAAATAACAAATAAGAGTTAATCCAATGTCCAAATAGTATTGCTACACAAACAAACATTAGTCTATTAATATTTCGTTTCGCATCTCTACTCATTAATAATATTGTTGGTAATAAAAAGTTAATAATCAAACTAAACCAAAATAAAAATCTATAATTTGGAGATTCAATTCTCTGTAAGTGATAAGCTACTTCTTCTGGTATATTAGCATACCATATCAACATAAACTGTGAAAACCACATATAAGTCCATACAATAGAAAAAGCAAAGACAAATTTTCCTAAGTCATGTATATGACTNTCATTTAAATCTTTTAAATACCCTTGCTTGTGAACATAAAGAGTGAGTAATAAAATAGATGCAAATCCTATTGTAGCCCACTCACTAAANATATACCAACCAAATAGTGTACTGAACCAATGTGTATCTATAGACATAATCCAGTCCCAAGANGCTGTTGAACTAGTAACTGCGAATAGTACAATGAACCAACCTGCAACCTTTAGGCCTTTCCAATAAGATTTTTCACCTATACCACCCTCTAAATCTCCTTCTAATGATAAATCTCTTAGTTTTCTAGCACAAAATACCCAAATGATAACATAAATAAATGAACGTATGAGAAAAAAAGGTATGTTAAGATATTCTTTTTTACCGGCAATTATTTTATCGTAATTTTCAGCTGTTGGATCTGTTATTCCAGGCTCCATCCAATGATAAATATGATTCCAATGCAAAGCAGCTGCAACTACAATAAAAAGCATAATAACACCCGTTACTGGCAAAAAAGTCATTATTGCCTCTGGTACTCTCTTAATTATAGTCGACCAACCTGCTTCAGAAACATATTGTAATGCAACAAAAAATACAGCAAATAGAGAGATGCCCAAAAAGAAATAATTATTAAATAATAAATTAGTCCAAGCAGCATGTGAATCTACTAAAAATGCTATTATTCCAGAGATAACTCCCAGTAAAATCATTACTGAAATAATCAAATTTGTCTTTTTATTTGTTTTAAACATAATTATATATTTATTCTACTGGTAGTTTTTGTAATTCTTGAACATATAAAACAATTTGCCATCTTTCTTTTTCACTTAACTGAGATGCGTGTGGACCCATCGCATTTAATCCATAAGTTATAGCATGAAAAATATGTCCTGCTGTTAGTTCAGACATAGAAACATTTGGTCTTCTAATAGATTTATTATCATTATAATGAGGAATTACAGAATAAATAGGATGAGTTATTGATCCACCACCAGCTCCTAATTCACCATGACAATGTGTACAAAACATATTATAAAGCTTTTTACCCTCCTCTAAGTTTATTTCATCGGANTTNTANGGATTTTTTGCTTTNNTNCCNGCTTCAAGATATCCTTCTAANGANCCATCATAATTGAAAGAAGANAAATANCCTCTAGCNATGGTTCCTTNAACNGGTTTTCTAGCNTTTAAACTGTCACTAAANAAATTGTTTGATGAATAAGTTTCTAATGAAGGAGAACGATACATATCAGGCATATATTCATAACCTCTACCATCATTGTCACATCCAATAATTACAAAAAAAGCTAAAAATATAATTACACTATTTTTCATTTGTCTTTTCATTAATTTCTATTGCACCTGTTTTATTTAACACTTTTCGAACTAAATCTTCATTTTCAGACACCTCAATTTCCATTAAAAATTTATCATCTGTTGTTCTTGGATCTGGACTTTTTGAGTTAGAACCAGGATAAAGTTTATTTCTAAAAAAATATGTAATAGACATCAAGTGAGCAGCAAAAAGAACAGTACATTCAAACATAATTGGCACAAATGATGGTAAATTATGATAAAATGTCCAATTTGGTTTTCCCCCTATGTTCATTGGCCAACTTTTACCTACACCTGAAATCATTATATAATATATTAACACCCCCCCAAATGTAATACCTATACATCCATATATAAATGCTGTTATAGCCATTCTTGTTTCTTTCAGCCCAAGTGCATGATCTAACCCATGTATTGGAAAAGGACTATATACTTCAGAAATAACTATATCATTATCCTTTATTTCCTTAACAGAAGAAAGTAAAACTTCCTCATCATCAAATATAGCATGTAGAACTTTTTTACTCATTTGTCTTGTTTTTATATTCAGATCCTGATGATTTTAAAATTGTTTTTACCTCAGCTTGAGCAATAACAGGAAATGANCTAGCATAAAGTAAGAACAATACGAAAAAGAAACCTATTGTTCCTAAAAATATTCCTATATCCACAAATGATGGCGAGAACATAGTCCAAGATGATGGTAAAAAATCTCTATGTAATGATGTAACTATGATCACAAATCTTTCGAACCACATACCAATATTAACAAAAATNGATAAAATAAAAGTGGCAACAAAAGATGTCCTTATCTTATATATCCAGTATAATTGCGGTACTATAACATTACAAGTCATCATACTTGCATAGGCCCACCAATAAGGNCCTGTTGCTCTATTTAAAAATGCATACTGTTCAAATTCAACTCCTGAATACCAAGCCATAAACAATTCTGTTATGTAGGCAACACCNACAAGTGAACCAGTTAATAGAATTATAACGTTCATATATTCAATATGNTTAATTGTAATATATGCTTCCATATTAACTACTTTTCTAACAATAATCAAAAGNGTTTCAACCATTGCAAAACCAGAAAATAACGCNCCTAAAACGAAATAGGGAGGAAAAATAGTTGTATGCCATCCAGGAATTACGGATGTTGCAAAATCCATACTTACAATAGAATGTACAGAAAATACAAGTGGAGTAGCTAGTCCAGCTAACACTAGTGATACTTCCTCAAATCTTTGCCAGTGTTTAGCTCTTCCACTCCATCCAAAAGCCATCAGTGTATATAATTTTTTTCGCATTGGACTGATTTTCTCACTTAATCTGTCCCTTATCATAGCAAAATCAGGTATAAGACCAATATACCAAAACACAACTGATACGGAAAAATAAGTAGAGATGGCAAATACATCCCATAGTAATGGTGAATTAAAGTTAACCCATAAAGAACCAAACTGATTAGGAATTGGAAACACCCAATAAGCTAGCCAAGGCCTACCCATGTGTATTAAAGGGAACAACGCTGCTTGAGCTACACCAAATATTGTCATCGCCTCAGCAGATCTGTTAATTGCCATTCTCCATTTTTGTCTAAAAAGCAATAATACAGCTGAAATTAAAGTACCAGCATGTCCGATTCCAATCCACCAAACAAAATTTGTAATATCCCATGCCCAGTCAATTGTTTTATTTAAACCCCAAGCACCAATACCAGTTCCAATTGTATAAGCCATACATGCAAACCCCCATAGCATCAGTGCGGCAGACAAACCAAACAGTATCCACCAGTATTTGTTAGCTTTACCTTCAACTGGTTTAGCAATATCAACGGTAATGTCATGGTAAGTCTTGTTACCTAGAATTAACGGATCTCTTATTTTAGATTCTTTTTGCATTATTTATTTCTAATCTTAGTTTGATAAAATACAGAAGGTCTAACATTTAAGTGATCCAATAAATCATATGCTCTTTCATCTTTTCTTAATTTTGATACTTCACTTTGTTTATCGTTTCGATCACCAAATACAATAGCGTTAGTTGAACATGATGAAGCACATGCAGTCTGAGCATCCTCATCTTTTATAGGCTGACCAGAGTTTTTAGCTTTTAACTTTAATGCTTGAATTTTTTGAATACACATACTACATTTTTCAATCACACCTCTTGATCTAACTACAACATCAGGATTTAGAACCATTTTACCAAGATCATCATTCATGTTGAAGTCAAACTTATCATTATCAGAATATTGGAACCAATTAAATCTTCTCACTTTATAAGGACAGTTATTAGCACAATACCTAGTACCAACGCATCTATTATATGTCATTTGATTTAAACCTTCATTGCTATGAGTTGTAGCTGCAACAGGACATACATTTTCGCATGGAGCATGATTACAATGTTGACACATTACAGGCTGGAATACAACCTCAGGATTTTCTGATGGTTCTTCCATTTCAGCATATGTTTTGACTGCAGAAAGGCCTTGTTCTTTTCCAATTTCTTTGGTCATATCAGAAGAATAATACCTATCAATTCTAATCCATGCCATATCACGACTTCTTCTTATTTCCTCTTTCCCAACTACTGGAATATTATTTTCAGACTGACAAGAAATAACACACTCTCCACAGCCTGTACAAGAAGTTAAGTCGATAGATAGATTCCAAAAATGACCAGTTTCTAAATCGTGATCATCATAGAAGGTAATTTTATCTCCAGTTACTTTTTCTTTATTGTAATAATACTTATCCCTCTTATTTCCAGAAGATGGATTTTTAATGAAATCTTTTAAAGTTGTTTCTTTAACTAAATTTCTATCCATCATTGTATGGTGCAGCTGAATAGATGCAAACTCATGCTCTTCACCTGTCTTAGTAATAGTTACTGTATTGGTATTTAATAATGGAAATGCATTAACACCGACATTATTACCTGCTTTACCTGCTTTTTCTCTTCCATAACCAACAGCAATTCCAAGTGTATCTTTTGCTTGACCTGGCTGAATTAAAACGGGTACTTTTAACTCAATATCTTTAGTCTTTAATAGCACAATATCTCCATTTAAACCACCATTAGAGACATTCCAGTTTTTAAGTCCTAACTTATCCGCTGTTGATGGTGAGATTGTTAAATAATTATCCCAGCATGCTCTTGTGATAGGATCTGGAAACTCTTGAAGCCATGGGTTATTTGCTTGTATTCCATCACCTATTCCTATTGTTTCATAAACAGAAAGCTCTAAATCACCACTGCTATTTTTAACAGATTTTTGTGGAGATAAAGAATTTGGCTTTTTATAACTTAGATTTAGCTCTCTTTCTTTAATATCAAAATATCCGTCGTGTAATGACTTATGCCAGTCCACAGACTTCGACATCCAATATGATTGTAAATAGCTCTGGTAGTCAGAACGATTACACCATTCTAATAAAGTATCTTGAAATTGCCTTGTATTAAATAAAGGACGAATAGTTGGTTGCATCAAAGTATACTTTTCATGAGCTGGATTTGCATCACCCCAACTCTCCAGATTATGATGATCAGGACATACATAATTCATCAATGATGCTGTTTCATCTAAATATATAGAAGTAGAAACTTTTAATTCCACATTAGATAAAGCAGATATAAATTCTTTAGAGTTTACATATGTATATACTGGGTTTGATCCATGAATAATTAATGCCCCTATCTGGCCCTTATTCATTTCATCAATTAAATTTAATAACTCATTATTATTACCTTGCTTAAGATAATCAGGTTTATTAATATTAATAGTGTTATTGTAGTTATTTAGCTCATGATTTATAGCATTAACTATTTGTTGAGTATTTGTACTATTACTATCACAAACAACGATAGATTTTCCTTTATTTTCTTTTAGTTTCTCTACTACAACAGATATCCTTTTATCACTTACTTTTCCTCCTTTTACTCCTTGGTAAACTTTATATAATAAATCCTCTTGCTCAGATGGTTTAATTGGGGTTCTATAATCTGCATTTGCTCCAGTAAGGGATAAATTAGTTTCAAACTGATAGTGTTGAGACATTTTACCATTCTTAGGATCTCTACCCTTGACATAATCTTTTGAGTATTGAGTTGAACCCCAATTTCCTAAGAAGTCAGCACCAAAAGAAACAATGAGATTTGTCTTATCGAAGTGATAATGAGGCATAGCTCTTAGACCAAAATCCTTTTGATTAGCGTTTAGAATTCCATCATGAGAAATAGAATCATAAACTACATGCTCAACGTTGGAATAAAATTTAGTGAAATCTTTTATTAACTCTTTTGTTGTAGGACTTATTATTGTTGAGCTNAGCAAAACAATTTTTTTANCNTTTAAATNNGCTANTTTATTTTTAATNTCACNATCAACAGTTGACCAATTAGCTTGTTTTCCATTAACAAGTGGGNATTTTAATCTTGATGAATCATANAATGAAAGTACACTNGCTTGAACNCTAGCNTTAGAGCACGAATTGTTATTTTCAATTTTAATTGGCCTTCCTTCTCTGGTTTTTACAAGAACACTTGCAAAATCTCTTCCATCAAATATTGTACTTGCATAATAATTTGCAACTCCAGGGATAATTTCATCAGGTTTAACAAGGTAAGGAATAGATTTGACAACAGGTGTCTCACAAGCAGCAAGAGTAGCAGCTGCAGTACTAAATCCTAAAAACTTTAAAAAATCTCTTCTTGAAGTGTTTGCTTTTGTTATCTCTTTATTACCNAGAAACTCATCTATTGGTAAATGCTCTCTAAACTCGTTGTTTATTAAATCATCTACAACGGGCTCATCATTTAATTGAGCTAAACCTTTCCAATATTTCTTTTTAGTTTCCATTGCTGTAAATTTATTAATAATGACACTTTGAACATTCTAAACCNCCAATCTTATCTACTGTTATTTTTTCACCTTTNTACTTTTCTTTTAGCTGTTCATGAAGATGGGTATAATAATTGTTACCTTCCATTTTAACTTCAGACTCTCTATGACAATCTATACACCAACCCATTGTAAGTTCTGAGTATTGATATAATACCTCCATCTCTTCAACAGGCCCGTGACACTCTTGACACTCTAACCCTCCCGCGACAACATGCTGAGAATGGTTAAAATAAGCATGGTCCGGTAAATTATGAATTCTTACCCATTTAATAGGCTGTTGTTCGTATCCTTCAATATAGGTTCGAGAATCTGGATCGAAACCAACNGCATTATATATTTTTTGTATTTCTTGCGTCCCTGCAGCATCTTGACCCTCATTTATATATGTATGACAATTCATACAAACATTAGCGGCAGGAATCCCCGAGTGTTTACTGTGTCTAGCTGAAGAATGACAATAATTACAGTCAACACCATTTATACCAGCATGAAGCTTATGCGAAAAAGCAATTGGTTGCTCTGGCATATAATTTGTAGTTACACCAACTCCCATNAAACCATCATAAACAAATTTTAAAATAACGATTGCAAAAACTAAAGCAGAAAAGACTTTATTTATGTTGTTTGATATAAATAAATTAAATTGTGATACAATTGTTTGAGGTATTGTTTCAGTATCNTATCCTAAAACAGATTTTAACTTGTTTTTNAGTGAAACTAGTAAATATAGTATAGCTACAATCACTATAGCTATTATCATCAAGAAGGTTGAGGTACTCATACCTTCATCGACAACTACTGCTCCTCCTTCAGCTACTGCAACAGCAGCTTCTGGAACTGGCGGATTTGCTAAATAAGCAAGTAAAGAATCTAATTCCTGATCAGAAAAATCGAATGATTGCATTGCAACTTTATTATACTCCTCATATATTGCAATAGCTCTTTCATCACCACTCTTAATAAAAGCTTGAGAATTAACAATCCACTTTTTTAACCACTCTGTTTCATACTTATCTGTAACTCCTTTTAGTCCTGGCCCTACAAGTTTGTTGCTCCCAAGAGAATGGCAGGCAGTACAGTTTTGATTAAATAAATTTTCACCGGATTCCTGAGCAAAAACAGATGTAGTTGTAACAATTAATGTTAAAAATAAGCTAAAATAGAATCGAAAATATCTTTTCATACTAATCTTTCATCATTTTTCGCTAGCAAATTTAACTTATTTATAAAAATAAACGATAGTAGAAGAGTGAAATTATATATAATTTATATTAATTCTAAATAAAGAATTTGATTTAGTCTACTTCTACAACAGATTTAATCTTTGGCAAAGCATTTTTGATGCTGGTTTCTACGCCATTTTTTAATGTACTAAAACTAACTGGACATGTCTTGCAAGCACCAGTAAAACTTACTTTAACAACCATATCATCAGTTAAATCTACAAATTTAATATCNCCACCATCTTCCTGTAAATATGGTCTAATCTCATCAAGAGCTTTTTCGATTTTATTAATTGTCTGANTGTTTTTCATACTAAATTTTTTAAGAACAACCTTTTTTGTGCGTGATATCAACCTTTTTGGTTGGGGGTAAATTTACATTTCTTTTTTTAATTTGATGGTCAATTTTTGATGCNAGNTTCATAAAGGTATTTGAAATTGGAGTATTATCTTGTAAAACTGCCGGTCTTCCAGCATCGGCAGCTTCTCTAACTGATTGAACGATTGGAATTTCACCTAAAAATTCAATATTCATTTTTTCAGATAAATTTTTCACACCTGACTTTCCAAAAATATAATATTTATTTTCAGGTAATTCCTTAGGTGAAAAATAAGACATATTCTCAATTAAACCAATTACCGGTACATCAATACTTGGCATTTGAAACATATTAACACCTTTTTTTACATCTGCTAGTGCNATATCTTGAGGTGTACTTACTACTACNGCTCCAGTTAATGGNATTGATTGCACTAAAGATAAATGAATATCTCCTGTTCCGGGAGGNAAATCAACTAATAAATAATCAATTTCACCCCAATGTGCATCCCAAAGCAATTGGTTTAAAGCTTTTGAAGCCATAGGACCTCTCCAAACAACTGCTTGTTGAGCATCAGTAAAAAAACCTATTGATAAAACTTTAACACCNTAATTTTCAGGCGGACTCATTCTTCTTTTNCCCTCAACCTCAACAGCNCTTGGAACAGCATCTACTAAATCAAACATTANATGCATTGAGGGNCCATAAATATCTGCATCAATAACTCCCACCTTATGNCCNAGTTCAGACAAAGCAACTGCAATATTTGCAGTAACAGTTGATTTACCAACACCTCCTTTTCCAGAGGCAATGGCAAAAATATTTTTCACACCTGGAATTTGATCACCTTTTATCTTAGGTAAACCCTCCTTTTTAAGAATGTTAAAATTAATTTTAATTTTACCACATTCTGTAAAAATTTCGGTCAAGCTTTTTATAATAGTGTCCTCAACTTTTTTCTTGTACTGTAGAGTTGGGTTTTTTATATTGAGATCTATTTCAATTTCATTTCCAAAAACTAAAAGATTTTTAATGGAATCTGAACTTAAATCGTTATCTCCCAATTTAGTAAAAATTTTTTTTAGCTCAGCTAAAACAAGATCTTTTTTAATACTACTCATTTTACAAAATTAATAATTCAGACGGAATTTTACGTAAGTGATTGGCATTCCTTTTTCTAAGTATTTTTGTTCATAGTACGTCTTGATGTCTAAATGCTCATATAAATGCTCAGAACTGTATATGTCATTTGATGAATATTCAATAGAATGTGACTGACCGTCAAGAATTCCCAAAGTATATGCATGTAAAAACTGATTGTCTGTTTTAAGATGGATAACACCACTTTTTTTAAGAATCTTATTATATTTCATTAAAAAATTAGGATGTGTTAGTCTTTTACTTGATCTTCTAAATTTTAATTGAGGGTCAGGAAATGTTATCCAAATCTCATCAATTTCATTCTTATCAAAACAATGCTCTATCCATTCAATTCTAACTCTTAAAAAAGCAATATTTATTAGATTTTTAGTCAAGCTATCAGTGGCTCCTTTCCAAATTCTAGCTCCTTTAATATCTACTCCGATTAGATTTTTTTGAGGATATTTTTCGGCTAACGCAACAGAATATTCACCTTTTCCACAACCTAGCTCTAATATTATTGGATTATTGTTTTTAAATACTTCAGACTTCCACTTTCCTTTTAAATGATACTCACTTTTTAAAACTTCAATAGTAGGTTCGAAAACATGATTGTAACTACTTATTTGTTGAAATTTTTTTAACTTATTCTTAGCCAAAACTAAATTTTGATACAAAAATACATAGTGTTTACTATTTTTGTTTTGTGAAATCAAAAAAAAGAATTTTAGTTGCTCCACTTAATTGGGGTATTGGTCATGCTACTAGATGTATTCCAATTATTGAAAATTTAATAAAAAATGACTTTGAGGTATTAATTGCAACAAGTGGAAGACCATTACAATTGCTTCAAGAAGAATTTCCAAATATTAAATCTATTGAATTTAGAGACTATAATATTAACTACTCAAGTTATTTACCAATGAGTCTTAATATTTTATTTCAAATTCCAAAACTATTTTTAGCAATTAAAAAGGAGCAAAAGATTCTTAACAAAATCATCAAATCACAAAAAATTGATGGTGTTATTTCCGATAATAGATATGGACTTTACATAAAAAACGTGCCATGTGTGTTCATAACACATCAACTGCAAATAAAAAGCCCTGTTTTACAAACTATAATTCAAAAAATAAACTACAAACTTATTTCTAAATTTAAAGAGTGTTGGATCATTGATGATGAAAGTATTAACCTAGCAGGAAGCCTATCAAAACCTAAATCTCTACCACAAAAAAGTAAGTATATCGGAACACTCTCAAGATTTAAAAAAATAAAAAGTGTAAAAAAATTTAAGTTGGTTGCTATTGTATCTGGTCCTGAACCACAACGAACAATTTTTGAAAATAAGTTGATGAAAGAGATGCAAAAATCGAAAGAAAAAATGCTACTTGTTTTAGGAAAGCCTGAAAGCAATGTGAGCAAAAAAATAAATAATCTAACTGTTAAATCTTTCCTTAATTCAAACGATTTAAATATTGCTATTCAATCATCTGATTTAGTTATTTCAAGATCTGGATACTCAACAGTTATGGATTTACACAAACTAGAAAAGAAAGCTGTTTTTATTCCAACTCCCGGACAAACTGAACAAGAATTTTTAGCTAACTATTTGAAGGAGAAAAAAATTTGCTATTCAATACATCAAAATGATATTGATTTAGATAAAATATTCAAAAAAAGCGAAAATTATTCGGGGTTTTCAAACTCAAAAAAGAGCGATAAAATAAAGTGGGAAGAATTATTTTCCCTTTTCTAAAATAAACGAAAAGGTTGACCCCACTCCTTTTGTACTTCTGACGCTAATTGTTTGATTATGTCCTTCTAATATATGCTTGACTATTGCCAACCCCAAACCTGTCCCACCTATCTCTCTTGAACGATTTTTATCTACCCTATAAAATCTTTCAAACAATCTACTTAATGAAACTTGATCTATTCCAATTCCATTATCCGCCACTTCAACAAGAATATTATCATCCATATCTAATATTCTAATAATAGTCTTACCTCCCTTTTTCCCATACTTAATAGAATTACTAACTAAATTAATAAGAACTTGTTGAATTTTATCTTTATCGCCAAGTGTTTTACTAGAGTTAGACTGATTATTTAATTGTAATGAAATTTTCATTTCATTAGCACGCATTTCTAATTGATCAAACACTTCTTCTACAAGCTTGTTAATATCAAATGTCTGAATATCAAGTTCAGATTGTTCTGTTTCTAGTCTAGAAATCACTTCCAAATCCTCAACAATATTTATCATTCTTTCAACACTTTTATCAGCTCTTTTTAAATACTTCATATTAATAGTATCGTCTTGTAAGCCGCCATCTAATAAAGTTTGTACATAACCTTGAATATTAAATATTGGTGTTTTGAGTTCATGAGAGACATTACCAATAAATTCTCTTCTATAGTTTTCATCTTGTTTCATTTGCCTTAACTCCTCTTCTTTAGCTTCGGCCCACTCTTCAGCTTCTTTCTCTACTGTGTCAATATCTAACTCTTTAATATTAGATGTACCTTTAAATTTGTAAATATTTTTGTAAATAATTCGGATTTTCTCATAAAAAAATTGTTTAACAACATAAAATACTACTACAAATGTAAATAGTGTAATTAAAATGGATAATAATAGTGTACCTACAGATAAAGAAACGAGGATTATAGACAAAGTAAATATTATAAGACTAACAAAAATTGATAATTTTAAAGGATTATTAATATTAAACATTCTCAAATATATATTTTAAACATCAAACTTATAACCAACACCTTTAATAGTTTTAATGTACTGATCGCCTAACTTTTCTCTAATTTTTCTTACATGCACATCTATCGTCCTATCACCAACAAAAGTATCTTTCCAAACATTGGAGATAATTTCTTCTCTGGTAAAGACTTTTCCAGGAACAGTCATTAAATAGTACAATAGATTAAATTCTTTTCTAGCCAATTCAACAGAATCACCTTTATGTAAGAGTAAGTGCTTATCTTTATCTATTTCAATATGTTCAATCTTGATTAGTTTTTGATCTTTATTTTTCCCTTTTCTCCTTAATAAAGCATTCACTCTACTAATAAGTAACTTAGGCTTAATTGGCTTTGTTACATAATCATCTGCACCAGCGCTAAAGCCAGCTAATTCTGAGTATTCTTCTGATCGTGCAGTCAAAAACAGTATAAGAGTTGAATCTAAAGACTCTATTTCTCTAACCTTTTCACATGTCTCTATACCATCCATCTCTGGCATCATCACATCTAATATTATTAAGTCTGGAATTTCTTTTTTTGCAACTTTTAAAGCACTGTTACCATTATTTGCTCTAAAAATTTCATATCCTTCCTTTTGTAAATTATAAGACAAAAATTCCAAAATATCCTTCTCATCATCTACTATTAATATTTTCATAAAGTGAAATATTTTTAGCAAATCTAATTATTAGATTAATAAATATTATTTTTTTGAGTAAAATTTAGTAAATTATAAAAACACTTAACAATTTGTTAACATTGAAGTAATAGAATATTAACATTTATGAAAAATCAGATGCTTATTTTTGTCAAAAATTAAAATTATGGAAAATACTAAAAAAGTAAAAGATTTATCTGCAGTTATTTATCTAGCACTAATGATAACAGTTTTCTTTATTGCTATTTAAATTTATTACAACTACATTATAAAAATATAAGCATAGAATATTCTATGCTTTTTTTTTATAAAATTATTTTTTTCTTAACATTTTCATAACATTAAAATTTAGAAGAATATATAAAATTGTACAAAATTTAAAAAATTATAAAATGAAAAAAATATTAAAAGGTTTTGGTTACCCAGAAGTTGTTTGGCTTCCTAAAGGAGAAAGGACATTTTTAGCATTTATATGTATATGTTTTCTTATTGCAATGTTTGTGGCTCCATACCCAAACCTTGCTATGTGGGCTGGCTTTTTATTTGCCGCTTATGCTGCTGTAGCAAATGATAGTATTCAAACGCTTGGTACTTTTATAGCTTCCAATCAAGATAAGAAATGGTGGGTTCTTTGGTTATTTATTGGAGGAGTCTTTCTATTAACTCATAGTTACAGCTACTTTTTTTCAGATTTTGTTGGAGCTTTTGACTCCAATGGAAATCCTATTGGGGATGGAATAGCTGATGGAGATGTGAGTCATGGTAGATTACTTGCAAAAGGATTTGAAAAAGCTCCAACTAGTTTTCATTTTCTACAAATAGCAGCGCCAATATTTCTACTAATTTTAACGAGGCTTAAAATGCCTGTATCTACAACATTTATACTTTTAACATCATTTGCTGCTAGCCCTGCTGCAGTTGGTAAAGTATTAGGTAAAAGTTTATCTGGCTATATTTTAGCTTTCTTTTTAGGATTAATTGTTTTTAGTTTAATTGCTAAACTGGCAAAAAAATATTTTGTAGGTGAAGCAAAATTTGGCTGGACAATTGCACAGTGGATAACTACAGGAACACTGTGGTCGGTTTGGCTAATGCAAGACGCTGCAAATATTGCTGTTTATTTACCAAGAAGCTTAAGTTTTGGTGAATTTTCTGGATTTGCAGGAGCGTTATTTATTGGCTTAGGATTTTTACTTTATTATAAAGGCGGAAGAATACAAAAAATTGTAACTGAGAAATCTGTTGTAACAGATGTTAGATTCGCAACACTAGTAGACTTTGTTTACTGTATAATTTTATTTTACTTCAAACTTTACTCTCAAGTTCCTATGAGTACAACATGGGTATTTATTGGATTACTTGGAGGAAGAGAACTTGGAATGGCTCTTAGAAATAGTGGAGAGAATAGTGTTACAAAAACATTTAAGTTAATAATAAAAGATTTTTCTTTTGCAATGATTGGCCTAATTGTTTCAATTGCTATTGCAATTGGTGTTAACGATCAACTAACTTTTTCTTCAATGATAACTAATATACCTCAAGAATTTGCTGGAGCGATTGCTAAATTTTTTAGTAAACTTGGCTTTTAAATTTTGTTAATTATTGTTAATGTAATCTTAACCAATTGGTAAACATTTTTTAACAATTCTTACAATATTATAACTAATTTTGTAATTAAAAATATGAACATGAAAAAAACAATAATTTTAAGTCTTGTGTTATCTTTTCTTTGCTATAACACAAATGCACAATCAGGAAAAGTTTTCGGTAAAGTTTTCTCAAATTTCAATTATGACATGTCACCTGAAGACGGTGAAGATAGCTTCAAAGAATTTGAACTTAAAAGAGCATATCTTGGATACAGCTATAAAATTGACGACAAATTTTCAACAAAAATAACTTTTGACGTTGGAAATAACACTGGAGGAACTGCCTATACCGCGTTCTTAAAAATAGCTCAACTAAATTGGAAGTACAATGACAATGTAAATATTAACTTTGGTATGATTGGCACCAAAAACTTCAAGTTTATGGAAAAAGCTTGGGGAAAAAGATACATCTATAAATCTTTACAAGATCAAAATAAGTGGGCCAACTCAGCAGACTTAGGTTTAACATTAGACTACTCATTAAACAAAAATATTTCTTTTGATTTACAAGTTTTAAATGGTGATGGATACAAAAAAGTTCAAGGGAGTAATGGACTTATGAGAGGTGGTGTTGGCTTAATTTATTCTATAAATAAGCTTTCTGTTCGTGCAGCAACAGATATTGCCCCAAGATCTTCTTATGAACCAAACACTGATAACCAAACAATTAACACTCTAGCTGCTGTATATAATATGGGGGCTGTTAAAATTGGAGGAGAATACAACATTCAAGAAAATGCTGATAATGTTATAGATAATAAAAAAATTGGTAGATCCGTATATGGAGATTATTCATTAGGTAATGATTTATCAGTATTTGGACGATATGATGTACTAGAGTCGGAAGATAATCTAGGAAATCAGTGGAATTTAAGCAAAGATGGAAATATGATGATCGTTGGTGTACAAAAAAAGATGACAAAAGGTGTTACTGTAGCAATGAATGTACAGTCTTGGCAAGAAGCAACTTTAGAAACAGAAGAAGAAGCAGATAGAGAAAATACATTTTACATTAATTTAGAATATAAGTTTTAAGCAATAAACTTAAATAAATTAAAAAAGAGGCTTCAAAAGGCCTCTTTTTTTTGAGAATGTATTTAAAGATTAATTTATATTCTAAATTTGTTTTGTGATAAATATGAGTGATTATAAAAAAAGAATTTTTGAAATAAATTCTAGTAATGAATTTGAAAAATTCTGTATGATTGCTTTCGATTATCAGATGCAGAACAATCCAGTTTACAAGCTATATTCGGATCATATTTTAAAAAAACAAACACCAAAAAATATTTATCAAATACCCTTTCTTCCGATAGAATTTTTCAAATCAAAAAAGATAATTTGCAAGTCAAAAAATGAAGAAATAAAATTTTTAAGTAGCGGAACTCAAGGAACTCAAAGTAAACATTATTTAGCAGATATAAAACTCTATCAAAAATCATTTGAAAAATCATTTGAAAAATTTTATGGCAATATTGATGATTACTGTTTTTTAGCTCTACTACCTACTTATAGTGAAAACAAAAACTCCTCATTAATTTACATGATAAATCATTTTATTAATAAAACTAAAAAATCAGGCAGTGGCTTTTATATTTCTAATTATGATGAGCTTGATCATATGATAGGAAAAGTTGAAAAATTAAACAGAAAAATTATATTATTTGGTGTNACTTATGCTCTTTTAGATTTTGCTAAAAATTACAAAAGAAAGTTAAAAAACACTATAGTAATGGAAACAGGAGGAATGAAAGGTACAAGAAAAGAATTATTGAAAGAGGAAGTTCACCAAATTTTAAAATCTAGTTTTTCGATAAATTCTATTCACTCTGAATATGGTATGACAGAATTACTCTCACAGGCTTACTCATATGGTGACAATAATTTTAACACTCCCAAATGGATGAAAGTTATTATTAGAGATGTAAATGATCCATTTACTTTTATTGAAAATAAAACAGGAGGTATTAATATTATTGATCTTGCTAATATCTACTCATGCCCTTTTATAGCAACACAAGATCTTGGGAAAAAAAATCCAGATAATTCATTTTCTCTATTAGGAAGGTTTTCCGAAGCCGATGTAAGAGGATGTAATCTTCTAATACAATGATCATTAGACTTGCCCGTATAAATGATTTACACGACATTATGAAGATGTACAAATCATGTGTTATGGGGATGATTGCTCACAATATTACACAATGGGATAATAAATATCCAAATCAAGAAATAATTTTAAAAGATTTAAAAAATAAAACCTATTTCGTGGCAGAAAAAAATAATGAGATTATTGGGGGAATAAACATTGATAAGTTACAAGATGAAGTATATAATACTATTAAATGGAATGATAAATCAAATAAATTTTTAGTAGTTCACAGATTAGCAGTAAAAGAAGAATTTTGGAATCAAAAAATAGGTAAAAAATTAATGTCTTTTGCTGAAAACAGAGCTATTAAAAATAATCTATCTTCAATACGTTTAGATACTTATAGTGAAAATCCTATAGCGTTAAAATTTTATAAAAAAATTGGCTATTTGAGGCTTGGAGCTATTGATTTAAAACCAGGAAAAAAAGAGTATTATTGTTTTGAAAAATTATTATTTAGTAATACTAATTAATATAAGCATGAAAAATAGTAAATCGTTACAACCATATATAGCCATACTTGGAATTGCGCAAGATGGTGGTTTCCCACAAACTAATTGCTATGATAAATGTTGTCATTTAGCATGGGAAAATATTGAAACTCGTTGTCACGTTAGCTGCATTGCAATTATTGATCCAATAAGCAAAGAGCAGTGGTTAATTGACGCTACACCAGATATTAAATATCAACTGAAAATGCTAAATGATATTTCCAAAATTACAAATTTATCAGGGGTATTTTTAACTCACGCACATATTGGACATTACACTGGTTTAATGAATTTTGGTAATGAAGCCATGGGAACTAAAGAACTTCCAGTTTTTTGTATGCCTAAAATGAAATCTTTTTTAAAGCATAATGGTCCTTGGAATCAGCTAATAAAATTAAATAATATAAAAATTGCTGAGGCTGAAAACAATAAGTTTATAACACTCAATGAAAGACTAAAAATAAAACCAATTTTAGTTCCTCATAGAGATGAATACTCTGAAACAGTTGGCTACAATATTGTTAGTGATAAAAAATCAGTTCTTTATGTACCAGACATTGATAAATGGAACTTATGGAATCTTGAAGTAAATGATTTAATTAAAAAAACTGATTACGCATTCTTGGATGGAACCTTCTTTAAAAATGGTGAGCTTGGTAGAGACATGTGTACAATTCCGCATCCTCTTGTTCATGAAAGTATGCAACATTTTAGCGCTCTCTCAAAATCTGATAAACAAAAAATTCATTTCATTCATTTTAATCATACCAATCCGCTTTTACAGAACAATAGTGTTGAGCAAAAAGAGGTAGCATCTAAAGGATTTAGTATTGCTAAAGAAAAGCAAATCATCAAATTATAGTACTGAATTTATTTTGCTGACAAAGAATTCAATACGACTTGAAAAAATTCTACTGGCTGTTCAGCATGTAGCCAGTGACCTGCATTTTTTATAGTTAAAATTGAACAGTCAATAAAATGTTGTTGTATTTTAACCTCATCCTCCTTAATGATATAATCTGAATTTCCACCTCTAATAAATGTTGTTGGAACATTACATTTTCCCTTAACAAAAGAATCATCTTGAATATTATGTAATTGATGCAATAAACCTTTTACATTAAATCTCCAAGAAAAATTTTTGAATTCATTTCTATAAAGATTCTTTAATATGAAAGATCTGATATTAAAATCACTAATAGTATATGATAAAGCTTTTTCAACATCATTTCTTTTTGAATATAAATTCAAATTGATTTTAGATATTTTTAATAATAAATCTTGATGGAATGAAGTGTTATATTTTTTAGGTGCAATATCTGCAACAATTAGTTTATTAATAATATTTGGATGATCAATCGCAACTTTCATAGCTACTTTACCACCAAGAGAATGTCCTAATATACTTGGCTCTTTAATATTATTATCAGATATGTATTTCATGATATCACTACTCATTAAATCATAATTAAACTCATCTGAATGTGGAGAGCGACCATGATTTCTTAAATCAACTAAATGAACTGTATAATATTCTGAGAATTTTTTGCCTAAAGTATTCCAATTATCACACATGCCAAATAAACCATGTATTATGATTAAATGTTCTTGACCATCACCATATATTTTTGAAAAGATTTTCACAGACAAAGCCTCTTATACATTCGCACAGTATTCTCTAAACCTAAATATATTGAATCACTTATCAAAGCATGTCCGATTGATACTTCAGCAAGATTTGGTATGTTTTTAACAAAAAACTCTAGATTTTCTAAATTTAAATCATGACCAGCATTAACGCCTAGATCTAGCTTTGATGCAAAATCTGCTGCTTGTTTGTATGGTTGTATTGCTTTTTCTTTATTGATATTATATTCAATAGCATATCTTTCTGTATACAACTCTATTCTATCAGAACCACATAATTTTGCATATTCAATCATTTTTAAATTAGGCTCTATGAATATGGAAGTTCTTATATTTTTTTCTTTGAACTCAGAAATAATCTCATTTAAAAAATTATGTTGCTTAATAGTATCCCAGCCTGCATTGGATGTTAAGACATTTGGCCCATCAGGGACAAGCGTTACTTGATGAGGATTAACACTTATTACCATGTCTATAAATTCTCTACTTGGATATCCTTCAATATTATATTCTGTATGTACTAACGGTTTTAAATTAAAAACATCGCTTTTAGTAATGTGTCTCTCATCTGGTCTTGGATGAATAGTAATTCCGTCTGCGCCAAATTTTTGACAATCCTCGGCAACTTTTAAAATATCTGGGACATTACCTCCTCTTGCATTTCTTAAAGTTGCTATCTTATTTATATTTACACTTAAATTAACCATNATTTTGCAAATTTAAAAAATAGTATTTTTGTAATATGAAAGCTAATGAATTAATTTCAAGCTCAATAATTCACCTTCATCCAGACGATAGTGGAGATAGGGCAATTGAAATGATGGAAGAAATGAAAGTTTATCACCTTCCTGTTGTAAGAAATAATTTTTATTTAGGAATTTTATCAGAAAGTGAGATTTTAAGTTGGGATAGTCCATCTGAATTTATACATGAACATCTAGATGAACTTAGTAGCCCATCCATTCAAGAGACTCAACATTTATTTGATATCATTGAAATAGTTGAAAAAAATAGTATTAGCATTATACCAGTATTAGATGAAAAGAATCTTTATTTAGGATCAATAACCAACAGAAAACTTTTATATACAATTGCTAAGAGCACAGTAATTAAAAGTAATGGGAGCGTAATAGTTTTAAATATCAAAAATACTGACTACAGTATGTATGAAATTTCTAAAATAATTGAATCAAACAATGCTAAAATTTTAAGCTCTTATGTAACATCTACACCTGAAATGGAATATATAGATGTTACAATTAAATTAAATACAATGGAAACTAATAGTATCATTAAAGATTTAAAACGTTTCGATTATAATATTGTAGCTTCTTACGAGCAAAAAGATAACCAAGATGACTTTATTGACAGATACGAATCTTTAATGAGATTTATCAATATATAAAATGATTTTACGATTTGTTATTTTTTTTGTGCTTATATGTAACTCTTTATATTCACAGAAAAATAATGTTATTAGTGAAATAATAATTTCAGGAAATAAGATTACAAAAGACGATATTATCAAGCGTGAACTACTATTTAGAATTGACAGTTCTTACTCAAAAATAGAATTAGAAAGAAAAATTAAATTAAGTCAACAAAACCTTAAAAATTTAAATTTATTCAACTTTATTGAAATTGAAAAAAAAGAAAAAAACAATTTAACAACAATACATATTAAATTATTTGAAAGATGGTATATATGGCCATATCCAATTTTTGAACTTGCTGATAGAAATTTTAATTCTTGGGTTGATAAAAGAGATTTTAATAGAGTTAATTATGGTTTGTTTTTTAACTGGGAAAATTTTAGAGGAAAAAATCAGTTGCTGAGAGTTAAATCAAGATTTGGATTTAAGGAACATTATCAAATAATGTATGATATTCCATATATAAATGACAAAAAAACTTTTGGCATAAAAACTAATATTGAATATTTCAGAAGAAAAATAACTTTTTTCAACACAACCAATAATCAATTAGATTACTACAGTGATAGTATTAACAACAATTATACTTCAAAAGATTTTCACTTTTCTGCAAATTTCTCATTAAGAAAAAATATTTATGCAACGCATAATTTAAATTTGAGTTATTTTCAAACCGAAATTGATAAGCAAATTTCTAATCTAAATGAAGAGTATTTAAACAATAGTAAAAATATTGGCTCTTATGCTAAAATTGATTACATATATACTTTAGACAAAAGAGATTACAACAAATATCCACTTAATGGATATTATTTGATGATCGAATTAAGCAATCATATTCCTTTAGCTAGTGATGTGAACCATTTCGAAGTTAAAGGAAAAATTGAAAAACATATTACTTTTCAACCAGGGCTTCATTTTGGTACAAGTTTTAAGTTCAAAAACTCCAATCCTAATAAACCTTTTTATTTCACTCAAAAACCATTAGGATTTGAAGATTATATAAGGGGTTATGAGTATTACGTTATTGATAATCAAAAATTTATTATATCAAAATCTATTTTGAAATGGTGTTTAGTAAAAGAAAAGAAATTTGATATTAATATTTTTAAAATCAAACAATTTCAAAAGTCATTTTACTCAATATACTTTAGTATTTTTTCAGATTATGGATATACCGAAAATAAATTTAATGATAACCCAAATGATTTGTCAAACAAGTCTTTATGGGGTAATGGTGTTAGTATAGACTATTTGACTTATTATGATAAGCTTTTAAGAATTGAATACTCAATTAATCATTTAGGAGAAAAAGGTGTATTTTTGCATATATCTAATCCATTTTAGCTATGACTATTGCATTATTTGGAAATAATTATCCTGAATACTTTAGCAAATATATCCAGCACTTAATCAAAAGATTGGAAAATGAGCATGTAAAAATTGTTATGGAACAAAATCTATTTAACTTTATAAAAGATAAAGTTAGATTCCAAAAACAACCAGATATATTTACAAATCATCAAGAANTAATCACACTTGAACCAGATTTTTTATTTAGTATAGGAGGTGATGGAACTTTACTAAATGCTGTAACATATGTGCGGGACTCTGATATTCCAATATTAGGTATTAATACAGGTAGACTTGGGTTTATTTCTAGTATAGCAGCTGATCAAATTGAAAAAGCAATTACTGACATTATTAAAGAAAACTTTAAGATAAATGAGAGAACATTACTTCAACTCAATACATCTAAAGAACTATTTTCTGACAAGAACTTTGCTTTAAACGAAGTTGCTGTATTAAAAAAAGACACGTCATCTATGATTAAAATTGATGCCTTCGTTGATGAGGAGTTTTTAAATACATATTGGGCAGATGGACTTGTTGTGTCAACACCAACAGGATCAACAGGATATTCTTTAAGCTGTGGTGGGCCAATAATTATGCCTGGAACAAATAACATAATTATAACACCCAATGCTCCACACAACCTAAATGTCCGTCCAATTGTAATTAGCGATAACAGTGTAATTAAATTAAAGGTTGAAGATAGAGATCAATTGGCATTAGTTTCTCTTGATTCAAGATCCAGGGCTTTCGAAAGTAATCTTGAGTTAACAATTAGAAAAGCAGACTTTAAAATAAAACTAGTTCAGCCTGAAAATAATTCATTTACATCAACAATTAGAAATAAATTAATGTGGGGATTAGATAAAAGATCTTAATTTAACCCATAAAATACATAAATAAGTATATTTGCTAATTATTATTCTAAAATCTTATGAAAAGTAAACTAAACTTAACTAATAAGAGTATATTTTTATTCGCATTAATTTTTTTATTTTCCACGAGTTTCATAAACGGTCAATCTGGTCAATATAAAGAGAATACTGAAATTGGAAGTTTTGGTGGTATCTCATATTATCTAGGAGATTTAAATAATTCTCATTTTAATAATTCTATACCAAATTTTGGTTTGATGGTAAGAAAAAATATCGATAGAAGAATTTCCTATAAAGGAACTTTTATGCTAGTTAATATTGCTGCAGATGATCGAAATTCATCAGATGAATTTGCATCACAAAGAGGTCTTCATTTTAGCAACAATATGTTTGAGGAAAATGGAAGTTCAATATATGAACTCTCAGGACAGTTTGAGTTTAATTTTTTACCTTATGAGTTAGGAAATCCATTATATAAATGGACTCCATTTATATATTCTGGACTTTCATTATTTAATTTTAATCCAAAAGCAGAAAATAAAAATGGTGAATGGATTAGCTTACAACCTCTAGGAACTGAAGGGCAAGGAACAACTCAATTTCCTGATAGAAAAAAATATTCACTTATTCAATTTGCAATTCCAATTGGTGGTGGTGTTAAATTTGCAGTATCTGAGCATTTTAATATAATTTTAGAATACGGAATTAGAAAAACCTTTACTGACTACTTAGATGATGTAAGTACAACTTATGCTGGTGAAAATCCAAATTCAGCAAATCCATATCCTATTGGCATGAGTCTTGAGGCTCAAGAAATGAGTGATCCAGTACCTGCTTCAGAAAAACATACTTTAGGCGAAGAACGTGGTGATCCAAATAAAAATGATTGGTATTCATTCGCTGGAATTACCTTGTCCTTTAAAATACCTAAGACCACAATTGGTTGTGATTATTAATTTATATCACAATTAAGCATGATTGAGCTCAACAAAAAAAATATTCCAAAGCACATCGCAATAACTATGGACGGAAATGGTAGATGGGCAAAAGCAAAGGGGAAAAATAGAGTTTTCGGTCATAAAAATGGTGTGAAAGCTGTGAGAGAAACTGTAGAGTCTGCTGTAGAAAATAATATTGAATTTTTAACTCTATATGCATTTTCTACTGAAAATTGGATGCGACCTAAACTAGAAGTAAACTCACTCATGAATTTACTGATATCTTCCATTATTAATGAAACTAAGACATTAATGAAGAATGACATAAAGCTCATGGCAATAGGAGANATCAATAAAATACCTAAAACTGCAAAGAATAAACTTGATTCTGTTATTGAAAAAACAAAAAATAATGCTAAAATGTCCTTGATTTTGGCCATAAGCTATAGTGGTAGATGGGAAATTATAAATGCTGTCAAGAAGATTATAAAAAATAATGTTGATGCAAATGAAATTAATGAACATCTTTTCGAGCAATATTTAGACACAAAAAACGTTCCAGATCCTGAATTAGTTATTAGAACTAGTGGAGAACATAGAATAAGTAATTTTTTGCTTTGGCAAATTGCCTATTCCGAGCTTTATTTCACAAAGGTTTTTTGGCCCGATTTCAGAAAAAAAGATTTTATTAATGCAATTGTAGAATATCAAAAAAGAGATAGAAGGTTTGGAAAATAAAATATTTAAATATAAGCTATGGTTACGGTTAAAAATTATAATCTTTTGTTTTATAACTACTTATGCATATTCTCAAAGCAACCAATACGTTGAATATTCGTTACCAAAAAAATATGAAATAGGTGGAATTACTATCTCAGGAACAAAATATTTAAATACTAATACAATTTTATCTATTTCTGGCTTAAAAGTAGGAGACACAATAAATGTTCCTGGAACAAAAATATCTGATGCGATAAACAATCTATGGAACCAAAAACTATTTTCTGACATAAACATAAGTATAGAAAAAAAAATTGATAATTTAATTTTTTTAAATATTAATTTATCGGAGAACAAAAGACTTTCTAAGTTTAACTTTGTAGGTAAAATCAAGAAATCCGACATAACCAGTCTTAAAGAAGAACTAAAACTAATGAGAGGAAAAGTTCTGACAGAAAATTTAATTAATAATAGCATAGATATCATTAAAGACTACTACATTGATAAAGGTTTCTATCTAGCTAAAATTAATTATAAATTAACAGTAGATACAACTACACAAAATTCTGATAATTTAACTTTTATTATTGATGCTGGTAAAAAAATTAAAATTGACAAAATAATTGTTAATGGCAGAAAAAAAATACCAAATAACAAAACATCATTACTAAATAAAAAAGATACGATTTTCGCTCTAAGTGATAAAAAAATCAGAAGATTAATGAAGGAAACAAAGGAGAAAAATTTTTGGAGAATTTTCAAAGTATCAAAATTTATAAAAGAAAACTATGAAGACGACAAAAAAAATATAATTACTGAATATAATAAACTTGGATATAGAGATGCTAGAATTATTAGTGATAGTTTTTATATGAACAAAAACTTAATTACTCTAGAAATAAATCTTGAGGAGGGTGAAAAATATAAGTTTGGAAATATTTCATTTGTTGGAAATAAAACATACAGCGACAATGAATTAAATCAAATTTTAAAAATTAAACAAAATGATATTTTTAATCAATCAATATTAGACCAAAAAATATTTGGATCAGGAAAAGGTGGTGATATAAGTTCACTATATTTAGATGATGGCTACTTATTTTTCAATGCTACACCAATAGAAAAAAATGTTAGCAATAACATTATTGATTTAGAAATAAGAATATATGAGGGTGAACAAGCAAGAATAAATCGAGTTTCGATNAAAGGAAATACCAAAACCAATGANCATGTAATAATGCGTGAAATAAGAACAAAACCTGGTAATTTGTTCAAAAGATCCGAAATAATGCGAACACAAAGAGAGTTGGCTCAACTACAATACTTTGATCCAGAATCATTTGATGTAAAAATAGATCCCGATCCATTAAAAAATAAAGTTGATATTACATATATACTTACGGAAAAATCTTCCGATCAAATACAATTACAAGGTGGATGGGGTGCAGGAAGAGTGGTCGGTTCACTCGGATTAACATTTAATAACTTCTCAACTAAAAACATATTTAATAAAAAAAGTTGGGACCCTCTGCCATCTGGTGATGGTCAACGATTATCTCTTACAGCTTCCTCTAATGGAATTTATTATCAACAATATAGAATGTCATTTGTGGAACCTTGGCTTGGAAATAAAAAACCTAATTCATTATCTGTTTCATTATACAAATCTATTACATCAAATGGTCAAACAGGAGAAAACCGACAAGCAGTAGAATTAACAGGCTTCACTATTGGATTAGGTCAAAGATTAAAATATCCTGACGATTATTTTACAATTTATAATGGTGTAAATTTTCAACAATATGAACTAATTAATTCTCAATCATTTTTTTCATTTTCAAATGGGTTTTCCAATAATATAAATTACGAAGTTAGATTAGGAAGAAATTCTATTGATCAACTCATTTTCCCTAGAAGCGGATCCAATTTTTCATTAAGTTTAAAATTAACTCCTCCATACTCAATGTTTGAAAAGAAAGATTACAATAGTATTAGAGATCAAGAAAAATTTAAATGGATTGAATATTATAAATGGAACTTTAAATCTGCATGGTATTCTTCATTCACCGAAAAACTTGTGCTGAATACTAAATTAGAAATGGGACTTCTTGGAGCATACAATAATCAATTAGGTATTGCTCCATTTGAGAGGTTTTATGTGGGTGGAGATGGATTAAGTGGTATGGGCATGGTGTATGATGGAAGAGAATTGATTGCACTTCGAGGCTATCAAAACAATACTGTGTCTTCAGAAACCGGAGCAGCAATATATAATAAGTATGTTACTGAACTTAGATATGCAATTAGCTTAAATCCTGCTTCTACTGTATATGTTCTTGGCTTTTTAGAAGCGGGTAACGCTTGGGACAAATTTGATGATTTTAATCCATTTTCAGTTAAAAGATCTGCAGGAATTGGGGTTCGAATTATGCTACCAATGATTGGTATGATGGGTGTAGATTATGGTTGGGGTTTTGACGATATACCTGCTATTCCAAACGCTAATGGTGGTCAGTTTCATTTTTCTATGGGTCAACAATTTTAACTACATTTGCAATAAAAATTTATATGTATAAAAAAATTATTTTATCACTTACAATTATGCTAATTGGCGTAAATATGCATGCTCAAAAATTTGCATATGTTGATACAGATTATATTTTAAATAAATTACCAGACTTTAAGCAGGCTCAAGAAAAACTAGATCAAATATCATTAACTTGGCAACAAGAAATAGAAAAAAAATATGAAGAAGTTGAAAATATGTACAGGGCATATCAGCAAGAAAAAATCCTTTTAACTGACAATATGAAAATTAAAAGAGAGGAAGCGATTATTAAAAAAGAAAATAATACAAAGAAGTTGCAACAAAAGTATTTTGGACCCAATGGAGATATGTTTTTAAAACGACAAGAGCTAATTAAACCAATTCAAGATAGAGTTTATGATGCCATACAACAACTTGCTGAAAATAACAAATACGCTATTATCTTTGATAGCTCAAGTGATTTAATAATGCTTTATAAAAATAATAACTTTGATAAGTCCGATAAAGTTCTAGAAATTCTAGGCTATTAACATTAAATTTTAAAACTAAAAATATGAAAAAAATTATCTTATTACTACTTGTAACTATACTAACTAACGTAATTTCTGCACAAAACAAATTTGGATATCTTGATTCTCAAGAGATATTACTATTAATGCCTGAATACAAATCAGCGGAAAAAGATTTACAAGAATTTGTAAAAAGCCTTGACGGGCAATTACTTTCTATGCAAACAGAATTACAAAATATGTTTTCTGATTATCAACAAAACATAGAATCATACACTGATTTAGTTAAAGCTGACAAAGAAGCAGAGATTCAAAGCCTACAGGCTAGAGTACAGTCTTTTGAACAAAATGCTCAAATTTCAATTCAACAAAAACAGGCTGATTTATTACAACCAATACAAGATAAACTTAGAAATGCAATTGATAATGTTGCAAAAGAAAATAATTATACTTACATTTTTGAGAAACCAATACTATTATATGTTGAAGAAAGTGAAAATATTTTACCTCTAGTAAAAAAGAAACTTAAACTTTAACGAAATTACTATTGAAACAATCAGCAATTGGTATTTTTGATTCTGGAATTGGAGGTCTTACTGTTGCTCATGCAATAAAACAACAACTTCCTAATGAAAATCTTATTTATTTTGGAGATACACAGCATCTCCCTTACGGCGAAAAATCTGAAACATCAATTAATTTATTTTCAAAAAAAATAACCTCTTTTTTAATACAAAAAAATTGTAAAGCCATCGTTATAGCTTGTAATTCGGCGGCATCGGTAGCAAACGAAACTGTTGTGCAAGTTGCAAAAAATGTACCAGTATTTAATGTGATAGATCCTATTGTTAATTACATAAACGAAAAATACAAAAATTCAGCAGCCAATATTGGAATAATTGGAACTAAAGCTACAATTCAATCAAAAAATTACGAGAAAAAAATCACAGCTTTAAATAGTAAATTAAATGTAAGTAGTTTACAAACTCCTCTACTTGCTCCAATGATTGAAGAAGGATTTTTTAACGAAAATATAAGTAATACTATAATTAAAAAATATTTAGGTGATAAAAAGTTAAAAGATATTGATGAGCTTATTTTAGCTTGTACACACTATCCATTAATTAAAGACGAAATTTCAAACTACTATCAAAGTAAAAATGCCAATAAAAAAACAGTAGATATAATTGATTCCGTAAATATTATAGCAAAATATATTTCAGAAAATATTAAAAATAAAAATATTAAAAATAAATCAGAAAATAAATTTTACGTCTCAAACTATACAAAATCCTTTGATGAAAGTGCAAAGTTATTTTTTAAAGAGAATATATTTCTTGAAGAAAAAAACTTGTTTATTGACTAAACTAAATTAGAATACTTAATATAGTTCAAAGCACTTTTTTTTATATCATTAACTTGCTCTGAAGTTAACTTTTTTATTTTTTTAACGGGTACCCCAGCGTATAAATATCCCTGTTCTAATATTGAATTTTCTAATACCACACTGCCCGCTCCAATTATTATATTACTATTGATTAGAGAATTATCTAAAATTATTGAACCCATACCAATTAAACAATTTTCTTTAATATGACATCCATGTATAACAGCATTATGACCAATAGTTACGTGACTTTCTATTATTGTTTTTGATTTATTTAATGTAGTATGAATTACAACTCCATCTTGGATATTTACAGCCTTTCCTAATCTAATTGAACCCAAATCTCCTCTAATAACAGCGTTATACCATACAGAACAATATTCATCTATTTCAACATCTCCAATTATAGTTGAATTTTCTACACAAAAAGTATTTTTTGAAATAATAGGATTTTTATTATTTAACGATTTAATTAACGCCATAGTATTTTTTGTTTGTAATTTTGTCAAAAATAAAAATTATGTTGTATACTATTTATGCGGAAAGCACACCAAATCCAACAACAATGAAATTTGTTGCGAATAAAAAATTAGTAACACAATCAATAGAAGCGAAAAGTCCGGAAGAAGCAAAAAAAATAAATATTGCACAAAAACTTTTCATGTTTCCATTTGTTGAAAATGTTTTTCTGAGCAATAACTTTATTTCTATTACTAAAAATAGATCTGTTGAATGGGAGGATATAGCAATGCAGTTANGAGAATTTATTTTAGATTTTATNAATAANAANAAAATNGAAATTTTAGACTATTCAAAAGATAATTCAATTAATTTAAATAAACCAAAGAAGATTAAGCAATCAAATAAAAGGATTGATAGCCAAATTATTGCTCTTATTGATAACTATATTAAACCTGCTGTTGAATCAGATGGAGGGGCTATCGAATTCCATTCTTTTGAAAACGGAACAGTTACAGTAATTCTTAAAGGATCATGCAGTGGGTGCCCATCATCTCAGGCAACATTAAAGAATGGAGTTGAGCAATTACTAAAAGACAAGGTTGGAGATAAAATTAAAGAAGTAGTTGCATTAAATGCATAATCAAGAATGCATCCAATCTTTCTTTTCTAATAGTGTTTCTTTTGTTTCGACATTTTTTTCGTCAGGTATACAGCAATCAACAGGACACACAGCTGCACATTGTGGTTCCTCATGAAAACCCACACATTCAGTACATTTTTCAGGGACAATGAAATAGTAGTCTTCAGAAAAAGATCCAGTTCTGTTTTCTTGATCAGCTAAAGCAACAGAACCATTTAATAATGTTATCTCTCCTTTAAGATTGGTCCCTTGTGAAAATTTCCAAGCAACATCTTCCTCATAAATAGCATTGTTTGGACATTCAGGTTCACAAGCACCACAATTTATACAATCGTCAGTTATTTTAATTGCCATAAATAAAATTTTTGCAAAAATATGAAATTATTAATAATAAATTGTTTGAATAATTAATGTAAAAGCCCAATAAAACTACTGATTATTTTTAAACTCTTAGTATTTTTGAAAAAAAAAGAAAAATGATTAAGACTGATATTTTAATAATTGGAGCAGGCCCTGTAGGTCTGTTTACTGTCTTTGAAGCTGGACTTTTAAAATTAAGATGTCATTTAATTGACGCTTTAGCTCAACCTGGGGGACAATGCTCTGAGATTTACCCAAAGAAACCTATTTACGATATTCCTGGATTACCAGAAGTACTAGCCGGTGATTTAACTAAAAACTTATTAGAACAATGTAAACAATTTGAACCAGGTTTTACATTAGGAGAACGAGCAGAAAATATTACTAAAGTAAAAGATGGTAGTTTCGTTGTAACTACAAATAAAGGCACAAAACATAATGCACCTGTAATTGCAATTGCTGGAGGATTAGGGAGTTTTGAACCTAGGAAACCTACTCTTGAAAATTTAGAACGATTTGAAGACAAAGGTATTAATTATCTTATTAAAGACCCTGAAATTTACAGGAACAAGAAAGTTATTATTGCTGGAGGAGGAGACTCTGCTCTAGACTGGACAATATACCTTGCAAATATAAATGCCAATGTTACTTTAATCCACAGAAGAAACGAGTTCAGAGGAGCTTTAGATTCAGTAGAAAAGGTTAAGGATCTAAAAAATAAAAATAAAATACGATTAATTACTCCAGCTGAAATAACAAAAATTGAAGGAAATGAAAAGTTAGAAAAAGTAACAATAAACAACGATGGTAATATTGAGGTTATTGATACTGAATTTTTAATTCCACTGTTTGGACTATCCCCAAAATTAGGGCCTATTTCTGATTGGGGATTAGACATTGAAAAAAATGCAATTAAAGTAGACACCTTTGATTATCAAACAAATATTCCTGGAATTTTTGCAGTAGGGGATATTAATACATACCCTGGAAAATTAAAATTAATTTTATGTGGATTTCATGAAACTACACTTATGTGCCAATCAGCGTATAAAATTATTCATCCAGGAAAAAAATCTATTTTTAAATATACAACTGTTAGCGGCATAACTGGATTTGACGGTAGCAGAAAAGAAGCTCCAAAAGCAGTTGTAAAATCAATTAATGATTAATGTCTGATATTAAATTAACTGTTATTGATAGAACTGGGGAAAAACATCGTATAAACGCCCCAACGGATATGGCTATGAATTTAATGGAGGTTATTAGAATGTATGAACTAGCTGAGGAAGGAACAATTGGAGTTTGTGGGGGTATGGCCATGTGTGCTTCTTGTCAGTGTTATATCATCTCGAATCATAAATTACCCTCAATGCAAGACGACGAAGAAGCAATGTTATCAGAAGTTTTTAATACTAAAGAGAATAGTCGTTTGAGTTGTCAAATTCCTATAACAGAAAATCTTAATAATCTTGAAATTGAAATTGCAAACGAAATTTAGACTATAAATTTAAAGTCTTTTGTACGTTACCCTCAAATAAAAATTCAACAGGATTTTCTAAATATTCTTTTACCTTGCACAAAAAGCCAACAGATTCTCTACCATCAATAATTCTATGATCATAAGATAAAGCTACATACATCATAGGTCTTATTGTAATTTTTCCATCTACTACTACTGGTCGCTCTATAATGTTATGCATACCTAATATTGCAGATTGTGGCGGATTAATGATTGGAGTTGACAACATGGAGCCAAAAACTCCACCATTTGTAATTGTAAAGGTTCCTCCGGTCATCTCGTCTATTTTTAATTTCCCATCCCTTGCTTTTATAGCAAGATCTTTTATACTATTTTCAATTTTATCAAAAGTCATTTTTCCTGCATTTCTTAAAACAGGAACCATCAAGCCTTTTTCGGCGCTTACTGCTATGCCTATATCACAATAATTATGATAAATTATTTCATTTCCATCAATCATTGCATTAACATCTTGAAATTCACTTAATGATAACGTTACAGCTTTTGTAAAAAAAGACATAAAACCTAAATTAACATTATACTTATCCTTGAACTTTTCTTTAAATTCTGATCGAATATTAAAAATATTGTTCATATCTACTTCATTAAATGTTGTCAACATTGCAGTTTCGTTCTTAACAGCAACTAATCTTTGTGCAATTTTTCTTCTTAAAGTTGACATCTTCTTTCTAGAAGTATCATTATTAGATTTTTCGGTTATTATATCTATAACATCTGATTTTCTTATTTTTCCATCTTTAGCTGAAGCATTAATATTATTAACTAATATATTATCATGTGAATTAATAATAGCTGACGCTAAAGGTGTAATTTTATTTTTTTTGAGTATAGTATCATCTTTAATGTTATTTTGTGTTAAATTAACATTTGATACATTTGTTTTTTTTGCTTCGCCAATAACAGAGGTGTCTATTTTACAAACAATATCACCAACGGATACAGTTTCACCATTTTCAACCAATATTTTAATTTTACCACTTTCCTCTGCTGGAAGCTCTAATGTTGCTTTATCCGAATCAATTTCAGCAATAGCTTGATCTTTTTCTACATACTCACCATCTTCAACTAACCATTCAGCAATTTCAACTTCTAATATTGATTCTCCAGGACTTGGGACCTTCATTTCTAATATCATAATACTTTATTTAAATATACTATCTATAATTATTTTTTGCTGATCAGCAAATGATTTACTAGAACCACTTGCAGGAGCAGGAGACGGTTTTCTAGAGACTAATTTAATATTTAAATTTTTCA
Source organism: Flavobacteriales bacterium (assembly GCA_002728175.1). Lineage (GTDB taxonomy): Bacteria > Bacteroidota > Bacteroidia > Flavobacteriales > BACL11. The sequence goes on along the minus strand of PBVH01000024.1, from coordinate 29,280 downwards.
GATTCGATAAAATATACCTCCATGCACCCATATTTTCTGGTTCTTCTTGAACCCAAATTATTTCTTTTGGTTGATATTTTTCTACAATTTCATTAATATATTTAATATCAAGTGGAAATAATTGTTCTATTCTAACAAGTCGTAAATTAGCATCATTATACTTACTTCTCTCCTTGTAAAGCTCATAATAAATTTTACCGCTACAAAAAACTAATTTTTCAGTATTTTTTAAAACAATCTCATCATCTATTATTGCATGAAAACTTGATTTTGAAAAATCATCAAAAGATGAAACGCATAATGGGTCTCTTAATAAGCTTTTAGGAGTAAACACAATTAAAGGCTTTCTAAAATTTCTGATTTGTTGTCTCCTTAAAACATGAAAGAAATTCGCAGGTGTTGTACAGTTTACAATTTGCATATTGTATTTGGCACATAATTGTAAATATCTTTCTATTCGAGCCGAAGAATGCTCTGCACCCTGACCTTCATAACCATGAGGAAGAAGTAAAACTAAACCACTCATTACCTTCCATTTATCTTCAGCGCAAGAAATAAATTGATCTATCATTATTTGTGCTCCATTACTGAAATCACCAAACTGAGCTTCCCAAATAGTTAATGTATTTGGCAACGTAATAGAATATCCATAATCAAATCCTAATGCCCCATACTCAGATAATAATGAGTTGTAAATTTCAAAATTTGAGGATTTTTTAATATTTTGAAGTGGTGAAATTTCTTCTTCAGAATCTTCAACTTTAAGTATAGCGTGTCTGTGAGAAAAAGTTCCTCGTTCAACGTCTTGACCACTTATTCTAATATGAAAACCCTCGTCTAACAAAGACGCATATGCTAATAATTCTGCCATTGACCAATCAATCATTTTCGATTTTTCAATCATGGACTTCCTTTCATTTAATAGTTTGATGGTTTTTTTGAAAAATCTTGATGAATTAGGTATATCATAAAGTTTTTTTGCTAAAATTTTCAGAGTTGTTCTATCAACTGATGTGTCAACTTGTGAAAAGAAATTAGAATCAATAACACGGTTGAAATTTTGCCATTCATCCTTTAAAAAATGTGTGATTTTAGCCTTTACAATTTCTTTGGCTTCATTAAACCTATCATCTAACAATTTTTGAAATTCATCTTCAGATTGTCTAACAGATTCATCTTGAACAATCCCTTCATTTAATAACTTTTGCTTATATATTTCTCTAGGATTAGGATGTTTAGCAATTAATTGATACAACTTAGGCTGTGTAAATCTTGGTTCATCTCCTTCATTATGTCCATATTTTCTGTAGCATAAAAGATCAATAAATATATCCTTATTAAATGTTTGTCTATATTCAACAGCAAATTTTAATGAATGAACTACAGCCTCAACATCATCACCATTAACATGTAAAACTGGAGATAGCGTAACTTTAGCAACGTCTGTACAATATGTACTTGATCTGGCATCAAGATAATTTGTGGTAAATCCAACTTGATTATTTATAACAATATGAATAGTTCCTCCTGTTTTATATCCGTCTAGCTGAGCCATTTGAACAACTTCATAAACAACACCTTGAGCAGCTAGAGCAGCATCTCCATGTATAAGTATTGGAAGAACCTTATTTTGATTGGAATTATATTTTGTATCAATTTTTGCTCTTGCAATACCTTGCACAACAGGATCAACAGCTTCCAGATGAGATGGATTGGGAGATAGGTTTAAGGTAACTAATTTTCCATTATCACATTTTTGTGTTGATGTAAATCCTAAATGATATTTTACATCTCCTGAGATTGAATCATCCAGATAATCTTTTGGGTGAAACTCCGCAAATATTTCTTTATATGTTTTGTTAAATATATTAGCTAAAACATTTAATCTACCTCTGTGAGCCATTCCAACAATAAATTCTTCAACCTCTAATTCAGCTCCATGTTCAATTAAAACATCAAGGGCAGGAATTAAAGATTCCGCCCCTTCAAGTGAAAATCTTTTTTGTCCAACAAATTTTTTATGTAAAAAATTTTCAAATGCAACTGCTTGATTTAATTTATGTAGAATATGTTTTTTTTGATTGACTTTAAGATTTGGAGTATTAGCATTTTTATGCAGTCTTTTTTTAATCCAGTTTATTTCTTTAGGGTCTCTGATGTACATATATTCAATTCCAATAGACTGACAATAAACTGTTTGTAAATGTTTTATTATTTCAGATAACTTTGATGGTCCAATCCCAACTTCATCACCGGCTTGAAAAACTAAATCTAAGTCTGAATCTTGCAAATCAAAATTCTCAAGATCAAGTGTTGGTTTGTATTTTCTTCTTTCTCTTACAGGATTTGTTTTAGTAAATAGATGCCCTCTTTTTCTATAAGAATTTATTAAATTTATGACTTTAAACTCTTTTGAAAATGATTCTGGAATATCATCTTCAGAATATAACTCATTAGCAAAATTATAACCTTTGAAAAAAGACGCCCAATTTTCATTGACAGAGCTAGGGTCCTTAATATATTTATTATACATTTCTTCGACCATTGAAGTATGAATAGATCCCAAGAAAGAAAATTTGTCCATGATTAAAAATAATATGTAAAATTATCTATTTTATTGTTCATAGAAAAGCATAATTTAATCTTAATTTATCCTGTCTAATAATTTATTTGAAAATTCATAAAAATTGTCTTTATCTTTTGCATCAATATGTTCTAAATGTTCCATTGCTAAATCATGATAATTTTTAATTAGAATATTTGTGTGATCAATAATATTGAGACTCAAAAATATTTCTTTTACATTATTTATCTTTTTTTGATTACTGTCACTTAAAGAAGTACTGTAGTATTTTTTTAATATCTTAACTATTTTATCATCTGCAATTTCAAGTGCTTTTAGATATAAATAAGTTTTTTTATTTGATTTTATGTCTCCTCCTAGCTCTTTGCCAAATACATTTTTATCACCAAAAACATCTAACAAATCATCTTTTAATTGAAAGGCTATACCAATATTTTTCCCAAACTCAAAAAGATGTTCTTGAGTTTTACTATCAGCTCCTGCTATAAGTCCTCCAATTTGCATAGAGGCCGCAATTAGAACTGCAGTTTTATATTCTATCATTTTAATATATTCTGAAATAGTGACAATTTTTTTGTTTTCATAATCCATATCACACTTTTGACCAATACAAACTTGAATTGCTGCATTATTGTAAATTGTTAAAACATCCTTTAAAATTTTATTATCAACAGCAATTATATGTTTATATGATTCTATCAGCATAGCATCCCCAGAAAGAATAGCTGTATTATTATTCCATTTTTCATGTACAGTTTTATAACCTCTTCTTACAGAAGCGTTATCCATTATATCATCATGTAATAAAGTAAAGTTGTGAAAAATCTCAATTCCTATAGCTGGAGATATTGCTTTCTTTAAATTTTCAGAAAATAATTGATGTGCCATCAACAATAAAACTGGTCTAATTCTTTTTGCTTTTAACGACAATATATATTCAATAGGACTATATAAACTTTTTGCTTCTACAAAATATTCAATCATATCTAATCTTTGATCTATAAGTTGCCGTAGCTCTGGATAGGTTTTCATTAACTTTTTATAAGATTTAATAAGTATTGCCCATATCCACTTTTCAATAATGGTTGTGCAATTTTAATTAAATGTTCAGCATCTATTAAGTTCATTCTAAATGCTGCTTCTTCTATACAGCCAATCTTTCTTCCTTGTCTTTCCTCAATAACTTGAACATATTGATTAGCCTGCATAAGAGATTGAAAAGTTCCCGTATCTAACCAAACAGATCCTCTTTCTAACAAGTTTACTTGCAACTTATTAATACTTAAATATTTTTTATTTAAGTCAGTTATTTCGTATTCTCCCCTATTTGAAGCTTTAATATTTTTAGCTAATTCAATTACTGAATTATCGTAATAATATAATCCTGGTATTGCATAATTAGATTTTGGATTTTTTGGCTTTTCTTCAATTGAAACAACTTTATATTGATTATCAAATTCCACAACACCATATCTCTCAGGGTCATGAACATGATAACCAAAAACAATACCACCATCAACGTTTTTACAGTTATTTAAAGTAGAAATTTTCATGTGAAAAATGTTGTCTCCTAAAATTAAACACACTTTCTCTTTTCCAATAAACTCTTCACCTATTATAAATGCTTGTGCAATCCCATTTGGATTTTCTTGCACTTTATAACTAAACGAACAACCTAGTTGTGAACCATCTCCCAATAATTCTTTAAATAATGGTAAATCTTTGGGCGTTGANATTATTAAAATATCNTTAATACCNGANTATATTAAGGTNGTTAATGGGTAATAAATCATCGGCTTATCATANATAGGCATCATTTGCTTACTAACNGCCAAAGTTAAAGGNTTTAATCTTGTNCCNGATCCNCCAGCTAATATNATTCCTTTCATAACAAAAAATAAATTATACCTTCATTATATCTTTTTCTTTTACAGCAAACATATCATCTATTTTACCTGTATAAGTATTGGTTAATTCTTGCACGCTAGCCTCTGCATCTCTTTGCAAGTCCTCTGAAAGACCATCTTTTCCTAATTTTTTCATTTCATCATTTGCTTTTTGTCTTATATTTCTAATTTGGACTTTAGCGTTCTCTGTTTCAGATTTTGCTTGTTTAACTAAATCTCTTCTTCTATCTTCTGTTAATGGCGGAACATGTATAATAACTTTTTCACCATTATTTGAAGGATTAAAACCAAGATTAGATTCAACAATAGCTTGTTCAATTTCTGAAATTAGATTTTTGTCGAAAGGTTGAATTGATAATGTTTGTGCATCTGGAGTAGAGATATTAGAAGCTTGAGCTAAAGGTGTATTTACCCCATAATAATCAATTGAAACATTTCTAAGCATTTGTGGGTTAGCTTTTCCAGCCCTGATTTTAGTAAGATTGATCTCCAATCTCTTAAGAGTTTCTTGCATATCATTTTTTGCAAGATCTAAATAAAACTTTACTTCATCTTCCATATATGTAATTTAATATTAAAAATTTACTAGTGTTCCAACATTTTCTCCCTTACAAACTTTATATAAATTTCCTTGCTTGTTCATATTAAAAACCTTAATCGGTAATTTATTTTCTTTACATAAAGTAAATGCGGTCAGATCCATAACATTTAACTTTTTATTAAATACCTCTTCAAAACTAATTGTATCATATTTTTTAGCATCATCATTCCTTTCAGGATCAGATGAATAAATACCGTCAACTCTGGTTCCTTTAAATATGATATCAGCCTCGATTTCAATAGCACGTAATGTTGCTGCGGTATCTGTAGTAAAATAAGGGTTTCCAGTTCCTGCTCCAAAAATTACCACACGTCCCTTTTCTAAATGTCGGATTGCTTTTCTTCTAATATATGGTTCGGTTATTTGCTCCATTTTAATAGCTGTTTGTATTCTAGTTGGAACATTAATTGATTCTAATGCAGATTGTAATGCCATTGCATTGATAATTGTTGCTAGCATACCCATATAATCTCCTTGAACTCTATCAAAACCAGCTCCTTCAGATTGGATCCCTCTATAAATATTTCCTCCCCCAATTACAATAGCAATTTGCATACCTGAATCTACAATACTATTGATTTCTTGAGCATACCTACTCAGCATTTTTGAATCAATACCATATTCATTATCTCCAATAAGCGACTCTCCACTTAATTTTAATAATACTCTTTTGTATAACATAGTAAAAAGTTTCTCAAATATATATAATTACATTGAAGAGGTAAAACGAAGTAAAGAAAATTTAATAACTGAAACTACCCTAGCGAAACTCTTTTAAATCCAATAACAGAAACATCGTTTGCATATGATGCAATATATTGAGATACTTTTTTATCTTCATCTTTAATGAAAACTTGATCTAATAGACATTGTTCTTGATCTAGAGTAGTATTATCTAAAATGAAACGAGTCATTTTTCCTGGAACTATTTTATCCCAAATGTGTTCTGGTTTACCCTCTTGCTTTAATGTAGCTTTTATCCCTTCTTCTGCATTGGATAATACTTCATTTGTAAGCTGGGACATTGATATATATTTTGGAACATTTTTTAACGTCTTTCCAAGCCTAGCAAGCTCAATATTTTCCTTTTCAATAACTGCAATCCTTGCATCAGTTTCTGATTGTAAAAAATCAGCTGTAAAATCCTTGTAAGATAATGTTGTAGCTCCCATTGATGCAACTTGCATTGATAAATCTTTAGCTAATACATGTGCTTTATCAAAACTTTTTGATAAGCCAACTAAAACTGCTATTTTTAAGCCATGTGTGTATGACCCTACAAAAGGTGCATCTAACTTTTCAAAAGAAGAAATATCTAACTTTTCTCCAATTACACCAGTTTGTTCTATTAACTTATCTGCAACAGTCATACCATCAAAATCAGCATTTAAAAAGCTTTCTTTGTTTTCACAGTTTAAAGCAATAGCAGCAAAAGAATTTGCAAGTTCTTTAAAAGAATCATTTTTTGCTACGAAATCTGTTTCACAGGCCAATACTATTGCAACACCAGAATTCATACTCTCATTTATTTTAACTACCGCAATTCCTTGACTAGTTTCTCTATCAGCTCTTTGTGCAGCAACTTTTTGGCCCTTTTTCCTTAAAATTGTTATGGCATTTTCAAAATCTCCATTTGCCTCAATAAGTGCTTTTTTACAATCCATCATTCCCGCTCCAGTTTGTCTTCTTAATTTTGCNACATCAGCTGCTTGAATCTTAGTCATAATANATTATTTTTCTTCAGTTATTTTTTTTGCTTTTTCTTTTTTCTCGTCTGCTTTTTTACTCTGCGCTGTTGCTCTTTCTTCTAGACCTTCTTGAACAGCAGATTTAATCACTTCCAAAATACAAGAAATAGACTTAGCTGCATCATCGTTTGATGGTATTGGAAAATCTACTAACTTAGGATTTGTGTTTGTATCGTTCATTGCAAATGATCTAATCCCTAACTTCTTAGCTTCTGCTACAGCAATGTGTTCTTTATTTGTATCAACAATAAAAATTGCTTCTGGCATTCTAGTCATTTTAACAATACTTCCGAAATTAAGTTCTAATTTTGATCTTTGTCTACTTATTTGTAATCTTTCTCTTTTAGACAGTGTGTCAACTGTACCATCTTCCATCATTTTATCAATACTTTGCATTTTTTTTATTGATTTTCTGATAGTAGAAAAATTTGTCAATAAACCACCTGGCCATCTTTCAGTAATGTAAGGCATATTTAATGACTTAGCAGTTTCTGCTAATATTCCTTTTGCTTGTTTTTTAGTTGCAACAAATAAAATCTTTTTACCTGATTTAGCAATTTGTTTTAACGCAGCAGAAGCGTCATCTAACATTGCTATGGTTTTATTCAAATCTATTATATGAATACCACTTCGCTCCATAAATATATAAGGTGCCATAGCAGGATTATACTTCTTTTTTAGGTGACCAAAATGTACACCTGACTCTAATAAATCTTTAAAATTCTTTTTTGACATGTTTACTTTCTTTATTATTTCGCTTAGCAATTATTTAGTAGAAGTTTAAACTTATCTAAATAATTTAGATTCTAAACATTAATTATTTTATCTCTTAACCCACTGGAATTTTTTCCTTGCTTTCTTTTGACCAGGTTTTTTCCTCTCTACAACTCTAGAATCTCTTGTTAACAAACCATTAGATTTCAAGAGAGTCCTATTCTCGCTGTCAACATCACAAAGTGCTCTAGATATAGCAAGCCTTATAGCTTCTGCTTGTCCTGTATTACCTCCACCGACAACGCTTATACTTAAATCAAATTTATTATCAATATTTAGTATTTTAAAAGGTTGTTCAATTTTATATTGCAAAGTACTGACTGGAAAGTAATCTTTTAAGTCTTTTCCATTAACAGTTATACTTCCCTTACCTTTTTTTAAGTAAATTCTAGCAACTGATGCCTTTCTTCTTCCGATTGAGTGTATTGTATCCATATTACTTTAAGTCGTTTAAATTTAAAACACTTGGTTTTTGAGCGTCATGATTATGTTCTCCGCCAGTGTATATATAACAATTTTTTAAAATAGCAGCTCCTAATTTATTTTTTGGTAACATTCCTTTTATAGCATGCCTTAACACTGAACGCCCATCCTTTATTAGCATGTTTTTTGGTGATATTCTTTTTTGACCACCAGGGAATCCAGTATGGGCAAAAATTTCTCTATTCTCCATCTTTTTACCTGTCATAGTAATTTTCTCTGAATTTAAAACTATAACGTAATCACCACAATCAGCATGAGGAGTGAAATTTGTTTTATATTTACCTCTAAGTACTTTAGCAATCTTAGAAGCACATCTACCTAATATTTGACCCTCAACATCAACTACCCACCATTTCTTATTAGCAGATTCTTTGTTGGCTGAAAGTGTTTTGTAACTTAATGTATCCACAATATATTCTTTAAAAAGGTTTGCAAAAGTAAACTTTTTTCTAGATCTACAAAATTTATTTACTACTTATTTATATGACATTTAATGCTTTTCCTACTTTTTTAAATGAAGAAACAGCTTTGTTAATATCACTTATTTCATGTTCTGCAGAAATTTGAACTCTTATTCTTGCTTCATTTTTAGGAACAACTGGATAAAAGAATCCTATAACATAAATACCTTCATCCAACAATAAATCAGACATTTTTTGCGCAATATTTGCATCATAAAGCATTACTGGAACTATTGGATGTGTACCATGCTTAATATCAAAACCTAATTTAGTCATTTCTTCTCTAAAATACTTTGTATTATGTTCTAGCTTATCTCTTAAATCTGTTGAACTACTTAATATGTCTAACACCTTATTTGCAGCTCCAACAATAGAAGGTGCTAGAGAATTAGAAAAAAGATATGGTCTAGATCTTTGGCGCAATATTTCTATAATTTCTTTTTTTCCAGATGTAAATCCTCCCATTGCTCCACCAAGTGCCTTGCCTAATGTTGAAGTTATAATATCAACTCTACCCATAACATCACAATGCTCATGTGTTCCTCGACCTGTTTTTCCAACAAAACCTGTTGAATGACAATCATCCACCATTACTAAAGCATTGTACTTTTCAGCAAGATCACAAATCTTATCTAGCTGAGCAATGTATCCATCCATAGAAAAAACTCCATCTGTAACAATTATTCTATTTCTTTGTTTTTGTGACAAGATTAATTGTTTTTCTAAATCAGACATGTCATTATTATTATATCTGTAACGAACAGCTTTACATAACCTAACTCCATCAATTATAGATGCATGATTTAATTCATCAGAGATTATTGCATCCTCTTTTCCAAAAAGTGGCTCGAAAACACCACCATTTGCATCGAATGCCGCAGCATATAAAATTGTATCCTCAGTAGACAAAAAATTAGATATTTTTTTTTCTAGCTCTTTGTGAATATCTTGTGTTCCACAAATAAAACGAACTGATGACATTCCAAAACCATGAGAGTCCAAAGTATCTTTTGCAGCTTGAACAACTTCTGGGTGAGATGATAATCCCAAATAATTATTGGCACAAAAATTAAGGACAGTTTCTCCTGTATTAACTCTAATAAATGATCCTTGCGGATTAACAATTATTCGTTCTTTTTTATAAAGACCCTCTTGTTTTATAGAATCTAACTCAATTTGTAACTGTTTTTGTAAATTTCCGATCATTGTTAGTTATTTAAAATACAAAAATACAGAAAACAGATTAACTATTGTCGTTGCCATATTGTTTCTGGGCCAGCCGCCCCAATCCTTAGTTTTCCATTTTTGTAAAACTCATAATATCCTTGTGATGAAATAAAAACATTGTTTTTTTTGATTGGAAACATAGGGTTTTGAGAAATTCTTTTGAAATAATACAATGGAATCGCATGCTTTTCATCTTTCATTAAATAAAGAATACTGTCTTTTAGTCCAATTTCTAAAACTTCATTTTCAACATAATATTTTGGAAACCCTACGCCCATTTTACCATTAATCAACTTGTATTTCCCAACATACTTTTTTGAAATAGAATCATTAATAACATAAGTAATATGATCAGGGACCTCTTTATCTTTTCCTAATATGTCATCAATTTCATTATACATATCAATAGCTTTAATTCTATGATTTCTTGCCATACCATCTAGAAGTGCTGATGCGTTTACAACTTTTTGAACTAAAGCTTTGTAATATGGATTGTTCATAAAAAAATCTATTTGTTCGTCACTTACTTTTCCATAGTAACCGTCTAACCAAAACCAGTGAGAATAGGCTAGTTCATCATGAATATTCCAAATTATCTTTTTAAAATTTTTATTATACTCCTCAAGATTAGGAAGTATTTTATACATTTTTTTAATTTTTTTGAAAATTTCAGAATATTTTTCTGGCACCTCATCTTTCATCTCAAGAAGTAAATTGTACCCTTCTGTAGTAACTTGATAAACATTATAATATACGATAACTTGTTGCCAATATGAAATACCTTTCTCATAATATTCACGATCAAATTTATTCATCATAACATCATGACGCAAAGAATCTCTCGAATGAAAGTGAGCTATTACATTATCTGAGTTGTAAATATCAGATTCTAGATTTTCTTGAACAATTCTTAATGTAGATTCAAACTGTTTTTCAAAACTTTTAGTAGAATTCCACCTATCAATATAAAGTGCCAACAAGATTCCAAGAACTACCATAAAAAGTTCTGTTACGGCTAAAAAAACAGTGGAACTTGTAACAGATTTTTTATCTTCCTTTTTGAATCTTGAACCTATTGATTTGAATCTATTTGTTACGAACTTAAGAAGAAACACTATACTATTCCTTGATCGATCATAGCATCAGCTACTTTAACAAAGCCAGCTATATTTGCTCCTTTTACATAATCAATATAATCACCATCTTTACCATACTTAACGCAAGATGAATGGATATCAATCATTATTTGTTTAAGCTTTGAATCTACCTCATCTCTTGTCCAACTTAAACGAAGAGAGTTCTGACTCATTTCTAATCCGGATGTTGCTACGCCACCAGCATTTGAAGCTTTGCCTGGGGCAAATAATATTTTAGCTTTTTGAAAAACTGCAATCGCTTCTGGAGTGGATGGCATATTAGCTCCTTCCGCCACACAGATACATCCACCATCTACTAATTGAGTTGCTTCAGCTCCATTTAACTCATTTTGTGTTGCGCATGGTAGTGCAACATCACATTTTACATTCCATGGTCTTCCTTCAAGAAAATCACACCCATACTCTTTAGCGTATTCAGAAATCCTTCCTCTTTTGATATTTTTAAGTTCTTTGATATATTCTAATTTTTCGGTGCTAATTCCTGCTGGATCATAAATATAGCCGGACGAATCTGACATAGCAACAACTTTTCCACCAAGCTCATTAACCTTTTCACAAGCAAACTGAGCAACATTACCAGAACCTGAGATAACTATTGTTTTTCCCTTAATAGAATTATTATTTTCAGCGAGCATGTTTTGAGCAAAATATACCGTCCCATAACCAGTTGCCTCAGGTCTTATTAATGATCCACCCCAATTTACTCCCTTTCCAGTTAATACTCCTGTAAACTCATTTCTAATTCTTTTATATTGACCAAACATATATCCAATTTCTCTTCCACCTACACCTATATCTCCAGCTGGAACATCAGTATCAGGACCGATATGCTTACATAGTTCTGTCATGAAGGATTGACAAAATTTCATAACTTCATTATCAGATTTTCCTTTTGGATCAAAATCAGAACCTCCCTTTCCTCCTCCCATTGGCAAGGTTGTTAATGAATTTTTAAATACTTGCTCAAAGCCTAAAAATTTTAATATAGATAAATTTACAGTAGGATGAAATCTTAACCCACCTTTGTATGGACCAATTGCTGAATTGAACTCAACTCTATATCCTCTGTTAACCTCTGTTAAACCTTTATCATTAATCCAGGGAACTCTGAACATTATTACCCTCTCCGGCTCAATCATTCTTTCAAGTAACATTTTGTTTTTATACTTTGGATTTTCTTCAATAAATGGTATTACTGTTTCTGCAACTTCTTCAACTGCTTGCAAAAATTCTTTTTCATCAGGATTTTTACAAGTCACATTATTCATAAAATCATGTATTATTTTTTGCATAAAAAATTTTTTTCATGTTGTTATAGCGCAAATGTATATTATTTTTCAAATAAAAAAAATACTTATAAATATAATAACAAAAAAAGTGTTTAAAAAAAATTAAACTGATTCACTTTGATGCAAATTTTTATATTTGTGGAGGTTTATAAATTTTATGAAAAATTTATTTTTTTTTCTAATCTTATTTTTTGTCAGCAATTATATAAGTGCTCAAAACATTAATGGAAAAATAATTGACAAAAAAACTAAAGAACCTCTGATTGGTGTTAATGTTTTGTTGAATGGTGGAGGTGGAACTGCAACAGATTTTAATGGCGATTTTTCTCTTAAACTAAATAAATCAGGTGATAAAAAATATAATATTACATTTAAGTATATTGGTTACAAAAGTTACAACAATATTTATTTAATAGATGATAACGAACAGAAAACTATAAATATATTTCTAGAACAAGACTCAGAACAATTAAAAACCGTTGTTGTATCTGCTGGGAGATTTGAACAAAACCTTGAAGAAATTACTGTTTCGATGGAAGTGATGAAGCCTTCTTTAATTGAAAATAAGAATACAACAAATATAGAAACAGCTATCGATCAGGTCCCTGGCGTGAATATCACTGATGGTCAAGCCAACATTAGAGGGGGTAGTGGATGGAGTTACGGAGCAGGAACAAGAGTTTTAGTTATGGTTGATGATATGCCTTTAATATCTGGAGATGCAGGACAAGCACAATGGAGTTTAATTGCTACTGAAAATATTAATCAAGTTGAAATAATTAAAGGTGCTTCATCAGCATTATATGGATCATCAGCACTAAATGGGGTAATTAATATTAGAACAGCCTTCCCAAGTCAAAATGATATAGACAAAAATAAACTTCCCGGATATACAAAAGTAAACATGCATATGGGATTAATTGACATTCCTAAAAGAAAAGAACTTCACTGGAACTCAGTACCATCAAATCAAAACGGAAAGCTAGTATATAAAAGAAGAGCATTTAAGGGCATTGATTTTTTACATGCAATGAAATTTAAAAATCTCGATTTAATATTTGGGGGAAATATATTTAAAGATGATGGTTATAGATATGGAGAAATAACTGATAGAAATCGCGTAAATCTTAATTCAGTTTACAAAAGCCAAAAAATAAAGGGTTTAAATTATGGTGTTAATGCCAATGTATTAAAACAAAATTCTGGTAGCGCTATTATATGGTCGAGCTTAGAGCAAGCATATGTTCCATATGGCAGTGAGATTATTACTACTAAAGGACTTATTTACAATATAGATCCATTTATTAACTTCAACTATAACAATAACAGACATAGCATAAAAACTAGACATCTTAGTGTTTTAAATGATAATTTAAATAATGGAGTTGATGTAGGGCAAAGCACGTCATCAAAAACTTATTATATTGATTATCAATGGCAAAAAAATATCGAAAAACATGATTTGCGATTGACTACTGGTTTGAGCTATGAAAATGTAGCTGCTAATTCAGATCTTTTTAATGGTATCAGTAAAAGACAAAACACCTCATTATATACTCAAATAGATAAAAAATGGGGTAAATTTAATTTTTCAATAGGTGCAAGATACGAAGATTTTAAGCTGAAAACAGAAGAAAAATATTATGTGAATGGTGATAGTATTGTGGAATTCAACGCTGCAAAACCAGTTTTTAGAACTGGTGCGAATTATCAGATTTTTGAAGGTACGTTTATAAGATCCTCATGGGGGCAAGGCTACAGATTCCCATCAATGGCTGAATTATTTATTTCAACACAGATAGCTGATGGCATATTTGTTTACCCAAATCCTGGACTTAAATCAGAAAACGGATGGAGTACTGAATTAGGACTAAAACAGGTTATTAAATACAATAGCTGGCTAGGTTATATAGATATCGCAGGATTTATAATGCAGTATAATGATATGATGGAATTTACATTTGGTAGATTTGGAGAAGATAATGGGTTTGAAAATTTTTTAGGCTATGGCTTTAAGTCTGTAAATGTTGGGAAAACGCAAATAAGTGGGGTTGAACTAAGTGTTTTAGGATCAGGTAACATTTCTTCAAATGTTAAAGTAAATATACTTGCTGGATATACTTACATCAATCCAATATCTCTAACTCCAAATGAGATTTATGCAACTCTTGAGGAACCAATGGTAGATATTTTTGGTGAAGATGAAATATCTGATTTAACTTATAACAATAGTAGTTCAAATCCAGAAGTACTTAAGTATCGATATCAACATTTGGCTAAACTTGATTTAGAAATAGTTCATAAAAAAATATCTCTTGGAACAAGTTTTAGATATAATGATTTCATGAAAAATATTGATGCAATATTTGCAGATGAGTTTTTTAGCTGGCTTGTTCCAGGTATTCCTGAAGCAAGAGAAAATGGAAAAAATGGAGATTTCATTATTGATTCTAGATTTTATTATCAAATAAATAATTATTTTAAGACAGGAATTGTTATTAACAATCTCTTAAATGAAGAATACATGAACCGACCTGCAAATATGATGCCTCCAAGAACCATAGCAATTAATTGTAATCTTAAAATATAAATGCATATACTAGGCATTATTCCATCTAGATTTGCATCAAAACGTTTGCCTGGAAAACCACTTATTAATATATCTGGCAAAAGTATGATTCAAAGGGTTTATGAGCAATGTGAAAAATCATTATTGTTAAACCACCTAGTTGTAGCTACTGATGACAAAAGAATATATAAACATGTTAATGAATTCGGAGGAAATGTTATTATGACAAGTATTACTCACGAATCTGGAACCGATAGATGTAATGAAGTTGTATTAAATTCAAATATGGCTTATGACATTGTAGTAAACATTCAAGGAGATGAACCTTTCATCAACCCAAACCAAATTGATCAAATAATTACTAATCTTTTAGATACTAATGCTGATATTGCTACACTTGCAAAAAAAATTGATGACTTAAAGCTTGTTTTTGACACTAATACACCAAAAGTTATTTTTAATAAAAAAACGAAAATTGCAAAGGATTTTGTACGAAAAATTGATAAGATAAGTAAAAATAAAAATTACTATAAACACATTGGTATTTATGCATTTAAATCTAGTATATTAAATCAAATTTCTAAACTTAATCAAACTGAAAGAGAAATCAATGAAAATTTAGAACAACTTCGATGGCTTGAAAATAATTATCAAATTGCAGTAGGAATAACTGATCATGAATCAGCATCTATTGATACACATGAAGATTTGAAGAAATTATTAATATAAATTTTTTACTTTTGCTAAAATGAAAAAACCATTAGAACACTATATTTCTGATCTATTATATATTGAGGATTGTATTATTATTCCTGATTTTGGTGGTTTTATAGTAAATGATAAATCTGCTACTATTAATGAAAAAAGCGGAGAAATAACTCCTCCTTCTAAAACAATTTTGTTCAACAGTCAACTAGTTAACAATGATGGACTTCTTATCAATCACATTGCAAAGGAAGAAAATATTAGTCAAAAAGAATGTCTTGCAAATGTATTGGCCATCTCAAAAAAACTTAAAAGTAAATTATTTGAAACGAAAATTTTAAGAATTAAAAAAGTTGGTCTACTAACAATCGGATCCGAAAATAATATTCTATTTACTCAAGAAAAAGGATATAACTACAATTTAAATAGTTTTGGAATGCGTTCTGTTAATTACAATACAATTGATAAAAAGGAGCGGATCAAAAATAAAATACAAAATACTGTTAATGTAATTGAAAAAAACATCATATCATCCAATCAAATGTTTCTTAGAGCTGCCGCAGTTGCTATTCCACTAATTTTAATATCTTTTATTAGTATCAATCAAGAAAAAAACATAACAACAATATATGAGAAAATGTCATTAATTGACTTTTCTTTTGATAAAACTGATAATAACAAATTTTTAGAAAAAAATGACAAGGCAAGTATCAACACAACTGTTTTGCCATCCATTAATACTGAACTAAAATACCATATAATTATTGGTTCTTTTCAAGAAGTTACAAATGCTAAAAAACTACATGCAAAATTACTTTCCAAAAAATACGATGCGCAAATTTTAAGTAACGACTTTAACTCAAGAGTTAGTATTAGTAATTTCAATAGAAAAGAAGATGCAATTTTAGCATTAACAAATGTGAAAAAAAATTATGGCTCAGCGTGGATTTTAACTGAAGAGCAATGAAAGGTAAGACCCCTAAAGAAAGTCAAGCTACCCTAACTGAAATTGTTTTACCTAACGACACAAACAATTTAAATAATTTAATGGGTGGAAGATTACTACATTGGATGGATATTGCAGCTGCGATAACCGCTCACAGACATTGTAACAGAACATGTGTGACTGCCTCTGTGAATAATGTTTCTTTTGAAAACCCTATTCCAAGAGCCAGTATCGTTACACTAGAAGCTAACATCTCTAGATCATTTAGGTCATCAATGGAAATTTTTATTGACGTATGGATTGAAGACTCTCTATCAGGAGAAAAAACAAAATGTAATGAAGCAATCTATACATTTGTTGCAGTTGACAATATGGGAAAACCTGTTAAAGTTCCCGAAGTAACTCCTGAAACAAAATTAGAAAAATTAAGATATGATGGTGCTTTAAGAAGAAGACAATTATCATTAATATTAGCTGGTAAAATAAAAGCTAACGAAGCTACGGAGCTGAAAGCATTATTTAGCTAAAACTCTATTTCTTTTACTTTCTTATAAATTATTTCTGGCTTAATAGTTTTGACACAACCATTAGCTAATAATTTACAGCTTTTACCATGTTTTGAACATGGCCTTGTATTTTCCGAACATATATGATAGGATGATGGATTTAAATATGATCGAAATCCAAGCTCAGGTTTTGTACATCCCCAAAAAGAAATTGTAGGTAATTTAAAAGCAGATCCAACATGCAATATGCTAGTATCATTAGTTAATAATAAATTTGATTTTTTTACTAGAAAAGACGATTCTAAAAAGTTTATTTTACCACAAAAATTATAAAGTTTATTATTTGATGATTTAGTAATAATTTTTTCTGCTAAATCACTTTCTTGAAGACCACCTATAAAAACAATAGGTAAATCTAATTTATCGCAAACATAGACTATTTGTTTATCTGATAACTTTTTGTTTTCATAACTACCTCCAATACACCATGAAATATATTTTTTAGATGTATTAAAATTCACATTATAATTATCATTAATAAAAATATCGAGGCCATTATTATCATTTTTAATTTGTAAATTTTTTAATGGCAAAAAATATCTGTCTACAGTGTGTAGCTTAGAAAAATTTAATCCAAAATTTATTAGAAGAAATTTTTTGAGATTTTCTTTATTATAAACATAATTTTTAGTTGCTAGAGCTAATCTGAGTATTTTTGATCTCATATTATTATGAAGATCAATAACTACATCATATTTTTCTTGTTTTAAATTTTTTATGAGTTCAGAGAAATTATTATTGTAATAGTGACATGAATCTAAGTAAGGATTTTGAAATAAAATATCTTTGTATTTATATTTTGTCAAGTAGTGGAGTTCAACATTTTTATGTTGCAATTTAATGCATCTTATAACTGGACTTGTTAAAATTATATCTCCAATAGAAGAAAATCTAACTATTAGTATTTTAGTTTTACGATTCACATGGTAAAACTAAGTAATTTATCCTAATTTTGCATCCAATGAAATTTATAGATACACATAGCCATCTTTATACGAAGGAGTTTGATGAAGATAGGGATGAAGTTGTTCAAAAAGCAATAGATTCTGGTGTTGAGAAAATTCTCTTACCTAATATCTCTAGTAAATACACTCAAAAAATGCTTTCTTTATGTAAGAATTACCCAAATAACTGTTTCCCAATGATAGGATTACATCCATGTGATGTGAACTTAGATAACTATGATGAAGAAATTATGCATGTAAAAAAAGAATTGCTAAAGAAAAAGTATATTGCAGTTGGAGAAATTGGAATAGATTTACACTGGGATAAATCTACTTTAGAAATTCAAAAAAAAGCCTTCGTAACTCAGATACTTTTAGCAAAAGAAAATAACTTACCTGTTGTTATACATGTCAGAAATTCATTTGAAGAAACTATTAATATTATTGAAAAATATAATGATGATAATCTTCGTGGTGTATTTCATTGTTTTACAGGCAATATTAATGAAGCAAATCAAATAATTAATTTAAAGAACTTTTACATTGGTATTGGTGGAGTACTAACATTCAAAAATAGTAATCTTGATGAAACTATTAAAAATATAGATGATAAATACTTATTATTAGAAACAGACTCACCATACCTAACACCAACACCATATAGAGGTACTAGAAATGAAAGCAAATACATAATTGAAATAGCAAAAAAACTTGCAGAAATAAAAAAAATTTCAATTAATGAAGTAAGTAGATTTACAAATGAAAATGCAAATAGACTTTTTAAAATATGATTAAGAAAATTTTATTAATCTATACCGGCGGAACAATTGGCATGATCAGAAATAAAGAGAGTAACAAGCTGATCCCATTTACACTTGATAGCTTGTTATTATCCGTTCCAGAACTTCAAAATGATGAACTTATTATTGAATATAAAAGTATTAAATACCCTATTGATTCATCAAATATGAATACACACGTTTGGGTTGAAATAGTTGATATAATTGAAAAAAAATACCATGAATATGATGGATTTGTTATTTTACATGGAACAGATACTATGTCATACACTGCTTCAGCTTTAAGTTTTATGCTTGAAAATATTAATAAAGCTGTAATATTAACGGGTTCTCAAATCCCTATTGGGGTGAGAAGAACAGACGCAAAAGAAAATTTGATTACAGCAATTGAAATTGCTGGAATGGAAAAAGTAAATGAAGTATGTGTTTACTTTGAAAATCAATTATTCAGAGGTAATAGAACAACAAAAATTAATACTGAAGATTTTGAAGCCTTTAAATCTCCAAACTTTCCAGTACTTGCTGAAGTTGGTGTTAAAATTAAATTTAATAACTATTGTTTTAAAAAATCGAACGCGAAATTTACTGCTCGTAAAAATTTATCTAACAATATTGCAATACTAAAACTATTTCCTGGTATTAAAATAGAAATTATAGCATTAATAATGAAAAATGTTAAAGGAATAGTGATCGAAAGTTTTGGTGCAGGAAACGCAACAAATGACCCTAAACTTGCAAAATTATTTGAAGATATGATTAATAAAGGTAAAATATTAATTAATGTGTCTCAGTGTATACATGGAAATATAATTTCTGGAGAGTATGAGTCAAGTGCTCCTTTTGAAAATAAAAATATAATTAATGGTAAAGATATTACAACTGAAGCTGCAGTTACTAAATTAATGTATATTTTAGGACTTACTAATAACGACAGTGAAATTAGAGCACAATTAAATAAAAATTTGCGAGGAGAAGTAACTTGCTAAAGGTGAGGTGGCCGAGTGGCTTAAGGCGCACGCTTGGAAAGCGTGTAAACGAGAAATCGTTTCGGGGGTTCGAATCCCTTCCTCACCGCATTTTTTATTTAATTTAAATCTAGTATAACTATTGACAAAGTAATTTTGTAGGACAAACAGCAGGACAATATTTTATAAAAATTGATCAAATAGTTAATCTATTGTTATTTTCTTCTCTACTGTTCCATCATCATAGATATAAAATAGAGGTTGGTTTTTCTTTCCTTTTGTTTCTTTTCCTAATAGGTCTGTAGCTTTAAGAATTTTTTTGTTTGGAGTGTATTCTTGAACTGTTGAAATACCACAGTCTGTATTATAACTACTATGAGAGTCTCCATCCCAATAATTTACAGAATAAAATACATCATCTACTTGAACACAAAATAAATTAGGATTGTTATCGTGCTTAACAAAAAGACTATCAGAAATATTACTACCATTTTTTAAATTTAAACTTGTTAGTTGATTATTATGACAGTCTAAATTTTTTAAATTGTTATTATTACTTAAATCTAAATTAGAAATTTGATTATCATAACATTTGAGACTTTCTAATAAAATATTTTGAGACAAATCAAGGTTTGAAAGGTTGTTTTCAAAACAGTCTAAATTTTTAAGTTTTAGGTTCTGTGTTAAATCAATGTTTGAAATCTGATTATTATAAAAACTAACATTCTCAATATTAATATTTTGACTTAGGTCAAGACTTGTTAACTGATTATGTAGACAACCAAGACTTACTAAATTAATATTCTGAGTTAAATTTAATGTTGAAAGTTGATTTACATTTAATGCGACACTAATTAAATTAACATTATTTGTTAGATCTATTGTAGATAACAAATTTTGACCTAATCCTAACTCTATTAAAGCTATATTATTATTTATATTTACATTTACTAGTTGATTAACATCACCCCAAAGTACTTTAAGAGCTATATTTTGTGATACATCTAAATTAGTAAGTTGATTAAAACGAAAATTTAATAACTCTAAATTGATATTATGGCTAACATCTAAATTTGTAAGAAAGTTACCTGGACAATGCAGAATCTTCAATAAAATATTTTGACTTAAATCTAAATTGGTTATTTGATTAGATCCACATCCCAAAAAAGTTAAAGAAATAAAATCTTCAATTCCAGTTAAGTCAGAAATATTCAAATCTGATACATTTAAAGAATCTAATAAATTAATATTAGATGTTAAAACATAGCCATCAATGATATTGTCATATCCTAAATTAATTAACTCTTGTTCAAAATTACTATCTGGAACATATGTCAATTGCCCAAACCCAATCATAGGTAAGCAAAGTAATATAAGTAGTAGTTTTTTCATTGTTAATCTATTGTTATCTACAAACTTAAGATTTTTTTACAAAGTTATAATCTATCTTATCATCACATATAAACTTAAAAACATACATACTTGCAGCTTTTTATTATTATTAAAAATAGATTATCTTTCATCAAAAGCTTGCCGTGGAGAGTGCAATAGCATATATTAATAAAACTATAACTGGGGGGATTAAAATCAAAAATATTAATTTTTTAAAAAACTTCTTTTTTGCATTTTTTTCCTTTGGAATTGGTTTAGAGAGATACAAAAAAATAGATATTGGATATGAAAAAACTAAACATACGAGAGCTCCAATACCTAAGATATTAATTATTGGTGACGATTGCGAAGCATCTTCAGATTGTTGAGTGATTTGATTGTCAATATTATCTACTGGAAATGAGGGGTAACTAAATTGATTAATAGCAAATAAAAATACAATGATAAGTAATGGTTTTTTCATTGTTAATCTATTGATTTTAAATATGAAAAGGTAATACTTTTATCTACGTTTTCAGAAATAGAATGATGAACTGGACAGTTATAAGCGGCTCTTTCTAAAATTGTTTTGGTTTTAGAATCAAAATCATTAGTGAAAATTATATCGACTTGTATTTTTGTTATTCTCCTTGGATTATTCCCCATTGTTTTTTTAACTTTTGCTAAAGTACCTTTAATATCAATATTATTTTTTTCAACAGCAATAGCCATAATAGTTAAGATACAACTTGCCAAAGCAGAACATAAAATGTCTGTTGGTGAAAAAGTTTCACCTAAACCGTGGTTATCTTTTGGCGCGTCTGTTTTTATTATAGTTCCAGAGTCTAAATGAGTAGATGTGGTTCTTAAATTTCCTTCATATTTTATTTCATATGTATTCATAATTATTTTTTCATTATTTATTTTTATTACTACTCAATCAGATTATTTATGGAATTAATCCATTTCTTACTTTTTTTGACAGTAAACCTATAATTCTTATCATTTTTAGTTTTAATTAGAATTGAATTAGGTAATAAAGGAAATAAACCAAAAAATTTTGTCCAATCTAAAGAGACGGAAGATATGTCCTTTAATTTGATGTCAAATTTTTCTGATCGAAATGAAACCATTAAAGTTTTAAATTCTAGTTTATCATTAAATAAATATAACTTGCCTTCTATTTTACTAATACCTTTTTTGTAATGAGCGGATGATTTCATAATTAAATGCTTATTAGCTTTAGATTTTGTAATATCATTTACACTTGAATCTATCAAGTTTTGTCCTAAGATAGTTAATGGTAAAAAACAAATTAAAATAAATTTTTTCATGATTGATTTTTTATTAGTTTATTAAATTCGAACTCAGATTTTTTAACAATATCATCTACCTGAAAAGAATCAAATTGTATAGTATCTCCAAATATTATTTTACAATTATATGGCAAGATTAAATTTTTGCCTTTAGGTAATGTCTTATGTATTCCATCAAGATAAACTGGAACCACGTCGATATGTGGATGTTTATTTATTAAATATCCAATACCTTTTTTAAAGTCTGTCATTACACCCGGAACTCCTCTTGAACCTTCCGGGTAAACTATTATTGATCTTCCTTTTTCTATTAAATTACTCATAACTTGTATAGGATCAACCTCTTGCTTGGATTCAGCTCTTTTTCTAGGAATTAATGTTGCATTGACCATATATCTCATTAACTTTTCCTTTAACTTACTACCTCCAAAGAAATCTGCGGCCGCAATTGGATGAACTCTATGTATATATCTTGAAGGAATAGAGCTCATAATTGCCATAGTATCCATATGGCTATTGTGATTAGCGATCAAAATAAATTGCTTCTTTTTTTTAAGTACGTTTCTATTATTATATTTTAATCCTATAAATATTTTTAAAAAATTTCTCCAAAAAATAGTGTAGATTAGAATTAATATTATTTTTTTCATTTATACAATAACTAAAAAGTAAATCAGATGAAAAAATGGAGAAGATGTTGTTGACAAACTATCAATACGATCTAAAAAACCTCCGTGTCCAGGAATAGTATTTCCCATATCCTTTACTCCAAAATCTCTTTTAACAGCAGAAATAATAGCATCACCCATAAAACCAAAAATTGCGATACAAAAACTAATTAAAATCAATTCTATTGAACTAAGCGGAGTCAAAAAGCCCATAAAATATCCTATGGCAGTAGTGGATAAAACTCCTCCAATAAATCCTTCCCATGTTTTATTAGGGCTGACTTTGGGTAGAATCTTATGTTTACCAAAAAGCTTACCAAATACATATTGCATAATATCATTTGCTTCAGTTATAAAAATTAAAAACAAGAGCAGTGCCTTGCCAGAGATATTATCATTGTTCATTTCTGGAAAACTAACTAATAACGCTAAATGACTAATTCCAAATATTCCTAACATTAATGATGTTGGCAAAATACACATTGAACGAATAATATCTTTTGTATCACCTGCCATTACCAAAAAGAATGGGATTATGATAAACATGAAAACAGGAATAAAAATTAAAAACATAGTGTACCAACCTTGATATGCAAAATAATATTGAATAGGTATTGACAAATAGCATAATAAGAGTGTAGTTCTATCAGAATCTCGTAGTTCTAGCAAGGTATAAACCTCTCTTAATGTAAAAAAAGACAAAAATGCTAAACCTATGTAGGTGATTATTGGGTTAACTGTTGCCGCAAAAAGAAAGATGAAACACATTCCCCACCATGATCTTGTTCTCAAGATCATTTCATTTACTAATTTACTTGGCTTTAATTTATTCCAAACCCAAAAAATTGTTGTAGCGATAATTAATATTGATAATATTATTGCTATTACCCACTGAATCTCTGCATTTAAATCAATGCTATTTATAATTTTATTCATTTGTTATAGATTTAGTTAGTCGAAGATACGAACTTATAATCATCAAAATTGAAGCTGCAAATATTACAGTGTTCATATATGGATCTATTTTATTTGTAAAATAATATATTATACAAATAAAACCTATCAAAAATGCTCTATCGCTCTTTCCCATTGGTCCATCATACCTTCTATTTCCAGAAACAACTTTAGCAAGTAAACCGCAAAACTCATTTATTATAGCAAGAGCAATAAAAATTATTGCTATTTCAATCTCTATTGATTCGAACAAAATTAAAGGAAAATAAATTGCTGTATCAGAAATTATATCCCCAACTTCATTTAAAACTTCACCTTTTTTAGACTGAAGATTATAGATACGAGCCATCATACCATCTAAAGCATTTAACATCATTCTTAAGAGCAATCCAAATGCAACAAATAAAAAGTACAAAGAGTTTTCAAATGCATTCCAAAGAAAGTATGACAACAAAAAAGATAATAAAATTGAAGAAAATGTGATAGTATTTGGACTGATACCCAACTTTTTAAACAATTTTAACAAAGGCATTAACAGTTTCTGAAATTTAGGTTTTATTTTATAAATTGATATCATCTATTTTAATTTTTTCAAAGGGATTCCAATGATATTTTTCTCTTCTTGAATTAACAGAAAATTTGCTGTTTTGCAAAAAATAAAAAATTTCACCTCCTATTATATCAAATCTAGTGTACATCAGGTCATGATCAAGAATAGTGTGCATAAAATCATCATAATTACTTTCAATTTGTGTAGCGTTAAAATTATACTCACCATATTTAGCTGCAGATTTCTCAAAAAACCTCATTAATCTTGTTGCTTTATTTTCAATAATTAAACCAATATCTAAATCTTTATCATTCGTTAATGAAACTAGCTTTTCTTTACTAAAATCAGACAATACTTTACCATACATTATACGTGAAATTATTGGTAGTTTTTTTGTCGCAACTTTAGCAGCTCTTTCTTGAATTGGGCTTCTATCATATATAATTTTAGTAATTTTTCCTTTACCATTCTTCTCTATGTGCTTATTTAATATCAAGCCCCCAACTATATAGCATAAAAAATTTACTTCTTTATAACTATCTAAATTGTTACTGTAATAAAAATTTGTAAAAGTCTGCTGAGTCAGTTTTATAGATTTTCTCTTGACATATTTTGGAATAAATAAATCATAGCCTTTGTTCTGAAAAAATTTCTTCTGTACTTTTCTGTTTTTTTTCGAATCACCAAAACCATTTAGAATTACAAGTGCTTTTTTCTGAAATATTGCTTTGGAAGTATCAATAACAATGACCTCTTCAGAAAAAACATTAACAAATAAAAACAAGCAAATTAATGTAATCATTAATTTCTTCATATCACAAATATATAACTTAAGACAAGATGACATAATAAATAACGTTATATTTAGAAATATATTTCTTGAGCTAATCTAAATGTATTAGCATGCGCCTCAACAATTACAGATATCTCAGGAGAGTAACCACCTCCCATACTTATTTGTAATGGAATACCATTCTTTTTACAATAATTTAAAACAAAATTATCTCTTTGTTTGCAACCGTTTAAAGATACAGATAATCTTCCTAGTTTATCGTTTTCAATTATATCGACTCCTGAGAGATAAAAAATAAAGTCAGGTTTAAATGAATCTATTAGTCTCGGGATTTCATTTTGTATGACCGACAAATAATACTTATCTGTAACGCGATCTTCAAAACCAAAATCATAATCACTTTTTTCTTTTCTAAACGGATAATTTTTTTGACCATGAAATGATGCAGTAAACACATTTTTATTAGAAGAAAATATCTCAGCAGTTCCATTACCTTGATGTACATCAAGATCTAAAATTAATATCCTTTTGCAGTAACTGTTGTTAATTAAATAATTTGCAGCTACAGATTGATCGTTTAGAATACAAAACGCCTCTGCTCTATCTGAAAATGCATGATGTGTCCCGCCAGCAATATTCATTGAAACTCCATGTTTTAATGCATATAAAGAACACTCTAGAGTACCCTGAACAATTTTTTTTTCTCTTTCAACTAAAACATCTGACATAGGAAATCCAATAGCTCTAAGCTCTTTTTTGTTAAGTTGAAAATTTGTAAGTCTTTGATAATATTCTAAACTATGTGTCTCTAAAATTAGCTTTTCATCAATATCTGTGGGAGAAAAAAAATTATTATTACTACATGTACCTTCACTTAATAGTTGTTCAGGAAGTAATTCATATTTAAGCATAGGAAATCTATGGTTTTTATCCAAAGGATGCTTAAAAATTTTATCAAACGCAATTTTTAGCATGATCTAATAAAATAAATTGAATTTTTGCTTAATCTAATTTGGTAGTATTATCTTTAATCATACCAGGCTCTAAAACTAAAGGATTACAACTATTAGGATAGATGATATCAGTAACTATAGTTCCTATATTACCATCATCTGCAAACACAGACCAAGTATAATTTGCTTCATAATTATCATAGTTACCAGTCCAATATAATGGTCCAACAACTAAGTTTGAAAAATCATTTTCTTGTATACATTGAGGAGGTGATAACCAATAATGATCATTATCAATGAAACCTAAAGGATCATTGCTATTATTATCATAAAAAGCGTAAAATGAAATACCCGCATTTTGCATATACACAGATGTCGCATAATCCAAATAAAAAACTACCTCAGCGCTATAATTACAAATATCAATTGTTTCTAATGTTGCATTTGGATCCCAATTATCCGCTTGAGGATCTGTACAACCTAAAATATATACACAACTACCGTCATCATAATCAGCTAAAACATTATAATTTTCGGCTATTGGATCCATACAACCACCTTTTCTACTTTCTTCACACGAAAAGAAAACAATTGAAACTAAAAAAACTGGCAATAATTTTTTCATAATAAATATTTAAATTTGATACCAATAACCTTCGACCCAGTAAAACCCATTTGGTGTAACTTCCCAATAACCTTCACTCCAGTACCAATCAGGTCTTTCTCTTTCCCAATATCCATCAACCCAAACATAGTTAAAGCCGTTCCATGCCCAAGCCCCTGCAATCCAGAAAAATCCAGGTCTTTTTAAAGTAGGTCTTTTGATATACACTGGTCGCCTTGGTTTTTTTACTACTACGTGGTTGATGTTTCTATCTAAATTTACCGCCGAGGATATTATTCTTGGCTTATTTGGTCTTTTGTTTGTCTTAACAACAGGTCTTTTGTTTGTCTTAACAACAGGTCTTTTGTTTGTCTTAACAACAGGTCTTTTGTTTGTCTTAACAACAGGTCTTTTATTTGTCTTAACAACAGGTCTTTTATTTGTTTTAAAAACTTTGTTATTAGCTCTAACTCTTACTTTTTGTGCAGAACAAATAGAAAATGTAAAAACAATTAATAGACTTGTTACTAAATATTTCATTTTAATCATGATTATCTTTTTTCAAATTTACAATTATTTTATAAAACGTGAAATTTTTAATATTAGTATAAATAATTTTATTCAATCAAAAGATCAAACAGATCATCTAAGTTAGGAGTTAGGATCATTTCTATTCTTCTATTAGCACTTCTTCCTTCAGAAGTGTTATTACTACTTATAGGAACAAACTCAGCTTTACCAGCTGCAGTTAGTTGATCAGGTTTTATAAGCTTGTTTTGTAGCATTATTTTAATTACACTAGTTGATCTCATTACACTTAAATCCCAATTGTCTTTCAGTTGTCCTCTATTATATGGAATACTATCTGTATGGCCTTCAACAATAATATCTAAATCAGATTGTGAAGCTAAAACATCAGATAATTTTTTTAAGGCTAATTTTCCTTCTTCATTTATTTCATACTTGCCTGATGCAAATAACAATTGTTCTTCTAAAGAAATATATACCTTACCATTTTTTTGCAAAACAGTAAGCCCCTCTCCTTCTAATCCAACAAGTGCATTTGAAATACTATTTTTTAAAGAACTAACTATTGAATCTTTTTTACTTATTAATTTTTCTAACTCCAAAACTCTTTGTGATCTTAAACGTAACTCATCTTGAGCATTTATAAGCTCAGTTTCTTTATTTTCTAATGATGCAGAAATTTTATTTAACTTATCTTCTTTTGTATATAAATCTGTTCTCGATTGGTCAAGCTGTTCTAAAAGATTTTTAATTTCTCTAGCTTTTTCTGAACTTGATCTTGTACTACTTGAAACAAGTAAGTCATACGTATTTTTTAAATCATCATACTTATTTTGTATAGATGAATATGAAGTCCTTATATCAACTGAATCTGCTTTTAGATTTTTTATTCTTTTCTGATTTTTATTAATTTCATTCTTATTAAATGATATTTCATTTTCTAATTTTAATAGTTTCTTGCTATTTTGAATTATATTTTTCTTATTTGTTTCGTTTTCTTCAACTAAGTCGTTGTGTATTTTGGGTGTTACACAAGAAAACATGAACAATATTGAAAGTGCGATAAATGAATTTAAAAATCTCATAAATATATTTTTTCAAATTTAATAACGATAATAAATGATTATTTAGTTAAAAATAATATTTTTCAACATCAATTAATTAAAAACATTAAGTTACAATAAAACACTCTAATAATTTTCAATATAAACTTTATCTTTATATTTTTATAATCTGAAAATGAAAAAAATTAAAAACTATTTTTTTAAAGGTCTTTTATATTTTGTTCCAGTTGGAGCGTTGATATGGATTGTTATCAAGTCATATGTTTTACTTAATGGTATAATAGGCAAATTTCTTCCAGAAAACTTTCAATTTTTAGGAATAATTATATTAGCTTTATTGATTACCTTAATAGGTTATCTTGGTAATTTAGTTATTGAAAGTCCTATCAACTCTTTTTTCAATAAAATCTTGGAAAAAGCTCCTCTTTTAAAAACTATTTATACCTCCGTGAAAGATTTAATGAGNACTTTTATGGGTAAAAAGAAAGGATTCCAACAAGCAGTTTTCGTAAAGTTGTTTGATAATTCTAACATTGAAAGAATAGGTTTTATAACTAACGATGATTTGCAATCATTAAATATTAATGAAGGCCGAGTCTTAGTTTACATACCTCACTCATATAACTTCTCGGGAAACTTATTTGTTGTAGAAAAAAAATATATTACCCCAATTAATGCATCATCTAGCGAGGTGATGAAACTGATTGTTTCAGGTGGGGTAGCTGAATTTGATAAATTTGATAAATAATTACA
>PBVH01000004.1 GCA_002728175.1 Flavobacteriales bacterium | reverse complement strand
CAGTTTCTTTCCGTAGCCAATTAGTCTGCACTTACTGTCACANAATANTACNCCTACNGCATCTTTTTCTTGTCTTAAATTATTAAATTGAATATCCATACTTATATACCTTTAACAAAATACTGATATAATTGAAAAAATGTCAAGATTTACAACATATGCGATTAAGGAAATCACATCAAGTTTTTTATTTCTTGTTATACTGTTGACGGGAATACTTTGGATGGGGCAAGGACTGAGACATATTGACTTAGTTACTACAGAAAATGTGTCACTTCTCTCTTATATTTCATACGTCATTTTATTATTGCCAAAAATTACATTACTTACAGTTCCAATATCTATATTTTTAGCGATTTTATTTAATGTGAATAGATTTAAGAACGATAGTGAACTAATAATTTTCTGGGCTTCGGGCAAATCTGACAGTGAAATACTTTTAAAGCCAGTGATCATCTTTACATCTTTTGTATTTCTCTTGATGTTATTGATGAGTATTTTTGTAACTCCGATGTCACTTAATGAAATAAGACACAAAATAATTGATATTAGGTCTTCTGGCATACACTCATCTCTTTTGAAGGAAAAGAAATTTATTTCTCCTGTTGACACTCTTACGATATTTTTACAAGAGAGAAATGGCAATGAAATAAGTGGATTACTAATTCATGATTTGAAACAATATAATAGACCGCAAACATATATTGCTCAAAATGGAAAATTAATAAGTGATGAAAATAGAAAGATATTGAGGCTATTTAACGGAAACATTCAAATTTTTGACAAAAGCCAGAGTAAGATATCTGAAATTGCTTTTGACACTTATGATTTAGATTTAATGCCATACAGCAAAGAAGAAAATAAACATATTTATTCTGATGAACTTTTAACTTTTGAGATTATGAGAAATCTTAAGGGAAAAGTCATTAATGAATTTAATAAATATGAAAAAGAGCAATTTGCTGAATTACATACTAGGATTACTAACCCAATATATATTTTTTTCTTTGCTATTCTTCCTCTTTTAATAATTAGGTTTGCTAAACGACCTGACGAGAGCTGGTTTATAGCAATGAGTTTAGTTTCATTTGTTGCGTTTATTGTTCAAATACTGCAAATTACATTATCTAATCTACTTGTAGAGTATAGTCAGTTAGTGTCCCTCGTATACTTTTTGCCGATAACCATATTTATATTTTCAATAATAATATTATTTTTTGATAACTTTAAATTAGGTAAAATCAAAAATGNTTAATAAGATTAATATTTATATTTTTTATCGTTTCTTTTATAGCTTTTTAATAACCTTTACGATTCTTGCAATAATTATATTTGTCGGAGACTTTGTTGAGCAGTTTAGAAAATCAGCAGGCAAAAATGTGCCTATCAGAATTATTTTTCAACTTGCTGCACTTAATTTTCCAAGTCTAATAACTTTTACACTTCCAATTACAGCCTTTTTAGGCTCTATAATGGCTCATTTAATATTAATTAGAAATTCAGAGAGCATTATAATTAGTGCTGTGGGATTCTCATCGCTAAAGGCTGCAATTCCCGCCATTTTATTATATGTATTTATAAGTTTAGTATTCATTACAATTGCAAATCCTTTAATCGCCGTCTTCGACAAACATTATAGTGAATTAGAGTACAAATATATTGATCGTGTTGATAAATTTGCATCAATTACAAAAAATGGTCTTTGGCTTAAACAGGAAAACGATGAAAAAAATTTATCAAGTGTTCTATATGCTCAAAAAATACAAAATAAAGGAAAAGATTTATATAATTTCATGGTTCTTGAATACGATGATAAGGGAGCATTTCAAGGGCGGTTAGATGGTGAATTTGCAGAGTTAATTAATGGATACTGGGCAATGTCAAATATACAGATTTCTCCTAAATATGGAGAAACTAGTTTTGAAGAAAATATATTGTATAAAACAAATATTAAATTAGAAGATATCACTGACAGCTTATCTTCACCTTCTAGTATTTCTATTTATAGATTGCTAACATTTATATCTTTTTTAGAAAGTCTAGGATATTCAGCGATTGACTTTAAAATGCACCTTTATGATTTAATATTCCTTCCATTGTTTATAGCTTCTATGGTTTTATTGGCTTCAGCAATTGTAATGAATCTTAAACAGAATGATAAATTTACTAAAATAATTATTTATTCATTTATAATAATTTTTATAATATATTTTTTATCAAATTTGCTTGATGCGCTAGGCTCAACCTCCCAAATACATCCACTTACATCAAAGCTCATCATGCCCTTAATTGTTTTATTTATTAGTATTATGTCATTTCAATTTCANGAATTAAAAAGAAAAAAAGTTATATGACTCAATTATTAAAATACAAGAGTGTTTATTTTATTTTTTACATTTTTATTGTGATCTCATTACTATCAATCAATAAGATACAAGCAGACCAGAAAGTAAGAATTATTGCAGATCAAATCAAATCAACTGCTAATGGTAAAATTATCGAAGCAGATGGAAATGCAGTTGCCATAAACGAGTCAGGTGAAAAAATTATTACTAATAAAATGACTTATAATAAAGAAACCAAAGAATTAAATGCAGATNGANNTNGGTTGACGGTATTTAATGATATTGAAAAAAATACATTTTTTATGGATAGCCTAATTGCAAAAAATGAAATGGAATACTTAGAAGGTAGTGAGGTTAAAGCAAGATTAAATGATAAGTCACGAATAGTCGGATCAAATCTTATTAGGGCCGATGGTGTAAGTGTGTTAAAAGATGCAGAATACACCCCGTGTAAAGAAGAAGAATACCTAATCGATAATTGTCCTGGGTGGAAATTGAAGTCTAGTAAAATCTTTCATGACTCTAAAACAAAAACAATTCATTACGACCATGCTAGAATTCACTTATTTAATGTTCCAGTTATTTACCTACCTTATTTTTCTCACCCCGACCCATCAGTAAAAAAAAGATCTGGTCTACTAATGCCTACTCTTGAAACTGACAATCAATTAGGTGATATTTTTTCGATACCAATTTTTTACAATATTGCTAGTAACCAAGACTTAACATTTACACCTACTTATCAATCTAATAGCAACAATTTTTATTCAATGAACTATAGAAATCTTAGTGATAAAGGACTTTTTCATATAGATGCTAGTATCAATGACAATAATGACAGGAAAGGAACTAAAAATCATTTATTTTTTGAGGGAGATATTAATAATTCTTTTGGCAAACTAAAATCATTTTTACAAACAAGTAGCAATGATACTTATATGCGTAAAAATAAAATTAATAAATTAACAGTTTTAAAATCGGGCATTGATTTTGAAAGATCTACAAACGATGACTATTTTTCAATTCAAGCTATTGGTTACAAACATTTAACTGTTCAAGACTCAGAACAATGGGAGTATGTCTATCCAAAGCTTACTTATAATATTGACAACATTGATAATAAAAACTTTGATGGTTCAATTTCATTAAACAATGAACTGCTATTTAAAAGTTTTCAAGACAACAAAACAAGTTTGTTATCAAGTCAATTGAACTGGAGAAAGAATACTATCAATAAGGATTATGGAATAGCAGCCAATAATATTGCAAACTTAAGAATTGTCTCAGTCTCAATTGACAATAAGAATGCCCCAAATTCAGATAATATTAGATTTTATCCACAATTGAGTTCAAAACTTACTTACCCTCTGATCAGGTCAACTGCGAGAACCAATCAAACATTATCACCAATTGTTATGCCCATTCTTGCACCATATAATAATTATACTTCTGCTCAATCTATTACCAGTAGTAATATATTCTCCGAAAACAGGGCTTCATCAATTACTGAATGGGAAAGTGGGCCAAGAATAAACTATGGGATTGAATGGTTTATGGATAATAAAAATGGTCAAAGTGTTAAAGTGGCTCTTGGTCAGAATTATAGAATAAATAAAAAATCCAGTGACAATACAAAAGAATTATCTGATTATTATCTTTCTTCAAATGTTTCTATAAATTCAAATAATTATTTGAATAATTCACTTGTAATAGATAGGGAAGATATAGATGTAAAGACGATAAACATGAGTACCTACAATAAGATTTATGATATGACAATTGCTATTGACTATGACTATAACTCAGGCAAATACACAACTCCTAATGAACAGATCGGTATTGGCGCAGAATACAATTTTAAAGATGATTTCTTCTTTAAATTTACAGGATCTAAAAATTTAGATACCAATAAAAATATAGGTTACCAATATGGTCTATTGTATGAAAATGATTGTCTTGGGGTAGATTTAAATTATTTCAGGGATCTAACAAAAGATAGAGATATAGCAGAAAGCGATGGCTATAGCTTTACAATCGTATTAAAGCCATTCGGCTCGACAAAAAACTACGGGAAAAATAAGGTATTTGGACCAAAGATTTAATTAACAAAAATGAAAATTTTATTCCAAATTATATTAATTCATATAATTACAATAAATTACACACTCAATTCTCAGGCAAATCAAATAGAGGGACATAAAATTGTAATTTTGGTTAATGATGAGATGATTACATCTTACGAAATCATTCAAAGAATGAAAATGAATGCGATTATTGAAGGCATTGAAATAACAGAAGATAATCAACTCTTGCTTCAAAAAAGAACCGAAGAAGAACTAATACGAGAAAAACTAAAATATCAGAAATCCTATGAATACGATATTAAAGTTAATCAGGAAGAGTACATAAATTATGAAACAGATTTTTTAGAAAAGAGAAATATTGATAAAAAATTACTTAATTCTATTTTTTTAGAAAATAAAATAAATTATCTTGAATTTAAAAATTATTTAATCACTGACTATGCTTGGTTGAAACTACTAGGAAAATTATATTACAGATTATCATCTGCAAGTGAGATCGAAATAGAAGAAATAATAAAAAGAAATCCCAATATTTCATTTGAACAGGCAAAAGACTTTGCAATACAAAGGCAGATTGAATTGAAAGGCAATAAATTATTGAGAGATATGATGAATGAAGCAACAATTGAATACAAATAGAGTTAGCGCTAAACCAAAACGGTCATTAGGTCAAAATTTTATTATAAATGAGAACTTTCTATCAAATTTAAACAAAAACATCTCATCTGATAGTGAGACAACTATTATAGAAATAGGTCCAGGAAAAGGGGCGTTAACCAACTATCTAGTTAAAAAAAATTTTGAATCTTTATATTTAATTGAAAAAGACTACGAACTCTCTATTCAATTAAAAAATAACTTTAAAGAAAATAAAAAAATCAAGATATTAAATGAGGATGCTTTAAACTATAATTTCATGAGTTTTTATAGCTGCAATAATGTCATAATCATAGGCAATCTTCCATTTAATGTTTCTACACAATTGCTTTTTAAATGGCTTGAAGAAAAAAAATGGCCACCATTTTATAAAAAAATGATCTTAATGTTTCAAAAAGAAGTGGCTGAAAGAATTACTTCAAAACACAATCACAAAAATTATAGTCGTATCTCTGTTGCTTCTCAAGCAAGATGTAAAGTTAAAAGTATTGTCACTGCACCTTCATCTATTTTTTTTCCAAAACCAAAAGTTGATGGAGTTATTTTAGAATTTACCCCAATTTTAAAGTATAAAGAAATAGATTTTCAATTGTTATTAAACGTTTTAAAGCTATCATTTTCACAACGCAGAAAAAAAATAAAAAATAATTTATATAAATATACAGATATTCTAGAAAAACTTGGGATAAATCAAAACCTTAGGGCAGAAAATATAACCGTAGATGAATATTGTAAAATAGTAAAAATGCTTTAATTTTTTTTTCTTTCATCCAGAATTATAGACTCAATACGTTTTACACATGTTTCAAAATCATCATTCATTACAATAAAATCATATTCATCCTTGTGACTCATTTCAATCTCAAACTGTTTCATTCTATTCTCAATATCTTGATTATTGCCTCCTGATTTTTCAGTCCTGAATTTAAGTCTTTCATAGATTGCTTCTTTGGAAGGAGGTACTATAAATATAGATAAAATTTTAGAATAATTTGACTCTCTTAATTGTTTTGCGCCCTGCCAATCTATATCAAAGAGAACGTCCTTACCTTCATTGAAAAGTTTAATTATATTTTTTTTTTGTGATCCATAGTAATTATTGAATACTTTAGCATATTCAATATATAGATTTTTTTTAATTCGTTCATCAAATTCAATTGAGCTGATAAAGTTGTAATCTATTCCGTCAACTTCATTATTTCTTGCTGGTCTTGTTGTATCAGATATTGAGATACTTATACCTTTGTTATTCTCTAAAATTTTTTTACAAACCGAGGTTTTTCCAGCTCCAGATGGTGATGAAATTATTATTAGCAATTTTGGATTTTTATTCTGACTCATTAAATTTACTTAGAACAAGTGATACATTAGTACCGCCAAAACCAAAAGAGTTAGATAAAATATTCTCTACTTTTTTTTCTAAGGGATTACTTTTAATAAAGTTTATGTTACTCGACTTAACTTCATTAACAAGGTTTAAATTAAAAGGTAATTTTTGATTAATTATACTTAATAAAGAATAAATAGCTTCAACTGAACCAGCCGCACCAAGTAAATGACCAATTTGTGACTTTGTCGATGAAACATCAATTTTGGTATCACAATTATCAAATAATCTATCAATTGCTAATGCTTCTATTTGATCTCCTGAAGGCGTTGAAGTTCCATGCGCATTTATATAATTTATTTCTGAGGCAGATAGCTCTGCATCAATTAAGGAATTTTTCATTGCCCTGTATGCACCATCTCCTGTTGGTTCGGGTAAAGTATAGTGAAATGAATCTGACGACATTCCATAGCCTTTAATCTCTCCAATTATTTGCGCTCCTCTATTAATTGCATGTTCCATTTCCTCTAGAATTAAAATTCCAGCCCCCTCGCCCATAACAAAACCATCTCGGCTATCATCAAACGGTCTTGATGCTGAAACTGGATCGTTATTATAATTCGTACTCAATGCTTTGCATGCAGTGAATCCCTCTATACTTACAGGAGAGATTGTTGACTCAGACCCTCCAGTCATCATTATATCTGCCTGACCATGTTGAATTAATCTGTAAGACTCACCAATTGCATGTGCAGATGAAGCACACGCTGATACAGTTGAATAATTTGGGCCCTTAAGATTATATTTTATAGAAAGATAACCAGCTGACATGTTAATTATTCTACCTGTTATAAAAAAAGGACTAATTCTTTTTCCTTGATTAAATGAAATTGATGTTTCCTCAATGCCAGGCATACCTCCCATGCCAGATCCAATTATGCATCCCGCACGAAATGAGTTTGGATCATCAATTGATATTAAATTACTTTGTATAAACGATTGCTCAGCAGCGCTGATTGCAAATTTTATAAAATCATCAATTTTTTTTAATTCTTTCTTATCAATCCATTGCTCCGCCAAAAAAGGGTTCTCTAATTCACTTGACTGCGGAACTTCACATGCAACTTTACATTTATGATCAGATACATCGAATTTAGTAATTTTATTAGCACCTGAAACGCCTTTCATTAGATTGTGCCAATTGCTATCGACGCCACATCCAAGAGGTGTTACTAAACCAATGCCAGTAACAACAACTCTTTTCATTTTAGTTTAATTATTTATTTTCAAGGTGAGAGATTGCGTCTCCAACAGTTAAAATTGTCTCTGCTTTTTCATCTGGAATTTCAACATCGAATGCTTCTTCAAAAGCCATAACTAATTCGACTGTATCTAAGCTATCTGCACCAAGGTCATCAATAAATTTAGCATCTTCTGTTATTTTTTCCATATCATCTATTCCAAGGTGCTCTGAAATAATTTTCTTCACTTTTTCGGCAACATCACTCATTTTAATCTCCTAATCATTTTTTTCTATTTATTACAATAAATATCACATTGTCAAGCCGCCATTAACTCTTAGAACTTGTCCAGTAATATATGATGATTCTTTAGAAGATAGAAAAAAAACTGCGGCAGCAACTTCATTAATTTCTCCCATTCTTCCAGCAGGAATCTTTTCTAGCATTAAACTAAGTCTGTCTTTATTAATAGTATCTATAATACTTGTTTTGATAAAACCTGGAGAAACACAATTAGCTGTAATACCTCTCGAGGCTACTTCATTGGCTATAGTTCTGGTAAGGCCCTCGATTCCGGACTTAGAAGCAACATAATTGGCCTGACCAGGATTACCAATCTTTGCGGCGTCAGAAGTTATATTGATTATTCTGCCCCATTTTTGCTTGATCATATCTTTTATAATTAGTTTAGTTAATTTATAATTTGCATTTAAATTTATATTAATAATATTGCTCCACTCTTCATCTTTCATTCTTAAAAATAAGTTATCTTTAGTAATGCCCGCATTATTTATTAGAATACTGGTATGGCCATAATAATTATTAGCACTATTAACCATTTCCTCAATTTGGCCTAAATCAGAAAAATCGCATTTAATACAATTTAATCTCTCCTTATAATTTTCTTTCAAAGCATCTAACTTTTCGCTGTTTGTGCCCGTAGCCACAATGTTGTAGCTGTTTTTATGAAAAATATTTACTAAGGCTTTACCTATTCCTCCAGTCGCTCCTGTAATTAAAACGTTATTCATAATGTCATTTTAGCTAATTTATCTAAATCTTCCAACTTACTAATTGATATAGTATTAACGTCTCGGTTTATTCTTTTTACTAGACCTGTCAAAACATTATTTGGCCCTATTTCAATAAAATTTTCTATATTGTCTAAAATCATATTTTCTACAATTTCACGCCACCTGACTTTTGAAGTTATTTGTTTAACAAGTAGCTCTGATATCTCATCTTCATTACAAATGCTGGATGTAACATTTGAATAAAGTGGTACGCTAAACTTACTAAATTTATAATTAGAGATTTCCTGTTCTAATTTTTCAGATGCTTGGTAAATTAGATCACAATGAAACGGAGCGCTAACAGGTAACTTAATAGCTTTTTTTATTCCAAGTTCTTTAAAATTAGAACAAATGAAATCTATCGCGTTCATTTCGCCACTTAAAACAATTTGACCCTTAGCATTGTCATTTGCAATAAATATTTTTCCATAGTTTCTTGCATCTTTTATAGCTTTGTTAATATTCTCCTCTGATGATCCAAGAATTGCTATCATACCACCTGTTCCGAGCGGCATACTATCTTGCATGGCTTTTGAACGAACTTTAAGCAATTTAACTGAATCAGTAAATTGAAGAGAATTATTAGCAACTAATGCGCTATATTCCCCAAGCGAATGACCAGCTACACATTGAAACGATTTTTCTGATATTAATTTCTCATCTTTCAAAGCACAGAAAATTGAAATACTTGTCGCCATAATAGCAGGCTGAGCATTTTGTGTTTTAGAAATGTCAGCTTCTTTTCCAGTAAATATTTCTTTTGTTAATTCTCTACCTATTGCATTATCTAAATTGTCCATTATTTGCTTGGAAACTTCATATTTTGAATAAAAATCTTGACCCATACCGATATATTGGGAACCTTGACCAGGAAAAATTAATGCTGTTTTCATTTAAAAGAATACTTGCTTAAAAGCTGATTATAGAATATTTATCCATTTTTAATAATAAAACAATATTAATTATGGCTCTTTTCGAACATGTCCTTCTTCTTAAACAAGATCTAAGCTCAACGGATCTTTCAAGTGAACTTAAAAACCATGAGGATACACTAAAAGAGTTACATGGGAATGTTGTTTATAAAGAAAGTTGGGGCTTGCGTAATTTGGCTTACCCGATCAAAGAAAATAAAAAAGCTTTCTATGAGTTCATGAACATTGAAATGCCTCAAGAAAATATAAGCCAATTGAATTCAAAACTAAATCTAAACGAAAATGTAATAAGATATTTATCTATTAAAGTTAAATCTTTTGGTGAGACTCCAACATTAATGAATAGGGAAAAAGAGTAAGAAGATGGAAAAAAATCAAATTAGTAATAGTAAAACATTTGATTACAAAGACTTGAATTCTCTTAAAAAGTATCTTTCAGAAAAGGGAAAAATAACTCCAAGGAGAATCAGTTATATTTCAATAAAAAAACAAAAAGATTTATCTAATGCAATAAAACGTGCCAGATATTTAGCATTATTACCATACACAGGAAAATAATATGCAGATTATTCTTTTAGAGGGCATGAACAAATTAGGAAACGCTGGTGAAATAGTTAATGTAAAAAGTGGCTATGCTCGAAACTTTCTCATTCCTCAAAAAAAAGCTATAATTGCTAATAAAAAAAATAAAGAAGACCTTCAATCTAAAATGAATCAAATAAATGCTAATAATGAAAAGAAAATTAATGAGGCTAAGTCTATCAAGGATCAACTTGAAGGTTTTAAATTGCGTTTAGAGATGGAAGCAAATGAAGATGGTGCTTTGTATGGAACAATTAATCCAAAACATATAATTCAAGAAATTAATCAGAATTTTACCTTTAATCTAGTAACTGATAATTTAATTTTAGGATCAATAAAAAGTACCGGCATTCATTCATTAGATTTAAGGCTTTATGATAATCTTATGGCCAAAATTGAGCTTGAAGTAACAAAAAAAAATTAAGTTCATTTCTGTTAAATTTCAATTGCTTAGACAGTATTCATGCCTCTCAGTTTTAATTATATTAATATTAACAAACTATAATTTCTGTTAATATCTTTTTACTAAAAAGTACTGACATTGTATTTGATTAGGTTATTAATGAATTGATGTCTAATCCTTATCAAATTCAACCAAGTGAAGCACTAAAAGAATTGCCTCATAATATAGAAGCTGAGCAGGGAATTCTTGGGTCAATTCTACTTAATAATGAAATATTTCATGATGTTTCGGAGACATTAAAAATTGACCATTTTTATGAACCTGTCCATAGATTAATATTTGAAGTAATTGGAAAACTAATTTCGAAGGGGCAAATTGCAACTCCTATAACTCTTAAAAGTTATTTTGAAGTCGAAAAAAATCTTGAGGATATAGGGGGATCAAATTATTTAGTTAGACTTGCTAACTCGGCTGTTTCGCTTGACTATGCTCGAAACTATACCAGGATTATTTTTGAATTAGCTGTAAGAAGAGGTTTGTACGAGCTAGGAGGAAAAGTGCAATATGATGCTATACAAAGCAGTATAGAGGTCAAACCAGAAGATTTAATTGAAGAAGCTGAAAAAGGTTTATATCAAATTTCTGAGAGAGGAACCAATCAAAATAATATTCAAACCTTTCAGAGCTCAGTTGAAGAAGCGATAGAATTAGCAAAAAAAGCGTATGAAAAAGATAGTAGCGTCGTAGGTATATCTTCTGATTTTATAGATTTAGATACAAAACTTGGAGGCTTTCATCCATCAGATCTGGTAATTATTGCTGGCAGACCATCTATGGGCAAGACTTCACTTGCAACAAATATTTCATTTAATATAGCAAAAAATGCAAGTAAATCTGATGATAAGAATTCAGGTGTATTATTTTTTTCTCTAGAAATGTCAGCTGAACAATTGGCAAGAAGGGTTTTATCTGAACAGGCAAGAATAAGTTCAAATGATATAAGGAGAGGAAATTTATCAGAAAATGACTTAGATAATCTTGTCACAGTTTCCAAAGATATTCTTGAAATTCCACTTTTTATAGATGATACGCCAGCTATAAATATAGGAACCCTATCTTCGAGAGCAAGACGGCTTAAAAGAAAAAATGGATTAGCGATTATTGTAATTGATTACTTGCAATTATTGAGACCTAACAAAACTTCAAGAAATGAGTCTCGTGTGTTAGAAATTTCTGAGATTACACAAGGCTTAAAAGCACTAGCAAAAGAATTAAATGTTCCAATAATTGCCTTGTCACAATTATCTAGACAAGTTGAACAAAGGGAAGATAAAAAACCACAACTATCAGATTTAAGGGAGTCTGGTTCAATCGAACAGGACTCAGATGTTGTGATGTTTATTTTTCGAGAAGAGTACTATCTTGAAAAAAATGCGCCAACTCCAGGTACAGCTGAATTTATTGAATGGCAACAAAAGATGGATGAGATCCATGGTCAGGCGGACTTATTAATTATGAAACAAAGGCATGGACCTACGGGAAATATTAAATTAAGTTTTGACGCAAAGTTTACCAGATTTGGCAATTTTGTAAGTAAAGATCGTATAGATAGTTACGAGTAAAAAATAATATGGAAAATGTCGACCATAATGCATTTTTGAATATTAATTTAAATGCGATAAAAGATAATTATAAAACTGCCAAAAAAAAAGTAAAAAAAAATTGCATAGTTGCCGCAACTGTCAAAGCTAATGCTTATGGCCTGGGAATAGATAAAGTAGTTTCTGCATTAATAAAAGCTGGATGTAGGAATTATTTTGTTGCAACTACAAATGAAGCAATAGAATTAAGAAAAATAGATAAAAAAGTAAGAATATTTATTTTGAATGGGCTTGTGGCAAAAGACATACAATTAATTTCTAGAAGTAATCTAATTCCAGTTATAAATAATTTAAATCAATTAAAAAAAATTGAAACATTTCAAAAGAAAATTAATAAAAGACTGAGTATAGCATTACACTTTGATACTGGCATGTCGCGGCTTGGTTTTGATAAATCGGAAACAGAATACTTATTAAAAAATAAGTCTAATTTAATAAAACGCTCGAAATTATTATTAGTGATGAGTCATTTAGCATGTGCAGATAATATCAAATCAGTAAAAAATGAAATTCAATTAAAAAAATTTAATGAAATTAAAAATCATTTTCCTAATTCTATTCATAGTCTTTCGAATTCAGCGGGAATCTTGCTTGGGAAAAAATACAATTTTGATATGGTGAGACCAGGTATTTCACTTTACGGTGGTCACTGTAAGCTAAATGAAAAAAGCATTTATAAAAATGTCGTTACACTTAGTGCAAAAATTATTCAAGTAAGGAAAATTAATAAAAACGATACGATAGGTTACGGGGCTACATTTAAATCTAAATCAAAAATGATTATTGGAACAATACCAATTGGTTATGCCGATGGATTTAATAGGCTTTTTTCAAATAAATACCATGTGTTGTATAAAAATAAAAAAATAAATATTTTAGGTCGTATTTCTATGGACTTAACAACAATTGATTTAACTAAATTTAGAGATAATAGTAACTTTAAGAACGAAGAAGTTAAAATAATTCACCAAAAAAATACTATAAACAATATTTCAAAAACAATAAATACTATACCATATGAGTTGCTCACAAGTCTAGGCAGTAGATTCACAAGAAG
This sequence comes from Flavobacteriales bacterium, assembly GCA_002728175.1. Lineage (GTDB taxonomy): Bacteria > Bacteroidota > Bacteroidia > Flavobacteriales > BACL11. The sequence goes on along the minus strand of PBVH01000004.1, from coordinate 8,187 downwards.
ATACAAAAATTAATTCATGAAACAGGTTTATTTATTACTGCTTAATAATTACAGGGCTCAGATATTAATTCTCTTATTATTAATTTTCAGTTTTTTTATTTATAATATAAAGTATTTTCAACTAGATGCATCCTCAGACTCTTTAATCTTAGAACAAGATAATGATTTAAAAAAATATAGAACAGTCGTAAATGATTATGGAACTAATGATTTCTTAATTGTTACATTTTCTGATAAGGAAAAAATTATTACCGAAAAAAATCTTAGTTATATAAAATCTTTTATTAATCAAGTTAATAGTTTTTCTTGGGTAGAAAATACACAATCAATTTTTGATGCTCCATTACTTGAAGTCAAAAGTCAAAAGTTAACCGACCTTATTAATGAAGTTTTAACAATAGAGACTCCCGGCATTGATCTAGCGCAAGCTGAAAAAGAGCTTCTAAATAGCCCAATATTTAAAAATCTTATAATAAGTGAAGATTCAACCAGTACAGCCCTTGTTATAAATTTTAAAAAGGACGAAGAATATGAAATATTAATCAAAGAAAGAGATAAATTATCTGGTCTAGAAACGTTAGGCGAGAATGATCTGCAATTAAAAAGTATTATTGATAAAAAATATGAAGCTAAAAAGAAAAAAATTGATAAAGAAAGGCATGAAAATATTGTTCAAATTAGAACTTTAATAAATCAATTTAATTTTGCAGATTTAAAGGTTCACTTAGGTGGCGTATCAATGATTGCAGACGATACAATATCCTTTGTTAAAAATGATATAATTGTATTTGGTGTTGGAGCATTAATTTTTATTTTACTAGTGCTATTTATTGTTTTTAGAAGCCCACTGTGGATGTTTATATGCATATCAAATTGTGTTGCCTCATTGTCTTTAATGATAGGGGTCATCTCTTTCATACAATGGAAAGTAACCGTAATTTCATCTAACTTTATTATGTTGATGCTAATTCTGTCATTATCAATGACCGTTCATATAGTTGTTAGATATAGGCAAATGCTGGCTGATAACAGTCAACTATCTAATAATGATATTATTTTTCTAACAGTAAATAAAATGTATAAACCTTGTTTGTTTGCTGCTTTAACAACTATCTTTGCATTTGCAACTCTTTACACCAGTGGAATTAAACCGGTAATGGATTTTGGCTTAATGATGTGTGTCGGGCTTTTAATTACCTATTTTACAAGCTTTATTTTCTTACCTATTGTGATTTCTTTTTTTAACCTTAAAGCTCCTGACTCTGGATTTAAATTAAACGTCAATAACTACTTGGAACGCATTGTTGTTAAGTATCCAAATTCAATATTACTTATTTTTACGTTTCTTTTATTAATCGGCTTATTGGGATCAACAAAATTAGAGGTTGAGAACAGCTTTATCGATTACTTTAAAAAGGATACTGAAATTTATAAAGGGATGAAGTTAATTGATGACAAGTTAGGTGGAACAACGCCACTGGATATAATTATTAACTTCAAGGATAACACTAATAGCCTAGATGATGATGATTTTATTGATTTTGGCATTGATTATGACTCCTCTGATTATTGGTTTACTAAAGATAAAATAGATCTAATTAAAACTTTTCATGACCACTTAGAAAGCTATGAATTTTCAGGAAAAGTGCTGTCATTAGCTTCAGTCGTAAGAACAGCAGAAAAATTAAATGACAATAATGAATTTGACACACTTGAATTGTCTGTACTTTATAAAAAACTTCCAAGCTCTTTAAAAGAGCAGATAATTAATCCATATGTCCTTATAGACAAAAATCAAGCTAGAATAACGATGCGAATTATAGATACGCATCCTTCCCTAAAACGATCTAAATTTATTAATGACTTAAAAACTTACATAAATAACAATTATAGTATTAATGACATTGAAATATCATTAGTTGGCATATTAATACTTTATAATAATATGCTAGAAAGTCTTTTTGATTCACAAATAAAATCCTTATTGATAGTTCTTTTTGGTATCTTTATTATGCTTTATATCTTATTTAGATCCTTAAAAATTGCTTTTGCCGCTATAGTGCCAAACATTATTGCTTGTTTTGTTATTTTAGGAACAATGGGCATGATGTCTATACCCTTAGATTTAATGACTATAACAATTGCAGCAATAACAATTGGTATTGCTGTCGATAACTGTATTCATTACATTTATAGATATTTAGAATATTTTAATGAAACAAATGATCATTTGAAAACTGTAATCAAATGCAACGAAACAGTTGGAGTGGCGATAAAAAATACCTCATTTACAATTATTGCAGGTTTTTCCATTTTAATATTTTCAAACTTCTTTCCAACAATATATTTTGGGATATTTACTTCAATAGCGATGTTTGTTGCATTGACCGGAAGCCTCACTCTTTTACCAACATTATTGCAAAAAATATATTACAAATAAAACATGGAAATTGATTTTTACCAATTTTTAAATCCTTATGATGTTTTCTTTATGAGTGTTTGCATGCTATCAATTTTTTTTGGAATAAAAAATGGTATATTAAAAAGCTTCTTAAATCTTTCGAAGTGGGTTGTAATTTATTTTATCATTAAAAATTGCTTTTCGTTTATGAGACCATTAGTAGACCCATACATAACAAATACAACTGTATCCGATATTATTATTTTTCTTATTACAATTATAATTTCTTATTTATTCTTATCTTTTGTTAATAGACTGATAATTGGTGTAGTTCAGCCAAAAAATTCTTTTTTGATTGATCTTGGATTGGGAAGTGTATTCGGTATTCTCAGAGGATATATAATATTCGTATTAATAATTTTCTTTGTTGAAAATAATTTTTCAGAACAAATTATCCCTGAATTTATGAGTAACGGATCATTTCAAGATATAGTAACATTTGGCATAGAATTTATGGATCACATACCAAGGAACATTGAAAATCTTGATAATTTAGATATTTAGGACGTGTAAAATGAACTGTTTAATAACTGGAGCATCATCAGGTATCGGAAATAGTATTTCTATAGAACTTTCGAAATATGTTAGACATATTTATATTGTTGCGAGAGACATTAAAAACCTTGAAAGTACACATGATAAAATAGTTAAGAATGGATGCTCCTGTACAATTGTTCCGCTAGATTTATGTGTTGATGGAGGAATCGAAAATTTATCTAAACAAATATTTTTAAAGGATAAATACCTTGATTTAATTGTCTTATCTGCCGGTAAAATTGATCACTTGTCTCCTGTTGATTCAATAGATTTGGAGAAAATGAATAAAATTTTAAAATTAAATTTCATTTCTAACTTTAGGATGATTAAATGTTTTCATAGTTTGTTAAAAAACGCACCAAGTTCTCAATTAGCTGTTATTTCATCTAATCGTGAAAAATTTGATAATCAATACTGGGGGATATATCAACCAATAATGACAGCTTTAAATGAATTGGTTATGATTTACGCAAAAGAAAACAAAAACAGTGGTATTAAGGCAAATATTTTCTGCCCTCAAGGAGTTGATACAAAGCTGCGAGAGGTAACAATGCCAGGCGAAAATAAAGACGACNTCATGTCTTCAGAATTCTTTGCCAAATCAATCACAAAGTTAATTTTAAATTGCAAAGTTACTGGAGAAATAATTAATATTTAATTTGCAAATGGATTTTTTGAACTTATGAAATCAAAAACTATGGGTACCCCTTTTAGTTTGAAATGATTTCTGAATGAATTTTCAAGAAATCTGCAAAATAATTTCGGGGCTTTGTTTTTAGAATTGATAAAAACTTTAAAATATAAAATTTGTTTGTTTATTTGAACAATGTATTTTGGTCTAATTTCTATATTCTTTATTTTTGGATATTTATTCTTCTTATCCAAGGTATTTAAAAAATTTTTTAAATCTGGTTTGGATAGTTTAGAATTTATAAGTTTCTTATTTTTTAAAATCTTATTTAAGACACTTAGAATTTTTGTATCATTTTTTGCCGAAATAAAGTCTAAATTTATTGTCAGATACTTACTATAGTTCTTTTCTAGAAATTGTTGTGTTTGCTTTTTAAATTTTAATTGATCATCAAGTAAGTCAATCTTATTAAAAACTAAAAAAATACTTTTTTGACTTTTTAAAACAAGATCTGCCAATCTAAAATCTTGTTTTGTTATATTTTCAATCACGTCTATTAATAATATTACAAACTCAACATTTTTGATTAATTTTGTAACTTCTTTATTTCTTTTTTCTTCATTTGTATCATAAATTTTATTTTTACGCCTTAAGCCCGGTGTATCATAAAGAGTAAAGAGATGATTTTTAAATTCAAACTGATCTTTAATTAAATTTTGGGTTAGTCCATATTGGCTTCCTACATTTGATATATATTTTTTTAGTAACTTATTGAATAAAGTAGACTTGCCTGAATTAGGTTTACCAATGATACATAAATCAATTTTACTTAAATTCGAAGACATTTGCATTTCCATCAACTACATATATTGCATCCTTCAAAATTATTGGAGGGACTGTAACCTCGCTGATCGATAATTTTTTAGAAGATAGAATTTCTCCATTAATAGGAGACACCATTTTCAATTCTCCAAAATAGGATAAATTGTAAAGAACATTATTGATTAAATATGGCCCTAACCATAAGTTAAGATTTTCAATATTTTTTCCTGACCTATATTTTTCTAAATCAGTTATCCAAAATATTTCACCAGTAGATTTATCTACACAAATCAATTTACCCTCGTCATTTATTAGGTAAATTTGTCCACCTGATATTGTTGGCGTTCTATATCCTGAAATATCAATTGACCAATTTCTTTTTCCATTTATTGCATTAGATGAAACAAGTTTTCCTTTTGTACTAATTGTAAAAACTTCATTTGAAACTACTACGGGGCTAGCAGCAATATCACGAATATCAAAATTCGTTAATAGCGATACTCTTGATATATTTTCTGACCATAGCGGTCTTCCTTCGTCATAAGAAAAAGCAACAATTTCTCCGTTGCTAAATGGAGCGATAACTATATTTTCAAAAGTACTAAGCGAAGCGGTCATAAGACTTTTTTTATTTTCTGCAATAGTTTGAAATGACCATTCAACATCTCCATTATTTAGCGATATTGCAAATATTCTATTATCTGATGATATAAAATATATATAATCTCTATATATCAATGGAGGTGATAAAATTGGAAGTTCAATATTTTTTTCCCAAATAATACTTCCATCTAATACGTTTATTAACTTTACCTGACCATACGCATCAACATATATAACTTTATTATCAAAATATGCTAAGCCTCCTCTAATGATTTCATATTTTTTTTTACCTTGTGGTTTAATGTCCGTTTTAAAAATAGTTTTGCCAGAAATAACATCAATGCACAAAATAAAACCGTCATTAGTTACATGACATATCTTTCTATCAAAATAAATTGGTTGAATAATATTTAATGGACCATTTTTTCCATTTAGTATTTTTTCTTTATCTAGAAATTTTGAGTCAGAATATATATTATTTANATGATTTTTAGGATTTTGTAAAAATTGACTCCAATAATTTACTTCTCTCGGCACATCAATAAATATACTGCTATGATCAAGCGTCAATGTTTCCGTAATAGAAGAGTCATATTCTAAAATTGAAAATCCACTTTCACTTACCTTTATTTGTTCTTTATTTGAACAATTTGAAAGAATTAAATTTGTCAGTAAAAGTAAAAAGAGGATCCTGATCATATTAATTTATAATATCTATAAATTTTTTTGCTCTTATGTAAATTTCACTCTGAGAGTCCACGTTAGCAAATATTTCATTAAATATTTTTTCAGCAGCATCTTCATTTTTTTCTAGTAATGCCTTTATACCTTTCAGTTCCATGAACAAATATTTTAATGAGCTTTCTTTTATTGCCTCATCATTAACAATATCATCAATTTCTTTTTGAGTAATATCGTCAATTTTTAGCATTATGTAAAAATATTTAGAAATATCTATTATTAGCTTATCATTGTTATTATTATTAAAAATTTNAATTAGTTTTTCCTGTGCCTCTATAAGTTTTCCTTGTTCTATTAGAGTTTTAGCAATGTTAATTGATGCATACCCTGAAATTAGTGTTTCATAGGATGATTCGATGTTATTAAGGCCCTCAATTATTTCAATTGGATCCGTTTTAGAAGTTGCATTTAGGTATTCGATTATACTGGTTTCATATTGGTTTCTTTTTATGTTATCAATAAGAAAATACCCAACAAATATCATTATGATTAGCGCTAGTAATACAGCGATTATAACTGCATATTTTTTGAAAAAATTTAAAACTTTATCTTTTCTTAGGTCACTATCAATCTGACTAAAAATGTCGCTCATTTATCTTTACCGTTATTGCTTACAATTCGTGGTGGCATATGATAAACGTGTTCTGATGATGGAAATGTTCTATCCTTAACTTCTGCAGCATATTTTTTTACTGCAATCTTAATAGCATCATCTAAATCAATATATTTTTTGACAAATTTTGGCGCTACATTTGACAAACCTAGTATATCTTCTGTTACTAAAATTTGGCCGTCACAACTCGGAGATGCTCCAATGCCAATCGTAGGAATTTTTAAAATCGAAGTTATTTCTGCTGCTAAGGGTTCAGCCATACCTTCCAAAACAACGGAAAATGCACCAGCCTCTTCAACGGCAATTGCATCATCAATATACTTTTGCCATTCAGATTTTAATTTTCCTCGCACTTTGTAGCCTCCATCTATCAATATGCTTTGAGGCTGAAGGCCAATATGGCCCATAACAGGAATTGAGCTTTTGGTAAGATACTCAATTGTTTTAGACATTTTTTGTCCACCCTCGAGCTTAACTCCATTGCAATTTGTTTCTTTCATAACACGGGCTGAATTCATAAAGGCTTTATCTACAGATTCTTCGTAAGTTCCAAATGGCATATCAACAATTACACATGATTTAATTGATGCTCCAACTACAGATTTTGCATGGTTGATCATTTGCTCAAGGGTGACTTGGAGTGTATTTTCATAATCGTAAAGAACCATTCCAAGTGAGTCTCCAACNAGCATTAAGTCAACTTTTTCGTCAATAGCTCTAGCAATTGGTGCAGTATATGCAGTAAGGCATACAATTGGGCTCTTTCCTTTTCTAGACTTTATATCAATTGCTGATTTTCTTAACATGGGATCGGTTTATACTTGATAAATAAAAAAAATTCTAGGAAAAGCTTAGTTTTTATAACTATTCCGCTAATTCACTATCAATTAATACTGCTATTAGAAGCGCAGGATCGGCACCATTATTTACCCATGCATGATTTGTGCCTCGTTGAACAACAACATCAAACGGGTTAATTTTTACTTCTTCTTCATCTAATATTAGAGTTACGTCACCTTTTAGAAGAATAATGTAATCAATTGTTTTAGTTTTGTGCATTGCTGGGTGTTTTTTTACATCAACTCGATGATGTGCTGCTCCAATACGACTAAAAGCCTCCTCAGCCATTTTGTTTAATACATCAATTGGAATACCTTTAGGGGTTGGCATTATTTGAAAATATCTAAATTTGGAACCTCCTTGAGGTGGAGATAAAATTATATCACTGTCTGCTCTGTCTTTACTACTTTTTGTATCAATAGTATTTCCATCTTCATTCCATATTTCAAATAGACCCCCTATTTCTTCTCCAATTGAGCGTGCTGGTGGACCATCAATTTTAATTACAGATTTACCATTGTCATTATGTCCTGTAACAATTCTTCTCACTTAATAATCTCCAAAATTTAATCTCTTCTAACGTTTGGGATTATTTCCTCTTGATAACCTTCTTTAAAAGTTGCTCGATCACCATATATTTCAGTTTCAAACCATTCAACAAATTCTTTTGATTTAATCCCCTTCCAATATTTCCAGGTTGATTGTGCTATGGGCGCCTTCATAGTGCCTAATTTTAACATATGCATTCTCATTTTTAAATGCGTTTCATCAACAAAACCTTTTTCAACTTTTTCATATGTATCAAAGATATCCACTAGTAATGCATTTACATATACTGCTACTCTCCATTTATCTGCATTATCTAGTTCGCCTGCAGCCCAATCTTTCGAGAGAAAGTTACTAAATTCTTTATCTTTCGATGTATTAAAATACCTCTCA
>PBVH01000002.1 GCA_002728175.1 Flavobacteriales bacterium | reverse complement strand
TTCTTTTAAGATATTCTCTTAATGCAATTACATCTGACTTTGATCTAACAAACGAAAGTGCAATAAAATCAACGCCGTGCTTTAGAGCAAAATTTATATCTTTTTTGTCTTTTTTTGTGATGGATGGTAAATCTACCCTGACACCTGGAAGGTTTACATGCCTTTTGCTTCCCAGCTTACCTCCATCTATTACGCGGCACTTTAAATTAAATTGGTCTTTATCTAAAACAATAAAATTTATGAGGCCATTATCAATCGTAATCTTTGAACCCTTCTTTACACTTTTAATAAGTCCAGAGTAATTAATTTTGATAGATGATGTCTCAACATCCTTGGTATCACGAACAGTAAGATTAATTATTTCTCCTACTTTTAAATCTAAATTCTGATCGCTCTCGCCTGTTCTTATTTCAGGTCCCTGAGTATCAAGCAAAACTCCAATCGGTCCATACTCTTCGTGCTGATCACGATTAACCTTTGCAACAATCTTAATAGTTTCACTGAGTTCAGCATGCGTTGCATGCGACATATTAATCCTGACAACATTCATGCCAGCTTTATGCATGGACTTAATTGATGATATATCTCGAGTTTTTGGTCCTATCGAGCTAATAATTTTTGTTCTGGTAAATTTCATATGCGAATCATACTCTTTTGTAATCCTGTATCAATAGAATTTGACATCGTTGTCAAACATAATATATATTCCACTAAAAAAATAGTATGTATAAAGTAGCAATTAACGGTTTTGGAAGAATAGGAAAAATGATTGTCAGATCATTGCTTGAATCTTGTGAACATAACTCGAGCATTGAGCTTGTTGCAATCAATGACCTTGGTGACCTGGATGTTCACGCGCACCTCTTCAAACACGATTCAGTTCACGGAACATTTAACTATGATGTATGCGTTACAAAGCAGTCACTTAAGATTGATGAGCATCAAATAAAATATTTCTCTGAAAGTGATGCCTCCTCATTACCATGGGGTAAGCTTGATATCGACCTAGTCTTTGAATGTACAGGGCGTATGACTAGCCGATCAGCAGCTGCCGGGCACTTAATTGCAGGATCAAAAAAAGTAATTATTTCAGCACCTAGCAGTGATGCTCACAAAATGATTGTCTTTGGGGTTAATCATGGCTCTTTAACCTCTTCGGATACAATTATTTCTAATGCCTCTTGCACAACTAATTGCTTGGCTNCAATTGTTAATAGTTTGCATGCTGATATGGATATTTACTCTGGGATTATTAACACTGTGCATGCTGCAACCAATGATCAAAACATCCTTGATAATTTTCATTCTGACCCNTATCGAGCNAGATCATCATTTCGATCATTAATTCCAACCAAGACAGGTGCTGCGAATGCTATTGGCTGTATTATTCCAGAGCTGAAAGGAAAGCTAACTGGGATGGCTACTAGGGTTCCCGTAAGTAATGTATCTATGTTGGATTTTACTTTTTGCGCTAGAAATGAGTTAAGTCTTGATGAGGTCAAAGCGCTAATCATTAAAGCCTCTAAGTCACACTTAAAAGGTATTCTCGCAACNAATGATAAACCTTTAGTTAGCATTGATTTTAATGGCAATACTGCATCAAGCATCGTTGATCTTAATTTTATAGACAAAGTTGATAACCAGTACAAGATCATTGCNTGGTATGACAATGAGTTTGGATTTGCAAACCGAATGTTGGATCTTGCAAGCTATTGGTTGCAGGAACAATTTGGAGATAATGCCCTGAAAAGAGCCATCTAGATTGATATGAACATCTTTATTTTTGGGGGAACTGGTGATCTAGCAGCCCGAAAACTTCTACCAGCACTATATAGACATCATAAAGCCAATAGACTACCTGATAATTTAAAAATTATTGGTATTGGCTCAAGACCATTATCGAAAGAAGAATATTCTGATTTTATCAATGCTAATCTTAAAGAACATCTAAACAACAAAGAAGTCTCTGAAATATTGATAGATTCATTTATCAAGACAGTCAATTATTTGCAAATTGATTTTAATAATCCTGAGGGGTTTGNATCNCTAGCCTCCCNCAAGTTAGAGAGCAAAAGAAGACTTTATTACCTTGCGGTTTCACCAAGTTTCTACACAACAATAAATGAAAACTTAAATAAACATAAACTAATTAATAAAGATTCAGCGATTGTGGTTGAAAAGCCTATTGGTGAGAACCTTGAATCTTCAATAAAGATAAATAGATCTTTAGCATCATACTTTGATGAAAATCAGATATTTAGAATTGATCATTATCTTGGAAAAGAAGCAGTACAGAATTTGCTGGCATTAAGATTTGGAAATATCTTATTNGAAAAAATTTGGTCTAATATTGCTATTGACCATGTTCAAATAACTGTTGCAGAAACATTAGGGCTTGAGAATCGAGGCTCATACTATGATCAAACGGGTGCAATAAAAGATATGCTCCAAAACCACCTGTTACAGATATTGTGCTTGGTCTCAATGGAGCCTCCGACCAGCATAAATTCAGAATCCATTAGAGATGAAAAATTAAAAGTATTGAGGTCATTAAAGCCACTCACAGAAGAAGCCATTAGAAAACATTGTGTTATTGGGCAATATAAAGACGGTGCAATTAATGGTAATGCAAAATGCAGCTATATTGATGAGTCTGGAGTTTCAGATAATAGTAAAACTGAAACTTTTATCTCACTCAAAGTATTGATAGATAATTGGAGGTGGTCTGGAGTGCCGTTTTTTTTAAGGACTGGTAAACGTATGTCTGAAAAAAGGTCTGAAATTGTAGTTCAATTCAAAGAAGTTCCTCACAACATTTTTGATTCAGCTCAAAAACAAAAAAATAATCAGCTCATCATTCAACTTCAGCCAGAGGAAAGTATAAAGCTAAAGATCATGATAAAAGAACCTTCGGCTTCAGGTTTTAAACTAAGAGAACTTCCATTGGATTTATTCTTTAATGAATACTATGAAGACGATCATTTAGATGCCTATGAAAGATTGTTACTTGATGCAATTGAGAGGAAGTCATCGTTATTTATGAGAAGAGATGAAGTTGAAGAATCATGGCATTTCATTGATCAACTTATTAAATCTATTCAAACGTCTGGCCTTAAATTAGAAAAATATAATGCAGGTAGTTGGGGTCCCTCTAGCTCAGATTTATTGATTGCCGGTCATGAATCACAATGGAACAATGATGAGTAATATTGTTTCTAAGCTCACCGATATAAGACAAAACATTGAAAGGCGAAGTGCTGGCTCTCGAAGTCAATACTTAAGACTTATTAATAAATGGAAAGATAAGTCTCCAAATACGAATTCAATGGGATGCTCAAATGTGGCTCATACGTTCGCGGCATGTAACAAATCAAGTCCCGATGCTATCAATCAACCTATGATTGGAATTGTATCAGCATATAACGACATGCTTTCAGCACATGCACCATTTGAGCAATACCCTAAAATACTCAAAGATTATGGAGAGGATTTGGGATTAAATGTTCAGGTTGCCGCAGGAGTTCCTGCAATGTGTGACGGAATCACTCAGGGTGAGCCTGGAATGGAATTATCACTTTTCTCAAGGGACACTATCGCATTATCTACGGCTATTGGACTATCCCATAATGTATTTAATGGAATAGTCTGTATGGGTACTTGTGACAAGATTGTACCAGGATTAGTCATCGGTGCTTTACGTCATGGACATCTTCCAGTAATTTTTGTTTCTGGCGGCCCAATGTCAACAGGCATTTCAAATACAGAAAAATCCTTGAGCAGGAATGAGTTTGCAGCGGGGAAAATTGATCGAATTAAGATGCTTGAAGTTGAGCAAAAAGCTTATCACGATCAAGGTACTTGCACTTTTTATGGGACAGCAAACACCAATCAACTTATTGCCGAAGCAATGGGTTTCCAATTACCTGGTGCGGCATTTACTCCATCTAATGGATTGGCCAGAGAAATTATCACTAAGCAGTCTCTCAGTGCTCTTTCGGATCTAATTGAAAATGAAGTAAGTTTTGGCGAGATGCTAGATATCAAGAATTGGCTGAATGGAATGATTGTTTTACTAGCCAGTGGCGGATCTACCAATTTAATTATCCACCTTATTGCTATGGCTAAATCATGTGGATACATAATTACTGTTGAAGATTTTTCAGATCTATCAAAAATCATTCCCTTAATTTGTAAAATCTATCCAAATGGCGAAGCTGACGTCAACCAGTTTCATTCAGATGGTGGTATAGCAAGAATGCTTGCAAACCTATTAGAGGCAGATTTAATCTTTGAGGATATTCAAACAGTCATTGGAACAGGTTTAAATGCCTACACTCAAGTGCCATGTTTAAAGGATGATGAATTAATTTGGAAAAATAAAGACTTTGAACAGATTGACACTGAAATCATTACTAAACCAAATGATCCATTCAAATCAAATGGAGGTATTAAATTTATAAATGGTGAAATTGCAAGCGGAATCATAAAAGTAAGTGCGCTTGATGAGCCCGATCAGATTATTGAGGCACCAGCAAAAGTTTTTTTTAATCAAGAAGATATTATCGATGCAATTAAAAGGGAAACAATTAACCAAAATACCATTCTAGTTCTTCTTGGTCAGTCTCCTCAGCATAATGGCATGCCTGAATTACACAAACTTACTGCGCCCATCAATGTGCTTCAAGATAAGGGTTTAATGATTGCACTTGTAACTGATGGCAGGATGTCAGGAGCTTCAGGATCATTTCCTGCTTTAATCCATGCTAATTCAAAAAATGGAAATCTTTATAAAATACAAGATGAGGATATTCTAAGAATTGATTTAAAAAATGAAGTTTTTGAGATCAAATCTATAAATATTGATAAATTATCCATACGGGAACCACACAACATATCGTCTTCAGATATGGGTTTAGGAAGAGAGCTATTTTCAATTTTTCGTGAAAAAATTTCTTCATCAGATTCAGGCGCTACTATTTTTAATTTTAATAAAGAATGAAACTCCCTAAATGCATTCCTACCCTGACAATCAAGTCATTGGATGAGGCGATTGTGCTTAAAAAAATTATTCAAAATACATCCATCAATATTGTTGAGCTAACCCTTCGAGAAGGATATTGTGTTGAAGGAATAGATTTACTTCTTAATAACAAAGATATTCATGTTGGGTTAGGTACGATTTATCATCCTGATCAACTTGACGGAATAAATACGGACAAAATAGACTTTATTGTATCCCCAGGATTTTCACTGGAATTGTATGAATTTACTCAACATGAAAGAATTCTTTACATACCAGGAATTGAAACTGCTTCAGAAATTATTAAAGCCATTAACAATAACTTAATGTTATTAAAGTTCTTCCCAGCAGAACAGGCTGGAGGCATTTTAAAACTTAAATCATTTAGAGAGGTCTTTAAAGATGTTAGGTTTATGTGCACTGGTGGAATTAACCTTGAAAATTACAAGAATTATTTAAACGAACCAAATGTAAGTTCAGTTGGAGGGAGTTTTGTCCTGCCTAGAGACTTTCTTAATGAAGATAGAGTTAAAGAAGCTTCAAATTTTCTGAATAAACTGTAATAAGCAAAAAAAAACAGAGCCGAGGCTCTGTCTTCTTAAACCGAGTTTCGAAGGGGTCTAAAGTGAGATTCTCTTTAGCTCCTTGAGGATTCTCTCTCTTCCTCTTGGTGGGTTATAAAGCTATTTTTTATCGTTAACT
>PBVH01000023.1 GCA_002728175.1 Flavobacteriales bacterium | reverse complement strand
AACAGACTAGAAATAATATTTCTTCCTGCTCCGTACATCGCATCATAAGCAAAATTCAACTTTGAGTTATTTATTAAATCTAAATCAAAACAAGCTCTAGCATGTTGAAAATAAGTTTTTTCTAAATCAACTACTTCAATATGTTTTTTGGAAATAAAATCTTCGATTTTGACACTTTTGAAATCCAAATCACATTTATCAGGAATTAAGTTCTCAACAATTTCTACATCATTTGGTAACAATGGACCTCCAAATTCTCCTTTTAATTTGTAACCGTTATAGGATGGAGGATTGTGTGAAGCTGTTATAACTACGCCAAGTGATGCATTTCTTTGAACTACTGCCAATGAAACCATTGGTGTAGTTACAAAACTGTGAGCTAACATTACTTTAATATTATTTAATGCAAAAACTTTGGCTGCAGTATCTGTAAATAATTTTCCAGCAAATCTACAATCGTGACCTATTACTACGCTTGGATTTTCGTACCTTTCATGTAAAAACTTAGCAACAGCTACACTTACTCTAGCAACATTTTCAACAGTATAATCATCGCCTATTATTGCACGCCATCCATCTGTACCAAACTTAATTTTATTCATAACTAATTTTATGCAAAATTATAAAATTAGCGCATAATGTTTCTTTTATTTAATGCCTTTTGATATTTACGCGCATTTTTAAGATGTTGTTTATATGTTTTAGCGAAATTATGATATCCTGAAAAATCTTCTTTTGCACACATAAAAATATAATTATGATTTGCAGCATTTAATACAGCATCAATAGAATTAATTGATGGAATACATATTGGACCCGGAGGTAAGCCTTTGTATTTATATGTGTTATATTTAGATTTAATCTTTTTATCTTTATTTAATACCCTTTTTATGCTAAAATCACCAATAGCAAAAATAAGAGTAGGATCAGACTCTAGTTTCATGTTTTTTTTAATTCTATTTAAGTATAATCCAGCAATAATTTTTCTCTCATCAATTTTAATGTTTTGTTCCTTTTCAACTATTGATGCCAAAATAGAAACCTCTTTTTTTGTAAGCCCAATTTCTTTAGCCTTAGCTATTCTATTTTTGTTCCAGAAAACAGAATATTCTTTTATCATTCTACTTATAAAATTTTCTATAGAGATATTCCAGTAAAATTCATAGGTGTTAGGAATAAGTGATGTAGCAATATTATATTTATTGAAATTAAGTGAATCTAAAAAAGTTGAATCCTGAAATCTGTTCACGATCAAACTTGAATCAATTTCTAATTGACTTGAAATTACAGAGGCAAAATCTTCAATTGTTCTAACATTATTAAAAGTAACTCTAACTGGAACCTGATTACCAGCACGTAATAGATTTACTAAATCATTATTATTTAACTTATCATTTATTCTATACTTTCCTGATCTAATGTTGTGATNATANTTTTTTTGTTTGGCAACCCAAATAAAAGAATTACTATTAATTAAAATATTTTTATTTTTCAATATATTAACTACATCATTAAGATTTGATCCTGTAGGAATATAAATATACTCTTTTGAATCACTTATTAAATCAATATTTTGCTGATAAATTCTTGCATAAAATTCGTAAGCTATAACAAAAACTGAAATTACAATTAAAGAAGAAAATATAACTAAAAACTTATGAAATTTAGACTTTGGCTTCAATTATGTAAATATTAAATTAATTTTTTTTGACAATTTTAGAAATTTTATTTGAATATAAAGATACTTGATCCAANTTATTAGTGAGCTGATTTAATAATAATAAATTTTCATATGCTCTGATATAATCAGGATCTAAACTTATTGCTTTGTTTAAATAAATTTCGGCTTTAACATATTCTTTTTTAAGTAAGAAAATATATCCCATATTTAGATATATTTGCTTGTAAGTTTTATTTTTGCTCAAAGATATTTCTAATATATTAAGTGCTTTATCTAGTTTTTCATGTTTAATTAAACTTGTAGCATACTTCAATTCATATTCAATTACGTTTGGCATTAATTTCATAGAAAGTAAAAAATATTGTTCAGATTTTTGATTTAAATTGTTTCGACTAAAAACCTCACCAATTTTAGCGTATGTCATTGCCAAATCAGATTTTGAATAATTACTTGAATCAATTTCATTGGAAAAAACGAAATCAATTAAACTCTTATCATCTTTAACCAAATAAAAATATTTTATTTTTGAAACAAAGTCATATTTAGCATTATTAAGATAATAGATAGCACTGTCTAATAACAAAGGATTATCATCAAAACTTTCAAAATGCTTTAAGTAAGCTTTGGCAATTGATAAATTTGTTGGATTATCATTGTTAATTGATTTTAGACCTAAAAAAATATCTTCATCATTACTAAAATTATTATGTGGGATAGAAATTTTATGATCTGTAATTGAAACATGCATTATATCTACAGAATTTGACTTTGGCATATGACATGAAGAACACTCATTAACATGATTATCATTACACTGAACATGACAACTCATACATTTATTATCAAAATATTCACTAGATGTTTCATGTACAGGTTTATGAGGATTATGACATGTAGTACAACTTAAATCATCGTTTTTAAAACATGAAGATTGCTTCAGTCTCTCAACATGAGATGCCATTAAAAATTTATCATTATTTTTATATCTGGGTAAATAAACATCCATGACCTCTTCTAAATGCATGCCTGGCTTAAAATCTTCATATGAATATGAACCCTTTAAAACTGATGTACCCTGCAAATGACATCTTTGACAAACATCAAATTGTAAATCTTTAGAAAGTTTTGATGGATTTACTATTGAATAATCAATATATTTAGATGTATCTACAATAACTCCAGCTAATTTTTGCTGAACATGTAACTCTCCTGGACCATGACACCTTTCACAATCAATTCCGTCTGGAACACTACTATATTTGTTTAAGCTTGAATAATCATGATCTGAATGCGCATTATGACAACTCATACATTCCAAACCTATTTGTCTAGTAAATCTAGAGTTAAACCCATTTTCAAATCCAGGAGGCAAATCTGAAACACTATCTTGTGTATAAAAAGTATATGGCACTTGATATAAAAAATCATTATGACTAAAAATATGTGAATTGGTATGATTTCCTGAACCAATTTTATAATGAATCTTTTGTGTGAATTTATGAACAGTATCAACCCCATCGATTCTAAATTCTAAAATATATAAACTATCGTTTTTCCAAAAAGGTTTGTAAGAGAGATTATTTAAAGTATCTTTAATAACATCCATATTAGAATGATATAGAGCTGAATGCTGTTTTATGGCATGATTAAAAGAACGACCCATTCCTGTTTGAACATAAGAATCATAAATTTCAGCGTGACATAATCTACACTGTTCTTTACCAACATATTTAACTGTATCGTTATGATTTAAATACTCACTATATTCTGATATCTTTCCTTTTTGGCAAGAGGTAACAAAAAAAACAAAGCAACAAAAAATACTAATTAATCTAAACATTATTATGTAAAATATAATAATTTAATTTATTTCTACTGTAATACATTTTAAATCTATTTTTATTAAATAGATTAATACTTGCACTATTTTTTTTATCAATTACACATTTTAATGATGAAAGCTGTAAACTATTAAAACAATAGTCAATTAAAACGTTCAAAGCATCATATGCATAGCCATTATTCCTTTCACCTATATCAATAATTACAGCTACATATGCTAGATGATAAGAATAGTTATAAAGATCTATGAAACCAATTGGCTTTTCTTTTTCAATAACATACCTAAATTGTTTAGCTATGGTTAAGCCAACTTTAGAATTTGATAAATAATTTTTTAATTCTTCAATAGTATATTTTTTGTTTTCTGATCCATAAATCCAATTGTCACAATTATTTTCAATATTCATTAGAAAATTTAAATCACTTTCTTTTAAACTACGTAATTTTATTTTTTTTCCAACTAACATTTGTATTTACCTGAAAAAATCATTTTAGCAGATCCTTTTAACCAAATATTTGAATAATTTTTAGCATCAACTTCAAAAGTAATATTAAGATTACCTCCACTTGTTTTAATATCGATACTATTATTATTACTTTTTTTAGAGTAGTGTATTGCCAAAGCAGATGCAACTACTCCAGTTCCACAACTTAATGTTTCATCTTCAACACCCCTTTCATATGTTCTAACTAAAATATTTTCTCTAATTTCAATGAAGTTTACATTTATCCCTTGTGAAAATTGTTGTCTAACTGCTTTTCCTTCTTNACGTACATTTAAATTTGAAATATCATTAACAAATTTTACATAATGAGGAGATCCTGTATCTAAAATGTAACAATTTTTTTCTTCGACAATATTTTTAACATTTTGCATTTTTAATGAAACAACATTATTATCTATTCTTGCCTCATGAACACCATCTACCGCCATAAATTTAGTAGTGCTGCATATAATTTTTAAATAATTTGCAAAATGAGCAATACATCTTCCTCCATTTCCACACATTGTAGAAATATATCCATTAGAATTAAAATAAAGCATTTCAAAATCATATATTGAATGATTTCTTAACAAAATTAATCCATCTGCTCCTATACCAAATTTTCTATCACATATTTTTGTGATTAAATTATTGTCTGAAATATCAAAATATTGATCCCTATCATCAATAATAACAAAATCATTTCCAGTACCTTCATACTTATAAAACTCAAATATCATAACGTAAAAATACAATAAATAAAAATGGAGTCAAGAACAAAGCTGTAATTCATTAGAATATATATTTTTGTAGAAAACTAATTTCATGAAATTATCGTACGAAAATCAATTAACAAACTGGGTAAATAAAGAAAAAGTTGGTGTTAGTCTATTAAAATCGTGTGGCACGTTGATGTATGAGCATGGTATAGAATTAGTTTTGTTTAGAAACAAATTATTAGAAATTGGTGTTTCTGAACTTTTATCTTTGTTTGAATATGCTAACAATGAATTAGAAAGAAAAACAACAATTGATGATGCTTTAGAACTAGCCAATTCAATAATCAAAATGAATTTACCACCATCTAAAATTGATATTGGTCTATTAACAGCTGAATACAATGAAGGAGAAATTAAAGATTATGATAAATTTTTATTTTCAAAATTAAACCATATCAATTCTAAAAAAAACCATAAAAGAATAGCAAAAGATGTAATATTATATGGTTTTGGAAGAATTGGAAGATTAGTAGCTAGAGAATTAATTAAGCAAGCAGGAACCGGACAACAGTTAAGGTTAAAAGCGATTGTTGTTAGAAACTTAACTGATGAACAGATTGTAAAAAGAATAGATTTGTTTAGAAACGACTCAGTTCATGGTATATTTAAAGGTGTAGTAAAAGTAGATCTTAAAAATCAATCAATGGTTGCTAATGGACAGGTCATAAAATTTATTAGTGGAAAAAATCCTGAAGATATCGATTACACTAAACATGACATAAACAATGCATTATTAATTGACAATACTGGTGCATTTACTACAAAAGAAGATTTATCAAGACATCTTAATGCAAAAGGGGTCAACAAGGTATTATTAACAGCACCTGGTAAAGAAATACCAAATATTGTTTATGGTATAAATTCTAAAAATCTTGACATTGATGATAATAATATTTTTTCAGCAGCTTCATGTACAACTAACTGCATTGCTCCAATTTTACATGTAATTGAAAATAATTTTGGAGTTAATAATGGACATCTAGAAACAGTTCATTCATATACTAATGATCAAAATCTTTTAGATAACATGCATAAAAAACCCAGACGAGGAAGATCTGCTGCAATTAATATGGTAATAACCTCTACCGGTGCAGGTAAAGCTGTAACTAAAGTCATTCCTTCTTTAGATGGCAAACTTTCTGCAAATGCAGTTCGAGTCCCAACCCCAAATGTNTCTCTTGCNATATTGAAACTTAATTTAATTNAACCAACATCAGTNGANGATGTAAATTCTAAGATTAGAGAAGCTGCCTTGAGAGGTGATTTAGTAAATCAAATTAATTATCAAATTGATCCAGATTTAGTTTCTACAGATATTATTGGTAATAANTGTTGTTCCGTATTTGATAGTAATGCTACTATTGCATCAAATGGAGGAAAAGATATAATTCTTTACACGTGGTACGATAATGAATTTGGCTATACAAAACAAGTTATAAGATTAGCTAAGTTAATTGCAAAAGTTAGAAGATTAACCTATTACTAAATAATGCAGTTAAATAANAAGTGGTTTTTGACATATAAATTGTTTAACTCTGCTTTTACAGGTCTTTCTGTTGGAATATTATTTACAATTTATAATCCCTTAGATCCTGAAATATATTCTTTAGGGGGAATAATACTTGCAAGTGCAATGCTAGTTTTAGCAAAGTTTTATGAAAAACTATTAAATATAAAAAGCTTTTATTTTATTTCAGTTTTAGTTGAGGCTTGTATGTTAATAACTGTATTAGTTTTTTTAATATTAAAATATTCATTAGTNTCAGCACTAATNATATATATTTTATATCAATTTACATTTATATTTGGAGGATATTTAGTTAGAGCTGAAACNTTAGTTGCCCAAAACAAAGAACTNCTAGCGAAAATTGATATAAATAAACAAATTGGTTACCTTCTNGGTTTGGCATTTTCTTTTTTAATATATAAGGTTTTAGAGAATTCATTTAATATNTCTGAAACTAAAGATCAAATAATAGTACTTCACTACATTTTGCTAACCCTTCAGTTTTCTATTCTAGCTTTTTTACTTTTATCTTTTGATAAAAAAGTTAAATGTAACAAATAAGNGTATACATTTTNATTACTTTAATTTACTATTTTAGCTAAATAAAAAAANTAATGAGTTATATNATTGACGCAGTAAGAACACCAATTGGAAANTTTGGAGGAACTCTAAAAGATATTAGNACAGATGATTTAGCTGCTATTCCTATTAAAGAATTAATAAAAAGAAATAAAATTGACGCTAAAAACATTGATGATATCATTCTAGGATGTGCTAATCAAGCTGGTGAAGACAATAGAAATGTTGCAAGAATGGCTGCATTATTAGCAGGTATTCCATANAATGTTCCTGGAGAAACAATAAACAGGTTATGTTCCTCTGGTATGTCTTCTGTAATTCATGCACATAGAGCAATATTATGTGGTGATGGAGATATTTTTATTTCTGGAGGTGTTGAAAATATGACCAGAGGACCCTGGGTTATCTCTAAAGCATCAACACCATTTGGTAGAGATTCAAAAATGTTTGACTCATCTTTTGGTTGGAGATTTNTTAATCCAAGATTAGATAGTTTATATGGGACTGAAGGAATGGGNAAAACAGCTGAAAATTTAGCAGAAAAATTTAATATTANTAGATATGATCAAGATTTGTTTGCATACAACTCCCAAATGAAAGCAGCANANGCAAACAAGAAGGGTNGATTTAAAAAAGAAATCGTCACAGTTGAAATTCCACAACGGAAAAAAGATTCTATTATTTTCAGTCAGGATGAATTCATAAAACCTCAAACATCCATTGAGATTCTTTCAAAATTAANAACAGTATTTAAAGAAAATGGAACAGTTACAGCTGGTAATTCATCAGGTCTTAATGATGGAGCAGCAGCTATGCTACTGGCTTCNAATAAAGCTGTTAAAAAATATGACTTAAAACCATTGGCAAAAATCATCAGTTCAGCAGTTGTTGGNGTTGAACCAAGAATTATGGGTATTGGACCAGTTGAAGCTTCTAAAAAAGCTTTAAAAAAGGCTAATTTNTCATTAAATGATATGGATATCATTGAATTAAATGAGGCCTTTTCAGCTCAAGCTCTNGCATGCATAAGAGAATTAGGATTAAAAGATAATGACAAAAGAATTAATCCAAATGGTGGTGCAATCGCTTTAGGACATCCGTTGGGAGNAAGTGGTACTAGAATTATTCAAACAGCGGCACTTGAACTTCAACAAAAAAATAAAAAATATGCACTCATAACAATGTGTATTGGTGTTGGGCAGGGCTATGCAACAATTATTAAAAGGGTATAAAATGAAAGAATATGTTAAAATAGATAAAAATGAAGGAATTGCNACCATTGAGTTTTTTCATCCACAATCAAATTCTCTTCCAGCAAATATTTTACATAAAATTGCCATTTCTATAAATGAAGCTGATTATGATGAAGATATCAAAGTCATTATACTCAAAAGCGGAGGAGACAGAGCTTTTTGTGCCGGAGCATCATTTGACGAACTAATAACTATTAAAAACGAAAAAGAAGGAGAAAAATTCTTTAGTGGTTTTGCAAATGTTATTAATGCTGCACGTAAATGTTCAAAATTTATTATTGGTAGAGTTCAAGGAAAAGCTGTTGGAGGTGGTGTTGGCATGTCCTCAGCAACAGATTATTGTTTTGCAACAAAATATGCCTCTATTAAATTAAGTGAATTAGCAATAGGCATTGGTCCTTTTGTGGTTGGCCCAGCAGTAGAAAGAAAAATTGGCATGTCAGCATATTCCACTCTTACAATGAATGCAACTGAATGGTTTAGTGCAGAATGGGCTAGAGAAAAGGGTCTTTTTTCTCATGTTTATGAAAACACGACAGAAATGGACAAAAAAATAAATGAACTAGCAAAAAACTTAGCTAATTCAAATCCTGAAAGCATGCAAAAACTAAAAAATATTATGTGGGAAGGAACAGAAAATTGGGATGAATTACTATTACAAAGAGCTAGAGAAAGTGGTAAACTTGTTTTATCCGATTTTACTAAAAATGCGATTAATTCATTTAAAAAAAATAATTAAACTTTTTCCTTCATTAATTCTGCCATCATTTGACCAATTTTTGCAGGTGACTCTGAAACTGTGATGCCACATTCTCTTAGTATGCTTATTTTAGCAGCAGCAGTATCATCTTTACCTCCAACTATTGCTCCAGCATGACCCATTGTTCTTCCAGCAGGTGCTGTTTGACCTGCAATAAAACCAACTACAGGCTTAGTTCCATTATCTTTTATCCATCTTGCTGCATCAGCTTCTAATTGACCACCAATTTCACCAATCATAATTATACCTTCAGTTTCATTATCGTTCATAAAAAGTTCAACTGCTTCTTTAGTAGTTGTTCCTATTATTGGATCTCCTCCTATTCCAATAGCAGTTGAAATTCCCATACCAGCTTTAACAACTTGATCTGCTGCCTCATAGGTTAATGTTCCTGACTTTGAAACAATTCCAATGTTACCTTTTTTAAATACAAAACCTGGCATAATACCACATTTAGCCTCATCAGGAGTAATAATACCTGGACAATTAGGTCCAATTAATGTTGAAGAACTATTTTTTAAGTGTTCTTTAACCAATATCATATCTTTTACAGGAATACCTTCTGTAATACATATAATTACTTCTATTCCAGCTTCTATTGCTTCCAAAATAGCTCCAGCGGCAAAAGCCGGTGGAACAAAAATAATTGATGTATTAGCACCTAATTTTTCAACTGCTTCAGATACTTTATTAAAAACAGGTTTTCCTAAGTGAATTTGACCTCCTTTTTTTGGTGTCACACCACCTACAATATTTGTTCCGTAATCAAGCATTTGTTCAGCATGAAAAGTTCCTTCACTACCTGTAAAACCTTGAATAATAACTTTTGAATTTTTATTAACTAATACACTCATGAATTATTTTTTAGTAATGCAAAATTAGTAGAATATGATTATAAACAAAGGAATTTAAATACTTTTGCAAGATGAATTTATTAAAAATTGATGATACAATATGTGCTATTGCAACAGGTGGAAATGAAAGTGCTATTGCTGTTATTAGAGTTACAGGAGATAATGCAATTAAATTCACTAATTCTATTTTTAGTAAAAATTTAATCAATGTATCATCACACTCAATTCATTACGGAGATATTATTGAAAATAATGAAATAATCGATGAAGTACTAGTAAGTGTTTTTAAAAAAAATAATTCCTTCACTGGAGAAGAAACAACTGAAATTTCATGTCATGGATCAATCTATATTCAAGAAAAAATAATTCAATCTTTATTAAGTTCTGGATGTAGATTAGCAAAAGCTGGAGAATTTAGTATGAGAGCATTTAAAAATGGAAAAATAGATTTATCTCAAGCTGAGTCGATTGCTGATCTTATTTCTTCAAAAAGCAAGGCCGAACAACAAGTTGCAATACAACAACTTAAAGGTGGTGTTTCAAATCAACTCAAAATATTAAGAACTCAGTTAATTGATTTCGCTTCTCTAATCGAATTAGAACTTGATTTTTCAGAAGAGGATGTTGAATTTGCAGATAGAAATAAGCTAAAAAATTTGTTATATGACATAAAAAATGAAATTGAACTCTTAATTGATTCTTTTAAAACTGGTAATGCTATCAAAAATGGTATTCCAGTTACTATCATTGGATCACCTAACGCAGGAAAATCAACTCTTCTAAATTCTTTATTGAATGAAGATAAAGCAATAGTATCTGAAATTGCTGGTACTACTAGAGATATTATTGAAGATAAATTAATTATTAATGGTGTAATGTTTCGTTTTATAGATACTGCTGGAATTAGAAAAACTGATAATAAAATTGAAAATATTGGTATTGATAAAGCCATTGAAAATATGAATAAATCTAATATTATTATTCAGCTAATTGATAGTACAGATAATGTCGATAAACAAATAAAAAAACTTAATAAGCTATCTAATAACTCTATCGCATCGAAAATCATAGCGATAAATAAAATTGATATTAAGAATAATACTTCAGTTGATAAAGCAATATATTTATCTGCTAAAAAAAATATTGGTATTGATACCTTAAAAGAGAAACTAATAGAACTATCCAGTATTAATAAACTATCTAACCAAACAACTATTATAACTAATACTAGACACCTTCAAGAATTAAAAAAAACTAGAGAAGAAGTAAATTTAATTATTGGCGCATTGGACAATAATATTAGTTCTGAATTTATTGCAAGTAATATTCGCGAAGCACTAAATCATTTAGGAAGTATCACAGGAAATATCACAAACGATACACTTTTAAAAAATATTTTTTCCAAATTTTGTATTGGAAAATAATAAGAATAACTATATAAAAAAACCCTACTTTAAATAAGTAGGGTTTCTTTTTTACTATTTATTAGTTTACTGTAATATCAGTTTCTTATTAATAGTTCCATTATTGGTTATGATT
>PBVH01000022.1 GCA_002728175.1 Flavobacteriales bacterium | reverse complement strand
GAGAATTGAAATTTAACTGCTCTATCAAAAGATACCGCAGCTACTGTTATACTATTTGTACCAAGAGTTAACGCTACTGGATTTCCAAAGAAAGAACTTCCATTTGCAGTAGTCTTAAATACTCTAAAGTTCGCTCCACCTGCTGGTAGAGACGTTACATTCATAGTGAATGTTTGAGATGCTTGACTTGCCGCTCCATTTGCAATAGTTGTTGCTACAAGAACGTATGGCCAAGCAGCAGGTCCTGAAACAAAGTCAGGACATGCACTAATTAATGTAGATGAAGTTGATGGATAAATACAAGAGCCATCATCTGTAGTTGCACTTGGATCATAATTCGTTGCAGTTGAATCTGTACATCCAGGAACACTAAGGATACAAGCAGAACATTGACCCCAAGTATCATTTATTGTAGTATTACCAACAGCAATTTGTCTATTTGCAAAAGACCAATAGTCAGTTACAGGAGTACATGACCAATCTCCAGAACTTGTTCCGTATGCCAACAAATCAGCCGCTTCACTATGCGCCCATCCATCAGCACAATATATATACTCAAAAGAACCTGCTGGAAGGTTAAATGTTCCTTCCCAAATTCCATCACCATCACTGTCAGTTAGTGCATATGAACCACAAGACCAGCCATCACTTGGGCCTGTTGCAAACACACTTCCAACAGTTAATCCTGAACAGTTCATATCAACTGTAAAAGTAACATCATATGTACATGAACCATCATCTGATGTCGCACTAGAGTTATAGTTGTTTGCGTTCGGATCAGTACATCCAGGCACATTTACTATAGCACAACTTCCCCAAGGCACAACATCTAAAGTAACATCTGAAGAAATTACTTCAACAAATCTATTTGCAGCATATCCAGCAGCAAGATTTGAATCTAAAACCCAATTTACACACGAAAGTGTAGTGTCAAGATTTTCTTGTATTGACCAATTATCAGCAGAATACTTAAAGTCATAAGTTCCTGGTGCTAATAATGTAGTGAACTCCCAAATATTATCTCCATCTGCATCTGTCATAGCCCAACAACTTCCACACCAATTATTAAATGTACCATTTACTTCAGGNGTAGAAAATCCTGAAACACCGTTCATATCAACTTGAAATGTTACATTGTATGCGGAAGGGCCTGATCCACATGGATCACATGANTCCCAACANACAACATCTAATGTTGTATCTGAAGATACATTCAGTGCTCTATTGTTGTAACCAAAATTTGACACGACACATGGATCACCAGCAAACAAATTTTCCTGAATGGTCCAGTTATCGGCAGCAAATTTAAACTCATGCGCTGTGTTTTTTAATACTTTACCAGTTACTTGCCAGACATTATCAGANTCATTGTCTGACATTGCCCAACAATTTCCACACCANTTGTTAAATGAACCATTAACTTCNGGNGTTGTAAATGAAGATGATACTCCATTCATGTCAACTTGAAATGTAACATTTGCTGAATCAGCAGCTGTTTGTGCGGTAGACACAAAACTGAAAGATAAAAATGCCACAAAAAAAGTTATTGTCGTAATAAGTTTTTTCATTTTTAAAAAATTTTTGATTATTTCCNTTTAAAAATACAAATAAAATACTTAGTGTACAAATTACATCAACATTTTTATTACTAGATTTATTTGTACAAAAGTCAATTACTTAGTGTACTTAATACACTATAAAATTTAGTTGATTTTATTAATTTTTAGATGTTAATTAAATAAGATTATTCTTAATTACTTTATTTTCAATATTATCAACTGTAGATTGAGTATCACAATTATATATATGTCTTATCATTTCTATTATTTTATTAGAATATGCAAATTCATTATCATACCAACAAACTAACTTTACTAGATCATCTCCCAACATCATTCCTGCTTTTGCATCAAATATGCAGGTTCTTGTATCATAATTAAAATCAGANGAAACTAAATCTTCATTAGTGAATCCTAATATACCTTCTAACTCATTTTCAGAAGCCATCTTTACAGCATCACAAATACTCTTATAATCTGTTTTTTGGTTTAAATTTAATGTTAAATCTACCACTGAAACATTTGCAACTGGTACTCTAAATGACATTCCAGTAATTTTATCTTTCATATTTGGTAGTATTTTTGATAATGCTTTTGTTGCTCCAGTTGTTGATGGTATTATATTTTGAAAACTACCTCGACCAAGCCTCCAGTTTTTAGAATTCATACCATCAATACTATTTTGAGTAGAGGTCACAGAATGTATTGTGCTCATCATACCGTTTGACACTCCAAATTTTTCATCAATAACTTTTAATATGGGAGCTAAACAATTAGTTGTACATGATGCATTAGAAATAACGTTCATATCCGCGCTGTATTTATTGTGATTAACGCCGTAAACAAACATTGGAGTATCGTCTTTGGAAGGTGCTGAAATTATAACTTTATTTGCTCCAGAAGTAATATGCTTTTTAACTGACTCATATGTTAAAAATCTTCCTGTAGACTCAACAATAAATTCTACTCCATTTTCTTTCCAGTTTATTTTAGATATATCAGATTCAGATGAAACATTGATTCTTGATCCATTTACAATTAGCGTGTTACTTTCTGTCCTAATATCTAACTTCAAGGTTGGGTGTGTTGAATCGTATTTAAGCAAATAAGCTAGATAATCAACTTCAACCAAATCATTAATTGCAACAACCTCAATATCATCACTTAATAATGAAGCTCTAAAGACCATTCTTCCAATTCTTCCAAAACCATTTATTCCAATTTTGATTTTATTTTTCATAATTTATTAGTTTAAATTNTTTAATCTTAGTGTATTTTTAACACTAATTATAATACAAAGTTAGTGTATTTTCAACACTTAAGTTATTTTTTTATTATATTTTTGNTTTTNATTNAAGTATTAAAGTAAATTAAATTATCTTAGCTAAAAAAAAATGATATTAATTGCAGATAGTGGTTCTACAAAATGTAGCTGGGCAATATGCGACCTAGAAGGAAATAAAATTAATGAGTATAAAACCATAGGATTTAATCCATATTTCATCAAAGAAGAAGGTGTTTTAGAAGANTTAAACNGNTCTAAACTTANTTCAGTAAANGACGAAGTTTTACATGTATTTTTTTATGGAGCTGGATGCTCNGCAAAACACAAAAATGAAATAATTGAAAAACCGTTAGCCGAATTTTTTAAAAATGCAAAAATCCAAGTTAGTCATGATTTAGATGCCGCATGCTTTGCAATGTATAGCAATCAACCAAACATTACTTGTATTCTAGGTACAGGATCCAATTCGTGCTATTTTGATGGTGAAAANATCAAAGAAAACGGTCCTTCACTTGGTTTTATAATGGGAGATGAAGCCTCAGGAAATCATTTTGGNAAAAAAGTACTTAGTCTNTATTTTAATAAGTTACTTCCTTCTGTTTTAGTTCAAAGCTTTGAAAAAAATTATGAGTATGACATACATAAAATCAATGACAAAGTTTATAAATCAAGCAGAGCAAATGTATTTTTAGCTACTTACTTTCCCTTTATTTCAGAAAATAAAAACCATCCTGTAATCAAAAAAATAATAAACGAAACCTTAAATGAGTTTATTAATCTACACATAAAATGCTTTAGTAATTATAAAAGTGTTGAAGTTAATTTTATTGGCTCAGTTTCTTACTTTTTGTCTAATGAAATACAAAAAATAGCTCATGAAAATGATTTTAAAGTTGGTCAGATTTTGCAAAATCCAATTGATAGACTAATAAAATATCATGCAAATAAAATCGCTAAGGAAAAACTAACAATCTAAATTATCTTTTTTTTTCAAGTATTAAATTATCTATCCTTTGGAGTGGTCCAGGACACATTCCTTGGTGACAGCTAATACAATTATTTACTATTTCAGTATAATTTTGAACAGATGGATAGTTATTAAAGTCTATAACTTTTTGTTCAAACGCATTAGACATTAAAGTTAGACCGTTATTAAAAAAACTATTATCAGTTGCCTCAGTCTCATGAATAACAGAAAATCTTAATTGTTCATATGAAATATCTTGTCCTGATTGTATTTTACTTTTAATATCGTTAAGTTTAAAAAACATATCTCGCATCATTAAAGCCATTTCACTCGAATCATTAGGATCAATAATAGTTTGTTGTTTCGTGTTCTGGTTGGTACAAGAAAAAAGAGTACATGCAATTAAAAAAAGTAGAAAAGAACGCATTATTTAATTATAACTCCGTGTGCAGTAAATGCTAAAGTATACTCAGGCTCTACAATTAGATTAATTTCTTCTGAGGATTTTCCAGCATCTTCAGCGTAGTGCCTTAATAATTCGACGCTTAACGTATCGTAAAAAATTTCACCACTTATTATCGCTGTTTTGCCTTCAACACCTTCTTTAGGAACAAAAAAACCATAATCTTTAAATCTAACCATTAAAGTATCATTATCAACTTTTAAATCCATCCAACAGCCCTTTTTTGCACACGTAGCTAATATCTCTCCTTGTATTTTAGTTCTAACTTTTCCAGAATTAGTTATTTCTTTTTTAGCCTCAGAAATTTTAAAAATATTTTTGTCATCTATTAAATCCCCATAATAAGTTGCGTTGGATACTGGTTGATTGTTACAAGAAACAAAAATTAAAACGAAAATAATTGATATATACTTCATGTTTTTTTTCACAAACATATAAATATTATTTAGCTTTTTGAAATTTATTAAAATTTTTAAAAAACTAACGTTTTACAATCTCTTTTAAATCATAAAAAGTTAATTTATTAGTATTATCTTCAAAAACTTTATCAATCATAAATTTCGCTAAATCCTCAACTCTTAATGGCTTGAGTGATTGTAACAAACCAAGTTTGTTAAAAAATATTAAAAAATTGATTAAGATTTTTTCATTTTTTCTAAGTAAATCTAAAGGTCTAATTAATGAGGCAGGTCTAAATATTTGAATTCTTTCGAAACTTAAGTTGGCTATATCATTTTCTAAATCACCTTTAATTTTCGGATAAAAAAATAAAGATTTTGAATTTGCTCCAACTGAAGAAACTAGGGAATAATTCTTCACTCCATTTTTTAATGCAATTTTTGCAAAGTTATATTGATATGTATAATCAACTAAATATTGTTTTTTTCTAGATCCTGCATCTTTTAAAGTTGTACCCATAGCAGAAAATAATACATCCCCTACAATTTTATCGCTGTGCTCACTAATATTTGAAAAATCTATTTTGTGTACAATTAATTTTTTGTTTTCAGAAATAATATTTTTTCTTACAAAGATAGTTACCGATTTTATACGACTATTTTCTAACAATTGTGACACCAAAAACCTACCAACTGCACCAGTCGCCCCTATTACTATTGCATGAAATTGTTTCATCTTGTTTTGTGAAAAAAAATATTAGGATTATTTTTGCAAAATAATAAATAATTACACAATAATTTAAGTACAATGATAGTTTAATAAGAAAAAATAAATTATGAACAAGAAGCGAATATTTGGCTATATTTTATTAGGATTTGTTATTTCAATTTTTTTACAAAATATCTTTGCAGAAAAATCTTATGCATCTGATGAGAGCGATTCACAGACGCCAAGCTTTGAAAATGGTAAGACAAACAATAGTTATCCAGATTTTGTTTCTGCAGCAGATAAAGCAATTGAATGTGTTGTACATATTAAGTCTAAGTATTTAAGTGATGAGTTATATGGTTATTATGATCCTTTTTATGGTAAAAGATTTTTTAAACATCCTAAAGAAAATATTGCTAGTGGTTCAGGAGTAATTATTTCAAATGACGGATATATTATTACCAACAGACATGTAATAAATAACGCAAAAGAAATTGAAGTTGTTCTTAACGATAAAAGAACTTATAGCGCAAAAATTTTAGGTGAGGACTCAAATAGTGATTTAGCTTTACTAAAGATTGATGAACAAGATTTAAATTTTATGCATTTTGATAATTCAAATGAACTTAAAGTTGGAGAATGGGTACTTGCGGTAGGCAACCCATACAACCTCAACTCTACTGTTACAGCAGGAATAATAAGTGCCAAATCAAGAAAAATTAATATTTTAAATGATGGAGGCATTGAGTCATTTATCCAAACTGATGCCGCAATTAACTCTGGTAATTCTGGTGGAGCACTGGTTAATTTAGATGGAAATCTAATAGGAATCAACACCGCAATTCAATCAAGGACAGGATCATTTTCTGGATATGGATTTGCAATACCTTCAAATATGGTGAAAAAAATCATTACAGATCTAAAAGAATACGGCGAGGTTAAAAGAGCTTATCTGGGGATTTATATTGCTGATATTAATTCGCAGGTACAAAAAGAACTAAAATTAAAAAATCTAGATGGGGTTTTAATCTCAAAAGTTCTAGAAAATAGTGCTGCCAGCAAGGCTGGCATCGAAGACCTAGATGTAATTGTTAAAATCAATGATATTTCTGTAAATTCTACAAATCAACTTCATGAGGTTATTATTCAGTTTAATCCAGGAGATGAAATTGAATGTACAGTAATTAGAGGGAGTGAAAAAAAGAGCTTTAACTTGTCATTGGGATCATAAACACTTTATTCTTTATTTTATATAAAACTCTTTTTTATACGAGCCATCATCAAAAAGAATAATATTAATACCCGGCTTTTTTTTGATACGTTCCAATCCAAAAATATCAAAGATTTTAACTATTTTCTTTTCGTGCTGTTTAAGTTTATCACTAAAAGTTAGAGCATCTGTTTTTAATTTTAATCCAATTGGCCTGTGATCTGAAACATTATTTTCATAATTGTTCCAACCACTCATATACTCGTCTAATTTAATCACTTCAACTCTGGATGTGGGATGTGAAAAATCTTGAAATAATTCATTTGTTATAAGGATATGATCTAAATGTGAAGGCCAAGACGGGTATGACCAATTAGATGATGTACTTTGAGCAATATTTATATCAGCAAAAAGATAATTTAAAGTATCATTAATAATATTAATAAATACATTGTGAACATTTGGATCAACTAAATTGTCATTTAAATCTCCTAAAATAATTACATTTTTAAATGAAAAATTGCTATCAACATATTGCTTCAAGTAATTAGCTGCCTGTTTCCTTCTATTTTCTTCATCATTAAAAATATTTATGTTTAAAAATCCGTCACCACAACATTTAAAGTGATTATTAATTAATATATAATTTTTTCCTAAAAAATTGCAATCTAAAACTTGCGGAGATCTAGGAAATGCATTCCAATATTGTTGACTAGTATATATTTCATATTGATCATTTACAGATATTGTATTAGAATTATAAACATATGCTAAGCCACCATAATAACTACTTTTAAAATAAGTTTCATATCCCGAAATATTTGAAACAACCTGCTTTAATAAAACTGTATCATCTATTTCTTGTAAAGCATAAATGTCAGCATTTAAATTTCTAAGAATTTCTTCTACATAATTAGATGTTGAGCTGTTTTTTGGAAACCACTCAATATTCCAACTTACAATGTCTAATGTTGTATCGGTACCAAACTCTAAATCATCTAAAGTCTGTGCATTTAATACATGAGTAAACAAAAAAAAAATTAGGATTAATTTATTCATGCAATTGGTGCGGGATTTGCTCAGGTTCAGGTCTTGGTCTTAGAGGTTGATTATACCTCTCCGCATCTTCAATTATATAAATACATCTGTAAATATCATCAGGATTTAATATTAATTTTCCTTTTATTGAAGCAAATTCGTCCATGAAAAATTTATCATTATTTGATTTTAAAACAAGTTCCGCAACAGTCTCTGGACCTCCTTTACCACAAAAAAAACAAGACGCAAAAGGACCTTTTGACAGCACATAAAAACCTTTAGAAGGATCGATTTCTAAGACATATCCAGTTAAGATAACCTCTTGGCCATTTAGTGCCATAACATCCATTCCATAATTAGGATATAATACATACTCATCTAATTCTTGAACATATAAATCAGAAAATTCTACATCTTCTAAATCTTTCCAAGATAATTGTACCTGTGCAAATGAATAATTTGCAAAAACCAATAAAAATATAGGGATAATATTATTCATTTGATAGTATTTTAGGAATATTAATTTTATACACTGAAAGTGCAGGAATTAAAGAAGCTAAAAAACCAATAATTAAAGCAGCAATTAACAGTAGTAATTCGCTATTAATCATTGATAAGTCAATATTTGTAAAACTCTGATTTTGATTTGTAAATGAAGAGATAATAACCAAGCTAAATCTACTTATTAATAAACCAAAAAATGTTCCTAGTACAGACAATGACAAACCCTCTAAAAATATTAATTTGATCAATTGAATTCTTGTAGCGCCATGAACTCGCATTAGTGCTAGCTCATATCTTCGTTTCTTTAAAGAGTTAAATAGTGTAATAAAAATACTAATACCTGAAACTAACATAATAATTAAGGCTATTATATTAATTGTATTTATTCCAAAACCAATTAAGCTAGTAAGCCTATTAATTTCAAATAGTGGAATTGCTGCCTGCATATTAGTCTCCTCATTAATTTTTCTTGGAATTTGAACCAAACCAACAGGACTCTTAAATTTAACTAGCATTGCTGTTATCATTTTATTGGAATAATCATCAGTGTTGTGGTCATGACTGTGATCATGATTGCTATGATCATGAGAGTGATGGTCATGACTGTGATGGTCATGACTGTGATCGTGATTGCTATGATCATGCGAGTGATGGTCATGACTGTGATCGTGATTGC
>PBVH01000021.1 GCA_002728175.1 Flavobacteriales bacterium | reverse complement strand
TCATATGAGGATTTAGTTCCAAATCTATATTATCTCAAAAATCAGCCGAATGCTATACCTTATATTACATCTTACTATGAAAAAAAATGGGGATTCTGTTTAAGTTATAACGATTTTAGAAAGTTAAATAAAAATTCTACTTATAAGGTATTGATCGATTCTGAATTTGATTCAAATGGTGTTTTGAACTATGGTGAATTACTTATTCCTGGTAAAACTAAAGAAGAAATTTTCTTTTCTTCTTATATATGTCATCCTCAAATGGTAAACAATGAACTATCAGGACCAAGTGTATTGGTTGGTATAGCAGATTATTTAAAAAATAAAAATAATTATTATAGCTATCGCTTTGTGCTAATTCCTGAAACCATTGGTTCCATAACTTATTTAAGTAAAAATCTAGATCACTTAAAAAAATACGTAAAAGGTGGCTACAATATCACATGTGTTGGAGATGAGAGAGATTGGGGGTTAGTTCCTAGTCGTCACGGGGAAAACATTTCTGATAAAGTTGGTGAACATATTTTAAAACATAATATAAAAAAGTATACTAAATATAGCTGGCTTGATAGGGGAAGTGATGAAAGGCAGTATTGTGCACCTGGCATTGATTTACCTATTTCTTCAATAACGAGAACTAAGTATGGCAATTATCCTGAGTATCATACATCCTTAGATAACTTTGATTTAGTAACTAAAAAAGGGCTGGAGCAGAGCTTGGAAATCTACCTGCAATGTGTAAAAGTTTTTGAGTTGAGTAAAAATATAAAACCTAAAATTAATGTTTTTTGCGAGCCGCAATTGGGTAAACGTGGTTTATATCCAAACACATCTACCAAAAATAGTGCAGCGAAAATTCGAAATATGATGAATTTCATTTCATATTGTGATGGCAATAATACGATTTTAGAAATATCTGAGTTTTGTAATATTAGCTTTTTTGAATCAATAGACATATATCAAAAAATAGAATCTGCAAATTTATTTAGATGACTATTTTTAGAGTTTTCATTTCCGTAAATCTGACCGAGAAAAAAATATCTANAATATATTTAAACTATGCAAATAGAAAAAAAAATATTTAACTCTTTAGTTCATGAATGGAGGGATAGTGGCATAGAACCTAGTGACATTGTTTTAATACATTCATCACTTAGTAAATTATTCAAAAAAATAATAAAAGATTTTAATACTAGACCTCCCATAGGTCTAATATTAGATTCTTTAATTGAAGCGGTAACAGATAAAGGTACTATTTTATTGCCACTATTCAATTTTGATTTTCCTAAAAAAAATTTTTTTGATATAAGAAATACTCCATCGCAGATGGGTATCTTAACTGAAATTGCAAGAAAGAAAAAAAATGTAATTAGAACAGGTCATCCAATTTATTCTTTTTGTGCGTTGGGTAAGCATTCAAAAGAGTTTCAAGGTATCGATAATGAGAGTGGATATGGTCATGATTCTCCTTTTGCAAAAATTAATGAAATGGATGGCAAAATAGCTGTAATTGGTTTAGATGATCAGCATTCTATGACTTCATATCATTATGTTGAAGAGTGTAATCAAGTTGATTATAGATATTATAAAAGTTTTACGGGCGACTATGTTAAAGAAGATGGTATTAAAATAGAAAAAACGTATACTTTGTATGTTAGAGATATTAAAAGAGGTGTAAAAACTGATGTGAATCGAATGATGGATTTTTTATGGTTAAAGGGATTATATATCGGTAAAAAACCCAACGAAGGGTATGGCATGAGAACAATTAAGTTTAATTCACTTTATCAACAGACTGAAAATATAATTAAGAGCGGGAATGCAAAAAATTACTTATTCTCAATAATTAAAGATGATAAATAAATCTTGGGAAACTGTTAAAAAATTCAATGAAAAAGATGTTATTGAATTTGCAAAATTAACGGGTGACAATAATCGTATTCATACAGATTTAGAATATGCAA
Source organism: Flavobacteriales bacterium (assembly GCA_002728175.1). Taxonomy (GTDB): domain Bacteria; phylum Bacteroidota; class Bacteroidia; order Flavobacteriales; family BACL11. The sequence goes on along the minus strand of PBVH01000021.1, from coordinate 6,545 downwards.
AGAATTCTATTTTTGGTAACACTGTTGTGCATGGTATGTTTGTTGCCAGTCTTTTTTCAAAAGTTTTCGGCAAAATTTTTCCTGGGGAGGGGAGTATATATCTTAAACAAGATTTAAAATTTATTTTTCCTGTATTTGTTGGAGATAAAATTAAAGCTAGAGTAACTCTAAAAAAATTTGAACAAAAAAACTTTAATGGCGTCTTTGAATGTATTTGTTTAAATCAAAATGATGAGAAGGTTGTGATTGGTAGTGCACTTATAAAATTTCCTAGAGATTTCAAATACAACTAATTATAAACGACAATGTATCTTTAATCAAAAGATTTTAATCTATGATTGACATTTGTTATATTTCTTGTTGTTGAATTATAAATAATCCACTCCCTTATAAAAGTATTTTGAATAAAATTAATATGAACACAAAAATAAATTTAATCGATAAGATTGTGAATAAACTGTTTGGCAATAGTTTGCAAATTAGATACTTAAATCAGTTTTATAAAGGACTCTCTAAACCAATCAACTCAAAAAGAAATGTACTTATATATTCAGGCATAGGACATATGTACTGTACACCATTTGAGGTTTTAATTTACCATCTTTTAGGCGATCGTGGCTTTAATGTTGACTATTGTATATATGATAAAAATATTCCTATAAACGAAGTTATTACACAAGCTTCTGAAACTAAGGTTGGTAAAAAAAAATTTTGGAATAAATCTGTTGAAAATGCACAAAGATTTTTAGATAATTCGAAAGTTAATTATGAGTTTATTAAGTACGATGATGAGGTGGAGAAAATATTAAACAAAAATAAATTCTCTATTGAAACTATCTTAAAGTTTGAATATGAGGGCATAAAATTTGGTGAAATTGTTAATAAGGTATTATTCAGATATTATAGATCAAAAAGATTGGAAAACGATTCATTATCCACCGCAAAAAGATTTATGTATACAGCTTTGACTAATTATTTTTATTTTAAGAAAAAGTTAAGTCATAAAGATTATGAATATATTTTATTCTCACATGGTATTTATTGTACATGGGCACCAATTTTGGAGCATTGCAAAAAAATTGATCAACCATTCATTTGTTATGATAGAGGAAAAACAAAGAGCTCTCTAACAATTAATTTAAATAAACCTTCAACGGTGTGGGATATCTCTGATGTCTGGATTAGATTAAAAAATTATAACTTAAATAACAAAGAGAAGAAAATGGTAGATGAATATCTCTCTGAGAGAGAGTTACAAAAAGGGGATGTCTATTCTTACAATTTAAAACAGAAGGCTAAAGATTTGAATGTTTTAAGAAAAGCATTAAATATAAAACCCAATAGTAAAGTCATAACTATTTTTACTAACTTAATATGGGATGCAGCTAATGTTAGAGGACAGATAGCATTTAGAGATACTTTTGATTGCATAGTAAAGTCTATAGACAAATATAATAGTGTTGATGGTGTTCATATTTTAATTAGACCGCACCCAGCTGAGTACGTAGTTGGAACAAATGAAGGCTATGAAGAGATGCTACTGAAGAAGTATGATAATAATCTTCCCAGAAATGTTACAGTAATAAGTAATGAAATGTTGGTTAATTCTTTTTCAGTTATAGAGTTAACGGACATTGGAGTAATAAATACTTCCACAATTGGCATAGAAATGTCTATAGAGGGAAAACCTACTATTTTGATTTCGGAACCTCATTACAGAAGCAAGGGCTTTACTTACGATGCTTCTAGCGAAAATCATTATTTTCAGCTGATTGATGGTATATTAAAAAACGGTCATCAATTGCCAAATCAAATCAGATTAGCTAAAAAATATTTTTATCTTATGATGTTTGAATATCAACATACAATGCCTTTTAAATTTTCTTCTTTTAACACTTTTGATGGATATAATTACAAAAGTTTCAATGACTTAAAATATGATAAAAATGAAAAAATTAATCTGATAGTTGAAAGAATCAGTTCGGGCAATTTTAGTGATTTCATTTTCAAATAATTAAAATAGTAAGCTACAAGAGCTTGGAATATGTGAAATTCTGCTCAAACATTATTTCTAGCAATACAAAAAAAATTATTTATATAATTAGATGTTTTAATATTTTTAACTGATTGATATTTTTCTATATCAAAATTACTTAATTGCTCAAATCTTAATTTTTCCAAATTATAAAATGAAATTTCATAACCTAAGGTAGTTATGAAATTGAAAATATAATCTATGTTGATTTTATGATGTCTTTGCTCAATTTCAATCATCATACAGGGTTTAAATTGCTTTAAAGTTTTAATCGCTCCCTCTAAAACTTTTAATTCATGGCCCTCAACATCAATTTTTATAAAATCAACTCTATTTAATTTTTTATTTTTGACAAAAGAGTCCATTGTTTCGCAACTAACATCAAATGTTTTAAATCCATTTTCGTTACCTTCAATTATGTCAATATCTAGTTTACCCCTTGTATCAAAAACAATATCATTGATTATTGGAATTTTAAATTTTTTTATTTTATTTTCATTTGAAAGTGCAATTTGATGAATGTGGCAATTTTTAAATACTTCATTTAAATGATTATAGTTATCTAAAATTGGTTCAAAAGCATAAACATTTTCAGGTCCAGCAAGTTTTTCAAACATAAAAGTATAATGCCCGATGTTTGCTCCTACGTCTAAACAGCAGTCACCGTGATTTATAAAATGTTTTAAAAGTGTCAACTCTGGTTCCACAGTCCTATTAGGCTTAAGATTTTCAGTTCTTAACTTGGTAATGAANCCATAAGTTCTATTTTTGTAAAAATTAGAAAAATATTTTAAAAGTAGCCTCTTGATTATTTTTTTAAATGATTTATATATCATAATAATTAGTATGTAATGATGGAAATAATATCAAATTTTGATTATCAAATATTTTTATATTTTTTTGAAAAAATGAATAATTATTGGAATGGAAAATAGTGCATAAGAAACTAATTGTAATTCTATTTGATTCCTTAGTATGATAGTATTGATAAATGAAAATGAGAATAAAATTAATATATAACCTAATAGATTTTCTTTAATTAAAATTTCCTTAAAAAGACTAAATACTGGGATGTTATTTTTGTCAGCTAAAATAAAAGTGCAAAAGGACATTCCTATAAAATTAAAAGCTGGAATAGTCGCTAAACCAATCACTTGAAAATACTTTATTGAAAAATATGCATACAACGCACTAAATAATTGAACTGCAATCCAGGAAGTATATAATTGACTTGCATAATTCAGGGCAATTAAAGACTTTCTATACAAACTCGAAAGTGCAATAAATATTCCACCAATGAAATTGAGTGCCAACATTTTATGAGCAGTAGAAATATCTCCTTTAAGTATATCATTTTTATCAATCCATATAAATTCAAAAACTAAATTTCCATATAAAACTATTGTGGAAATGCTAAAAGAAAATATTATAATGTATAGATAAAGTGAATCATGAATTTTCATCTTAAAATCTGTTTCTTCACTATCATTAATTGAATTTTTGAATTCTGAAAAGAAAACATTTGAAACCGGAGTTAAAAATATTGATAGAGCTTTAATATGTAAATTCCTTGCATAATTAAATATTGATATAGTTCCCTCTGGTAAAAAAGAGGCACAAAAATTAAGTGTGATGCCAAAAATTTTAGTTGTTATTACATACAGCGAGGTAAATTTTGATGTATTATATAATAGTTTTAATATTTTTTTGTCAATCCTCCATGACAATTTATATCTGATACCTATCATTCTAAAAAAAATTATTGAAATGATAATTGACATAATTTTTCCAAAAAGAAGAGATAAAACTAAAGTATATATACCTAAATGACTTTTTAAAAGGATAAATATAGTTATCGATGATATACTATTAACNAGATGAGTGATTTCAGATCTTCCATAAACTTTTTCTGCNGTTAATACACTTATAAAGAAAGACTCGATTGTAGTTAATAGGACTAAAAAGCTAGTGTACCTAAGGATTTTAGAACCTAATAATTTTTGCTCAATGTTTAATCCAGATCCGATAAAATTGAAAATAGAGGGAGCTAAGTACCAAAAAATAAATGTTAATAATGTTAAAAAGAAAATCACTCTGTGAATTATACTAAAAAAGATTAGTTGAGCATCACTTCGAGATTTTTTCTTTGCATCTACATATATTGGTAGAAAAACTTCTGATAAATAACCACTTTGAATAAGCGTAATTATCATTTGAATAATTGAAATAGCTATGAAATATGAATCAACTTCGGAATTAGCTCCAAAATGCCTCATTATCATTATTGAGTATATTAGTCCTAAAGCTGAGGCAACAAATTTTATACCTATGATCTTGGCTAAGACGCCTTTGAATTTAGTAAGCTTTATGGTAAACTTTCTTCAATCTAAAATTTTTATTTAGCTTGTATTATTAGTTAGAAATGAATATTAAATTAATTTTTCATCTAAATTATGTTCANNAATACGTTTAATATGCGAATTTTATAAAAAATGTACTTTCCAANATATCTTTTTTTCCTTAATAGTTTAAATAATTTAATTCTTAGTCATAACGGACAACTAATTAAAAAATAATTTTTTTATAGGCGCTTCCTCAATGCAAATAAGTCGATTGATAGATAAACAAACTGAGACTATTGTTTCCACATATGAACATCATTTTATTGAACAATATTATAAAAATAGTGAAAATATATTTTTTTAGTTCAAACATATCTAAACACATATGCAGATTTTCAATTTGTCATAGGTCATTTTTTCGGGCAGCTTTACAGATAATAATTGAATAGCGTTCTTAACAGAGAACATTTTAATTTGATTTTAGTCCTCTATTGCTAATGCAGGAATCTTAATTTGAATTTATTCATTTACCTTATCATATTTTTTGCTTTGTCGTATTTTTAATTGTGAATGATAACTAATTAAATGAAATAGAATTCTTAAATTTTAAATTCTTGTAGATATGTGAGAATCGTATATTGACTCAATATTTAGAGTTTTTGTTGCTTTTGGTATAATTTTTTTGAAGTTAGCTTTTTCAGAATCCCAATTTTTTAAAATTCTACTTGCAAGTGCTGAATTTGTATGAAAAACGTGATTTCGCATTAGGTCTAAAATAATATTTTCATCTTTTTTGTTATCGATGCTTGATTCAAAAACGAAATCATGATTCAAGTAATTTTTTAATAANCGTTTTTTATTATATATGAATGCTATCCCACCTGTCATTCCTGCACCAAAATTTTTACCGATAATGCCCAATATAACAACTGTACCCTGGCTCATATATTCGCAACCATGGTTTCCAATGCCTTCAACGATAGCCGAAGCACCGCTATTTCTTACCGCAAACCTTTCACCTCCTTTACCTTCGACATATAGCTCTCCACCTGTAGCACCATAAAGAGCCACATTGCCAATTAGTGAATTTTTGGTGCTTTTATTCCGAAGTTTCGCATGCATCCGTACAGATATGATTCCAGATGACATACTTTTACCCACATAATCATTTGCAAGTCCTTTTAATCGCAGTTCAATGTTATTGCTTAAAAATGCACCAAAGCTTTGGCCAGCTGTGCCAGTCAATTTACATTGAATTTTGCCTTTAAAATTATCACTTCCAAATAAATATGAAATCTCCCCTGATAGCCTTGCGCCCATCGACCGATCTGTATTGAAAATTTTTTGTTCGATTATTGCATGACCTTGCATGACAATATCTTGCCTAATTTCATCAATTATTTTTTCATCTAATGTTTTTTCTCTGCGGTAATTTGAGAACCTGATTTTCATCTCTGATTGAAGGGGTAAGCCTTTTTTTGCTTTAGGGTTTAAAATCCCATCAAGGTAAATATTGCGCTTAAGAATTATTTTTTTATATTTTTTTGAGACGCTTAGTAGATCTGTTCTACCTATTATATTGTGTAATTTATTAAATCCTAATTCTCTTAACTCATTTTGGACTTTTTTAGATATTTTTTTTAGATATGATTCTACATTTTCTGCATAACCCTTAAACTTTTTTTCGTATTTTTCATCAGTAGTCGCTATACCAACAGGGCATGTGTTCATATGGCATTGCCTTGCCATAACGCAACCTAATGATACGAGAGCTGAAGTTCCAAAATCATATTCTTCTGCACCTAAGATTGCTGCAAAAATTATGTCTTTAGCCCACTTTAGCCCACCATCAACTCTTAATGTTACATACTCTCGTAATCCATTCGCTACGAGAGTCTGGTGTGTTTCAGCTAATCCATACTCCCATGGAAAGCCAGCATGTTTTTGTGAACCTAATGGCGTTGCCCCAGTTCCTCCATCAGAACCTGAAATTAGAATTATATTAGCGCCTGCTTTAGCAACTCCAGCAGCAACAACACCCACTCCAGGTTGAGCTACTAGCTTAACAGAAACTTTTGCACGAGGGTTGACATCTTTTAAATCATAAATGAGTTGTTTTATATCTTCAATACTATAAATATCATGATGGGGAGGTGGGCTAATCAGAG
>PBVH01000001.1 GCA_002728175.1 Flavobacteriales bacterium | reverse complement strand
CATTAGATAAATTACAGATAGCAATTCAAAAAATTGATAATGAATCAAGATCTAAATTTGAATCAAGCTTTAAGGCAGTGAATGAAAAAATCTCTGAAATTTTTCCTACACTCTTTGGGGGTGGTAAAGCTGAGCTAAGACTTTTAGAAGGTGATGCACTTTCGAGTGGAGTTGCTCTTATGGCAACACCTCCTGGTAAGAAGAATTCAAATATTTCTCAACTTTCTGGCGGCGAAAAAGCTTTAACTGCACTTTCACTAGTTTTTGCTTTGTTTAAACTCAATCCTGCACCGTTTTGCATGCTTGATGAGGTCGATGCTCCATTAGACGATCTAAATACTACCAGGTTTGTAAATATGGTTGAATCAATGTCACCTGAAGTCCAATTTATATTTATTACGCATAATAAGATCTCGATGGAGAAAAGTGATCATCTCATGGGGATTACAATGCAAGAGGCTGGTGTTTCGAGAGTTGTATCCGTTGATGTAAGTGAAGCGCTTCAGCTTGCTGCCTCTTAATGCTGACAAACCTTCAGATTTTTCTAATCGGAATTGGCTTTAGCATTTCGCTTTCAGTAATTTACTTTTTTTTAAAGACCAGAATAAACAGAAAAGAAATTTTTGAGAATACTAGTAATTTAGACTTAAATGCAGAATTAAAACAAGGGTCATTAAACCTCGACTCTGATGAAAGTGATTCTTCTAATCAAGAGTTAATAATAATGCAGCTGCACTCAATCGATGGTTCAAATTTTGATATGGAACAAGTTTTCGAGCTTTTAAAAAATCTTAAATTTAAGGCGGCTGATGGTTTTTTTGTTTTCTATAACCATTCTTTAGAGGAGGTTTTTAGACTAGCAAATAAATTTCATCCCGGCAGCCTAGAAAAAAAAACACAAACCAATACTCTTATTGCTGCAATTGATTTACTCAAGAGTAATGATCCCATGAGTAGTCTTGAGTTNATGATAAAGACNCTCAGCNTNATATCCGAGAGTCTCGANGCTAACATTACTGATAGNAAGAATAANCTTCTTTCAAAACAAATGATNGAGCACTTTAGGACNTATGCAAGCAGGATATTGCAAGAAAAGTCTTATCCAGNGANTAAATTAAATCAAGTATGACCNACTCAATTAANGACTATGAGNTTNTAAAAGCTGAAATCAGAAAACATGATCATAACTATTATGTTTTAGATAATCCCGAGATTTCAGATGCAGAATATGATTCTTTATTCTTAAAATTAATACATCTCGAAAAAAAATATCCAAAATGGATAAGCCCAGAATCGCCAAGTCAAAGAGTAGGAATTACGCCTGCCACTGCATTCAACACACATCAGCATGCTAAAAATATGCTTTCATTAAGTAATTGTTTTAGTGATGAGGAGTTTTTTGACTTTGATCAGAGGGTAAAAAAATCTTTAAATAGTGCAGCTCAAGCAAAGTATTTTTGTGAACCAAAGATTGATGGAGCAGCTGTCTCATTAACATACCTCAGTGGCACTCTTGAGATTGGAGCAACNAGAGGTGACGGAGAGACCGGTGAAAATATTACTTCAAATGTTAGAACAATAAATTCTATTCCATTAAAGTTAATTGGTTCGAAGGATATTCCAGAGATTCTTGAAGTCAGGGGTGAAATATTTATGCCCAAAGATGAATTTNCAAGATTAAATAAACTCCAGGAAAAAGACGGTAATAAATTATTTTCTAATCCAAGAAATGCTGCATCGGGAAGCTTGCGACAACTAGATCCTAAAATAACTAAGACTAGACCACTTCATTTTTTCGCTCACGGAGTAGGGATAATTCAAGGTATTTCATTCTCTAGTCAAGAAGAGATATTTAAAAAATTTAAAAGTTGGGGACTTCCAGTTAATCCATTAAATGCTATTGCCAATAATCTTCATGATTGCATTAAATATTTTGAGAAAATTGATAAAAATCGTGCATCATTAAATTATGAAATAGATGGAGTTGTCTATAAGGTAAATAATCTCAGTGACCAGAATGAGATTGGAGAAATTGCAAGATCTCCAAGATGGGCAATTGCACGAAAATTCCCAGCTGAGGAAGCTAAAACAAAAATTATTGACATAAATTTTCAATTAGGGAGAACGGGAGTAATTACTCCAGTGGCAAAACTTGAAAAGGTTTTTGTTGGAGGAGTTAATGTTAGTAATTGTACTCTACACAATGTTGATGAGCTTGAGCGTCTTGACCCTAGACCTGGTGATACTGTTGTTATAAGGCGAGCAGGTGATGTAATTCCTCAAATTATCAAAGTGATTGCAAAAGATAAAAATAGAGCACCAAAAATAAAACTTCCAAAACTATGTGAGTGTGGATCAGAAGCTACCTTAAATCATGCTGAGTCGTGGGAAGTAAGAGAGGATAAAGAATTAATAAAGAAATTTGATTCAATTTATGAAGCTAACGATTTTATAAAAAATGCTAATAAGGGCTATTCACTCCACAAAGTTTATGAAAGAGCTGCCTTTCTCAAGTGTATGGGCGGAAGATCATGCAATGGAAGAATCCGAGGCTCCTTCTATCACTTTGTTTCACGTAAGGCCTTTGATATAGAGGGTCTGGGCAAAGAAATAATTAATCGTTTTTTAGAGCTAGGCTATCTTAAGGATGTACAAGATATTTTCTCTTTAGAAAATTATGCTAAAAAGATTGAGAAGTTAGAGGGTTTTGGTCTGAAATCTACCGAAAATTTAATTCATTCAATTAATTCCTCAAGGAATATTGAGTTGCACCGCTTAATTTTTGGACTTGGTATAGAGGAGGTAGGTGAGACCACTGCAAGAAATTTATCAAACTTCTTTAAGAGTATTGATAATTTAATGTCTACATCTTTTGAAGAGCTCATAACACTTCAGGATATTGGTCCTAGAGTAGCTTCAAATATCATGCAATTTTTTGAAGACAATTATTGTAAAAATATGGTCAAAGAATTATTGCCACATTTAACAATAAAAAATCCTAATTTAATCGATCAAGATAACTATTTATTTGAAAAGACAATTGTAATTACAGGGACATTGAAAAAGCTTAAAAGAGATGAATTAAAAAATCTTTTACTTAGCAAAGGTGTAAAGGTGTCTTCATCTGTTTCAGCTAAAACTAACTATCTTATAGTTGGCTCAAATGCAGGATCAAAATTAGCAAAAGCAAATCAACTTGGGGTTAAAATTATCAATGAAGATGAAATATCAGAATTTTTAAATGAAAAATAATTTAATAATCCTTTCTATATCTTTTGCACTAGTAGGCTGCGTCTCGAGCCCTCCAGATAATCCTGATAATATTTGTAATATTTTTCAAGAGAAGAGAGGCTGGTATAAGGCTGCAATTAGAACTGAAAAAAGATGGAAGCTTCCGCCTTATGTCTTGATGTCATTTGTTTTTCAGGAATCAAGTTTTAAGGGTAACGCTAAGCCAGAAAGAGAAGAATTATTAGGTTTTATCCCGTGGTTCAGACCTTCAAGTGCAAAAGGATATTCACAAGCCTTGTCCTCAACATGGAATGATTATAAAGAAGAAACTTCAAATCAATTTGCAAGCAGAAGTAACTTTTCTGACAGTGCTGACTTTATCGGTTGGTACGCAAATAAAGGATTTTTCAATGGATTTAAGAAGAATGATGCTAGAGGTCTATACTTAGCTTATCACGAGGGTTATAAAGGCTATAGTGATAGAACCTACCGAAAAAAACCATGGTTAATGGATGTTGCAAGTCGGGTTCAAAAAAGATCAGAAATGTATCAGAAACAATATTGGGGTTGCGCTGAGGATCTTAAGAAAAAGAGATTCTTTATATTCTAATTTAATTCTTCTTGAACAAATTCAAGATTTTTAAAGTCGGACTCAAAATCCTTACTACCGATCACTGACTTAAATGATTTTTTAATAAGATATTTTTCTGCTACATCATAAAGATCATTAAGCTTTGTGTTTAATATATTATTTCTAAAATCTAATCGCATTGCGTGGGTTATTCCTATTCGGTTTTGATAAAAATCTGATCTTGCCTCTCCTGCAGGTGATGATGGCTTATCAACACTCGATATAACATTTAGAACAGCCTCATCAAGATGCTTTTCTTTCAGATTATTTTTTAACCAATTAATTGATTTTTGGAACTCTTCAAAGGTGTTAAGACAATTGGGATCTCTGTATGAAAAGAACTTGAAAACTCCAGTACTAGAATCATGCATCGCACCGGCTCCATAAGCACCACCTTTTTCTCTTATCGCAGTATGCAAGTATCCATTTCTAAGTACAGCCCCAAGAAGAGAAAGTTTAGGTGCATCACCATGAAGGAAATTTACTCCTTTAAAGATCTCTGCACAGTAATTGACTTGCGAAGGAATAATCCACGCAGTCTCATTTTTGAATTTTACTACCTCATCTTGAAAATTATATTCGTTCTGATTAACAGTTAATCTGTTGNAGAGAGCAGTTTCATCTGAGAGTATTGTAAGTACTTCATCAGGATTTTTTATAACTTTGATATGAATATTTTTAAGGATTTCAATTATCGCATCTGTCCCTTTATCAATTCCAAGTTTGCTGATAATAAGTTTTATATCTTGAAGTTTTTTAATGCCGTATATAGATGCATTTAATGCTGCATAACTCGATACACCACCAGCGGCATACTCCATTGCTAGTCCATGACCATTAGAGCTAATAGCTGCTTCATTTCTTGCAATGACNAGTTGTATTAATTCTTGAATTCTTTTTTTCTCATCAAATCTGACATGACTAATAGTTTCGCTAATGAGATCCCTCATTTGAGATGCATTTTTTTCGAGAGATTTTGCTGAAAATACCAAGGAAAGACATGGCTTTTCATTGATGTCATTAAATTCTGATTTTATTGAAGCATTAATACTGCCTGTTATNAGAGACTGGTATTCCTGAATTTCTTCATAACTTTTTCTTTTTAGACCAACATTCGTAAGCAAATAAGCATACAAAGAAGCTAGGCTTAATTCTTGATCATTAAGGTTTTTAATAGGAAAGATATAATCATGGTAAATAATGCCATTGGTACCAACTTTGTAGTATTTTCTTTCTTTATCACCGGATACTTTAGGAAATAACTTTGTTGCAGGGATGTCTTCTTTTTCTACTTTTGGCAATATCGATTCGTCATCAACTTGATTTTGTCTAGCATCAAGTTTTAATGAAAGTTTCTTAAGGTCCTCTTTGCTTGATTCATCAAGGTCTTCACTCTTTTGCTTTAGATACTCTTTGTAAAAAAGGTTCTCCTTATCATTAAATTTAGGATCTGCTTTTAATTCAAATAAGAGCCTGTGATTATTAGTGATAAATGAATTATTTATAAGTGAATCTATGTATCCGATCTCATTAATTTTGTTTTTTAAGATCTCAATATTTTCATCAATGTCTAGAAGTGAAATAGGGTCCTCATCATGAATACATCCACCCATCGCGCCAAGGATAAGCTGCAAGCCATATGGCATGGTTCCTCCAGATATTTCTCTTTGACTAATCTCAAGCTGATGAAGTGCAGCATCTATTTTAGACTGAGATATCCCCCCATTAAGTGTCGATTTAATTGTATCCAAAATTAACTTTTCAATATCTTTAGCTTTATTTGGCATAACACCCTCAAGTCCAACCGTAAAAACAAGCTCTTTATTGCTCGGTTCAAGGCCCATAATAGGAGATGTAGCAGAACCCAGATCGGAGGTTTCAAGGGCTTGGCGTAGCGGTGAGGATGAGTTATCAATTAGAAGACTGGTTAAAAANTATTTTTCTAATAAATTNAANGAGTTATAACTTTTTCCNAGCAGCCAACTAACAACAACATGATTNTTTGCTTGTTTTGACTCAGAAGGTTGATAGTGTTCGAAAGAGTATTTTGGAGAATCAAATTTCTTAGCTAATGGAACACTTAATGCGGTGTCTAAGGGATTAAACTGACTCATTACATTCTCTTCTAAGTACATCTGCAATTCATCTATGTTCATATCACCAAATGAATAAAATGATGCATTCGTTGGGTGATAGTGACTTCTATGAAACTTAACTAGATCTAAATGTGTAAGGTTTAATATATCCTTGGGATTACCACCGCTATTAAACTGATAAGTTGTTCCTGGAAAAAGGTGCTTAGTCATTCCATGCCAGAGTTGAGAACTTGGAGCGCTCATTGCTCCCTTCATTTCATTGTAAACAACGCCCTTGATTTCTAATTCATCTTTATCGTTTATATCAAGTCTATGACCTTCCTGATAAAAATCTAATTCATCAAGATTTGGAAAAAATGCGGCATCTGTGTAAACCTTCAAAAGATTCTCAAAATCTTTGGGATTTTGGGTAGCAAATGGATAGGCCGTCCAATCACTAGATGTAAATGCATTCATGAATGTATTAATTGAGCGCCTTAACATCATAAAAAATGGATCTCTAACTGGAAAATTTTTTGATCCACATAATGCTGTATGTTCAAGGATATGTGCAACACCTGTAGAATCTTCCGGTACTGTTTTAAATGCAACCATAAAAACCTTTTCCGTGTTCTCCGATGCAAGATGTAAATGTTTTGTTTTAAATTTAGAGTGCTCGTAAAGGTCTGCACTAAGATTTAATAGATCAACTTTTTTACTATTTATAAGTTCAAACATTTTAAATATTTAGAAAATTTTGAGTAAAATATTATAATAAAAAAATCAATTAACTTTTTTTTAAATTATGAAATTTCAGTCTATAGCTTTTTATGCTCTCGCCACAATATTTCTGCTGAGTTGCACCGCCCAACCTTACCTAAAAACAAACTCAATTGACGCTTATAGCTTACCATTAGATGCCTCATTAAATGTAATTCTTGAAGGTGATGTTCCTGCAAAAATAGATCCAATTTTTGTTGATCTGATTAAAGAAGCTATTAAATCAAATTTAACAGATAGAGGAAATATTATTTCAGATCAAGCTAATCTACTCGTAAATATCTCAGTAAGCTCAGAAGAATTTGTTCGTGATGATGGTAATTATTATCGATATCCTTATTACTATCGATCACCTTACGACCTTAATCGTATTCGATCAATTGATGAATATTATTTACGAATATCTATCTTTGATAAGGCAGCTGATCAAACTTTGTGGACAGGATTAACAAGGTGGAGACCAGGTTCGGTTTTTGAGCCATCAAATGTTGAAAAAGCTGAAAACCTGGTTGGTTTAGTTCTTGAGACTATTTAAAGTTTTTTGATATCAGACTTTCGGCAATATTTTTTTCTAATGGGCTTATGCTTCCATCAATCATATTCGCTACATGGTCTCCTAATATCGGACCGTAGCAAAAGCCTCTAGATCCAAGCCCTCCCAGGATAAAGATTTTTTCATTTTGTTTATATTTTCCTGCTATTGGTAACTTATTCTTCGAGACAGTTCTTATCTGCGCTCTTGATTTATACTGATGGAGTTTTTTCTTAACTTCATATTGATCCTCTTGGAAAGTGATCATTTTTTTAAGTGTATCTTTATCAACATCAAGGTTTTCAAACTGATTATCATAGGACGCACCTATCCAATTAAGCCCATCTTTTGCGGGAAGAATGTAACCACTAGAGTTAATAGGCATTTTGATGGAATCCGAGATTTTTGTTGCTACTAATTGCCCCTTAGAAAGTGATAAATCACTAGAGAAATTAATTAAACCTGACCCGTGTGCAAGAACTAGATAGTCATAAGTGCATTCATTGCTATCGTCAAATCTTAAGGTTATGTCTGATGATTCAATTTCAAAATTTTTAAATTCATGACACAGATGAATACTTATATTCTCATTGCAAATTAGTGATTGATTGATTTTTTTTGGATCTAAATATCCACCATGCTTAAAAATTACTCCTTTAAAGTCTTTTAGCCCACTTTTGTTTTGATTATCAGAAAAGCTAAAAAGATCTTTTCTGTTAAGCGCTTTTAATTTTTTAACCCAGCTTTCTGTTCTTTCATCACCAGCTTTAAAACCAATGCCTGTTTCAAAGTAACCATCACAATCCAAAGACTTATAAAACCTATCCGCATAATAAAAGCTTAAGAAATTTAAAAGATTGATAGGCTCATTATTTAAGTTAAATCGAGGATAAAGCGCTGCCAGAGGATTTCCAGAAGCTCCAGATGAAATTTCTGACTCTATTTCAAAAATGTCAACGATATGACCATTTTTTGCAAGATGATATGCAGTCGAGCATCCTGCTATTCCTGATCCGATGATTGCAATTTTTTTAGGATTTTTCTCTTTAGATAGTTTTGAGTACCTGCCCGCAATGTGATGCCTCTTAAATTTGAAACCTTTTTTTCGTTCAACTTCAAAACCCCTTTGAGTAAGACCTCTTCTAACAAAACCAGCTGCAGTAAATGTTGATATTGTCGTATTTTTATAAGAATGCATTTGAATGAAATCTAAAACAGGATCAGACCACATCACGTTGTTTGATTTAGGATCAAAGCCATCCAAATACCATGCATCTACCTTAAAATTATTATCTAAATCTGAAATCGCATCTAACACATCGCCAACATANAAAATTAATTCAACATTCCATTGTGGAAAAAAAAATTTATTTATTCCTTGATGAATAGGTTCAAAACAATCAAAGAAAGTTATTTCAAGATCACTAAGCTCATTAAATTTTTTAAATAGCTTCTTTATCTCATCATGAGAGGCAATTTTATGATCAATACTCAAATAAGTTAGNAGACCTTCATTTGAATTTTGAATCCAGGTTTGGCATGTGGAAAGAAAATTTAGNCCAAATCCAAAGCCAATCTCNCCAACAATTAAATTTTTTTCAACTGATGAGCGATGTTTAATCTTGTTGGGTTTAATAAATACATGTTCAATCTCATTCAATGCCTCATCTTGAAAAAAAATATCTTTAGCATCTAATGAAAATGGCAGTTCATCTTTCCACTGAAGTTGATGGTTCTCTAAAGTAAGTTTTTTAAAGGCATCAGACATGACTTACTTAGCCTTTAGAAATATATATGAAAGATTATTTACCTGAGGGGATATCTTTAAAAGGTAATCCCTTATCAGCTCTTGGATCTTGAGGGAGGCCTAATACCCGTTCNGCAATAATATTTTTGAGAATTTCATCNGTACCACCNGCTATNCTGAGNCCTGGTGCGCCAAGCCATGCNGCTTGGAAAGAACTCATACCATCCTCTTCNTCTATTAACATTCCTGCCATATCACCAGAGTCAATTCCAAAATTACCAATGGCTTGAAGTTTATTNGCACTAACTATTTTAGTAATTGAAGCNTCTGGACCCGGTGCNTCTCCTTTAGAGAGAGCTGACATGGTTCTAAATTTTGTATATTTAAGACCATTAGCCTCACAAAACCAGTCAGCTAATTTATCTCTGACTGCTTGATTTTTAATCATAAGCTGACCAAAGTCATCTTTATCTTTAGCTAGTGAAAGCGCCTCATTTACATCAGCACCTTTGGCGTCTCCAACCGCTAACCTTTCATTCATCAATGTTGTAATAGCAACTTTCCAGCCATCACCAATCTCACCGAGTCTTTGTGAATCAGGAATTCTTACATCATCAAAATAAACTTCATTGAAGCCTGCTCCACTACCAGCGGTTCCCGTAATCTGCTTAATCGGTTTTACAGTAATGCCAGGCGATTTCATATCCACAAAGAAGAACGTAAGGCCTTTATGTTTTTCAAGATCAGGATCATGTCTGACCACTAAAATTCCGTAATCAGAATAATGAGCACCTGAAGTCCAAACTTTTTGACCATTAATGACCCACTCATCACCATCTTTGACAGCTTTACTTCTAAGTCCTGCTACATCAGAGCCAGCNGATGGTTCTGAGAATAATTGACACCAAATCTCCTTTCCTTCAGCCATTGGAGGAAGGTATCTTTCCTTTTGATCCTCAGATGCGTATTGCATCATTACCGGACCGCACANGCCAAGACCAATTTCAAATACACTTCCTGGCACATCATATTTAGATTCTTCTTGACCCCAGATAATACGTTCTATAGGTGAAGCATTGATGCCGCCGTANTCTTTCGGCCAATGCAACATTGCCCATCCAGCCTCATATTTCTTTTTTTGCCATGCTTTAGCTTTTGTAATTAGATCTTCTAANTTACTTTCAACANTTAGGCGCTTTCCAGTATCTTTCAGCTCAGCATTTGCATCTAACCATTCCTTACATTTAGCTCTAAATTTAGCTTGTTCGGGGGTATCATTAAAATCCATATTTTTTTTCCTATTAATTAAGTGTATTAGTTTTTTCCATTGCAGTAACAAGCTTTTCTTTCCAGCTTGATTCTGATCCTAAGTTTAGTGAAAGGACTTTTGAGCGCTTATAAAAAAGATGACAATCATATTCCCAAGTAAAGCCATTTCCGCCATGTGTTTGAATATTTTCTTTGGCACACAATTGAAATGCTTTAGTAGCACTAACTCGTGAAGTTGCAGCAGCAAGGGGTAACTCAGATGACTCCGATGAAAGTGCCCAAGCGCCATAATAACAATTTGATTTTGCGAGCGTTACAGCAATATACATGTCCGCAAGTTTATGTTTAATTGCTTGGTATGAACCAATTTGTCTTCCAAATGCATATCGTTCCATAGCATATTGTTTGGCCATATCCAGTGCTTGCTGAGATCCGCCCACCTGCTCAAAAGCAAAAAGCACCGCTGCCTGATCCATAATATGCACATGGGAATCCCATCCTGCACCCGATTCACCTAATAAAGATGATTTAGAATTATTAAATTCCACTTTGTAAAATGATCTTGATTTATCTAAGTTCTTTTGAAGGGATGTAGAGACACCTTCTGCATTGAGGTCAACTAATCTGAGCTCGNTACCTGATGAAGCTTTAGCNAGCACAATTGCATGAGTAGCAAGATCAGCATCAGGGACAGCAATTTTAGTACCGTTAATTGCATCCCCATCAACAGAGCATGAAAGGTTAGCTTCTGAAACAGCTGCCATATCCTCAGCAACTGCGTATGTTCCGACAACCTCGCCGGTCACGAGCTTAGGTAGAATCTCTTTTTTTATTNCATNAGACCCATATTTAATGATGGTTTCTGTAAAAAGATACACTGAGGAAGAAAAAGGTATAGGTGCTAAAGCTCTACCTATCTCCTCAGCAATGACACACAACTCAAGGTGCCCAAGCCCAAGTCCATCATATTCTTCTGGTATTCTTATNCCAGTCCAACCAAGCTCAACTATTTTGGNCCAAAGAGAATCATCATGACTGATACTTTCATCCATCACTTTTCTTGCATTAGCTAGACCACCTTCCTTATCGAAAAATTTACGTGCTTCATCTTGTAAGAATTTTTGATCGTCAGAAAAATCTAAGTTCATAGCCTATTATTTAAAAATCTTTAGTAATTAGTTAGTTAATTGATTAACATATTAAAACACAAAATGCCCCTATCATGACAGATAAAATATCACCTGAAGACTTCCAAAGAATCTATAAAGTTATAGAAGAAAAGGGCGGTATGATCCTAGCAATCGTATTTATCATTATTTTATTCGGGATGCTTTTTCTATCGCTATGGGTTGGCCAAATTTCTAAAAATACCGGCGTTAATACAACAGACCTTGAATCAAGACTCATTAATTTAGAAGAAGAATTTCAATTAGCAGACGAAGTTAGTACAGAATTCCTCACAGATACCGGAGCCCAGCTTCAATTTTTAGACAAAGAAATAAAAAAGCTTTGGGATCTCAGTAATAAAAGAAATAAGGTAAACATCAGCAAGATTTTTGTTGAGCTTGATGGTTTAAAAAAGCAAAATCAAGAGTTAAATAAGACCATCAAGGGTTTAAAGGACGATTTTAAAGAATTAAGCTCCGAGTTGGACAGTTTGGAAGGTATTACAAATAAACTCAATGTTGAAAGTGAGGAATATAAAGCACTGGCGCTGCAAATTAACACATTACAGAGAAGGTTGTTGCTCTTAGATGAGACCATTGAAGCTTTTGATAATTACAGAAAACAGACCAACCAATCAATTCTAGATATTCAGGCATCATTAAATAATTCACAAAATATTATTTCCCAACCCTAGACTGTCAAACTGACAAGGTTTCAAAACATCAAAAAAGTTTATATTTACGATAAAAAAAGGTATATTCTTGGTAAGTTTTTCATTTTAGGGGGAAAAATGCGCAAATTATTATCTATATTATTATTGTTGCCTATCGGCATAATTTCTTCTGCTGTATATGCTCAAAACAATGAGCTTGTCCTAGAAGAGGTTGTTGTGACCGCAACAAAGAAGGAAGAAAATGTTCAATCCATTGCACAGACCGTTAATGCGGTTACCGGTGCCGACATTGATGATTATCAAATTCGTGAACTAGGAGAGCTTTCTCAACTAGTTTCAGGTGTTGAATTTACTCAAATTGATCCACGCAGATCAGTNATTACTATCAGAGGNCAAAAAGTTGATCCTGANGGCGGTAATGANCAACCAATTCAAGCCTACATTGATGAAATGCCAGTTCGACCACAAGTTGCTTTTTATCAGATGTATGACACCGAAAGAGTTGAAATTCTTAAAGGTGCTCAAGGAACACTTCAAGGCGTTGTGAGTACTGGTGGTGCCTTACAAATTTATACCCGTGATGCAGAAATTGGAAGCGATGCTAGAAATGGTTATCTTAAGACATCGTTCGCAGATAATAATACATCTATTTTAGAATATGCCTCCGATGTAGGCATTAGCGATACCATGGCACTAAGATTCGCTGCTGTGACTAATGACACAGGAGGTAATGAAGTAAGAAATATACGAAATGGTCAAGAAGAGGATCATGAGTACGATTCTTTTAGGATTTCCCTGAATTGGGAGCCAAGTGATAACATGTCTGTTAGGCTGAAGTATCAGAACATGGAATCAACCAGCGAGGCGCCTCGAGCCGTTGCTGGTTCTGAAGGGCCAATTACAATAGACCTAGCTGGATATGTGAATCCTGCAGCAGCTGGTATGCTTGGACCAGCTCAAACCTACAATTCTTATGCACATTTTGTTGGTTCTTATCTTGGTTTTTTAGCCATGTTACCAGGAGGAGCAGCTGGAGCAGCTCAGCTTGCAACACTGCATAGACCTACCTACAATGATCTTTCAGGGCCTCTTGATCCTGAAGATAGGAAAGCACTGCATTTCCAAAGAGCATATCAAAATAATTCAGGTGAGACCCTAAATCTTATGGTGGATTATGATATGGGTTCCCATCTTTTCTCTTTAAGAGTTTCAGATTATGAAAATGACACATTGGGTCTAATTGATAGAGACTATGCTGGTGCTTTTGTNTATGGATATCCTCAAGAGGTCAGAACCAATGCTGGAATCGAAACATTTGAGGCAAGATTATCTAATCAAGATAACGATAAGTTTGAGTACACAATCGGTGTTTTTAACAGAGACTCTGAAACATTTACACATGCTGATTTAGATAGATCATATTCTGTTACCGAAGTTGCACCTTTTTTATACAAACCATTGGTGCCATTTGATTACAAAACACCTTTTAATGCTTGTGAAGCTGATTTAGCAAGCCCAGGTTTATTTGCTGCTCGAAGTGTCGTGATGGCATGTACGGATTACATTGTTAATAACAAAACCGAAGCTGTTTTTGCAAACTTTAAATACAACATCAGCGATCAAACTTTTGTTCAGTTTGGTTTCAGAGAGCAGGAATTAGAGGGTTATAGATCTCAACAGATATATCTTCCACTAACACAACTTGTTGGCATCATGGATGGTGGCGGAAGTTCGTTTGAATTAATTCCTCAAAACCTTATGGCGTTGAGCAGTGAATCAACCACAGGTAATTTTAAAATTGGACACTTTATCGATGATGATGTGCTTCTATACTTTGCTGTTGAGCAAGGTTACAGAAGCCCTGGTGGAACATTAGCGAATACCCCAATTGCACCAAGTCTTGTTCCTTTTGCAGAGGAAGAAACTGACATGACAGAGATTGGTATGAAAGGTACTTTCCTTGATGGCAGATTAAGACTGAATGCTGCCTATTATGATTACACATTTGATAATTACCAACGTAAGTGGGATGACGTTACTGCAATGACCTATGGCGCTACAGGTGCTACAGGTCAAACTGCGCAGGTTCAGGGTGGAATCTTTAACAATAACGATGCCTCAATGACAGGTATGGATATTGAGTATAAATATATTGTTAATGAAAACTTAGTCCTTGGTGGTAGCTTTACTCAGAGTGAAAGCGAGTTTGACTCTGGTTCTATTGGATACATTAATGATCCAACATATACAGGACCAACTGTTGCATCAATGGACGTGAGTGGAATGCCATTAAACGATGCCGCTGAAACTTCTTGGACGTTCTACCTCGATCATACAGTTCCATCTTATGCTGGTGGAGAAAGATATACTCGATACAACATTAATTGGAGAGATGCNAGAGACAGTGGTCTTAATAAAGAGCTTTCAATTGAAGAGCTGTATCTTGCAAATATTTTCCTTGGATGGAGATCGGCTGATGGTCAGTGGGATGTCAACGTATTTGTTAAGAATATGCTTGATGATGTCGACCTAGCTTTCGTACCAAATTACTACACTGAATATGGTATGCCTGGCGGCAGTGGATTGCCTTCAAAATTTTATGAAGCATCTACCAACCGAGGTAGGCAAGTTGGTTTCCAAGTGACATTTAACTTCTAAGTTAATTAACTCATAACTTATAAAGGCAGCCTTTGGCTGCCTTTTTTATTTTTAAATTAAAAGATATTTTTTATTGAGGTAATAAAAAATTATTTAATGTTGGAATTGATGTATTCCATTAAATCAATCGAGAGTTCATTAATGATTGTTTTTTGATCATGCTTCAGGACGTTACGCAATGAAAACCATGTCGGAAATAGAATTCTTGTAAAGAGAAGATCAGATTTAATACCAGAAAGATTTTTTATTTCAGGAACAATCTTAATAAATCTCTTACGCATGATTTGATAGGATGCAGCCACCTGATCAACAAGGATTGGCAATCGAGCAGCATTTGAAATAGTAGCTATGAATAAAGTTTCATATTCGCTATAAATTTTCAGTCTTTCGGAAACAGCAAAATTTATTCTTTCCTCAAAGGATTTATTAACATCAATTTCATTTTCAAACATCTTGTTCAGAAAATATAGACATTCTTCATGTAAGGAGAGGTAGATGCTTTCCATATCTTTAAATTGCCTGTAAACAGTTCTAAGGCCAATCTTTGATTCCTTGGCTACCTGTTCTGCTGTTGGGAAAGGTGTATCGTTAAGGAGTTTAAGTAGAGCTTTTACAATAGCGTCTTTTGTTTTTTGGCTTCTAGCGAAACGACCATCGCTAGTTTTTATCTTTAACACAGGTTGNTTGCTCATCAAAATATATTAACTATTGACATATATAGTGTCAATAGTCATTATGTCTTAGGGATTCATTACTAATGCAAGTCTTACGTACACCTGATAAATGTTTTGAGGGCATAAAGGATTATCCTTTTAAACCAGTATACACAGAGATAATTTCAAGCGATGGAACTCCCTTAAGAATACATCATATTGACGAAGGCCCAAGGGATGGTCCTGTTTTATTAGCAATGCATGGTCAGCCTGTTTGGAGCTATCTTTATGCTCGCATGATTCCTGTTCTTAATGACGCAGGAGTAAGAGTCATTGCTCCAGATCTTGTGGGTTATGGCAAATCGGATAAGCCTGCTGCCCGAGATGATTACTCTTATCAAAATCAAGTAGATTGGATGTCAGCTTGGCTTGAAGTTAATGATTTCAAAGAACTGACATTTTTTGGTCAAGATTGGGGAGGCCTAATTGGTCTTAGAATGATTGCAAATGCTCCTCATCGGTTTAAGAAAGTTTCGATGGGGAATACCGGATTACCATACAACCCAGATGTTCCTCAAGACGTCATAGATCAAATTAAAGAATTTAGAGCGAGCTCAATTAAGTTAACACCTTACAGTATGGCAAAAGAGGTAAAAAAGATGGATGCTGATGGGGCATCAGATCATGTGGCTTTGAAATTTATGTATTGGCAAAAATTTTGCTGGGACACAAAAAATTTACCAATAGGCATGCTCAACTCAATGATGATGGAAAAGAGATCAAGGCTATCAGCTATAGGACACTATTTATTTTTTAAACTTGGCTTAGAAAGCATCTCTCCATTTAGAACAAATCTCGCAAAAGCTTACGAAGCTCCCTTTCCAAATCCCTCTTACAAGATGGGTCCTAGAGCAATGCCAAGCCATGTACCCATTATTCCAGATCAGTCTCTAGAGGCACAAAAAAAAGCTAGGGACTTTTTTGCTACATCATCATTACCTTTTCTTTCAGTATTTGCTGGAGATGATCCTGTAACCAATGGCATTGAAAAAGATGTGTTGAGAATGGCTCCCAATG
>PBVH01000020.1 GCA_002728175.1 Flavobacteriales bacterium | reverse complement strand
TTCTGATGTTTTATCTAAGTAGGATGTTTTTGCTGATAAAATAAAAGATGATTTTTTATTTTTAGAAATAGGTCCCTTAACTAACACTTTCGAGCCAAACGTATTAGATGATAATTTTCCAGATAACTTTTTTCCACCATCAACAGTCTTGATGTCCATAATAGATGAAATTCTTCCTCCATATTCAGCGCCAAATCCACCAGTATAAACATCAGTTGTTCTGATTATATCACTATCAAAAACAGAAAACAATCCAATTGAGTGAAAAGGACTATAAATAGTCATACCATCCAGTAGAACTTTATTTTGTATTGGGGATCCACCACGAATATATAATTGGCCTCCTTGATCTCCTGTAAAAACAACTCCAGGAATTATTTGCATATATTGCGCTAAATCAGGTTCACCTCCAATTGAAGGGATAATTTTCAAGTCTTGACTTGTGATTTTTATTGAAGCAGCTTTCACTTCTGTTTTCATTTCAATTCTATCACCTGATATCTTAACTTCATTTAGTTTTACGCTTGATTCAGTAATCTCAATATTTTTTGTTTTGACCTCTCCATATTTAATGAATATATTAAGTTCTGTTGTGTCGTAACCAATATATGTAACAATTAATTTATAATTTCCTGATTCCAATGATGTTATATTATATAAGCCATTTACATCTGTAGCAGTACCTTTTAATATATTTTTATTATCAATTCCTTGTAAAATAACATTGGCAAACATAATAGGCTCGCTAGTGTTTTTTTCAAAAACAAAACCTCTTAATGTAGTTCTTGATGAGTTGTTCTGAGCATTTAAAAAACTAGTGCAAAACAAATATGATATGCAAATAAAAATTATTCTATACATTAGTGTAGTATTATTTTTAGCATAAGTTCTTTTATTAATTCTTTGTTTTTAACTTTATTATTAACTCCTTTTGATTTAAGGTCGTAATTTTTTAAGAGTTCAAATATATGAAAGAGTTCTTTGTTTGAATAACTAAATGCAGCCTTTTGATATTGTTTAAGAAAAAAAGGATGTATTCTTAAGATAGTGGATGCATTTTCATTCTTTTTTAAAGATTTTAGCAGAAAAATTTTTTGAAAAAAATAAAATAAATTACTTATGATAGAGACAATATTATATTTTTTTTCATTTGAAATAAAGTGACTAATTATTTGGCTAACTTTTTTATAATTTTTTTCACCAAGCGCATTTTGTAGTTCAAATAAATTGTAATCATTGTTAATTCCAATATGCTTTTCTATTAATAGTGGTGTTATATGATTTTTTTTAACTATAATAAGTAGTTTTTCTATTTCATTTTTAATTTTTGATAAATTATTTCCAAGATACTCCGACAGCAAAATAGTTGCTTTGGTGTCGATCGTAATCTTTTTTTTATCCAAATAGGATTCAATCCAGTTAGGTATTTGGTTATCATATAGCTTTTTGCTTTCAAAAACAAAACCCAGATTGTGTAAATTTTTTCCAAATTTTTTTCTTTTATCTAGAGTTTTATTAAAATAGCTAATAACTAATACTGTACTTTTTTGGGGATTGTTAATATAAGTTTCTAGTTCATCAATATTTTTTAAGTTTTGACCTTCTTTTACAACAACTAATCTATTCTTTGCTCCAATAGGAAATTGTTTTGATTCTGCTACAATCTGATCAATATTAGTATCTTTTCCATAGAGTATAACTTGATTGAAAATCTTTTCTTCTTCTTCAAGTACACTTTCTATAAAAAAGTTAATTAATTCATCAATGAAATATTTTTCATCACCTGACAGGAAATAAATAGGTAAAAATTTCTTTTTCTTGATTGATAAAACTATATCTTTATATTTCATTATTTTTTCATGGAATTGCCAAAATTAAATTTACCATCATTAAAGCCCAAAATTAAAAGACTTGCAAATAGAATCCAAATTTTTGACTGTGTAAGAAATAAATATGTTTTGTTAACAGATGAAGAATGGGTCAGGCAAAGTTTTATTAATTATTTAAATAAAGCCAAAAACTATCCATTTGGTTTAATGAAGATAGAACATAGCATTAATTATAATAGTTTAAAACATCGTGCAGATATAGTTATATATAATAATAATTTATCAATAAATATTCTTGTTGAATGTAAGTCTCCAAAAATTAAAATTACACAAGAAACCTTTAATCAAATCTCTAGATATAACTTTGATCTAAGAGCAAATTATTTAGTTGTTACGAATGGTATCCAACATTTTTGTTGTAAAGTAGATTACCAAAAAAGAAAAATTAATTTTCTAAAAGAAATACCAAATTATAATTTAAATAACAATTATGAACAAAGTTGATTTTTAGGAGGTGCAAATTTGGTTAAATTAATTCCTTGAACAGCTTTTTCATATTCTTTTATTGTTGGTGTCCTTCCTAAAATAGCAGATAAAACAACAACAGGAGTTGATGCAAGCAATGATTCACCTTTTTTTCTGTCGGAATCAGCTACAACACGTCCTTTAAATAAACGAGTTGATGTAGCCATTACGGTATCACCCTTTTCTGCTTTTTCTTGATTACCCATACATAAATTACATCCAGGTCTTTCTAGATACATCATATTTTTGTATTCAGTTCTGGCCTTGTTTTTTGGTTTTTCATCATTAAACTCAAATCCAGAATATTTTTGTAGAATCTCCCAATCTCCCTCATCCTTTAACTCATCAATTATATTGTATGTTGGAGCTGTAACAACTAATGGCGCTTTGAACTTGATTTCTTTATTAGATTTTTCAATATTTTTCAGCATTTGGGATACTATCTTAAGATCTCCTTTATGTACCATGCACGAACCAACAAAACCTAAATCTACCTTTTTTTGCCCATTGTAAAAAGATAAAGGTCTTATAGTGTCATGCGTATATCTTTTTGAAATATCTTCATTATTCACATCTGGGTCGGCTATCATAGGTTGAGATATAATATCTAAATCTACCTCAAACTCTGCATAATATTTTGCATTAACGTCAGGACTTAATGCGGGCTTTTCTCCTGATTTAATTTGATTTATTCGTTTATTAGCTTTTTGAATTAAATAANGTAAAACTTNTTTNTCATTATCCATTCCNTTATTAAGCATNACTTGAATTCTTNTTTTTGCGATTTCTAANGATTCAATCAAAGTTTTATCTTCTGAAATACATATTGATGCCTTTGCCTTCATNTCTGCTGTCCAGTCNGTAAATGTAAATGCTTGATCTGANGGNAATGTTCCAATATGTACNTCAATAATNCTNCCTTGAAAAATATTTTCACCTCCATAGTATTTTAACATTTGTGATTGAGTTGCATGTACAACATCTCTAAAATCNGTATGTTCTCTCATTTTNCCTTTGAAAGTAACTTTTACAGATTCTGGNATGGGCATAGAGACTTCTCCTGTTGCTAATGCTAAAGCAACTGTTCCAGAATCAGCTCCAAATGCAACCCCTTTTGACATTCTTGTATGTGAATCTCCCCCAATAATTATTGACCAATCGTCAACAGTAATATCATTTAAAACTTTATGAATAACGTCTGTCATAGCATGATACTTTTCATTAGGATCACGAGCAGTAATAAGTCCAAAATCACTCATAAATTTCATTAACTTAGGTATGTTTTTTTGAGCCTTTAAATCCCAGACTGAAGCTGTGTGACAGCCCGACTGATATGCACCATCAATAATTGGAGAAATACTTGTTGCTGCCATAGATTCTAACTCTTGACATGTCATAAGTCCAGTAGTGTCTTGAGATCCAACTATATTTACCTTTACCCTAATNTCAGATCCTGCATGAAGATTTTTGTTATTTTTTATTACAGCATTNGTATTNAATATTTTTTCTACTGCAGTAAGTCCNNTNCCATTGTTTGATATTTCTNTAGATTCAGCAAATATTGGAGGTNCTTTNACATTNAGNGTTTTCGCTGCAAAGGATTGNAATTTTTTACCAAAAACAACTGCATATGATCCGCCTGCTTTCATAAATTCCAATTTTTGAGGAGTGAAAGAATTAGATAAATCACATATTTCTTTTTTGTCTTTGTAAAGTTTTTTATCTTTAGTATTTATTGTAAAAATAGTTCCTGTTTTAACAGAATAAATATTNTCTAATATAGGATCATTATTTTTATCTAAGATTATNTNTCCAGATGCGTCTTTCTTTTTAGTCCAATTTTTTAAATCTATTCCAATTCCTCCTGTTACATCAACAGTAGTTAAAAAGATNGGTGATATACCGTTTGAGCCTGCAACTATAGGAGCAATATTTACAAATGGAATATATTTACTGGCTTGTTTTCCAATCCAGAGAGCAACGTTGTTAACACCTGACATCCTTGAAGATCCAACGCCCATTGTTCCCTTATCAGCAATTAACATAATACGTTTTTCAGGATATTTTTTTTGTAAATCCAATAATTCTTTTTGTTTTTCTCTATTATGCTCAAAGATACTTTGCCCATGAAGCTCTCTGTCTGATCTTGAGTGAGCATCACTTCCAGGTGAGAGTAAGTCTGTAGAAATATCACCTGTACTAGCTACATATGTAACAACGTCAATTTCTTCTTCAATTTCAGGTAGTTTTGTAAAAAACTCTGCCTTTAAATAGCTTGTAATTATATCTTTTGCAATTAAATTATCTTTCTCGTATTCAAGTTTTAATCTGTTGGTATCATCTTCATATAAAAAAACTTGTGTTTTTAAAACATCAGCAGATTTTTGGGCAATTTTGTTATCATTGCCAAATGCAAGATCTAATAATACTTTTATTGAGGGGCCACCTTTCATGTGGGATAGCAATTCAAAGGCAAAATCAATTGAAATTTCTTTGATTTTTTCTTTTTTTAAAATGATATTCTTTAAAAACCTAGATTTAGCATTTGCAGCGGAAGTCGTTCCTGGTAATACATTATAAATAAAAAAATTCAAACTATCCTTACGATGTATACTGACATCATCTTTTATATTATTTATAATGATATCTATTAGTTTGGAATCTTCAATAGGCTTAGGGTGTAAACCTATCTCTTGTCTTTCTTTTATCTCATTTAAATAGTCTAAATATAAGTTCATACGATTATAAATATTTAATATTTTAAATTAAAGTCAATGAGTTTTACCTCTTCTTTAATAGAAAATCCATTAATAAAATAATTATTAATTAAAATATTTTATTCAGCTATTACTTTGAAAGGCAAAGTAATACTTACGTTTCTATGCAATCTAATGTCAGCAGTATAATCACCAACTTCTTTAATAGATGTAAGCTTGATAAATTTAGAATCTACATTATGTCCTAAAGATAACAAAGCATCTGTTAGTTGTGATACTTTGACTGATCCAAAAAGCTTAACTTTATCCTCAGCAACTTTTACTTTTATTATGACTTCAGAATTTTTTATTTCCTCTGCTAGTTTTTTTGCAGCATCGACTTTAGCATCTTCTTTTTTAGCTTGTTGACGTAAATTTTCTTCTAATATTTTTTTAGCTGAATCGGTAGCAAGTATTGCTAATCCTTTCGGAATTAAAAAATTTCTTGCATATCCGTCTTTAACAGAGACAATTTCATTTTTGAAACCTATTTTTTCTACATCTTTTTTTAAAATAATTTCCATAATAATTTATTTTAAATTATCACCAATATAAGGAAGTAAAGCAATTTGTCTAGCTCTTTTTACTGCTACAGCTAATTTTCTTTGAAATTTTAATGAATTACCGGTTATTCTTCTTGGAAGAATTTTACCTTGTTCATTTAAAAATCTCATCAAAAAGTCTGGATCCTTGTAGTCAATATACTTAATACCCATTTTTTTAAATCTACAGTATTTGTTTGTCTGTTGTAGTTCAACATCTACTGGTGATAAATATGTTATGTCATTTTTAGCCATAATATTAGGATTCTTTGTTATTATTTAATTTTGCTCTTCTTGTTGCAGCATATTCTAAAGCATATTTGTCAAGCTTTATTGTTTGCCATCTTAGTATACGCTCATCTCTCTTTAGTTCTACTTCAAATTCATTGATTATTTTCCCATTAGCTTGGAACTCCAGTAAATAATAAAACCCTGTTTTTTTGTTTTGAATAGGGTATTTAAGTTTTTTTAAGCCCCAATTTTCTTGAAAGTTTATTGAACTTTTCTCTTTTTCAAGAAAATCAGTAATCTTTTTTACTGTTTCCTCTACCTGTTTTTCAGATAGAACGGGATTCATAATGAAAACAGTTTCATAAGTGTTCATATTTTTCTTTTTTAATTTTGGGACGCAAACTTAATAAAAACATTCGAAATGCCGCATTTATTTGTCGTTTTATTTTTATGTATAATATATTAAATTTATTTAATAAAATGTTAGATTTGCTTCTTCTAAATTAAAATGTAGCAATGTCAGAATTTGTTGTTTCAGCAAGAAAATATAGACCTAATAAGCTGGAAGATGTTATTGGTCAAACTATTATTACTTCAACATTACAAAATGCTATCAACAATAATCAGATAGCTCAATCGTTTTTATTTTGTGGACCAAGAGGCGTTGGAAAAACTTCGTGTGCAAGAATTTTTGCCAAAGAAATTAATAACTATTCTGAAAATGAAGTAAAGGATTTCTCTTTTAATATATTTGAACTTGATGCGGCTTCAAATAATTCTGTTGAGGATATAAGAAACTTAACAGAGCAAGTTAGAATACCGCCACAATCTGGAAAATATAAAGTTTATATAATTGACGAAGCACATATGCTATCAACTCAGGCATTTAATGCATTTTTAAAAACATTAGAAGAGCCACCTCCACATGCTAAGTTTATTTTAGCTACAACTGAAAAAAACAAAATAATTCCTACTATACTATCTAGATGTCAAATTTTTGACTTTAGAAGAATCAGTATTGATGATATCTCAAATCATTTAGAATATATTGCAAATCAAGAAAATATAATTTTTGAAAAAGAGGCTTTAAATTTAATTGCTAATAAATCTGATGGTTCATTAAGAGATGCGCTTTCGCTATTTGATATGTTAATAAGTTATTCTAAAAATGAGATAACATATAATTCAGTAGTGAAACATTTAAATTTACTCGATTATGAGTATTATTTTAAGATTACTGATAATATAGAAATTAATGATCTTTCAAGTAACTTGTTAATAATAAATGAAATACTTCAAAATGGATTTGATGGAGAATATTTTTTACAAGGCCTTTCTAGTCATTTCAGAGATTTGTTAGTTTCTAAAAATAATGACACAATTTTTTTAATTGAAAAAGGATCAGGAATCAAGAAGAAATATAAGCAAAAATCTGCTAAATTTTCTTCGGAATCTTTGATAAAAGCTCTTGATATATGTAGTGACGGTGAAACTAAATATAATTTAGTTCAAAATAAAAGATTGCTAATTGAATTCGTTTTATTGAAAATTCACTCTATTAATAATGTAGAAAAAAAAAATGATTTTTTAGAAACAGACACTGCAAATTATAAAAAAACAGTTGGTCAAAAACAATCTGTAAACATTCAATCTGTAAGTGCTAATCAAAAAGTGAATGGTAGTAATGAAACAGAGATATTAATTCATAAGAAAAAAAAAATTGATACCGAAAAGATAGCAGAACAAAAGATATATCCCAACAATTTGGAAGAAAAAAAAATAAATACAACTTCAAATAATGAAGGTGTTAAAATAGAAAAATTACAATCAAAAACATTTTCAATTTCCGAGCAAATGGGTAAATTAAATAAAGATGAAGATATTGAAACAAATGTTACAAAAAACAATACAAATTGTCATTTTGATGTTTTAGATTTGCAAAAATGTTGGACAACTATTATAGATGATTATAAATCAAAACAAAAAAACAATATTGCTATAATATTATCCTCTAATAATCCAACAATTAAAAATGATAATGAGATAAATATTTTTGTAAATAATTTGTCTCAAATTGAATTGATTGAGGATGAGAAGTATACGATTTTAAATTATTTGAAAGAAAAACTTAGCAATACAGAAATAAATTTACATATTGAGATGATTAAAGAAGAACAAAGAGAAGAAATACCATATACAAATACTGATAAGTTTAACAAAATGATAGAGTCTAATCCTTTATTAAATGAATTAAGATTAAATTTAGGTTTAGATCCTGATTACTAACAAATTAAAAATATGAATTTAAAACAAATAATTACATTTTTGCTGGCTATCTCGGCAGTTATCTATTTTACAATTAATGCAAGAAAACAAATGGAGAAAATTGAAAACAAATATGAAACCGTGGACAATGATCCGCTAAAGGCTCGTGTATATACTCTTGAAAATGGTTTAAAAGTATATTTAACATCATACAAAGACGCGCCTAGAATTCAAACTAATATTGCTGTTAGAGCCGGTAGTAAAAATGACCCAAGTGATGCTACGGGTCTAGCTCATTATCTAGAACATATGCTTTTTAAAGGGACTGATGTTTATGGTACTTTAAATTATGAAAATGAAAAAATATTATTAGATAAAATAGAGTTGCTTTATGAAGAATATCGATCTGTAGATATGAATAATAAAGATAGAAGAAATGAAATTTGGAATAAGATTGATTCTATTTCTGGTGAAGCAGCTAAATATGCTATTGCAAACGAATATGATAAAATGGTAACAGGTTTAGGAGCCAAAGGGACAAATGCATATACATCAAATGAAAAAACTGTATATATAAATGATATACCATCAAATCAAATTGAGAAATGGTTAAAGTTAGAGGCAGAAAGATTTCGTAATCCTGTTTTTCGTCTTTTTCATACAGAATTAGAAGCTGTATATGAAGAGAAAAATATAAGCTTAGGAAATGATGGAAATAAAATGTTTCATGCACTTATGGATGGTTTGTTTCCTGTTCATCAGTATGGACAGCAAACAACAATTGGTACAGTAGAACATTTAAAAAATCCATCTCTTACTGAAATAAGAAAATATTTTGATAAATATTATGTTCCAAATAATATGGCAATATGTCTTTCTGGAGATTTTGACTTTGATGAAACAATTAAACTTATTGATAAGTATTGGGGTGGTTTTGAAAAAAAAGAATCACCGGCTTTTGAGGCGATTAATGAACAACCTATCAATTCACCAGTAGTTAAAGAAGTTTACGGACCTGAGGCAGAGAGACTATACTTAGGATTTAGATTAAACGGTGCCAAAAGTGAGGATTCAAAACTATTATCAATGGTTGATATGATTCTTTCAAATACAACTGCTGGATTAATTGATTTAAATTTAAATCAGACTCAAAAGATAATCGGAGGAGGTTGTTTCCCATATATTTTATCAGATTATTCTGTTCATGGATTTTATGGCTCTCCAAAACAGGGTCAAACTCTTGAAGAAGTCAAAGAACTTTTATTATCTCAAATAGATGAAATTAAGTCTGGCAACTTTTCAGACTGGTTGTTGGATGCGATTGTTTCTGATTTTAAATTAAATCAAATTAAGAAATATGAAACTAATAGAGGTAGGGCAGATGAATTTGTTGAAGCATTCATTTTAAATATTCCTTGGAAAAAATATCAAAATGAAATTAAAGAATTAGAGAATATTACAAAACAACAGATTGTTGATTTTGTAAATAAAAATTATTCAGATAACTATGTAGTTGTTTATAAAAGAAATGGAGAGGATAAATCTTCATTACAGGTTACAAAGCCTAAAATTACTCCAGTAACTGTTAACAGAGAAGATCAGTCTGAATTTTTAGTTAATTTACTTTCCGAACAATCTAAAGAAATACAGCCTGTTTTTCTAGACTTTGAGAATGACTTAAGTAATTCAAAAATTGGTGATGTTGATTTTACTTACAAGAAAAATAATGAAAATCAGAGATTTCAGCTTAAATACATTTTTGACATGGGAACTGATCATGATCGAAAGATTGGTTTAGCTGTTGATTATTTAAAGTATTTAGGAACTCAAGAACTTTCACCTGCTCAAAAACAACAAGAATTTTATAAGTTAGGTTGTACTTTTACTGTATTATCCTCTAATGATAAGGTCGAAGTCACCTTAAGTGGTTTAGCTGATAATTTTGAACCCTCAGTTAAATTATTTGAAGATATTTTAGCAAACGCTGTTCCTAACAATGAAGCTCTTATTGAGTTGAAGAAAAATGTTTTAAAAAATCGTTCTGATGCGAAATTAAACAAACAAATAATTCTTTGGAGAGCCTTAAGTAATTATGCAAAATACGGCCCAAAATCTTCGTTTACAAATATTATTACTGAAAGTGAACTAGATAGTATTTCATCTAAAGAGCTTGTTGGATTAATACATGGTTTACTTAGTTATAAACATAGAATTAGTTATTATGGCCCAGATAATTTAAATGTTATTAAAAAGAAGTTAGATGTTTTACACGCTAGTAAATCAAACTTAAAATTATACCCAAATAAAGCAAAATTTACTGAAAACTTAATGGACAAACCTATTGTATACATAGTTGATTATGATATGCCTCAAGCCGAGATTTTAGTTTTATCTAAAGGAGAAAAGTTAAATATAAATAAATACCCAATAATCAAGTTACATAATGAATATTTTGGTGGCGGTATGAGTTCTATAGTTTTTCAAGAAATGAGAGAATCCAAAGCATTAGCATATTCAGTTTATAGTGCTTACAGAACACCAAGTAAGCTTGAAGATAGACATTATGCAATGTCATATATTGGTACTCAAGTAGATAAATTATCTGAAGCAATGAAGGGGATGAATGAATTATTAGATACAATGCCTGAATCTGAAGCAAATTTATCAAATGCCAAACAGTCAATTGTTAAGAAAATTAGAACGGAAAGATTAACAAAATCAACTGTATTGGACGAATATGAAAAAGCAAATAAAATGGGCGTAAATTATGATATTAGAAATGATGTTTACAGACAGGTAGAGTCCTTTGATATGGATGATTTATTAACTTTTCATAATTCTCACATGAACAATAATGCTAGAGTTGTAATGATTCTTGGATCCAAAGAAAAATTAGATTTGAATGTTTTGGCGAAATATGGGCAAATTAAGGAGTTGACATTAGAAGATATTTTCGGTTATTAAATAATTATCTAATTATGAAAGAAAATAATTTAAAAATTATATATACTATAACAGATGAAGCTCCAATGTTAGCTACATATTCTTTGTTCCCAATTTTAAAATCATATCTTTCTAAGGCAGATATTCTACTAGAGAAAAAAAATATTTCTCTTTCTTCAAGAGTGTTGTCAGTCTTTCCAGATTATTTACAAGATACTCAAAGAGTAAATGATGATTTGTCAGATCTAGGTCATATGGTGAAAGATAAAGATGCAAACATTATTAAATTACCAAATATTTCTGCTTCTATGCCTCAGTTGTTAGCAACTATTGAAGAACTGCAGAATAAGGGATATCTTATTCCAAATTACCCTGAAAATCCGAAAACCGATGAAGAAATTGATATTCAAAAAAGATATAACAAAGTTAAGGGTTCTGCTGTTAATCCTGTTTTAAGAGAAGGTAACTCTGATAGAAGAGCACCTCGAGCTATTAAAAATTATGTAAAAACAAATCCACATAGCATGGGATCTTGGAATATTAATTCTAAAACTCATGTTTCATCAATGAAATCTGGTGATTTTCATCATAATGAAAAATCATTTTGTACAAGTAAGCCCACTAATGTTTCAATAGAACTGTTTTTGAAAAGTGGTGATGTTATTGTTTTAAAGAAAAATATTTCATTGCTTGATGGCGAAATTATTGATGCTTCATTTATGTCTAAAAATAAATTGAAAAAGTTTTTAAAATCGGAAATACAAAACTGTAAAGATTTAAACTTACTTCTTTCATTACATATGAAAGCGACAATGATGAAGATTTCTGATCCTATTATTTTTGGATATGTAATTGAGATGTATTTTGCTGATTTGTTTAAAAAATATCATAATGTATTTCGTGATATAGGTGTTGATGTTAGAAATGGTTTCGGTGATATTTTAGAAAAAATAAACAATATTTCTGATAATCAAAAATCAGAAATATTGTTTGATATAGAAAGAATATTAGAAAACAATGCAAGTCTTGCAATGGTAGATTCCGACAAAGGAATTACCAATTTACATGTTCCATCAGATGTAATAATTGATGCATCAATGCCTGCAATGATTCGAAATTCTGGAAAAATGTGGAATAAAGAAGGTATAACTCAAGATACAAAAGCAATCATTCCAGATAGTTCATACTCAAGTGTTTATAGTGCAACTATTGATTTTTGCAAAAAACATGGAGCGTTTGATCCAGCAGTTATGGGAACTGTTCCTAATGTTGGATTGATGGCTCAAAAAGCAGAAGAATATGGTTCTCATGATAAAACATTTGAAATTATTGAGCCGGGCATAATAAAAGTTTTAGATGATACAAGAAATGTTTTACTTGAACACGTAGTTGAAGAAGGTGACATTTGGAGGATGTGTCAAACAAAAAATGATCCAATTAAAGATTGGGTAAAGCTAGCTGTAAGTAGAGCTCGAATTACAGGATGGCCAGCAATTTTTTGGCTAAATGAAAATAGAGCACACGACGCTGAGTTAATTAAAAAAGTACATAAGTTTTTAAAAGAATATGAAACTGATGGTCTAGATATTAAGATTTTAGATCCTTATAATGCAACAATTTTTACATTGGAAAGACTAAAAAAAGGTCTAAATACTATATCTGTTACAGGAAATGTATTAAGAGATTATTTAACAGATCTTTTTCCTATTTTAGAGTTAGGCACATCAGCTAAAATGTTATCTATAGTACCTTTAATGAATGGAGGAGGATTATTTGAAACTGGTGCTGGTGGTTCTGCACCAAAACACGTTCAACAATTTATTAAAGAGGGACATCTCAGATGGGATTCATTAGGTGAGTTTATGGCAGTCTCTGTTTCTTTGGAACATCTTCATCGAACTAATAATAATAAAAAAGCATCTATATTATCTACAACTTTGGATCTTGCCATCGAAAAATTATTAAAGACACAGAAATCTCCTGCTAGAAAAGTAGGTGAATTAGATAATAAAGGTTCGCATTTTTATTTATCAATGTATTGGGCTGAGGAATTANCAAAACAAAAAGANGATTTAAATATATCAAATGTTTTCTCAAATCTATATTTAAAGATGCAAGAAAAAGAAATTGATATTATTAAAGAGTTAAATTCAAATCAAGGTAATAAAATCGATATTGAGGGATATTATCTACCTAATACAGACACTTTGTCTAAAGCAATGAGACCAAGTCGTATTTTTAATGATATAATTGATAATTTTTAGATTTATTAAACATAATTAAAAATAGCCTTTTTAAATAGGTAATATTATATGTGTTTGGTTTAATATAACTGTTTTGATATTATCATAATATTGTTACCTCAATTTCTAAAGAAATATTATATGCAGCTTTAATTTTTTCTTTAATTAAATTGGCAAAATCAAGAATTTCTTTGCCTTTTGCTTGACCATAGTTTACTAATACAAGAGCTTGAAATTTATGAACTCCAACATCTCCTATTTGATATCCTTTTAATCCCAGATTGTCAATTAACCATCCTGCTGCAACTTTAACTTTTTTTTCATCAATTTTATATCCAATTATTTTAGGATATTTAATTTTTAAATTTTTAAAATCTTGTAATTTAATAGTTGGGTTTTTAAAAAAACTACCACAATTAGCAAGCTTTTTTGGGTTTGGTAACTTTTTATTTCTAATTTTTATTATTGTGTCACTTATATTTTTAGGATTAATTGATAATTTTAAATTTTTTAGTTCATTTTCAACATCACCATATGAAGTTATGTTTAAATGTGTTTTGCTTAACTTAAAAATGACTTTAGTTATGACATATTTATTTTTGTATTCATTTTTAAATATTGATTCTCTATATTTAAACTTACATTGCTTGTTGTTAAAATTTTTAGTTTCACCACTTTCTAGTTCGATAGTACAAACTTTTTCAATTGAATCTTTTACTTCCATCCCATAAGCTCCAATATTTTGTATGGGGCTTGCTCCAACGCTACCTGGAATTAATGCAAGATTTTCAATGCCCGAAAAATTATGTTTAACACTCCAAAGTACAAAATCATGCCAGTTTTCTCCAGAACCAACTTCTACCCAAACATGACTTTTATTTTCTTTAATAATTGAAATTCCATTAATATTATTATGTAATACAGTATTATAAATACTTTTAGTAAACAGTATATTTGAACCACCACCAAGTATAGTAACTTTATCAGTATTTATTTTTTTTAAAATAGTTAATAATTCTTTATTTGAAGAGAATTTTGCATAAAATTTAGCACATGTATCCACTCCAAATGTGTTGTGTTTTTTTAAAGAGTAATTGTTTTTAATAATGCACATTTATAGTGATTCAGGATCTATTTCAATAATTTTTTTATCACAACACTTTACAGTTCTCTTCTTAATTTTTCTCATTATTTCATAGTCATGAGAGGCAATTACAATTGTTGTTCCTGATAAATTAATTTCTTCTAATAGGCGAATAATTTTTATAGATTTTTCAGGGTCAAGATTGCCTGTAGGTTCGTCTGCCAGTATAACATTAGGTTTATTTAAGAGTGCTCTAGCAATAGCTGCTTTTTGTTGTTCTCCGCCAGAAAGTTCATAAGGCATTTTTTTTTCCATACTNTCTAAATGAACAGCATNTAAAACTTCTTTAATTCTATTATTGATTTTNATTTTATNTTTCCAACCAGTAGCTTCCAANACAAATTTCAGATTNTTANANATATTTCTNTCAGTTAATAGTTGAAAATCTTGAAAAACAATTCCAACNTCTCTNCTTAAAAANGGTATATCATCTTCTTTAATTGAGGTNATTTCAAATTTACCTANTTTAATGGAACCTGACTTAGGTTTTATTTCTGCATAAAGTGATTTTAATAAAGAGCTTTTTCCNCTTCCTGTATCTCCAATAAGNTAAACAAATTCGCCNTTAGATATTTTAAGTGAAACATTATCAAATATTTGGNGATTTTCTTGATATATATTTAAATTTTCNATAATTATCATTANTTTATTCTTTGAGTTTAAACACTTTACCAAAGGGCAATGTTTTAAGTAATTTTAATATTTTATCACTATTACTTTCTAAGTTATTTTTTTTTAAACCTTTTTCAGCTTGACTTAATCTAAAATATGCAATTAATGTCATATTCTCATCACGTATCTGAACAAAATCAGGAATTATTTTTGTACCCTTTATTTTTAAAATATATAACATATAGCAAAGTAAAAAATTAAAGTACAATATTCAAAGTTTAATATGATAATTGTTAAGAAAAGGTGTTGAAAACTCTATTTTTCACAAATTTAAATTTATGTTAAATTAGTTAATTTTATTAAATAAAATTATGTTTTGTATAAATCACNACTTTCATTAATTTGTTTCTTTTGTTGTTCTGTTCTATTGCATGCACAAAGTAATATTGAAATTGCAAACAACTTATTTATAAACAAAAAATATAGTGCTGCTCAAAATTTATATAATCAGAAAATTATTTCAGGAGATTATAACGAATCAATTTTATATAAGCATGCAAAATGTTCTAAAGAATTATTTAATTCTGATGCCTTGTTTTTATATACAAAGTTTTTGGAAGAATATCCGCATTCTTTTTTAGTGAATGATGTTTATACTGATATTGCATTAATTTATTATCGNTCAAAGAATTATTTAGAAGCTGCAAAATTTTTTAAAAAAATAGATTCAAAAATGTTAGGTACTGAACTAAAGTTTAAATTAGCGTACTGTTATTTTAAAGCAGATTCTCTTACTGATGCTTCTTATTATTTTTCAAAAATCATATCTACAAATAGTAATCTAAGTGACCCTTCACGATATTATTTTGCTCATATTCTGTATTCATACGAAAATTACGATGAAGCTCTTGAAAATTTTTTANAATTAAAAAATTCCGAAAAATTTTCATCAATTGTTCCTTATTATATAGCTCAAATTTACTTTATTAAAAAAGACTATGACAAAGTAATAGAGTTAATATCTAAAATTATAAATAATTTACAGCCCTCTAGGTATTCTGAAATGAATAGATTGTTNGCAGAGGCTTATTTTCATGTTAATGATTTTNATAATGCTACGNACTATTTTGAAAAGTATATGNCAGCTNCAGAACCTTCAGATTANGATCTCTATTTNTTAGGNTTGTCATATTATAACANAAATAATCATCAAAATGCAATTGATAATTTTATTAAGATTTCTAGTTNNTCAGATACTCTTATGCAATATTCAGCTTATTATTTAGGGTTTTGTTATATAAATCTAAATAATTTAAATTACGCAATGCAAGCTTTTAAAAAATCATCTACTTTAAATTATAATTGGAAACTTAAGGAAGAGTCTTATTACAATTATGCCAAATTATCGTATGAACTTAATCTNCCCTTTGATAATACTTTGAAAGTGTTAACNTCTTACAACAAGATTTTTAAAAGAAGTCTAAAATATAATGAAGAAATATCAAGTTTGTTAGTTAATCTGTATCAGGGAAGTAGTCAATATATAAATGCATATAATCAANTAAANACTTTAGTTTCTCTTGATAATGACAAGCAACTNACAATGCAAAATATCTCATATATTTTAGGTGTTCAGTCTTATAACAAACGGAATTTCAATCAAGCAATTCAATATTTTGAAAGATCTAATAATTTTCCAATTAATTCTGAAATTTATTTTATGAGCTGTTTTTGGTTAGCAGAATCATTTTACAAATTGAAAGATTATGAAAAGGCAATTAGTATTCATAAAAAAATAGCTTACATTTCAAATGAAAAACTAAATGAGTATGTTATTAATCAAAAATACAATAATGCTTACTGTTTTTTCAAAACCAAAAACTATAAATCAGCAATTGAGTTTTTTAAAATATTTGAAAAAAACTCTAAAGATAGTGTTTATTTAAATGATTCATTTCTAAGAATTGCGGATGGTTACTTNATGCAAAAAAAGTATTCTAAGGCTCATAAATACTATCAAAAAGCGTTAAATTTTAATTTATTTGATAGTGATTATGCTTTATATAAAAGCTCTATTGCATTAGGATTGCTAAATAAGAATTTAGAAAAGGTTAGTANTTTAAAAAAGATTGTTTCTGATTTTTCAAGTTCAATATATTNTGATGTTTCTTTGTATGACATNGCAAATTATTATAANAATATAAATAATTANGATTTAGCATTAAAATATTTTAACCAAGTTATTGATCATTCAATTGAAAGTCAACTTTTATCAGNTTCTTATTTAGGAAAAGCTATGCTTTATTTAAATAATAACGAATATAATAATGCTTTAGATAATTTTTTAATTGTTGTTAATAAATACCCAAAAACAAAGTATTTTAAAGAGGCTATCTCTGGAATTGAAAGAGCTTATACATCATTAGGAAAAATTGAGGATTATTTAGTTTTTGTTGAGAGTTTACCAGATTACAGTTTATCTAAACGTGAGCAAGACACATTAATTTATAATACTGCATTTATTAAATTTTCAGAAAAGAAATATCAATCAGCAATTGAAATTTTTAAAAAATATTTAGATGATTTTGTAGACGGAAATTTTTATATTGATGCGCTGTATTATAGTGCTGCTTCATCAGTTGAGCTTAATGATTCATCATCTGCTACTTTATATTATAATTTAATTTTAGAAAATAGTGATCAAAAGTTTAGGGAGCAATCTCTTATTTACCTTGCAAGAAAATACTATAATTCAAAAAATTATAGTTTATCAAATAGGTATTATTTAGATTTAAAAGAGATTACATCAAGCAATTCACTGAAAAGAGAAGTATTAATCAGATTAATGCATGGATATGAAAATATTAATCGAGAAAAGGCAGCTAGTTATGCAAATCAAGTTTTGGAGTTTGATAAAAAAGATGATTGGTTGTTAAGTAAAGCCTATACAATTATAGCTAGAAACTCTTATGATATTGGGAATTATATTAAATCAAAAAATCTTTATGAAAAAGTTGCATCTATTTCATTTTATGAAGAAGGTGCTGAAGCAATGTATTACAATGCTTATTTTTCTTTTTTGAATGATAGTCTTGTTCATGCTGAAAATATTATTTTTAAACTTGCTGACAAATANCATAGTGATCATTATATTGCAAAAGGTTTTATACTGCTTTCGGATATCTACAAAAAACAAAAAAATATTTTTCAAGCTAAAGCCACATTAGAAAGCATTATTGCAAATCACGATGGAGAAGATTTAATTGAATTATCACAAAAGAAGTTGAAAATGATTCTTGATAGCGAACAAAAAAATGTNTCCAAAATAGAATCTACATCAATAATAAATGTTTCAGAAAATGAATTTGAGTATTTTTTTGATTATGATACTATTCAAATTGTAAATTTTGAATATNANGTTAATCCTTTAGACTCTTTAAAGTTAAATAATAGTATACCTAATAATAATTTAGATGAATAAAAGTTTGACAATAGTTTTTATTTTATTTTTTCCTTTTTTAAATGCCCAAGACATTCCTAATATGGAGGTTAAAGTTAAAGAAGAATATAAGCCTTCAATTCAAGAGTCTGTAAAGTTAAATACTAATGCTATATATGTAGACACATTAAAAAAAGATAGATCACAAGATTACAGTCCAAATAATTTTAAATATAATTTTTTATACAATACTAGAAAGCTATCACCTGCTAAAGTAAAATCTGATAAAATTTACCAAATCTATAATAATAGTCTATCTTTTTCAGCAGGTTATAAATATGGTCCAAACTTNAGTTACCTACATAATAGTAATAGATCAAAAAGTAAATCTTATTTTTTAATGATTAATCATAATTCTATCAATTCAAATNTCAAAACTGAAAATATTAATAATAAGTTTTATCAATCTCAATCGAAAATAGAAGCCGGCTATAAAAAAGTTTTCTCAAAACAAATATTATACGCCAATTTACAATATAATCGCAATATAAGTTCATCTTATGGAAATTATATGCCAATCAGTTTTGAAACATTAAAATCGAGATTTAATTTTGCTCAACTCATGCTGAGTCTAGAGACAATAGATAATGATTATTACTCTCAAAAAAGCACACTATTTATTTCTGATTTAAATGAAAATTCTGAAAATATTGTAGGTTTTAATTCTNTNNTTGATTTGGATCTTTTTAATTTACCTATCAGCTCAGAGATAAGTTTGGAGAATTTTTCGAATTTTAATAGTTCTCAATCTCTTGACTCAATTAAAAACAATAATATTTTTTTAGCAGGTTTTGCTCCATCAATAAAATTTAAAAAATATAAAATGGATTTAGATTTAGGTTTTGGAATTGATTATCAATCTAATGAGGGTTTTGATATTTTTCCAAGTTTAATTTCGACTTATCATCCTGTAAAAAATATCATAAAAATCAAATTTGGAATTGAGGATAATAAGTATAGAAATACATATTATGGTTTATATCAAAAAAATCCATTTATTTATACTTTAGGAACAAATCAGAAAATTATTGAAGAAGATTCAGAGCTAGAGTTACGAACTACTGAGTTGAAAGAAATATTTTTTGAATTTAGTAATATTCTAAGTAAAGTGGATATTTTAGATTTAGAATTTAGATATGGAATGGTGTCTAATTTACCTTACTTTGATAATAATTTAACATCATACAATAGGTTTAAAGTTTTTTACAAAGATGAGGTTTGGCAAACACATTTCACATTATCATACAATAGAAATATAAATGAAATTTTAAACTTAGAGTTTTCATCTGATTATTATAAATGGAATGATAATGAAATATCACATATGCCAAATTTATTTTTGTCATTAGTTCCAAGTGTCAACTTGAGAGATAAAATTATTTTATCTCCAAGTATAAAATTTATCGGACCTCAAAAAGCATATCTCATAGAAACAAAATCTTTACCATCAAGAACTTATATAGATGCCAAATTAGATTATAAATACAACAACAAACTAAATGCAACAATTGAGTTTAATAATGTATTAAATATTAAGAAAGAGATTTGGAGAGACTATAAAGACATAGGCTTTTCTGGTCTAATTATGCTGACTTGGTCTTTTTAAAAGTTATTAACTTTTGTTGAAAAATAAGAAACTAATTCTTCTAATATAATTTATATTTACTATTGATAATTGTATATTTGTTTAACAGATAAATTTAAACTATTAATTACACATATGACTCAAAAAGATAATAAAGCGTATAGCGCAAGTAATATTCAGGTCCTTGAAGGTTTAGAAGCTGTTAGAAAAAGACCTGCTATGTATATTGGAGATATTGGAATCAAAGGGTTACATCATTTAGTTTATGAGGTAGTTGATAATTCAATTGATGAAGCTCTTGCTGGTCATTGTACACACATAGACTGTTTCATTAATGAAAATAATTCTATAACTGTAAAAGATAATGGTAGAGGTATTCCAACAGGAATTCATGAGAAAGAAGGTAAATCAGCTCTTGAGGTTGTAATGACTGTTTTACACGCTGGAGGAAAATTTGATAAAGGATCATATAAGGTTTCCGGTGGTCTTCATGGAGTAGGTGTATCTTGTGTTAACGCGTTATCATCACATTTAAAGGTAAATGTTCACAGAGAAGGAAAAATATTCGAGCAAGAATATAAAATAGGTGTTCCACAGTATGATGTTAAAGAAATTGGATCAACTGACAAAACAGGAACTGAAGTAACTTTTCAGCCAGACAGTTCTATTTTTGAAGATACAGTGTATCATTTTGATATTTTAGTTGCAAGNTTAAGAGAATTAG
This sequence comes from Flavobacteriales bacterium, assembly GCA_002728175.1. Lineage (GTDB taxonomy): Bacteria > Bacteroidota > Bacteroidia > Flavobacteriales > BACL11. Next base: position 42,236 of record PBVH01000020.1, on the reverse strand, counting down.
CTTACTTAAACAAAGGAATTAATATTTCAATAACAGATAAAAGGAGAAAGGATGATAATGATAATTTTGTTAAGGAAGAATTTTTTTCAAAGGGAGGGCTAAAAGAATTTGTGTCTTTTTTAGATGCTACTAGAGATTCAATTTTAGATGATGTAGTTTATTTTGATGGTGAAAAAGATGGTGTNCCAGTTGAAGTAGCTATGGTTTATAACTCTTCATATTCAGAAAATGTATTTTCATATGTAAATAATATCAATACTCATGAAGGTGGTACCCATTTGTCGGGATTTAGACGTGGTTTAACTCGTACACTAAAAAAATATGCTGATGAATCAGGGTTACTTAAAAAGGTGAAATTTGAAATTAGTGGTGATGATTTTAGAGAAGGTTTGACAGCTGTTATATCTGTTAAAGTTATGGAACCTCAATTTGAAGGTCAAACTAAAACCAAACTTGGAAATAAAGAAGTAACCTCAGCAGTCTCAAAATCTGTTAGTGTAATGCTAACAAATTACTTGGAAGAAAATCCTGAACAAGCCAAAACAATAGTTCAAAAAGTTATTCTTGCNGCAACAGCAAGAAATGCAGCTGCTAANGCTAGNGAAATGGTACAANGAAAAAGNGTNCTTACTAGTGGTGGATTNCCAGGTAAATTATCTGATTGCTCTGAAAAAGATCCAGAAAAATGTGAAATATTTTTAGTCGAAGGAGATTCAGCAGGTGGTACTGCAAAACAAGGTAGAGATAGACATTTTCAAGCTATAATGCCTCTTAGAGGTAAAATATTAAATGTTGAAAAAGCTATGCAACACAAAGTATTTGAGAATGAAGAGATTAAAAATATGTTTCAAGCTTTAGGTGTTTCTATTGGAACTGAGGATGACGAAAGAGAATTAAATATTGAGAAATTGAGGTACCATAAGGTTGTTATAATGACAGATGCAGATATTGACGGAAGTCATATTGCAACATTGTTACTTACATTCTTTTTTAGATTTTTAAAGCCATTAATTGAAAATGGCCATGTCTATATTGCTACTCCTCCATTATATCTTTTAAAGAGAGGTAAAGATCATAGGTATTGTTGGGATGAAAATCAAAGAGATATAATGATTGAAGAAATGAAAGCAGGNAAAGATGTGAATGTTGTAATACAACGNTACAAAGGACTTGGAGAAATGAATGCCTCTCAACTTTGGGATACAACTCTAAATCCTGATAATAGAACATTAAAACAAGTGACAATTGACAATGCTGCAGAGTCTGATAGGGTCTTTTCAATGTTAATGGGTGATGAAGTACCACCTAGAAGATCTTTTATTGAAGCAAATGCAAAATACGCTAATATTGATGCATAATAATTAACTAAATATAAATATATGAAAATTACAGTCGTTGGTGCGGGAGCAGTGGGAGCAAGTTGTGCTGAATACATTGCAATTAAAAATTTTGCTTCTGAAGTTGTTTTGTTAGATATTAAAGAAAATTTTGCCGAGGGAAAAGCAATGGATTTGATGCAAACATCATCTTTAAATTATTTTGATACTAAAATTACTGGTTCAACAAATGACTATTCGAAGACTCAAAATAGTAATATAGCAATTATTACATCTGGAATTCCAAGAAAGCCTGGAATGACAAGAGAGGAACTTATTGGTATAAATGCTGGAATTGTAAATAATGTGGTTGCTCAGCTGTTAAAATATTCTCCAGAAGTTATTTTTGTTATTGTAAGTAACCCTATGGATACAATGACATATTTAGTAAATAAACAGTTCGATTTAGAACAGAATAAAGTAATTGGAATGGGGGGTATTTTAGATAGNGCAAGATTTAAGTANAGAATTGCNGANGCATTACAATGTCCTATTTCTGATGTTGANGGAATGGTNATTGGNGGNCATTCTGATACNGGAATGATTCCTTTAATTGNNAAAGCAACNAGAAANGGAATCAGTATNNANTCAATTNTANCAAATANNNCANAAGAAAAAATTGTTNATGAAACNAAAATNGGAGGAGCNACATTAACATCNATGNTNGGAACATCTGCTTGGTATGCNCCAGGAGCTGCTGTNTCTTCNCTTGTNCATTCAATTGCNTGTGATCAAAGAAAAATGTTCCCATGCTCTGTGTATTTAAATGGTGAATATAATTTAGATGATATCTGTATTGGTGTTCCTGCAATTATTGGAAGTAAAGGTGTTCATGAAATTATAACACTAGATTTATCTGAAAATGAAATGGAAGATTTAAAAACTTCTGCTAGAAGTGTAAGATCTACAAATTTATTATTAGATGGTATTGACTTAAAATAAAACTTCATACTTAATTTGTTGTTTTAATAAAACTTATTAAGTTTGCAACCCTTTTAAGACAAATAAAAAATGAAAAAAAATATTCATCCTGAGAATTACAGACTTTGTGTATTCAAAGATGTTTCAACTGATTACGCAATTTTAACAAAATCATGTGCTGAAACTAATGAAACGATTAAGTGGGATGATGGGAATGAATACCCCTTAATTAAAATGGAAATTTCTTCAGATTCTCATCCTTACTATACAGGTAAAGCAAAAATGGTTGATACGGCAGGAAGAGTAGATAAGTTTAAAAATAAGTACAAAAAATTCAAAAAGTAGTTTTAATCTATATAATTTAGAAACCCAGAAATTTCTGGGTTTTTTTTATTTATATTTGTTTTATGAATGTTATATTATTCGATGTCGATCCTGCAAATTATTATCCATTAAGTTACACACGACCTATTTCATATTTTAGAATAGGTATTTTAACAATTATAGAAAAGTGGCAGAATTATTATAAAAATGTTTCTGTTGAAACACAATCATACTTAAAAGATAAGTATGTAATTAACAAAGCAAAAGATAATTTATGGATAAATTCAAAAGTTTTACCGTCTGATGAGCTATTAATTGAGATAAAAAATCTTCGAAGGGGTGAGTTGCTTGAAAAAAATGGTGATGTAATAGCTTTTCGTAACAAGTTTTTTGATGTGAAAAAACTAAATTGTATAGAATCAAATGCAAATTTTATATCTATTGAAAATATATGTGATCTTTTTACTTTTAATGATATTGAAATTAAAAATGATTTTAAAATTTTAACTAAAAATAGAAAATCAAGCAATATTAGTAGTAGTAATACTATTATAGGAGAAAATATTTTTGTTGAGGAAGGTGCTAATATTTCATGTTCCATATTAAACTCTAAGCAAGGTCCTATTTATATTGGGAAAAATTGTCATGTGATGGAAGGTTCGATAATAAAGGGACCATTTGCCATGCTCAATAATTCAGTTTTAAAGATTGGTGCAAAAATTTATGGAGCAACAACATTAGGACCTTATTCTAAATTAGGTGGTGAGGTAAATAATTCTATTTTATTTGGCTATTCTTCTAAAGCTCATGATGGTTTTTTAGGTAATTCAGTAATTGGAGAGTGGTGTAANTTAGGGGCAGANACTAATACTTCAAATTTAAAAAATAATTATGANGATGTNNGNCTTTGGAATTANAAGNTACNNTCNTTTCAAAANACCAATTTACANTTTTGTGGTTTAATTATGGGNGATCATAGTAAATCAAGTATAAATACNATGTTNAATACNGGAACAGTTGTTGGAGTNAATACNAACGTGTTTGGNTCTGGATTNCCTCGAAATTTTATTCCTTCATTTTCNTGGGGAGGTGCTAGAGGTTTTAAAGTTTATGATATTGAAAAAGCCTTGTTAGTTGCAGAAAAAGTTTGTAATAGAAGAGATATAAAAATTAGTGATTTAGATAAAAAGATTTTATATGAAGTATTTAACATGACAAAATGTTATAGAAACTCATATTAAATTATGACAAAAAGACCTTGTTTGAACTCTGGCATACATCTTGCATTTATATAAAAATAAAAAAAATGTTAAACTCATTAAGTAATTTAAGCAATCAAGAAGAAGACAATCTATGCAAAGTATTGCAATGCGATAGAGAAGAACTATCAAGACTTTTTAAACAAGCAGAAAAATTATATAGTAAAAAATACAGTTTATATGAAATATATATGAAAGTATTACAACAAGGCTTCAATGTTAGAGAAGCTACATTAATTGGTATTTTATGTGGAAGTATAATTGGATATAATTTTGCTGAGGAAGATATGGAAAATGCTATTAAAGATAGATTATTTAATGCATTTAAAAACAATAATTTATACAATAATAGAAAATAGTTAAGCATGAAATATAAAACACTTGATCAAAACTATTTTTCATCGGATATTATTGAAAATGACACAGAGTTTCTTCCATTAATGAGTGATGAGGATGAAGCAAAAATTTCTAAAGAAAATACTCCTGAAGTTCTTCCTATTTTACCATTAAGAAACACTGTCTTGTTTCCAGGTGTTATTATACCAATCACAATTGGTAGGGAAAGGTCAGTTAAGTTGATTAAGGATGCTGATTCAGGAAACAAAACAATAGGTGTTTTATCTCAAAAACAGTTTGATACTGAAGAACCTGCTATTGAAGATTTGAATGTAATTGGTACAGTAGCGCATATTTTAAAGATGTTAAAAATGCCAGATGGCAATATCACAGCTGTTATTCAAGGGAGAAAGAGATTTTTCCTAAATGAAATTATTAGTAGTGAGCCGTATTACAAAGGAAAAATTTCTGAATTGAAAGAAGTTAAGCCAATTGAATCAGACGAGGAGTTTGATGCATTAGTAGATTCTGTTAAAGATTTAGCGCTTAAAATAATTGAAGAATCACCTAATATACCAACAGAAGCCTCCATTGCGATTAAAAATATAAAAAACACGACCTTTGCGATTAACTTTATTTCATCGAATATGAATATAAGTTTATCTGAAAAGCAAAAATTACTTGAAGAAGTTGATTTAAAGAAAAGAGCAATCTTATGTCTTGAACTTTTAACAAAAGAACTTCAGTTATTAGAGATGAAAAATAAGATTAGATCTAAAGTTCAAATAGATTTAGATAAACAACAAAAAGAGTATTATTTACATCAACAAATGAAGGCTATTCAAGAAGAGTTAGGTGGTAGCGGTTCTCACAAAGAAATTGAACAAATGCGAAGTCAAGCAAGAAAGAAAAAGTGGAATAAAGAAATTGGTATTGCGTTTGAAAAAGAACTTAAAAAGCTACAGCGAATGAATCCATCGATGTCAGATTATTCTGTTCAGCGTAGCTATATTGAATTGATATTAGATTTACCTTGGAACCAATACTCAAAAGATAAGTTTGATTTAGCTTTTGCAAGAAAAATTTTAGATAGCGAGCATTTTGGGTTAACAGAGGTTAAAGAAAGAATTATTGAACATTTGGCGGTACTAAAGTTAAGAGGAGATATGAAATCACCAATATTATGTCTTTTTGGTCCTCCTGGTGTAGGAAAAACTTCATTAGGTAAATCAATTGCTTCTGCTCTTGGAAGAAAGTATGAACGAGTTTCTTTAGGTGGATTAAGAGATGAAGCAGAAATAAGAGGGCATAGAAAAACTTATATTGGTGCAATGCCTGGTAGAATTATCAAATCTATCAAAAAAGCTAATTCATCCAATCCTGTTTTTGTTTTAGATGAAATTGATAAAGTTACAAGAGATAATCATGGAGATCCATCATCTGCTTTACTTGAAGTTTTAGACCCTGAACAAAATGAATCTTTTCATGATAATTATTTAGAGTTAGATTATGATCTTTCTAAGGTTATGTTTGTTGCTACGGCAAACTCTCTAGAAACTATACAACCTGCGCTAAGAGATAGAATGGAGATTATTGAAATTAATGGTTATACATTAGAAGAAAAAGTTAAAATTGCACAAAAGCATTTGTTACCAAAGCAATTAAAAAGACATGGATTGAAAAAGAATGATTTAATTTTATCAGATCCTGTTTTAGAAAAAATTATTGATCAATACACAAGGGAATCAGGTGTTAGATCATTAGAGAAAAGAATTAGTAAGATAATTCGTCATATTGCTAAATCAATTGTACTTAATAAATCAGCTTATAATAAGCCAAATAAAAAACAAATCGAGTCAATGTTGGGGGCTCCTAAATTTGATCGTAAACATGATGTTAATAATGATGTTGTAGGAATTGTTACTGGCCTTGCATGGACATCCGTTGGTGGTGATATTTTATTTATTGAATCAATTTTAAGTAGAGGTAAAGGTCGTTTGTCTGTTACTGGAAATTTAGGAAAAGTAATGAAAGAATCTGCTACTATTGCAATGGAGTATCTTAAATCAAATGCCGAATTATATGATTTAGATCCACAAATATTTCAGAACTGGAATGTTCATATTCACGTTCCAGAGGGAGCAACACCAAAAGATGGGCCTTCTGCTGGTATCACAATATTCACAGCTCTTGTATCAGTTTTCACAAAGAGAAAGGTAAAAGAAAAAATAGCAATGACTGGTGAGTTAACATTGCGAGGTAAAGTGCTTCCTGTTGGAGGAATAAAAGAAAAAATATTAGCTGCAAAGAGATCCGGTATTAATAATATTATTTTATCACAACAAAATCAAAAAGATATTTTAGAAATAAATAAACAATATATCAAGAATATGAATTTTCATTATGTGAATGATTTAAGCCAAGTGATAAAAGCTGCACTAATAAAGTAATTTTTTTAATTTGAATTTAAAGTTATTTTTAATTATAATTTTATTTTTTCCATCTGTAATTTTTGCACAGTCTGGAGGTGTTAGTTCATTTCAATTTTTTGATATTCAAGTCTCGCCTAAAGTGGAGTCTTTTGGAGGTAGCGGTATCAGCTTGCCCAATAACAATGATGTTTCTTTAACTAGAGTTGCACCATCCCTCTTAAATGAGGATATGAATAATAATTTTGTGTTTGCTTTTAGTGATTATTTTTCTGATATAAATATTTTATCATTTTCTTTTGCAAGAAAAATTGATATTTTAGGTTTAACTTCTGTTAATATTCAGACAATTGATTATGGATTGCTTGACTATACAGATGATTTTGGCAATGTGTTAGGAGAATTTAGTGCAAGTGATCAGATATTTTCATTTTCATTAGCAAAAAAAATTAGTAGTGTTTTTACTTTTGGTATGAGTTTAAATTTGTTAAACTCAAAATACAGTAACTATTCCTCTATTGCACTTTCAAGTAATATATCTTCCACATATTTTAATAATGACGATTTATGTGTAACAATGTTAGTTAAAAATATTGGTAGACAATTAAAAAAATATAATGTTTCTGAAAATTTACCTACACAAATTGAAGTAGCTCTTAGTAAAAAATTAAAATATTTACCGTTCACATATCATATTTCATATAATGATCTTCAAAAGTTTGATGTTTCTTCACCTTACAAGCGTAATAATAGTTTCAATTATAATGGTGTAAATTTACAACCTAAAAAAGAGTCGTTTGCTAAAACTTTCTTAAGACATTTAATTATTGGTGGTCAACTAAGACCTTTTAATAAAAGTTTGTTTTTAAGAGGTGGTTTTAATTTTCAAAGAAGATTTGATATGTCATTATCAAGCTATCCCGGATTTGTTGGTTTTTCTTTTGGTGTAGGATTTGAAGTTATTGGTTTTGTATTAGATTACAGTAGATCTTCTTATCATATTTCAGGCACAACAAATAATTTTAGTATTACAACAAATATTAATAATTTTGCATTATAATGTCATTACCCTTTAATATTGCAATTGATGGTTACTCTTCTTCAGGAAAAAGTACACTTGCAAAAAAAATTGCTAGAAAATATAATATGCAGTATATCGATACTGGAGCTATGTATAGGGCAATAACATATTATTTTATTAAAAATGATATGATACATGACTATGGTATTGATTTTAATAGATTAGATCATCATTTAAATCAGATTGATATTGATTTTAATTATGATGTTAATACTGAAAAATCAACAACAATATTAAATAATGAAAATATTGAAGATATTATTCGTAGTCCACTAGTATCACAGAATGTTAGTGTTGTTTCAAAAATTTTAGTAGTTAGAAATAAACTGATTCATTTACAACAGAAAAAAGGAGAATTTGGCAACATAGTAATGGATGGTAGAGATATTGGTTCTAAAGTTTTTCCTAATGCAGGCTTAAAATTATTTATCACTGCAGACATAAATAAAAGAGCAGAGAGAAGATTAAAAGAATTAACACAAAAAGGCTATGATGTTAATCTTAATGATATTTTACAAAATATTAAAAAAAGAGATTATGATGATTCCAATCGGAAATATAATCCTCTTATTTTTACTGATGATGCTGTTTTAATTAATAATTCAGATAACTCAATTAATGAACAATTAACATTTATTGATAGTTTAATTCAACAAAAACTTAAAAATTATGAAAATAACAATTGATAAATATTCGGGATTTTGTTTTGGTGTTGTTTATGCAATTCAAATGGCTGAAGATATATTATCCAAAGACAAAGAATTATATTGTTTGGGTGATATTGTTCACAATGATAAAGAAGTTGAAAGACTAAAAAATAAAGGTCTTAAAATGATAACTCACAATGAATTTATAAAGTTATCAAATTGTAAAGTGCTGATTAGAGCTCATGGTGAACCACCAGAAACTTATAAGATTGCATTAAAAAATAATATTCAATTATTAGATGCTTCATGTCCAGTTGTATTAAAATTACAACATAAAATAAAGCAAGGTTATGAAACAATGAAAGATATTGAAGGTCAAATTATTATATTTGGCAAAGAAGGTCACGCTGAGGTTCAAGGTTTGATAGGTCAAACTAATGATAAGGCAATTGTTATTGCTTCATTTGATGATCTAATAAAAATAGACTTTTCTAAACCTATATATATTTATTCTCAAACAACTAAAAGCCCCAAGTTATATAAGGAAATTACTAACGAAATTAGTAGAAGAATACCAAATCATTTAAAAGTAAATTATATTGTTCATGATACATTATGTAGACAAGTATCTGGAAGAGAACCGCAATTAAAAGAGTTTTCTAATCAAAATGATGTAATTATTTTTGTAAGTGGTAAAAAAAGTTCTAATGGAAAAATGTTATTCCAGTCTTGTAAAAATGAAAATAAAAATTCATATTTCGTTTCGGATATTTCAGAAATTAAAAAAGATTGGTTTGTAAACCAAACTAAAATTGGTATATGCGGTGCAACATCTACTCCTAGGTGGTTAATGGAAGATGTGCAGACTTCAATACATAATTTATTCAATTAAATATAAATTGTATATTTGCAGCCCTTTTACTTATTGTTTAAAAAGGTTTAAAAAGGAAATATAAGTTTAATTCTCTTAAGATACTTTACATTAAAACCTTTAAGTATTTAAGATACAAATTAATCTAAAGTCTCATGGCTGAAGAAAGTAAAAATACAAAACAAGTAGATGAAAAAACTACCAAAAAGGAAGTCAAAAGTTCATCTGTCAAAAAACCAAGAATTAATTCAAGTTCAAAAAAATCAGAAGCAAAAAACGATGAATTGAAAGAAAAGCGTAGTATTACTGCTACAATTAAAGAAGAATCAAGTAAAACTGATGATAATTTTAATTGGGATGAATTAACAAATAATGAAATTTACTCTAAAGATGAAAGATTAGATTTAGAAAAAACATACACTTCTACTTTACCAAATGTTATTGCTAAACAAGTTATTGACGGTAAGGTTGTAATGATTACAGATCGAGAAGTTGTAGTGGATATTAACTTTAAATCTGATGGTGTTATATCTTTTAATGAGTTTAAGTACAACGATGATTTAAAAATCGGTGATATTGTTGAAGTTTTAATCGAAAAACAAGAAGATAAGACAGGACAATTAATTTTATCACATAGAAGAGCTAGAGTATTAAGAGCATGGGAAAAAGTTAATGATGCGTTAGCAAACGACCTGGTAGTTAATGGAAAGATAAAAAGTAGAACAAAGGGAGGTATGATAGTTGATGTTTTTGGTATTGAATGCTTTCTTCCTGGTTCACAAATTGATGTAAAACCTATAAGGGACTATGATGAATATGTGGGTAAGGAAATGGAGTTTAAAGTAGTTAAAGTTAACGAATCATTTAGAAATGTTGTAGTTTCTCATAAAGCACTAATAGAAGCTGATTTAGCTGTTCAAACAAAAGAGATAATGTCTAAATTAGAAAAAGGTCAGGTTCTTGAAGGAACTGTAAAAAATATTACCTCATACGGTGTTTTTGTTGATCTTGGAGGTATTGATGGCTTGATTCATATAACTGATTTATCTTGGGGAAGAATTTCTCATCCCGAAGAAATAGTAAATTTAGATGAAACAATAAATGTTGTAATTTTAGATTTTGATGAAGGAAAAAGTAGAATTCAACTTGGTCTTAAGCAGTTAGGTTCTCACCCATGGGAAGCATTAGATCAAAATTTAAAAGTAGGCGACGTTGTTGATGGAAAAGTAGTAGTAGTTGCTGATTACGGAGTCTTTGTTGAATTACAAGTCGGAGTAGAAGCATTACTTCATGTATCTGAGATGTCGTGGTCTACTCATTTAAGGTCTGCAAATGATTTTTATTCAAAGGGAGATACAGTTAAAGCTCAAATTTTAACTTTAGATAGAGATACTAGAAAAATGTCTTTAGGTGTTAAGCAAATGACACCTGACCCTTGGGCAGATATTGACAAGCAATTTCCAATAGGATCTGACCATAAAGTAAAAGTTAGAAACTTTACTAATTTTGGAATCTTTGTTGAGCTTGTTGAAGGTGTAGATGGACTAATTCATATATCAGACTTATCATGGACAAAAAAAATAAAACATCCTGCGGAGTTTACAAATGTAGATGCTTTTTTAGATGTTAAAGTACTTGATATTGATAAAGATAACAGAAAGATTAGTTTAGGTCATAAGCAACTAACAACTAATCCTTGGGATAGTTATGAAGAGAAATTAGGTGTCAATAATATAATAGAGGCTGAAGTTATTGATATCTATGATAGAGGTGTTTTGGTTGATTTAGGAAATGCAATTGAAGGTTTTGTTCCAAAAAGACATGCTGAAAAAGAAGATGGTTCTTTTATAAGTAAGGGAGAAAAATTAGAATTTAAAGTGATTGAATTTTCTAAGGAAAACAAGAAGATTTTACTTTCACACTCTGCAATTTATAATGATGAATTAAAAAAGGAAATTGAAAAGAAAAAGAAGTCAACAAAGAAAATTGTTAAAAAAATTCAAACAGAACAAAAACAATCAACCTTAGGAGATTTAGATGAACTATCTTCATTAAAAAATGATTTAGAAAACTAATAATTTAAAAAAACCTCAATTTTGAGGTTTTTTTTTTGTTATGTTTGCTTAAATATGTTAGAAAAAAAAGTATTAATAGATGATTATGAGATGAATGTTACAATTGAAAGATTGTGTCACCAACTCATTGAAAATCACGATACTTTTGATAATACAGTTATCATCGGAATACAACCAAGAGGTATTTTTTTAAGTAAAAGAATAGTTGCTAAATTAAATTCTAAGCTAACACACGCTATAGTAAAGACTGGTTGTTTGGATATTTCATTTCATAGAGATGATTTGAGAATAAGAAAACACCCAATTATACCTAAATCAATTGATATAGATTTTAGTATTGAGGAAAAGCATGTAATTTTAGTTGATGATGTTGTATATACAGGAAGATCTGTTCGTTCAGCATTAGATGCATTAATGACATTTGGTAGGCCTAATACTGTCGAGTTATTAACATTGATTAATAGAAATTACTCTAGGCATTTGCCAATTCAACCTGATTATATTGGTAAAAATGTGAATGTTTTAGATTCTGAAAAAATTCTTGTTAATTGGAAAGAGGAAAATAAAATGGATAAAGTATTAATTATAAATTCATCTAATGAATAATTTGTCTGTTAATCATTTGTTGGGCATTAAAAATCTTAACAAAGAAGATATAAATTTAATTTTTAAAACAGCAGATAATTTTAAAAAAATAATTAATCAACCAATTAAAAAAGTACCATCATTAAGAGATATTACTATTGCAAATCTTTTTTTTGAAAATTCTACAAGAACGAAATTGTCATTTGAAATTGCAGAAAAAAGATTATCAGCAGATATTTTAAATTTTTCATCATCATCGTCATCAGTAAACAAGGGCGAATCTCTAATTGATACTGTCAATAATATTTTAGCAATGAAGGTAGATATGATTGTTATGAGACATCCAAATCCTGGCGCAGCTTTATTTTTATCAAAAAATGTAAATGCTAAGATAATTAATGCTGGTGATGGAAGTCATGAGCACCCCACACAGGCATTGCTTGATGCATACTCTATTAAAGAAAAACTTAATGATCTTAGAAATAAAAATGTACTTATACTTGGGGATATTATGCATTCAAGAGTAGCTCTCTCAAATATTTATTGCCTACAAAAACTTGGTGCTAATGTTAAGGTCTGTGGTCCTTCTTCTTTAGTTCCAAAGTATTTAAATTTACTAAATATCGAACATATACCAGATTTAGAGTTGGCACTAAATTGGTGTGATGTAGTTAATGTTTTACGTATCCAGCTTGAAAGACAAGATGTTCAATATATTCCTTCACTTAGAGAGTATGCAATGACTTATGGAGTTAATAAAAACATATTATCAAAGATCAAAAAGAATAAGATTATCATGCACCCTGGTCCAATTAATAGGGGAGTTGAGTTAAGCTCTGATGTTGCTGATTCAGATCATTCCATTGTTTTAGATCAGGTTGAAAACGGAGTTGCAATTAGAATGGCGATTTTATATTTATTAGGAAGAAAAATAAAAAAATAATATAATGAACTCCCCAGACAATATATTAGTTTTTTCTATAAAAGATGGCAATATTTTAATTGACAGTAAAAAATCTGCAAATGTTAAAAATTTTATTGCTGACTTAAATGGTGTTGATTTAGATACAATTAATAAGATTAAAGATAAATTTATTACTTTTGATAGAAATGTTTCAAATAAAAATGGGTCATTTGTAGTAGTTTGTCAATTTTCATTTAATGATAAATTAACTATTGTTCCCACATTACAAGAAGCCTACGATTATATAGAAATGGAAGAAATAGAAAGACAATTAAATATATAAATTATAAAAATTAAATTATGAAGAAATTATTAACTACCGTTTTGTTTTTATTTGCTTGTACTTTAGTTTATTCACAATGTACACCAGATCCCCAATATGTTGCTGGAGGAATTTATCCTGATAGCGCTACGGGATTATCTGATGCTTATGTTGGACAAGCTTACAATGAATTAATAACAATAATTACACCTGAAGATACGATTGTTGACGCTGGACAAATCACAGGGCTACCAATAGGTATAATTAGTGTTGATATTGATAGTATTACACTAAATTCTGTTACAGGATTACCACCAAATTTTGATTATTATTGTGATCCGCCAAGTTGCGGATTTATTGGAGGAACAACTGAATGTGCTGAGTTATATTCTATTGTTGATCCAACTGTAAATGATATAGGTAGTTACCAAATTGTTTTTGAGACAACTGCATATGTAAGTGGTATCCCATTGTTAGGAAATACAACTCAAGATGATGTTATTGATTACTACTATTTAGACATTGTTAATTCAACTTCTGTTTTAAATTATTTATCAAAAGATAAATTTCAAATAAATAATATATCTCCCAATCCTGCAAATGATTTCGTAAACATTAATTATCTAATTGGTAACCAAAGTAATGTTGTATGTGATGTATATAATTTGGTCGGTGAAAAAATTAGCTCTTTCAAGTTTAGTTCAAATAAGGGTATAAATAATAAAGGTGTAGTGACAAACACTTTTTCTGAGGGAATTTATATTTTCTCAATAAGTGATGGAAACATTTGTGTCAATCAAAGAGTAGTAATTAATCGTTAATGTCGTTTAAACTAACTGTTTTAGGCTGTGGATCTGCTATTCCAACATTAAAAAGTAATCCAACCTCTCAGTTGTTAAATATTAATGAAAGATTTTTACTTATAGATTGTGGTGAAGGCACTCAAGTACAGCTTAGAAAATATAAGATAAATTTTCAAAGAATAAATCATATTTTTATTAGTCATTTGCATGGTGATCATTATTTTGGTTTAATAGGTTTATTAACAAGTATGCACCTATTAGGAAGAAATAAAGATTTACATATATATGCGCACGAACAATTAAAATCAATAATTAATTTACAACTACAAGCTTCTAATACAGTTTTAAGATTCCCATTATTTTTTCATGATATATCATTAGATAGTGACGAAATTATTTTTGAAAATGATTCTTTTTCAGTTGAAAACATAATACTAGATCACACAATAAACTGTTCTGGTTTTATTTTTAAAGAAAAAAAATTTAAAAGAAAATTGAAAAAAAATGTTATTGAAAAATATAATATTCCTTATAATCAAATTGATGCTATAAAGAACGGAGCTGATTGGATAAATAACAATGGGCAAATAATAAAAAATAGTGATATTACTATTAATGATAGATTGCCATATAAATACTCCTTTTGTACAGATACTAGATTTAAGAATGATATATGCAAAAAAATTAAGGATTCTAATTTGTTATATCATGAAGTAACTTTTTCTAAGGATTTAAAAGAAAGAGCTGATCAGACAGGTCATAGCACTAGTTTTGAAGCTGCATCAATAGCAAACAGGGCTGGTGCTAAAAATTTGTTAATTGGTCATTTTTCAAAACGATATAAAGACACTTCAATATTATTAGAAGAAACAAAACACAAGTTTACTAACACTATTAAAGCAGAATCTGGTTTGGAAATTGATTTTCAAGACCTTTGATTAATTTAGGTATCTTTGCTTTTTTATTTATAAAATTGAAAAAAAAAATATTTCTTTTATTTCTTTTGGCTCTAAGTTTTGTGTCAAAATCACAATATCTACAAACTAGTAATGTGATTAACATAAGTTGTTATGAAGATGGTCAAATACAAACAATTATAAGTTCTTTAGATACAAATAATTTTTCTAAATGGTATTATTCAAATGATTCAATTAACTGGTTCTTTATTGACCAAAATGATACTAATTTTATTCTTAATAATTCAAGTTACAATTCTGACAGTATTTTGACATCAGTTTGTGGTTATTTTAAGTTAAATATTGTAAATGTTTTAGATTCTGTATTAGAAGAAAATATTTTTTATATTTCATGTGAAATATCATCTCAAATAAGTAAAGATATAATCGTTTGTAATGGAGATCAGGGTTCAGTTTACCTTGATACAATTTATGGTGGAGCCCCTCCTTACTCAATTTCATGGTATTACAATACCAATTTTATACAAAATGGTGTGTCTTTTTTAGATAGTTTAAATTTTGGTCTATATACTGTAATAATTACAGATTCAGTTTTTTGCACGGATACCGCAAAAGTTTTTTTATATAATCCCCCTATTTTTGAATTCAATATAAATGAGATAAATCAAATAGGTTGTCATGGAGATTCTACTGGATCAATAATATTTAATTTTTCTGGGGGTAGAAAAATATCTTATAACAATAATTATAATTATTATTTGTTACATTCAAATGATACAATTAGAGAATTCAGTATAAATAATTTAACTTCAAACATTCAAAGTATTTCAACTCAACAGTCTATATCCTCTTTAATTGCAGATACAATTGAGATTACAAATTTATTTAGTGATACTTTTAGATTAATAGTTTCCGATTCATCAATATGTATATTTGATACATCCATTTTTATAAATCAGCCTGAAGAATATAGTTTGTATTCTCAGAATAATAATATATTAGAAAAATGTTCATCAGATACGGTATGGTATGTTATTGATAGTATTCTCGGTGGAAATTTGCCATTTATGTACTCAATTTATAATAGTAATTATAAAACTACTATCAATAATTTTATCAACGATTCAATTTTTTTGCCTTCTGGTGAATATTTTGTTGTTGTTGATGACACTGTATTTAGCTGTATTGACAGTTTATTTTTTTCGATTTATTCTGTTTATGATGTCAAAGTAGATTTAGATATTAATCATGTAAATTGTTATGGTGACTCAACAGGTTACATAAATATTGATAGTATCTATGGTGGTTCAGAACCATATTATATTAATTGGAATGCAAATTATTTGAACGATCTATCATTTGGAAGTTATTATTTAGAAATCATTGATTCAAACAACTGTATACATAAAGATAGTATAAATATTAACCAATCTGATAAATATGATATCAATGTATTTCTTGATAGCTTAGCATGCTATGGAGATTCAAACGGAGCTATTTCTCTAAATATTGTTGGGTCTACACCACCTTATCAAATTTTGTGGAACAATTTATATATGACTGACTCTTTAATCAATTTAGAAGCTGGGTTATATAACTTTTTAATTACTGATTCAAATAACTGCGTATATAATGATTCAATATTATTGCCTGAACCGGAAAAAATTGCAATAAATTTTTTTAATTATCAAGATTCTTTATTGTGTTTTGGTGACTCAACATTTATTGAAATTAACGTTTCTGGCTATGATAGCATATATACTGTTAATTGGTCAAATGGTTCTGTAAATAGTAATACATATCTTTTTTCCGGATTAAGTTATTGTACAATTACTGATTATAATAATTGTATTGCAACTGATAGTGTGTTTATATATCAACCATCATTCTTAGATTTGGAGAATATTATAATTATTGATACAACATGTAATGATGGTGTAATTGCAAATCCAATTATTTCAGGTGGAACTCATCCATTTAGTTTTATTTGGAGTACTGGAGATATAGATAGCACTATAATTGTCAATGATACTATATATAATTTGAACCTTACAGTGCAAGATTTATGTGGTTTTAGTGACTCGTTTTCTATAAATATTGATCCTTTTGTTTTAGAAACGGAAATAAATTATGATGACTCCTTATATTTGGCTGAAGTTAATATTAGCAATAGTTCCAGCTTAGGAATGTATAGTTATTTATGGAGTAACCTAAGAGAAGATTCTTTATCAAATGATTCTATCATTTATGTAAATGCATGCGAAAAGAAATACTTTGTTACAGTTACAAATTTAAATAATGATTGTTACATTATTGATACTCTTGATTTATCGTCTTTTTTAACTGATAGTCTAATTAATTTCGAAAACACATCTGTCATTGCTGATTCCATGCTGTGGGGATACGGCCCATATACTTATTTATGGAGTACTGGAGAGAACACTTCTAGTGTTAAAATATGTCCTGGACAATATTGGGTTGAGGTTACAGATAATTCTTATGGAATAAATGGTGAAGGTTGTATGTTAAGACAAGATTTCATAATTGAAGATTTAATAATAAACTTAGAACCTTCAGGCTTATTTGTTGAATGTGATTTAAATAGTAAAAATATTGAACTAGAAGCGGTTGTTTCTGGTGGTACTCCAAATTATTCATTTATCTGGTCTGTAGGATCTACTGTAAATCCAATTGATGTTACACTTACACCAGGCCATTATTCATTACAAGTTAAGGATAAAAATGATTGTATTATTGATACCAACTTTACTATTCAAGCATTAAATGCTGAGTGTATTCCAAATTTTTTCTCACCTAACGGAGATAATGTTAATGATACTTGGAAAATTGATCAATTATTTTTATTTGAAAATTCTGAAATTTCAATCTTTGGACGATTTGGTAGAGAAATTTTCAGCTCGGTTGGTTATTCTATCCCATGGGATGGAAAAAATAAAAATGGGACAGATGTACCAGAAGGTGTATATTTTTATGTAATTGATTTAAATAATGGTTTGGGTAAAATCAAGGGTTCAGTTAGTTTGCTTCGATAAACTCTAAAATTTCTTTTATTTGTACTGTCTTAAACCAATTTATGTCTTGATCTTTTTTAAACCATGTTATTTGTCTTTTAGCAAAGTTCCTTGTATTTTGTTTTATTTTTTCAATGGCAACATCTAAAGTGTACTCTTTATCAAAATATTTAAATATTTCTTTGTAACCAACTGTTTGTAATGCGTTTTTATCTTTATGATTAATTAGACTCTCAACTTCATTAATTAGCCCATTTTCAATCATTAAATCTACACGACTATTAATTTTTTTATAAAGTTTAATTCTGTCAATAAATAAACCTATTTTAATAATATCAAAATTTCTCTTTTTTGTCTTGTTCATTTTAAAATACTCAATACTTTTTCCAGTAAAATAATATACTTCAATAAATCTTAGCATTCTTTGTGGATTATTTATATCGTATTTTATTTCATAATTTTCATCAATTTTTTTTATTTGTTTTTGAAGCCATAATATTCCATTTTTTTTGTATTCGTAAGTCAACTTATTTCTTATATCTTTTGGTACAATTGGAATATTGTCAAGACCTTTGCAAATAGCATTAATATATAAACCGGATCCGCCTACTGCAAACAAAATTTTATTGTTATTAGATTCTATTAGATTAATTGCTTCATTTTCAAACATACCTGCATTAAACTCTGAATTTATAGATCTGTCTTGAATAAAATGATGTCTAACCTGGTTCAATTGAGCTTTGCTTGGAGGGGCAGTTCCTATATTTAGTTCTTTATAAAATTGTCTAGAGTCACATGAAATAATTTCTGATTTAAAGTGCTTTGC
The DNA here is from genome assembly GCA_002728175.1 of Flavobacteriales bacterium. GTDB lineage: Bacteria > Bacteroidota > Bacteroidia > Flavobacteriales > BACL11. The sequence continues at coordinate 23,528 of PBVH01000020.1, read as the reverse complement.
TAATTTAATGCTTAGTTTAGTTTTACCTATGGCGGTAGGTCCTAAGATTACAACTAATTTCTTTTTCATAGTTTATAATTTAGAAAAATCATCATATTTCTCAAATTTATCTTCATGTTCGATATAAGTTGAATGAAGTATTTTATAACTTAGATTTGATTTTTAGTTCATTTGCTTTTTGTTTCAAAAATTTAAGAGCATCTATTTTATTATTTTTAATATTTCCATCTAAAATAGCATTTTTAATAGCATTTTTAAGNANNCCTATTTCTTTACCCTCATTNATTTCAAAAAGATNAATTATTTCATTNCCATTAATTGGAGGTTGAAAATTTCTAATTTTNTCTTTTTCTTCNACAATTTTTATTTTNTTTCTTACTAATTGAAAATTATTTTGNTATTTTNTNACCTTTNCTTTNTTNTTTGAAGTAATATCAGCATCNCAAAGNANCATTAAATCATCAATATCATTTCCAGCATCAAATAGTAANCGTCTAACTGCTGAATCGGTAACAATNTCTTTAGCNAAGATAATNGGTCTTAAATGTANTAAAACTAGTTTTTTCACNTATTTCATTTTATCATTTAAAGGAAGTTTTAATTTTCTAAAAATATTNGNNACCATTTTACTTCCAATAAATTCATGAGCATGAAATGTCCATCCNTGTCCTTCTTCATATTTTTTAGTTATAGGCTTTGCTATATCATGTAATAAAGCAGCCCATCTTAGCCATAAATTATCAGTGTTTAGACTGATATTATCTAATACTTGTAATGTATGTTTGAAATTATCTTTGTGTGCATGATTATTTTTAATNTCTACACCAGCTAAAGACACTAATTCGTTAAAAAAAATGTGAAGTAATTTTGTTTTGAATAGTAAATTTAATCCAATAGAAGGTTTCTTGGAGAGAAGTATTTTGTTAAATTCATCAGTAATTCTTTCTTGCGAAACAATTGACAGTCGTTCTCTATTTTTTTCTATTGAATCTAATATTGANTTTTTAATACTAAAGTTTAGTTCTGATGCAAATCTTACTGCGCGCATCATTCTTAATGGATCATCTGAAAATGTTTTGCAAGGGTCNAGTGGAGTAACAATTACTTGTTCAATAATGTCTTGCTTACCATTAAATGGATCAATTAATTTACCGAAATCTTTTTTATTTAGCNTAATTGCCAATGCATTAATCGTAAAATCTCTTCTNAGTTGATCTTCATGAAGNGTNCCATTTTCAATTATTGGTTTTCTNCTATTTTTTCTATATGATTCAGATCTTGCACCAACAAACTCATAATTTTCATTTTCTAAGTAAACTAGNGCAGTNCCAAAGTTTTTAAAAACTTGAAATTTTGCTTTTTTACCAAGAAGATTTTGAACTTCTTCTGCTAATTTGATGCCGCTTCCAACACAAACAAAGTCAATATCAGTATTTTTTTTAATTCTTCCCATCAGTAAATCTCTTACCCAACCACCAACAACATATGTTTCATAATTTAATTTGTCAGCACATTTACCAACTATATTAAATATTTTTTTGTCGAGAAATTTAGAATAATTATTCATCTTATAATTTCAGTCACTTCACCAATTAAATTCACTTTTAGTATTTTGGATGGTTTATGTAGTAAGCTATCACTTTCAAGATCAATAACATAATCAACATTATTTAAAATTTTTGGCTTAATATCTGAAAATCTTTTAGGAAATTCTTCTCCACTTATGTTAGCAGATGTTGATACAATAGCATTATTAAATTTTAATATTAACTTTTTGCAAAATTCATTTTGAACTATTCTAATTGCTGCACTTTTATCATATGCCAGGAGATTTTTTGCAAGTCCTTTCACATTTGGATAAATTATTGTAGTTGGCGATGAGTTTTTTGCTTCTTTTGATTTAATTTTTGTGTAATTAAGTAATTGATTATAGTTTCCAACCAAGGTNATTAAAGCTTTAGATTCATTCCTTTCTTTTATTTGATATATTCTTTCAACTGCTTTTTCATTTGTGGCATCACAACCAATACCCCAAATTGTATCTGTAGGATATAATATTACTCCTCCATTTTTTAAAACTTTTAGTGCTTCATTAATAATTTTCATAATGATTTATATAAATTCATTAAATTAATTGCAATTTTTTCATCAGTAAAATTTTGAGCATATGCGTATCCATTNTTAGTCATTTTATTTTTTATTTCATTTGATGATTGAATTTTTAAAATTGCATTTTTAATATCTTCTGATGATAATGGATTAATATATGATGTNTGTGGCCCNCCAGCNTCACTGAAGCAACCATCTTTAGAAGTAATTACAGGAACTTTTGAAAAAAGAGCTTCTAAAATTGGTATTCCAAANCCTTCAAAAATTGAAGGATAAATCATTATTTCAGCTTTGGCGTATATTGCTCTAATTTCATTCAAGCTAAGATTATTAATAAATAAAATATTTTTTTCTAAATTGTTGACTTGAATATATTTTAAACATTTTTTTTTGTAATTCTTTCCGTTTCCAACAACAACTAATTTTTGATTTGGAATTTTTTTGATAGCTTTTAACAAATTCAATAAATTTTTTCTTTCCTCTATNGTTCCTACATACAATAAAAATTTGTTTGGTAAATTATATTTTTTCGCTACTTGATTTTGTTTTTCTATTGCTATTTNTTTTTGAAAAATATTATTACATCCTTGATAAATAACAGTAATTTTTTCTTCANAAATATTAAAAAATTTAATAATATCCNTTTTAGTTTGNNTACTTACAGCAATAATTTTATTAGCTCTTTCACATGCAGATTTAAATTTCTTAAAATAAATATATCTATCAAATGGATTAAACAAATTTGGGTATCTAATAAATATTAGATCATGAATGGTAACTATTGTTTTAATTCCAGTTGCTTCAATACCGTATGGAATTTCATTGGAAAGTCCATGGTAAATATCAATTTCATCATTTAACAAATCATCTACTACTTTTTTACTTCTCCAAATAATATCAAAAGATTTATAAAAGAGATTTTTAGGAGTTTTAATATATATATTTTTGTTTGANTTNATAAAATCAAGACGCTNATTTNTANTNTNNTTACTAGTATATANNTAGTANTTGTTNTNTGTAAAATTTTTTGAAACAACTCTNATTGTATCTCTAGAATAATTACCTAGTCCAGTGTTATTGAAAAAAGCTCTTTTACCATCATATCCTAATTTTATCATACTGAAATATTATAATCTCTTAAAGCGTTATTTAATGAGGTTTTTTTATCCGTACTTTGTTTTCTTTTACCAATAATTAGCGCGCAAGCAACTCCATAGTTACCGGATTTAAACTCTTTTTGATATGTTCCNGGAATAACTACAGATCTAGATGGAATGTATCCCTTGTATTCAATTGGATTTTCATTACTTACATCAATAATTTTTGTTGAAGCTGTTATAACAACATTTGCTCCTAATACCGCTTCTTTTTCAATTTTGACACCTTCAACAATTATAGATCTAGAGCCTATAAAAACATTATCTTCAATAATTACAGGATGAGCTTGAACTGGTTCAAGAACACCACCAATTCCTACGCCTCCGGAAATATGTACATTTTTACCTATCTGCGCACAGCTACCAACGGTTGCCCATGTATCAATCATCGTTCCTTCATCAACATATGCACCAATATTAACATAAGAAGGCATCATTATAACTCCTCTAGCTAAAAATGCACCAAACCTTGCAATTGCATGAGGAACAACTCTTACGCCAAGTTCTTTAAAGTTTGATTTCAATTTCATTTTATCATAAAATTGTAATTCTCCGGCTTTTATAACTTCCATTTTTTGAGTAGGGAAGTATAAAATTACCGCTTTTTTAATCCACTCTTGAACTTGCCATTTATTAGATGAATTGGTTACAATTCTTAGTTTTCCATCATCCAAATCTTTAATTATAGAATTAATACATTCTTTGACGCTATTGTCACTTAATAAATTTTTATTTTCCCAAGCTTCGTTAATTATTTTTTCTCTGTTTTCATTGTTCATGTTGCAAATATAATTTTAGATTAGAAAAGTAATTTATTCCAATATTATTTTTTTGAATTTTGAGTAATAGTTGCTTTCTATTTTTAAAATATAAATTCCTTTCCTAAATTTATCTAACTCAAAACTATCAAAATAGTCTCTTTTAACTTTGATATTTTTGTTTTTAATAATATCACCATAAATATTTAAAATTGATAAATTGTAATTATCTGGATTCATATTTTTCATTTCAATTTTAATTTTGTTATCTGTTGGATTTGGAAAAATCGAAATATTATTTTTTATTTCTGAAACTAATGATACTACAGAACAGCTATCTTCACACATTGAAAGAGAATTAAAAAAACCACTCCCATCTCCAGTGCTTATACAGCTATTTCCAATACAGTTCCAGGTGTTATTTATTAAAATTGAGTCACCTAAAAATAAAGCTAGTCCACCAGAATTGTTTCCAATAAACATATCTGACATACCATCATTGTTAATATCATTTATGGCTATGCTTGATTGGCCCCCGTCCCATAATTTTTGCCAATTTGTCATTTCAGTAAATATACCACTGAGATTGTTATCAATATTAGAAAATTTAAAAATTTCTCCGGTGTAAGATCCAGAGAACAAAAAGTATATTCCGTTACTATCCATTAAAAATGGATCACTAAATCCTGTATTAATTATTGATTGATTAATATCAATTCCGCCAAAATTTGTAATTACGCTGTCAAAAATAGCAGTATTAACGTTGCCAGAATTAGGACAGTAATTAATTGTACCATCTTGTTCTCCGATTAGTAAATCTAGCAGACCATCTCTATTAACATCAACAAGAAATGGAGTTGCAAAATAGCCTACATCAATGTTTTCGTAATTTGGTCCAACAATTTGGAATTGATTGTTTCCATTATTTTGAAACAGATGTAATTTACCGTCGGCATCTCCTAAAATTAAATCTTTGTCATTGTCTCCATCAATATCTCCAAAAGTGGGTGATAAATTTAAGGCAGGTATATTTAAAACTGTATTTAAATTAATATTAGATATTGATTGCCAATCTCTATCAATTAGATTATATTCTGGAAAGGAACTTGTTCCTATATTTTCAAAAAGAGCTAAAGATGAAATTGGATTATTATTGTTAACATGATAACCATAATTACCAACCACTAAATCATCCAATCCATCCCCATTATAGTCAAAAAATGCTGGATATGAGCCTTTCCCTAAATCAATCATTTCATCTTGTAAAAAACTTTTTTTAATGAAGTTAAAGTCTGGTGAATTTGTTGAGTTTGTATTTTCAAACAGCCAACAACTTTCAAGGTTTTCTGAATTATTGTTTGTATTTGTGGTTAATAATAAATCTTTAATACCGTCATTTGTAACATCAATGTAGTATGAAGCTGGATAGACACTTATATCTGCTGGCATAGTGTTATTATGATTTTGAGGAAAAACAGTGTCCACACTTACAATATGAGCACTATCACTGTCTCCTCCGTTGATCAATAAATTAAGATTTGTGTAGCTAATATCACCTAAAATCAAATCTTTATCATTATCATTATCAATATCTATAGCTAAAAGAGTTGAGCCTGCATGACTCAAATGTTGTTCAGCAGTATTTGTGATATTAAAGGCTGGACATTGACAATTAATACAGTTTAAGGCATATGTGTTTAAGCCTTCGTAAAAATTTCCCCAACAACCTGTTTCTAGTTCAAAAATAATTGAATCGCAGCTTGAAATTGTTTCCATTGACATGTTTTTATGGTATTCAACGAATCCTCCTAAAATTGAAAATGTAAGAATATCTAGGTCTCCATCAGAATCTATATCAGAGATTGCAGGAATATCAACTGCACTAACATAAATATTAATATTACTTGTTCCATAGTTACTCAAAACTAGAGAAGTCTTTAGTGTAAAATTTAAAAATGAATTAGATGTATTTTCATAAATTGCTATTCCACCTGATGAATAAGTGTATATATCATTTTTGCCATCACAATTGTAGTCTGCTAAAATGATCCAATCATGTATTTCAGGAAATAAGTTTCTGTATGTAGGAGAGTATACATAATTGCCATTATCATTTATGAACGGGATTATTTTATTTCCTGCTTTGTCAAAGCAAACTAAATCCATAGTTCCATCTAAATTTAAATCAATTTCTGAAAACTGTGCAGAATTAATTCCACCAGCAAACGGCAAATTAAAGTATTGTCCATTTTCAAGAACATTAATTGATGTATCTCTTTTGAAAAAATTTTGAGAAAATATTTTTGTAGATAAAACAAAAAAAATTATGATTATGATTTTACTTTTCATTTTGATTTTTTTTACAAATTAACATATATATTTTCTATTAAAAAATGTAAATCGATGTTTATCTTATGATCTAAAGAGAACTTTTATATTTACAAATTGTATTATTAGCTTTGAAAGATTATATTTGCCCACTATTTAACTAGTTAAAAATAAATTATGCAAAATAGAGGTTCAATTATGTTATTTACTCTGCTGTTTGCAGTAGTATGTTTATATCAATTATCATTTACTTGGATTGTAAATGGAGTTGAAGATGATGCATATGAATATGCAATTAACAAAGTAGAAAATAATCAATTAATTAAAAAGGACTCATTGTTTAATCAAGAGGATTTTATTGATAAACAGTACAAACTTTATTTAGATTCCGTAAGTAGTGAAGATGTGTATAATATTTGGATTGCGAAGTATACATACAATGACTGTAAGCAGAGGCAAATTAACTTGGGTCTAGATTTAAAAGGAGGAATGAATGTAACATTGGAAGTAATGGTAGTTGATGTTTTAAAAGCTCTATCAAACAATAGCACAGATTCACTTTTTAATTTAGCATTAAATAATTCTATTAGTGCGCAGAAAAATAGTCAAAAAGATTTTATGACTTTGTTTTCTGAAGAATATGCAAAAGTAGAAGTTGCTGAAAACAAAGGACTTTCATTAATATTTTCAACATCAGATTTGAGAGAAAAAATCAAATTAACTTCAACTAATAAGGAAGTTATTGATGTTTTGAACTTGGAAGTTGAGGATGCTATTGATAGATCTTTTAATATTTTAAGAAGTAGGATAGATAAGTTTGGTGTAACTCAGCCCAATATACAAAAATTAGAAACAGCAGGTAGAATACTAGTTGAACTACCTGGAATAAAAAATCCAGAAAGAGCCAGAAAATTACTTCAGTCAACTGCCAAACTTGAATTTTGGGAAACCTATGAGGCAAGAGAGTTATTTAGTGATGTGCAAAAGGTTAATGAATACTTAAGAGAAACCAATGAGGCAAATAATGAAGAAGATTTAATTACAGGTACTTCAGATAAAAAAGATGATGTTTCTGATGATTTTGAAGATGATTTATTTGATTTTGAAGGAGACACATTAGAATCTGATACCACTCAGTCTGCTGATCAATTTTTTGATGAAAATCCGTTTTTTGCTTTAATGTTTCCTAATGTTGATCAGCAAACAGGAAATGTTAGAGAAGGACCTGCACTTGGTTCTTGTAATGTTAAGGATACTGCTGAGTTGAATAGTTTGTTAAACGACGAAAAAATTAAAAGTTTTTTTCCTTCGGATGTAAAATTTGCATATGAAGTTAAACCCTATGATGATGAAGGAAGATTTGTTCAGCTAATTGCGCTAAGATCAATTTCTAAGTCAAGTAGTGAAGCTGCAATGGAAGGAGAAGTTGTTACAGATGCTAGTCAAACATTTGCTGAATTTGGCAACAATGCTGATGTTTCTATGTCTATGAATAAAGAGGGTGCAAGAAAATGGAAAAAATTGACTGGTGATAATATTGGTAAGTCAGTTGCAATAGTATTAGATAATTATGTTTATTCATTTCCTACTGTGCAAGCTCAGATTTCTGGAGGACGTTCATCAATAACTGGAAACTTTACAGTTAATGAAGCTAAAGATTTAGCAAATATTCTAAAATCAGGTAAGTTACCTGCTCCTGCAAGAATCATTGAAGAAGCTATTGTAGGTCCTTCACTAGGTGAAGAAGCTATTAATGCTGGTTTAAAATCATTTATTTTTGCTTTAGTAATTGTCCTAATATATATGATTTTTTATTATAACAGAGCTGGATTGGTGTCTAATGTGGCTTTGTTAGCCAATATATTTTTCATTTTTGGAGTATTATCCTCTCTAGGAGCTGTTTTAACCTTACCTGGTATTGCTGGTATTGTTTTAACAATTGGTATGTCTGTTGATGCTAACGTACTTATATATGAAAGAATTAGAGAGGAGCTTAAAAATGGTAAAGGGCTAAGATTAGCAATAAAAGATGGGTATAATAGTGCGTATAGCTCTATAATTGATGCAAATGTAACTACATTGCTAACAGGTATAGTGTTGTATACATTTGGTACTGGACCAATTAAAGGTTTTGCAACCACATTAGTTATAGGAATTTTAACTTCCTTATTTGCCGCTATTTTCATAACTAGACTTGTTATTAGTTCAAGATTAAATAAAGGTAAGGAGGTTACTTTTTCTACAAAATTAACAGATGGAGCGTTTAAAAACATTAATATTGATTTTATCGGAAAGAGAAAGAAGTTTTATATTTTATCTTCTGTAATCGTATTATTGGGTATAGGTTCTTTATTTACTAAAGGATTAAACTATGGTGTTGATTTTGTTGGAGGAAGAACTTATGTTGTTCGCTTTGCTGAGAATATTGATAAAGATTTACTAAGGCAATCATTATCTAATTCTTTCGTTGATTCTGAAGGCTTAAAGTACACTCCTCAAATCAAAACATTTGGTGATGATAATCAAATTAAAATAACCACCTCATTTATGATTAATGATAATTCACTGGGTACGGATGAAATAGTTGAAAGTAAATTGTCTTTAGGTCTAGACGAGATTAACTCAAATTATGAAATTATGAGCTCTCAAAAAGTTGGTCCAACTATTGCCGATGATATCAAGGATTCTGCAGTTGGCGCAATATTTTTCTCGCTTTTAATTATCTTCTTTTATATTTTAGTAAGATTTAGAAGATGGCAATTTAGTCTTGGGGCTGTAGCAGCTGTTTTTCATGATGTAGTAATTGTTCTTTCAATATTTTCTATTTTATATGGTATTATGCCATTTTCATTAGAAATTGATCAGGCATTTATTGCTGCTATTTTAACAATAATTGGATATTCCTTAAATGATACTGTTGTTGTTTTTGATAGGGTGAGAGAGTATATTAATAATAATAAAAAGAAAGAAGTTCATGAGGTGATTAATGGAGCTTTAAATAGCACATTAAGTAGAACAATAAATACATCATTAACAACTTTTTTTGTGTTGCTACTTATATTTATTTTTGGTGGTGAGGTAATCAGAGGTTTTATGTTTGCCTTAATGATTGGAGTTTTAATTGGAACATATTCTTCATTATTTGTTGCGTCTCCGATTATGCTAGACACAATTGTAAAAAAATCTTTGAAGAAAAAGTAACAGACTATAGTTATTTAATAACTTTATTAAAATAAGATATGTTTTTATTTATTGGCGGATCTGAAATAATAATAATACTTTTTTTTATTATAGTTTTTTTTGGTGCTAATAAAATCCCATCTTTAGCTAGATCTGCAGGAAAAGTTATTAGAGAAATCCAAGATGCTTCTGATGATGTCAGAAAAGAAATTCAAAAAAATAGTTCTGATATTAAAGATGATTTTGATATTAAGAAATGATCTCTTTAATAACACCTTTAATTTTATTGATATTAAGTATAGTAATTTTATACGTAAGTGGTGGAATTATTATAAAATCTTCAGTTTTTATTGCTAATGTTTTACGTATTCCAACACTTATTATAGGACTAACTATAGTTTCTTTTGCTACATCCCTACCTGAAATTTTTGTAAGTATTGAAGCACTTTTAGAAGGAAGTAGTAATATAGCACTGGGTAATGTTTTTGGATCGAATATTGCTAATTTATCTCTTGTAATGGCAATACTAGCCATTTTAAGTAATTTAAATATATCACAACAAACTTTTAAAATTGATTATCCATTTCTCTTAATAATTAGTTTATTATTAGGTTTTGTTATGTTTTTTTCGTTATCAATTAACTTTTGGATTGGAACCTTATTTCTAATTATTTTAATTTTTTATTTGATATATATAATTAGTATAGGACATAATATTGAATCTTTAGATATAAATAAATCAAAAGATGTTGAAAGCTTTAAAAACAATTTTCATATAATAAAAAATATTACTTTACTATTATTTGGGGTTTTTGCTTTGAAATCAGGTGCAGATATGCTAGTTAAAAATACAATTGATATAGCTAGTTATTTTGGTATCTCAGATAGAGTAATTGCTGTTACAATTGTTGCTTTCGGGACAAGTGTACCAGAGCTAGTTACTTCAATTGTAGCTTATTATAAAAAACAACAAGGTATAGCAATTGGAAATTTAATTGGCTCTAATATTTTTAATATTCTAGCAGTTATAGGAATATCTACAGTTATTAAGGAAATTAAAATTACTGATAAAGAGATAATATATTATGATTATCTTTATATGCTATTTATTACGTTTTTATTAGGTTTATTTATGTACATTTCGAAAAACAAAGTTATTACTAAACATCATGGCTATTTTTTGTTAACAGCCTACATAATATATATCGTATTTAATATAGCATCAAAGTAATTAAGCCACCAAAACATTTGCTGATTTAACAGTTTTAATTATCCTACTTGCAATTTTGTATGGATCTGCGTTTGATGCTGGTCTTCTATCTTCTAACCAACCTTTCCAGCCAGCTTCAACAGTGCCAATTGGAATTCTAATTGACGCACCACGATCTGAAATACCATAGCTGAAATCTTTAATTGAAGCTGTTTCATGAAGACCGGTTAGTCTTTGTTCATTGAATGCACCATATACCGCAATATGTTCAGATGCTACAGGTCTAAAAGCTTCACATATTTTTTCATATACTTCTTTGGATCCACAACTTCTTAAAACTGAATTGGAGAAATTAGCATGCATACCAGAACCGTTCCAATCTCCTTTAACAGGTTTAGGATGATATTCAATATAGTATCCATAGTTTTCTGTTAGTCTGTCTAATAAATAACGAGCAATCCAAATTTCATCACCTGCTTTTTTTGCTCCTTTTGCAAACAATTGAAACTCCCACTGTCCGCAGGCAACTTCTTGATTGATTCCTTCAAAGTTTAAACCTGCATTTAGACATAAATCAGCATGTTCTTCAACAAAATGTCTCCCATGGGTATTTTTCCCCCCAACAGAGCAATAATATAGTCCTTGAGGTCCAGGATAACCTCCTAGAGGGAAGCCAAGAGGTAATTGAGTTTCAACATCCATTATAAAATATTCTTGTTCAAATCCAAACCAAAAATCATTATCATCGTCATCTATTGTTGCTCTTGCATTCGAAACATGAGGTGTTCCATCAGGATTAAGGACCTCTGTCATTACAAGATATCCGTTCACTCTCTCAGGGTCAGGATATATTGCTACAGGTTTTAATATACAATCTGAGGAATTTCCTTCAGCTTGTTTTGTAGAACTTCCATCAAAGGACCAGTTAGGACAATCTTCTAATTTACCTGAAAAATTTTCAATTACTTTAGTTTTACTTCTCATGTTTTGAGTTGGTACGTAGCCGTCTAGCCAAATGTATTCAAGTTTTGATCTATTCATTTGTAGAATTTTAGTTTATTTATTTATTAGAATACAAATAAATAGAATATTTTTCTCTCAATCACGAACTTATTTTAGGTCTTTTTATTAATTTACTAATATTTTATTAACAAATAATTGTTTCTATCTAATATAAGAATTTCTTCTAATTATAAATTATTGTTTATTTTAGCACCAATAAATTAATTTGTAATGAAATATTTCTTAAAACTATCAATTTTTCTGTTGTTAACATCATTTACTATTGAATTTGCTCAAGCACAAACTAAAAATAGAAAATTAGTTAAAGCTGATATTGCTTTTGAAAATGAAGAATATATTAAAGCTGCTGATCTTTACAAAAAAGCATACAAAAAAACTAAAAATAAAGCTATCAAAGCTGAAATAATATTTAAGCAAGCAGAATGTTATCGATATTCATTAAACTACAAAAGAGCTGCTAGTTTTTATAAAAGAGCTATTAGAGCTAAGTACCCTGATGTAATTGTTTACTTACATTATGCTGATATTCTAAAGATCCAAGAAAATTATGAAACAGCAATCAAATACTACAATGAATATTCAAAATTAAATCCAACAGACGTCAGAGGTGAAATTGGTAAGAAATCATGTGAATTTGCACAAAAGTGGCTAAAAAATCCCACAAGATATGTTGTAAAACCTTTATCAGTGTTAAACTCAAAAAATAGTGATTTTTCACCATCTTTTGGAAATAGTGATTATAATGAAATCTATTTTACCTCTTCACGAGAAGGTGGTCTCTCTGAAGATATTGATGAAAGAACAGGAGAAAATTATACTGATATTTATGTATCTAAACTCCAAAAAAGTGGTAAGTGGAGTGCGCCAGCTCTTTTACCATCCCCAATTAACAGTGGAAATGCTCATGAAGGATCTTCATATCTTAATAGTAGAGGAAACAGAATGTATTTTACAAAATGTAGCGCTGAAGATAAAAAAATAAACAATTGTTCAATTTGTGTGTCTTCGAAAAAAGGAAAATTATGGGGTGATCCACAGCAATTACAAATTGATATTGATTCAGGAATTACTATTGGTCATCCTTCTGTTTTAGAATCTGAAGATAACTTTGTTTTAGTTTTTTCTGCTAATATGAGTGGTGGTTATGGAGGTAATGATTTGTGGATATCAACAAAAGAAAAAAGAAATGCATGGTCAACTCCAGTTAATTTAGGTCCAGCAGTTAATACCCCTGGAGATGAACAGTTTCCTTTTTTACATGAAAGCGGAGATCTTTATTTCGCTTCCAACGGACATGCAGGTATGGGTGGTTTAGATATTTTTGTGGCTAACAAAGATGAAAATGATATTTATTCAGTTGTAAGTAATTTAAAGTTTCCAATCAATTCAGCATCTGATGATTTTGGAATAATTGTTGAACGATCATCTGAAAGAGGTTATTTAACGTCAAACAGAAAAGGTGGTAAGGGAGGTGATGATATTTATCAATTTGAACTACCTAAGCTAGAATTTGATGTTAAAGGAACAATAACTGATTCAAAAACTGGAGAAATACTAACTGCTGTATCAGTTCAAATAACTTCTTCTGATAGTTTGACTTACACAGTAATATCTGATAATACAGGTCTTTACAGAAAATCAGACATTCAACCAATAACAACATATGATCTTTTTATCGAACATGAAGGTTATTTAAATAAAACAGCAAGTTTTACAACCCAAGATATACATGAAAATAAGACATTTGTAATAGATTTACAATTAGATCCTATCAAAAAAGAAATTATTTTACCAAGGATTGAATATGATTTTGCCAAATGGGATTTAAGACCACAATCAATTGTTGATTTAGATCTTTTAGTAGAAACATTAAATGATAATCCAGAAATTGTTATTGAGCTTACATCCCATACAGATTTTAGAGGAGGTGAAAAACAAAACATCGAGTTATCTCAAAAAAGAGCAGATGTATGTGTAGATTATTTAATAAGTAAGGGTATCCAAAAGGAAAGATTAATTGCAGTTGGAAAAGGTGAGTCTGTACCATTTGTTATTGTTAATAAAGACGGAAGATTTAAAGAAGGAGATGTTTTAACTAAATCTTATATCAAAAAAATAAAGTTCAGAAAAAATAAAGAGAAAGCACATCAGTATAATAGAAGAACTACTTTTAAGGTTTTACCAGATGAGGAAACTTCTCAATCTGAGACTTCTTTATTGCCTAGTGTAAATGAATAAATATATTTTTTACAAGCACTTAAGCATCCTGAACTTAGGGTGCTTTTTTATATTATGAAAGATAATAGATACAATCAAAGAGGTGTTTCGGCGGATAAGGAGGATGTTCACAATGCGATAAAAAAAATCAATAAAGGATTATTTCCAAATGCATTTTGTAAAGTAGTTCCAGATTACCTAGCATTTGATGATGATTATTGCATTGCAATGCATGCGGATGGAGCAGGTACAAAATCGTCTTTAGCTTACATATATTGGAAAGAGACGGGAGATATGTCAGTTTGGAAAGGAATTGCGCAAGATTCTATTGTTATGAATATTGACGATTTACTTTGCGTTGGAATTACAGATAACATCATGCTATCTTCAACTATTGGAAGAAATAAAAATTTAATACCTGGTGATGTAATTTCCGAAATTATTAACGGAACAGAAGAATTAATTCAGAAATATAAAAAATACGGAGTAAATATAAAATCAACTGGTGGTGAGACTGCAGATGTTGGAGATGTTGTACGTACAATAATTGTTGACACAACAGTTTTAGCTCGAATAAAACGAAATGAAATTATTAATAATGATAATATTAAATCTGGTGATGTTATTGTAGGTCTTTCTTCTTTTGGAAAATCGAGCTATGAAGATTTTTATAATGGCGGTATGGGAAGTAATGGATTAACTTCAGCAAGACACGATATCTTTTCTAGCAATCTTGCAACAAAATATCCTGAAAGTTATGATAACAATATTCCTGATGATCTAGTTTATTCAGGATCAAAAAATCTAACCGATACTATACAAAATGTTGATGTAAATATTGGAAGATTAGTTCTTTCACCAACTAGAACATATGCTCCAATTATAAAAAAAATTCTTGAACAACACCGACAGGATATTCATGGTATGATTCATTGTACTGGTGGTGGTCAAACAAAAATTTTAAATTTTATAAATAATCTTCATATTGTTAAAGATAATTTATTTAAAACACCACCATTATTTGATCTAATCCAAAAGGAATCTTCAACTAATTGGAAAGAAATGTATAAGGTCTTTAATATGGGACATCGAATGGAATTATATGTTTCTGAAAATATTGCAAATCAAATAGTTGATATATCAAAATCTTTCGGAGTAGAAGCAAAAATTATAGGAAGGGTAGAATCCTCCAAAGAAAAAAAACTAACTATCTCATCTCCAAATGGGATCTTCACATATCAATAATGATTGAAAAGTTAAAAGACATTAATAACAGATATTTGGAGGTAGAAAAATTGATATCTTCACCTGATGCTATGAATGATATGAAAAGTTATATTCAGTTAAGTAAAGAATATAAAGATTTAGAACCTATAATTAAGGCATATAAAGAATATGCAGGACTAATAGATAATATTGAAGAAGCCAAAGATATTATTTCAAATTCTGATGATATAGAAATGAAGGAAATGGCTAGAAGCGAACTTGATATTAGCTTAAATAGAAAAGTTGTGATGGATGACGAAATCAAGTTATTATTAATTCCCAAAGATCCTGCAGATGAAAAAAATGCTGTTATGGAAATTAGAGCTGGAACAGGTGGTGATGAAGCAAGTATTTTTGCTGGAGATTTATTTAGAATGTATTCTTCTTATGCAGCTACTAAAGGATGGAAAATTGAAATTGTTGATATTGCTGAAGGGACAGTTGGTGGCTATAAAGAAATAATTTTCAATGTTTTAGGAGAGGATGTATATGGACAGTTAAAGTTTGAATCAGGAGTACATAGAGTTCAGAGAGTTCCTGACACTGAAACTCAAGGTCGCGTTCATACATCAGCTGCGACGGTTATAGTTTTACCAGAAGCTGAGGAATTTGATATTGAGTTAAATCAAAATGATATTCGTAAAGATACATATTGCTCATCAGGTCCTGGTGGACAATCGGTAAACACTACATATTCTGCTGTTAGACTAACACATATTCCAACTGGAATTGTTGCTCAATGTCAGGATCAAAAATCTCAGCATAAAAATTATGATAAAGCACTCAAGGTTCTTCGTTCAAGAATTTATGAGATGGAGTTACAAAAAAAATTAGAAGAAGAAGCTAAACATAGAAAAACTATGGTTTCAACTGGTGATAGATCTGCAAAAATTAGAACATATAATTATCCTCAAGGTAGAGTAACAGAACATAGAATTTCNATGACAAAATACAATTTGCAAGCAACTATNAGTGGAGATTTACAAGAATTTATTGATGAATTACAATTTGCTGAAAANGCAGAAAAATTAAAAGAAGGACAAAGNTAATCATATGAATAAGGACGATTTAGTTAGAGAAATTAAACAAAAACAATCTTTTTTATGTGTAGGGTTAGATTCTGATTTAACCAAAATCCCAAAGCATTTACTTTCATATGATGATCCAGTATTGGAATTTAACAAACAAATTATTGATGCAACCAAAGAATATTGCGTTGCTTATAAACCTAATATAGCGTTTTATGAATGTATGGGGTCAAAAGGATGGGAAACGCTACAAAAGACTTTAGATTATATACCAAAAAATATATTTACCATTGCTGACGCTAAAAGAGGTGATATCGGTAATACATCAGCAATGTATGCAAAGACTTTTTTTGAAAATATGAGTTTTGATTCTATCACCGTATCTCCATATATGGGCTCCGATTCAGTTTTACCATTTTTAAATTATAAAAATAAGTGGGTTATATTATTAGCACTTACATCCAATGAAGGAAGCAAAGATTTTCAATATATAGACGATATTAGTAAAAATAAATTGTATCAAAATGTTATATATAAATCTAGTAAATGGGGTAATGAAAGAAACTTAATGTATGTGGTTGGTGCAACACAATTAAATGAAATTAAAAAAATACGTCAAATTATCCCAAAAAACTTTTTATTAATACCTGGGGTCGGTGCTCAGGGTGGTGATCTTATTTCAGTTTCTAAAATAGCTATGAATTTTGAATGTGGAATTTTAATAAATTGTTCAAGATCTATAATATACTCATCTAACGGTTATGATTTTGCTGAAAAAGCAAGTTTTGAAGCAAAAAAAATTCAACAAAAAATGTCATCTCTTTTATTAGAAAAGATAATATAACATAAAGATTAAGTTTTTTTTTATTGTTATATTTTTTTAAATTGCAGTCAATTTAAATAATATGAAGTTTTTTAAAAAATTCTTGAATAAAAAAATATTTGGGGTATGTTCATATTTCAGTGATATTGTTGGATTAGATTCTTCTGTTATTAGACTCATATTTATATATTCATTGTTTACTAATATTTTTTCATTATCAATTTATATTTTATTTTTATTTTTCATTAACTTAAAAAAATATTCAAGGATAAATTATATTATATCACTATTTTCATAATATGGAAAACTTGCAAATTATTTTAACATTAGTTTTACTAGTTATTGAGGTAATTGCATTTGCATGGTTAATTATTGATATTCAAAAATCAAAGAAGAAACAAGATCAAATAATAAATTTAGAACATCAAATTTTACAAGTTGAAGAATCTATAATGGATTTAGAAAAAAGTATAATTAAAAAAATAGATATGTTAATTGATAAGCAGACCAATGGTGATTAGTTTTTCAATATTTTAATTATGAAGGTTTTAATTACAGGAAGTAATGGATTGTTGGGACAAAAACTTCTGCACAAATTAAGGAAGGATGATTCAGTAGAATTAGTTGCTACTTCAATTGGTGGGAATCGTGTTTCACAAAAAATAGGCTATAAGTATATTTCATTAGATGTTACTAATAAAAACGAAGTAGAGAGAGTAATTTTAGCTCAAAAACCACATGTAGTTATTAATACAGCAGCTATGACTAATGTTGA
Organism: Flavobacteriales bacterium; assembly: GCA_002728175.1. Classification (GTDB taxonomy): domain Bacteria; phylum Bacteroidota; class Bacteroidia; order Flavobacteriales; family BACL11. The sequence goes on along the minus strand of PBVH01000020.1, from coordinate 5,654 downwards.
TTTGTGTGAAGATAAAAGAAGTGAATGTGATTCTTTAAATATTAATGCTGTAAAATATTTGGCTGACTCATGTCAAAAGATAGATGCCCACTTGATTCATATTTCAACTGATTTTATTTTTGATGGAGAGAATGGACCGTATTTAGAAGATGATGAGCCAAATCCACTTTCGTATTACGGTCTTTCAAAATTGAAATCCGAGCAGTTACTACAGGCCCACAGTGTAAGNTGGACGATTCTCAGAACAATAATTGTTTTTGGAGTAGGAGAGAATTTAAGTAAAGGAAACATTGTGCTCTGGGCAAAGAATGCTTTAGCTAAAGGAGATCCTTTAAATATTATTGATGATCAATTCCGAGCTCCAACTTTGGCAGAGGATTTAGCAGATATCTGTATATTAGCTGCTAAGAAAAAAGCATTGGGAATTTTTAATGCATCTGGCAAAGATATAATGAGTATTTATGAATTAGTAGAAAGGGTAGCTAAACACTACAGAATGTCAACTGATAATTTAAATAAGATAAGTACATCGACACTTAATCAAAAGGCAGTGAGACCACCTAAAACCGGATTCATTTTGGATAAGTCCATAAATGAATTAGGATACAAACCTCATTCATTTGAAGAGTGTTTAGCTTTAATGGATGAGCAAATAAAACAATAGATTATAAATGAAAAAAAGACACTAACTTTGAAAAAAGTCTATTTATTCACCAAACATTAAGTAATTTTATAAATAATATGACAAAAAAAATATCACTTTTAACTTTAATGCTTATTTCCGCTTTTAACTCAAAAGCAGCTACATTAAGCGAAAAAATAGATAGCTTTTTCAAGCCTATTGTAGAAAACTATTTAGTACCTGTTATTTTCTGGGATCCTATTAAAGCAATGGGTTTTGAAGTAGGAGCTAGTATTCCTATTGTGGTAGTATGGTTAGTCTTTGGCGCTATTTACTTTACTTTTAGAATGAATTTTATAAATATTAGAGGATTTAAGCATGCTATCGGTTTAGTAAAGGGAGATTATGATGATCCAAATGATAAAGGAGAGGTTTCTCATTTTCAGGCATTAACAACTGCTCTTTCAGCAACTGTTGGTTTAGGAAATATAGCTGGAGTGGCTATTGCTATTTCTATTGGGGGACCGGGAGCGACCTTTTGGATGATAGTAGCTGGGCTGCTTGGAATGTCTGCAAAATTTGTTGAGTGTACTTTGGGTATTAAATATCGAAAAATAGATGAAAATGGCGAAGTATCTGGTGGTCCAATGTATTATTTGCGTGATGGATTGGCTAAATACAACATGGCAGGATTTGGTAAGGTATTGGCTGTTTTATTTGCAATACTTTGTATTGGAGGTTCTTTTGGAGGTGGTAATATGTTTCAAGCCAATCAAGCTTATGCACAGCTAGCTGGTCAGTTTCCAGCATTAGCTGGAAACGGTCCGATGTTTGGTCTTATATTATCTATTTTAGTAGGGGCAGTTATTATTGGAGGGATTAAATCTATTGCAAATGTTACTGAAAAGATAGTTCCATTTATGGCAGCTTTATATGTGGGTACTGCATTAATTATTATTTTACTTAACTTTACAGAAATTGGAACTGTATTTGCTTTAATATTTAAAGGTGCTTTTGCTCCAGCTGCTGGTCTAGGTGGAATAGTTGGAGTACTTATTCAAGGATTTAGAAGAGCTGCCTTTTCAAATGAAGCTGGTGTTGGTTCTGCTTCTATTGCACATGCTGCAGCTAAAACAAATGAGCCAGTATCTGAAGGTTTTGTTGCTTTGTTAGAGCCTTTTATTGATACAGTTGTAATATGTACTATGACAGCACTGGTGCTTATTATCACAGGATTTCATAATGTGCAAGGAGTGGAGGGTGCTCAAATGACCTCTCAAGCATTTGGATCTGTATTTTCTTGGTTTCCATATTTATTAGTAATTGCTATTTTCTTATTTGCTTTCTCAACTATGATCTCTTGGTCATACTACGGACTTAAAGCATGGACATTCCTATTTGGAAGAACAAAGTTTTCTGTGTACTCATACAAATTATTATTCCTTTTGTTTATTATTATAGGATCTTCTGTAAAGCTTGGAGCAGTACTAGATTTCTCTGACATGATGATACTGGCAATGGCCTTTCCAAATATTATTGGTTTGCTTATATTATCAAAAGAGGTTCGTGTTGATTTAGATGATTATTATAGTAGATTAAAGTCTGGAGTTATTAAAAGATTTAAATAGATTTTTTAAAATAGAAATGATAAGTAAAAAAATAGATTTAGTAATTAGGGAGGTGCCTGATTTTCCTAAACCAGGAATTAATTTCAAGGACATCACTACTCTTTTATTAGACCAGCAACTATCTTCCGAGATAATTGATACTTTTATTAATAGATTAAAAGATAAAAAGGTTGATGCTATTGTTGGAGTTGAAAGTAGAGGATTTCTATTTGGCTTCTTACTTGCTAATAAAATGGGAATACCTTTCATTCCAATTAGAAAATCGGGAAAATTACCTGGAGAAACTTTAAGATGTAAATATGATTTAGAGTATGGTTCTGCAGAAGTTGAAGTACATAAATCAGATATTAAAAAGGGTTGGAATGTTGTGGTACATGATGACTTATTGGCAACTGGAGGAACAGCCTGTGCAGCATCTGAGCTTATGAAAGAACTGGAGGTGAAGGTTGTTGCTTTTGCTTTTATAATTAGCTTTGATTTCTTAAATGGAAATAAAAAACTAGAACAGTATTCAAAAGAAATAATTAGTTTAAAAAGATATTAGATGGATTTTAACTATAATGAAAATCAAAAAATGATTGCTGATATGGTTCAGCAATTTGGTAAGCAAAATATAACACCTTTTGTGCGTGATTGGGATGATAATCAAATTTTTCCGGTTGAAGTATTTAAAAAATTGGGCGAGCTTGGTTTGATGGGTGTTTTAGTACCTGTAGAATATGGTGGGGCAGGATTTTCTTATAATGAGTANGTTACTGCTATTGAGCAACTTGCCATCTTAGATCCTTCTATTGGGCTCTCGATGGCTGCACATAATTCTTTGTGTACAGGTCATGTTTTGCAATTTGGAAATGAGGATCAAAAGAAAAAATGGCTACCTAAATTAGCATCTGCTGAGTATATAGGTGCTTGGGGTTTAACTGAACATAATACAGGTTCCGATGCTGGAGGTATGGCAACAACAGCAGTTAAAGATGGTGATTTTTGGGTGCTCAATGGTGCTAAAAACTTTATTACACATGCTATTTCTGGTGATATTGCAGTAATAATAGCTCGTACAGGAGAAAAGGGAGACCCTCATGGAATGACAGCATTTGTAATTGAGAAGGGATCTAGCGGATTTAGTTCAGGTAAAAAAGAAGATAAACTTGGTATGCGAGCTTCAGAAACAGCTGAGCTAATTTTTAATAATTGCAGGGTGCCAAATGATAACGTATTAGGTAATGTGGGGGATGGTTTTGTTCAGGCTATGAAAGTTCTTGATGGTGGAAGAATATCAATTGCAGCTCTTTCACTTGGTATTGCAAAAGGAGCATATGAATCGGCATTGAAATATTCAAAAGAACGTATACAGTTTGGTAAACCTATATCTCATTTTCAAGCTATAGCATTTAAATTAGCTGATATGTCAACTGAGATTGAGGCAGCTGAGCTTTTAACTTACCAAGCAGCCCATAAAAAAAATAAAGGTGAAGTTATGACATTGCAAGGTGCAATGTCAAAATATTTTTCATCTGAAGTTGCAGTTAAAGTTTCTTCAAATGCAGTTCAAGTACTTGGTGGTTATGGATACACAAAAGATTTTCCTGTTGAAAGATATTATAGAGATTCAAAATTATGTACAATTGGAGAAGGAACATCAGAGATACAGAAATTAGTAATAGCTAAACAAATACTTAGATAACTATTGTATATTTAAAAGATATTTATACTTTTGCAATCCAAAATTTAANCAAATGTTAGTTATACCTATAAAAGAAGGTGAAAATATAGACAGGGCTCTTAAAAGATTTAAAAGAAAGTTTCTTAAGACAGGTACACTCAAGACCTTAAGAGCTAAGAAACAATACATTAAAAAATCTGAAAGACTTAGAATTAAGAAGCAAAAAGCAGTATATTCTGAAATAGTCTTAAGAGATTCAGAATAACTATATCCTTTCATCATATTAGAAGAAACTTTTTATTTTGATTTACGTATAAAAAATAAAGAGTTTTATGTATATAGATGTTTTTCTAAATTTTATCAAAACTGAAAGAAGACTTTCTCCGCATACAATAAAGTCATATTCATCTGATTTAAAACAGTTTTCAAAATTTTTATCCAAAGTATGTAATATTAACTCAGATATAAATCAAGTTACTTTTCAAACTATTAGAAGTTGGGTTGTTTGTTTATTAGAGAATAATATAAATCCACGATCAGTTAATAGAAAAATATCTGTTCTAAAGTCCTATTATAAATTTTTACTTCAAGAAGGGATTTTATCATACAATCCTATGATTAAAATTATAAGTCCTAAAACAAGTAAAAGACTACCATCTTTTGTTGATAAAGACGATATTCAAAATCTATTAGATAAGGTACAATTTGAAAACAATTATACTGGTAGTAGAGATAAATTAATTATAGAGTTTTTTTATGTTACAGGCGTAAGGCTTTCAGAACTAATTAATATTAAAATATCTGATATAGATTTTAATAACAATTATATTAAAGTTTTAGGTAAAAGAAATAAAGAAAGATTAATTCCCTTATCAGAAAGCATGATAAACAAACTCGAAAACCATATAAATAAAAATAAAATAACGAAATACTTATTTACAAATAAAGGAAATAAAATGTATTCTAAATTGGTCTATCGTTTAGTTAAAAAACATTTAAAGTTAGTAAGCAGTATAGATAATAAGGGTCCTCATGTATTGAGACATACTTTTGCAACGCACATGCTAAATAATGGGGCAGATATCAATGCTATAAAGGAATTACTTGGACACTCGAATTTAAATGCTACACAAGTTTACACTCATAATAGTATAGAGAAATTAAAATCAGTATATAATCAAGCTCATCCAAGAGCATAAACAAATTTTTTATGAATTATCAAATACAATCAATACATTTTTCACTGAACAAAAAGTTAAAATTTTTAATTAATAAAAAGATAAATAAACTACTTAGTATAAATGAGCGCATAAATTCAGTTTCAGTTTATATGAAAATAGAAAAAAAATCAACATTTAATAATAAACTAATTGAAATTAAATTAAATGCACCAAATTTTAAATTCTTCGCAAAAAAACAAGCAAATTCATTTGAAAAATCTGTAGATTTAGTGTTTCGTGCATTACGCAAACAGATACTAAAAATTAAGTAAAACTAAAAATATTAATTTTTTTCTTAATCTTCAGAGAAAAAAAACTCTTACTTTTTTGTGCCTATTCTAAAAACTTTAATAAATTTGCAGCCCTCTAGAGTGGTTTATAGAGAACGTTCTTGTATTTTATTAGATCAATATAAGCCGATATAGCTCAGCTGGCTAGAGCAGCTGATTTGTAATCAGCAGGTCGTGGGTTCGAGTCCCTCTATCGGCTCTTTTTTGATAGGGGAGATACTCAAGCGGTCA
>PBVH01000019.1 GCA_002728175.1 Flavobacteriales bacterium | reverse complement strand
ATATGAATCATTAATTACAAACATGTAGCATCCATAATCTAAACAAAAATCTAGATTATATGTTGTATTGTTTGATAATATGTTCATGCTATCAATAATGTAATTATTATCAATATTTGTTAAAGTCCAAGAATTTTCGTTGCCGTAATTATCTGTTCTAATTTTAATATTTATTGACTTTCCATTAAATGATGAAAATATTTTTGACTTTTGATTGTTACTTGGATTTACATCCAAAGATCCGTTAGGAAGAGTTGTACGAACATTTAAAATATGATTATTTCCGATTGAGGACAAAACAGGTAAAATAATTGTATCGGTATTTCCAGGATTTAAATAGCCGTTCCAATAAAAAGTTTGTTCACTACTAGAATTTATATTGTATTTTATTGTTACTGAGTTTAAAATATTATTGCCATAATTTTTTAAAATCACTTTAGCGTATATTGCATCAGCACAAACTAGATTTGTATTGTTTGGTTCTAGAATACTAATAATTCCTGCATCACTACTTAAATTAATTGGAGAATTACAAGCTTGAGAATTAAGAAGCTCATATCTATAATTTGTAATTGCTGACCAAACTCTATTTTTCTGGCCTTGTGTAAATGAGTTCATACAGGCATCATTCGTGTAGTCCATAAAATTCATAAACATATCTCCATTATTATTACAACTTGGATGAGGATGTATTTTACATCCATAATTTGCTTCTTCTTGTTCTGGGGTGTCATTAACAAAATCATCACCACAAGTATTATCTCCCCAGATGTGCCAAAGATTAAGCCAGTGACCAACTTCATGAGTTGTTGTCCTTCCTAGATCATATGGGTGAGAAACTGTTCCAGTAGTTCCAAATTTTTCATAATCAATCACAACACCATCAGTTGCAGGATTTCCTCCAGCAGGAAATTGTGCCCAGCCAAGTATTCCTGTATCAATATTACAAACCCAAATATTCAAGTATTTTTTCGTATCCCATGCTGTACTACCTCCTGATGTGTCATAATGTATTTCATCTCCATACAATGGGAAGGATTGTAAATTAGTTTGTTTTCTAACAATTCCGTTTGTTGGGTTACCATCAGGATTTTGTTGTGCAAGACAAAAATTAATTTGCATGTCTGAAACAATTGGCAAAAAACTAAGTGGTGTATTATTTGCATCATTATTTGTTCGACTAAAATCTTCATTAAGCACATCTATTTGAGAAAAAATTTGATTATCAGAAATATTTTCAATTTGGTTATTGTAAACAATATGCACAACTACTGGTATTGTTATGTTAGAGCTTTTTATGTTTTCAAAATCTATAATATTATTATCTAGTGTATTTCTTATTTCTAAAAATTCAGGATTTGATTTTAAAAATTTTTTTAGTCTTAACTGACTACCGCAAGTTTGTTCTTGTGCGAGAATATTTCCAATTGAAATTAACAATAAAAAAATAATTTTTTTCAAAGTTTATGATTTTGTGTAAATGTAGTTAAAAATTAAGATTTATCGGTTTAAAAAATCATCATCTGATAAGGTTTTTAAAAATGCAATTAAATCATTTTTCTCTTCATTAGTTAATTGTAATCCAATACCAATATTTTTCATTAGAGGGTCAATTGTAGTAGAATAATTACCTCCATTATTATAGTGCTCAACAACTTCCTCTAATGAAGAAAATCTTCCATCATGCATGTAAGGAGCTGAGTATTCAATGTTTCTTAGTGTTGGTGTTTTAAATTTACCTTTGTCATTCTCATTGCCAGTTATATTTGCTAATCCCAAATCTAAAAAGGGCTCAATATCTAAACCATTATTATTAAAGTCATTGTTCATGAATAGATTTGTTCCATGACAATGAAAACAATCTCCTTTTTCAGAATTAAAAATAACATATCCATTTAATTCTGATGGAGACAACTGGAGTTGTTGACGGATATATTTGTCATATCTTGAGTTTGAAGAAATTAATGTTCTCTCGTATTGTGCCAGCGCTTTTACAACACTATTTGAGTCAATATAGCTGATATTAAAAGCTCTTCTAAATAAATCTAAGTAAGTAGAATCATTATTTAAATCATTTTCTACATTTGACCAAGTATTATTCATTTCTAAATGATTTCGAATTGGTTCAAATGCTTGTTCTTCAAGTGTCATTGCAGATCCATCCCAATTTAAAAAATTATTCCAACCCACATTAGTTAATGTTGATGCATTTCTAAATCCTGATAAACCGTCAATTCCGATGCTAAATTGATTTGGATCAGAAAACGCATTTGAGCTTATGTGACAACTAGCGCATGATTGTGTATTATTTGCGCTAAGAATAGGATCGTGAAACAGTAATTCTCCTAAAGCTACTCCTTCAACAGTCATTGGATTGTCGGTAGGTATAAACATATCAGGAAAACCATCTGGAATAATAAGATTATAGGGAGTCGTTTGGTATATTTTTAAAGTATCATATATACAGTCGTGATTAATATTAGCTGAAGGGTTATAATTAATTGCATTTTTATCAGTACATCCTTTAATTAACTCTAAATCTTTTTGNCATGAAATAAATAGAATACATAAAATAATAANAGATGATTTAAATTTCATTNATGATAGATTATTCTTTAATAGAAAAAACATTATTTAATCCATTTTCTTTAAGATTTTCTTGTGCAGTTGGATTATCCATTATTCCGTTACTTGTTAAAAAATAAATATTTGGTGTATTAAACCAATTTAGCATATTCATGTTTAATATTATCTGATGTTTTTCATTTTGATTTGCATCAAATTCAATAGGTAGTTCTAATTCAAAAGAGTAATCTCCACCAAAAGTAGGACCAGTGTGACATCTATAGGATTGTGATATAGTATCAAAAAATCCTTCAAGTTTCATGTAGTGATACCCGCCTGGTTGAGTAGTAATTGAATTGTTTGGCCAAAACATACTATTATGCCAATTCTCATTTAAGTATTGGATGTCAATATTTTCTATTTGATTTAATCCAAATGTAAATGATAGTTTATTGTAGTTTTTAATATCTAAATCATTAAAGGTAACTGATAAATTTTCAGTGTCAGAGGCATCTACGTAGTGTACATCTTTTAATAAATACTCTTTGTTGTTGGTATCATAAATCTTGAGGTTAGAAACAATATACTTAAGTGTAAGAATATTGAATGGTTGTCCAGCTTCATTAGTATAAATAAGACTATCAGGATTAACTTCACTACAACAACTAAAAATTTCTGTATCATCAATTGTATGAGAAAATTGTATTTTTAATGATGAATCAATTTTTTCATCTTTATCGCAAGCTATGAATATTAGTATAACTAACAAGAGTATTATTTTTTTCATTTTATTACTTTTTACAAAGATAAGGCTAATTTTTTATTTTGTTTTTTGTTTATATTTAAAATAGAATATGATAATTATTTTAAAACAAAATCTTCATATTTGTTAAATTGAATGAAAGTATGTACATAGAAGTTATCTTACCTTTAAAACTTAGTGGTTCTTTCACTTATTACAGCAACGGATATGATGTAAAAGTTGGTCAAAGAGTTGTGGTTCAATTTGGTCCAAAAAAAATTTATACTGCTATTGTTTTATCAAAACATAACAATAAGCCCAAGGGTTACAAGCTTAAGCCTATACTTGAAGTTTTAGATGAATATCCTGTTGTTAATAAAATTCAACTTAATTTTTGGAGGTGGATGTCAGATTATTATTTATGTACAATTGGAGAGATTATGAACACTGCACTACCATCCTCATTAAAGCTCGCTTCTGAAACCAAAATATCTTTTAATTCTTACTTTGATGGTGATGTAACTACATTAAATAGTGATGAAAAGATTGTTGTAGATACTTTGCTAAACAAAAATGATGTTTTACTTAAAGATATTTTTGTTAAATTAAAAAAAAGAAATTTTAGTTTAATACATAATTTAGTATTAAAAGATGTTGTATTTGTTCATGAAGAAATACATGAAAAATTTAATAAAAAGAAAGTAAAAAGTGTAAAGTTGTTAATTGATCCAAACTCAATAAATAAATTTGATTTAACAGCAAAACAAGTGATATTTATTGAAAAGTTTCTACATCTAAAGAAAACAAATTCAAACAAATATTTTTCAATCTCGGAGGTTTTAAATTATGTTGGATTCAGTAGAGGTGTTTTGAAATTACTTTGTGAAAAAAATATATTTAAAATTGTAGAACAAGTAAAGAGTAGAATTAATTTCGAACAAATTTCAACAAAACCGTTAAATAAACTTTTAGATTTTCAAAAATTAGCTGTAAAAAAAATTAAACATAATTTTTTAAATAAAAATGTTTGCTTACTTCATGGCATAACATCATCGGGAAAAACCGAAGTTTACATACATCTTATTAACGAGCAAATTAATGCTGGAAAACAAGTTCTTTATTTATTGCCTGAAATAGCCTTAACTACACAAATTATTAAAAGATTAAAAGTTTTTTTTGGTAATAGAGTTACTGTGGCACATTCAAATTTAAATAATTCTGAGAGAGTTGAAATCTGGAAATATCTGAGAAAAAATTCAGAGCATAAAAATAAGATTATTATAGTTTTGGGTGCTAGATCTGCACTTTTTCTACCATATGACAATTTAGGTTTAATTATTGTTGATGAAGAACATGATTCTTCATATAAACAACAACAGATAGCTCCTAAGTACCATGCCAGAGATGCTGCTATTTATTTAGCATCATTACACGGTTCAAAAGTATTATTGGGTTCTGCAACTCCCTCAATCGAAAGCTGGTATAACGCTTCAACAAAAAAATATTCTTTAGTAACTATGAATCAGCGCTATTCATATATTGATCCACCTGAAATTGATTTTATTGATCTTAGAAAATCTTATTTAAAGAAGCAAATGAAATATCAGTTTTCAAATGAAATGATAAATCAAATTGATTATGAGATTAAGTTAGGTAAGCAGATTATTTTATTTCATAATAGGAGAGGGTATTCTCCAATGTTGATTTGTTCCGAATGTGGATGCGCACCTAACTGTATTTATTGTGATGTAACTTTGACATATCACAAATTGAACAAACAACTTAGATGTCATTATTGTGGCTATAGTAAAGATATTAAAACTAATTGTGAAAAATCTTCATCTTGTAATTTTATTGATAAAGGTTTTGGTACAGAGCAAATTGAGGAAACTATTAAGATTATATTTCCAACAATCAAAGTTCAAAGAATGGATTATGATACAACTAGAGGAAAAAAATCATATGAAAATATAATTTCAAATTTTGAAAATGGTAATACCCAAATACTTATTGGTACACAAATGTTATCGAAGGGATTAGACTTTGATAATGTCTCGTTGGTTGGCATTTTAAATGCAGATTCAATGTTAAATTTTTCTGATTTTAGAGCCTATGAAAGAGCTTTTCAGCTAATGTCTCAAGTAGCAGGAAGATCTGGAAGAAAAGGTAAAAAAGGAAAGGTTTTAATTCAAACTTATGATATTGATAACAGTATTTTTTCTTTGCTTAAAAAAGCAGATTATAATCAATTTGCTAATAATCAACTTAAAGAAAGAAAGATGTTTTCATACCCCCCATATAATAGGTTGATTAAAATCTCTATTAGGCACAAAGATCAAAACAAAGTAGAAGATGCGTCATCATTGTATTCTAATTTATTAAAAGCAAGTTTTAGATCAAGAGTACTTGGACCAGAATATCCTTATGTTTCAAGAGTAAGAAATAATTATATTAAAAATATTTTATTAAAAATCGAACNTACATCCTCAATAAAAGAAGCTAAGAAAATTTTATTACTTGTAAATCAAAAAATAAAATTGAACAGTAAATTCAGAACTATTAAGATTGATATTGATATTGATCCTTTATGATTTGTTATTTTTGCAAAAAAATTATTTCATGAAAAAAATATTTTTATTGTTAGTTAGTTTAATTTTTACAAATACATCTTCAGCACAAACAACTATTTACAACGAAACAATAAATGACATAGATGGTAACAAAATTAATTTTAATGATTATAAAGGAAAATATTTGCTATTTGTAAATGTAGCATCTTACTGTGGATTTACCAGTCAGTATAAGGAACTACAAGTTTTACACAAAAAATATTCAGATAAGTTGGTAGTTATTGGTGTTCCATGTAATCAATTTGGTAACCAAGAGCCAGGAAATGCCAATGAAATTAAACAATTTTGTGAAGCCAAATATGATATCAGTTTTGTTTTAACCGAGAAAATTGATGTAAAAGGAAAAAAACAACATTCATTATATTCTTGGTTAACAAATAACAACGGAGTTAAAAAATCATCAGTAAAATGGAACTTTCAAAAATATTTAGTTTCTGATGAAGGAAAATTAGTTGATTATTTTTACTCAACAACAAGCCCGCTGAGTGATAAAATTACCAGTTATTTAGATTAAATAGCTGTCCATATTTTATCAGAGTTTGGTGTTTTGGCAGTAACTGTTATTTCTTCCTTTTTAACTGGATGAATAAACTGAATTGATCGTGCGTGTAAATTTATACTCCTATCTTTATTGCTTCTTCTGGCGCCATATTTAACATCTCCTTTTATGCAGCATTTGATTTTTGATAATTGTGTTCTAATTTGATGATGTCTTCCTGTTTGTAAATTTATTTCAACTAAATAGTAATTTTTTAATTTTTTAATTAACTTATAAAATAAAATTGCTTGCTTTCCTCTTGTTTTTTCAACAATGTATGATTTATTTTGTTTTTGATTTTTAAGTAAATAGTTTTCTAATTTTCCTTGTTCGTGTGGCGGTTTATTTTCGGTAATTGCCCAGTATTTTTTTTTAATTTTATTATTTCTAAATAATTCGTTCATTCGCAAAAGTGATTTGCTAGTTTTTGCGTAGACAATTATACCTGATGTTGGTCTATCTAGCCTATGAATTATCCCAAGAAACACATTGCCTTTTTTATTGTATTTTTTTTTAATGTATTTTTTAATTTTTTCAGCTAGTGTAGAGTCACCAGTTTTATCACCTTGAACAATTTCCCCAGATTTTTTATTTACAATTATTAAGTGATTATCTTCAAATAATATTTCTGGACTAGTATTGTTCATTTGAATTTGGAAAATCTTGATTTTTCACATCAGCAATATAATTTTTTACTGCATTAGATATTTGGTTGTCTAAATCAAGATATCTTCTTAAAAATCTAGGGTTAAATTCTTTTGTCATTCCAATCATATCATGAGTTACTAATACTTGACCATCAACATCTTTTCCAGCACCGATTCCAATAATAGGAATTGTTACAGTTTCTGAAACTTTTTTTGCTAGTGATGAAGGAACTTTTTCAAGTACTAAAGCAAAACATCCTATTGATTCTAGATGCCTAGCATCACTGATTAATTTATTAGCTTCTTCTTTTTGTTTTGCTCTAACCGTGTAAGTGCCAAATTTGTAAATTGACTGAGGTGTTAAGCCAAGGTGACCCATTACAGGTATACCAGCAGTTAAAATTCTTTGTATTGATTCTGAAATTTCAGATCCTCCTTCCATTTTAACAGCATGTGCACCACTTTCTTTCATAATTTTAATACTTGAGTTTAGAGCTTCTTTGGAATTTCCTTGATAAGTTCCAAAAGGAAGATCAACAACAACAAGAGATCTTTTAACAGCTCTAACAACTGAAGACGCATGATAAATCATTTGATCTAATGTTATTGGAAGTGTTGTTTCATGACCAGCCATAACATTTGATGCAGAATCTCCAACTAATATTACATCTATACCAGAATCGTCAATAATTTTAGCCATAGTGTAATCATATGAAGTTAGCATNGTGATTTTTTCGTTTTTTTGCTTCATCTCATTTAGAGAATTTGTTGTAATTCTTTTGTAAGTGTTATTCTTCATTTGATTGTTTTTCTATTTTATTTACAAATATATTCTTATATCCTTTTTTTTCAAGATTATTTTTGTGAATTGTAGCTTCAATATCAGTTAAAAAATTTCCTGAATAATATATGAAAGTATTTTCCTTAGTTTTTTTGAACCAAATTTCTTTAGAATCAAGTAAAAAATCTTTTTCAGTTAAGTAAGTACCAATTTGAACACTAAATATTTGTTTTTTGATTGTTTTTTGATTGTACAAAACAAGATTTTGTTCATTGAAACGATTAGTTTCATCCGATTTAGTTAATTCTTTAGTTAAGGTTTTAATTTTTAAATCTTTATTTTCTAATATTGAAAAATATGATAGTCTAGCTTTTGATTGAGATGAAATACAAATTCCTACATTAACATTTTGTGAATTAATTTTATCAATAACTTCAACAAATATATTATTAATATATATTTCACTTTTGTTGTTACTAATAACTTTTATGGAGTTATAACCTTTACTTATATTTAAATTATTGTTCCTTTTCCACATATTTTCATTTACACGAAACTTTCCATTTTTATTTATTAAAATAGTTAAATATTGATTAGTGTCAACAGTAGAAACTATTTTTATTCCGAAGCATGTATTTTTATTTTCTGAGGGTCCTATTAAAAAACTAGCACTAAGATTAATGTTATTTTTAAAAATTGAGTCAAGAAAAACACATTCTTTTTTTTTGCTTTTTTTTGTAATAATTAAAAATTCATTATCATCAATAAGACTGTATTTTTCTTGTTGGTTTAAAATTGGAAACTTTGTGTTTAAATTAATAAACTTTTGCTTTTGCGAATCATTAACAAAATTTTGAGATATTAGTTTAGTTGATGAAGATGTGATAAATAAAAGCAAGAACAAAAAATATTTCATCTTATTTAATTTTTGCAAATTTACAAATATTGCTTGAAGGTTTAAATTTAAAATAATAAGTTTGTACTATGAATTACAAATCATATTTTTCTATTCTAACATGTATGATTCTATGTTCTTGTGAAACAGATTTTGATGTAACTGCTTCATATAATGATACAATGGTTGTGTATGGCCTTTTAGATCCAACTCAAGAACTTCAAAGTATTAGAATTAATAAATCTTATTTAGGTAGAGAGGATGCGGTAACTATGGGTGCGAATTATGATTCAATACAATATCCAGTTGATGATTTAGAAGTTAGTATTTATGTTGGTAACGATACATCCAATAGGTTTTACCTTACAGCTGATACAATAGAAAAAAATGATGACGGTTCATTTGCAACTGATAACAATGTTGTTTACATGCTTCATGAGAGTGAAGATTTATTTGATGATTCATCTGCAGTGTATAATTTAGTAATTGTTAATAAAGAAAATAACGAAATAACAACTTCTAGTACAAATTTGATTACCGATTTTGAGTTAATAAAAAGTGATATCTCTGGACCATTTAGGTTTTATGATCCAACACCAGCTCCAGGAAATACTAATTTTCCTTTCAAAAAAATAAGATGGTCTTCAGCTATTTATAATGGTTCATATTCAGATTTAACATATCAAATAGACCTTCAAATTAATTATCTAGAAGATAATAAAGACACTTTAAGTATTTTGTGGAAACAAGCCCCAATAATATCGCAGCCAGTGAAGGATGGAGAAATCATTTTAGAAGGTCAACAGTTTTTTAATTTTTTATCTAATAATATTTCTCAGGATCCAAATAAAATTAGAAACTTTTTAAGTCTAGATTTAATTATAAGTATTGGTAGTCCTGAACTAACAAAGTACATAAATATTAATCAACCTTCTAGTGGAATTTCTCAGGAAAGACTTGAATATACTAATATAAATAATGGAATAGGAATTTTTTCTTCCAGAAGCACAAGAATATTAAGTTTTTTTAATTTAGATAGATGTAGTTTAGATCACCTTTTGACACTAGATAGAAATTTTGTGCTAACTGATTTGCAGAATCAACTACAGTGTCAATGACAAAATGACAGATTTTTTCTGCTAAGAACCTTTTTATTACACTTTTTTAATGACATATTAACAAGATGTTTTTTATGGCACTCTAATTGCAATAATACATATCGATTAATAATTAAAAATTTAAAAAATGAGTAAAATTATCGGAATAGATTTAGGAACTACAAACTCATGTGTTTCTGTAATGGAAGGAAACGAGCCTGTAGTTATACCAAACGCTGAAGGAGCTAGAACTACTCCTTCTATTGTTGCGTTTATTGATGGAGGAGATAGAAAAGTTGGGGATAGCGCTAAGCGACAAGCAATCACTAACCCAACAAAAACTATATCTTCTATAAAAAGATTCATGGGTGAAAGTTTTTCAGCAATGACTAAAGAAGTTAAAAATGTTGCATATAAAGTAGTAAAAGGTGCAAATGATACACCACGAGTTGATATTGATGGAAAAAAATATACACCACAAGAAATATCTGCTATGATTCTGCAAAAAATGAAAAAAACAGCAGAGGATTATCTTGGAACTACTGTTAAAGAAGCTGTTGTAACTGTACCAGCTTATTTTAACGATGCTCAAAGGCAAGCTACCAAAGAGGCTGGTGAAATTGCAGGTCTAGATGTAAAAAGAATAATTAATGAGCCTACAGCGGCATCATTAGCATATGGACTAGATAAAACTGATAAAGATAAAACAATAGCTGTATTTGATTTAGGTGGTGGTACTTTTGATATATCTATTTTAGAGCTAGGAGATGGTGTTTTTGAGGTAAAATCTACTAACGGAGACACACATTTGGGAGGTGATGATTTTGATCAAGTTATTATTGATTGGTTGGCTGAAGAATTTCAGAAAGATGAAAAAATAGATTTAAGAAATGACCCAATGGCTTTACAAAGACTAAAAGAAGCTGCTGAAAAAGCTAAAGTAGAGTTATCATCGTCAACTCAAACAGAAATAAATCTTCCTTATGTTACTGCAACTGATTCTGGACCAAAACACCTTGTTAGAACATTATCCAGAGCTCAGTTTGAGCAACTTGCTGATGAGTTAATTCAAAATACAATTAAACCATGTAAGGCTGCAATGAAAGATGCTGGTCTTTCTCCTTCGGATATTGATGATGTAATTCTTGTTGGTGGATCAACAAGAATACCTGCAATACAGAATGTTGTTGAAAAATATTTTGGAAAATCTCCATCAAAAGGAGTAAATCCAGACGAAGTAGTTGCAGTTGGAGCAGCCATTCAAGGTGGTGTTTTAAGTGGAGATGTTAAAGATGTATTATTATTGGATGTTACTCCATTATCATTAGGAATTGAAACTATGGGTGGTGTCATGACAAAACTTATTGAATCCAATACTACAATTCCAACAAAAAAATCTGAAGTTTTCTCAACTGCCGCAGACAATCAACCTGCTGTTGATATACATGTCCTTCAAGGAGAGAGGCCTATGGCTAATGATAATAAATCAATTGGAAGATTTCAATTGTCAGATATTCCTCCAGCACCAAGAGGTGTTCCTCAAATAGAGGTTACGTTTGATATTGATGCTAATGGTATTTTAAATGTATCTGCTAAGGATAAAGCAACAGGAAAATCTCAAAATATTAAGATAGAGGCTTCATCCGGTTTGTCAGAAGAAGATATTAAAAAAATGAAGGAAGAAGCTGAGGCTAATTCTGAAGCTGATAAAGAAGCGAAAGAAAAAATAGATAAAATTAATAGTGCAGATGCTATGATTTTCCAAACTGAAAAACAACTGAAAGAGTATGGTGATAAGTTGTCTGAAGANAAGAAAAAGCCAATAGAAGAAGCACTTAAAGAATTAAAAGAAGTGCATGAAAAGAAAGATGTCGCTTTAATTGATCCTGCTATGGAAAAAATTAATAATGCTTGGAAAGCTGCTTCCGAGGAGATGTATAAAGCTACACAAGGAGATGCTAAAGAATCATCTGAAACTAACAATGATTCATCTACAAATACAGATAATGATGTTACAGATGTTGAGTTTGAAGAGGTAAAGGAATAGCATTTGTTTTCTATCAATGAAATAAAGCCCTGAATTTGCAGGGCTTTTTTTATATTTGCGTTGTGAAAAGGTATATATATTTTTTGTTTATCTTATTGTTTAATCAATTAAATGCTCAAAAAGTAGTTATTTATGGTCAAGATACAATTTGTAGTAATAATGGAGCTGCAACTGTATTTTTAGATTTTCAAAATAAAGGTATACCACCTTACACAGTAGTCTATTCAATTGATAATATTCCACAGGATACAATCATTACTAGTCTTAATGTTTACAACATAAAAACTAAAATACCTGGCACATATTTGATTGAATATTTTTCTGATGCAGTTAACAATGGTTTGGATTCTATTTCAGGAAGTGCATTTGTAAAAGTTATTCACAAACCAAGTATTCAGCTTTTTGTTTCTAATGATACAATATCAATAACATCTCCCAAAGTTTCATTTCATGTGACTTCTGATAAAGTTTTAAAAAGTCAATTATGGGATTTTGGAGATGGATCTCCTATCACAAATAAAAATAACCCAACACACTTATATTCAATTGAAAATCAAACTAATTTAGGAAAATATTTATTATCTGATTTAGTTGTCGAGGACCTAGACGGTTGTTTTGATACTATTTCATATTATATATTTGTCGAGACAGATCATTATTTTTGGTTGCCTAACTCATTTTCACCAAATAATGATAATAAAAATGACAAGTTTTGTCTGTACTATGATGGAATTAGAGATAAGAGTTTTTTATTTAATGTCTTTAGTTCAGACGGAAGTTTAGTCTATTCTACCAAAGATATTGATAAAATTGATTGTAATCTTCAAAAGGGTTGGACAGGTAAAAACATCAAGAGCGATAAGTTATTGTTACCCGATGTTTATATATACAAGTTATATTTTCAAGATCTTCAAGGATGGAAATATCAAAAATATGGAAAAATTATTCTATCACTTTAAAAACTAAATTATGAATTTATTAAAAGACAANACAATATTAATTACTGGTGCCTCAAGAGGAATTGGCTTAGGAATATTAGAACTATTCGTTCAAAATAAAGCAAAAAATATTTTGTTTACGCATATAAGTTCACAAGAAAATGCCGATTTTATTGAAGAAAAATATTCAAATGAGACCACTTTAGTAAAGGGTTATAAATCTGATGCATCAGATTATAACGCTACTAAAAAATTAATTGAAGATGTCATGGTTGAGTTTAATAGAATCGATGTTTTAATAAATAATGCTGGTATAACAAAAGATAATTTAGTTTTAAGAATGACTGATGAAGATTTTCAAAAAGTTATGAAAGTTAATATGAATTCAGTATTCAATTTTACAAAGAACGTGATTCCTATAATGTTAAAACAAAAGTTTGGATCAATTATTAATATGAGCTCTGTTGTAGGTGTTAAAGGCAATGCTGGTCAAGCTAATTATTCTGCATCAAAAGCTGCTGTTAATGGCTTTACAAAATCTATTGCATTAGAGGTTGGATCAAGAAATATTAGATGTAATGCTATTGCACCTGGTTTTATCGAAACTGAGATGACTGCTTCTCTTGACGAAAAAACTGTTAAGGAGTGGAGAAGTAGCATTCCGCTAAGAAGGGGGGGTATTCCATCTGATGTCGCAAACACTTGTTTGTTTTTAGCCTCAGATATGTCATCATATGTAACAGGTCAAGTTATAAATGTATGTGGCGGTATGTTAACATAAATAAATGTCTTTAGATACTGATAATCCTGAAATTTTAATATTTATTTGTTTAGTAATAGGTTTCTTTTATTCTTTTTTTCTTTATCGTAGAGAAAAATATATAAAATCAAAAGTATTACTTTCCTTATTATCGATTTTAAGATTTGTATTTATTTCCTTTATATGTTATTTATTTTTGAATCCAACGTTAAATTCTATTAATGTTAAAGAGCAAAAACCTTTAGTATTAATAGCACATGATGTAAGCAAATCAACTGAAAATTATAATATTTTAAACGAACTATCTGCTTTAAATGAAAAACTAAATAATTTTGATGTAGATTATCTTTCATTTTCGAACATAGTAATAGATAGTTTAACAAATAATTTTAACAACACTAAAACAGATCTGTCCAATCTGTTTAGTTACATAGAGGAAAATTTTTATGACAGACAAATCTCAAGTCTTATATTAGCTACAGACGGTATTATTAATTCAGGCAAGAATCCATTGTTCGAAAAGTCAATTGACTATAGTGTTTATCCGATTGCAATTGGTGATACGAATTTGCTTAAAGATGCAAAGATTACAAATTTAAAATATAATGATATATCATTTTTGTATAATACTTTTCCAATGGAAATCTCAATAAAATCTATCGGGTGTCTTGGTGATGAGTCAGAGTTAAGTGTCTGGCACNAAAATAAAAAGATATACTCTAAAATAATTTTATTTGATTCTAACAATTTTTATTCTAATGAAAAAGTTTTTATTAAATCTAATAAACTTGGACTAAATAGTTATGATGTTAGATTATCTAAAGTTAACCGTGAAAAAGTTACTGCTAATAATGTTATTACTGCAAATATTGAAGTAGTTGAAGTTTCATATAAAATTCTTGTATTAAATGATAACTCTAGTCCAGATGTTTCAGCTTTTATTAATTCTATCAAAAAAAACAACTATTTTAGTATCGATCAGAGTAATTCCTTTGACTTTAAGAAACAACTTCTAGACTATAATTTGATTGTTTTATTTAATGTGGAAAACTTTGATTTAGTTAGAAAAATTAAAGATAAAAAAATACCTTTAATGGTTTTTAATTTTCACAACAATAAAATATCATCTCTATTTTCCGATAAAATAAATTTTAATAAAACATCAAATTATGTGTACCATAATTGCGTAGTTTCAGAGAGTTTTAATTTTTTTAAAATTTCTAATGAATTTTTAACTTTAGTATCATCAGCCCCACCACTTTATTCTTTTGCAGGAAACTATTCAGTTAATGAAAATGCACAGATTCTTCTAAGACAAAAAATATCAAATAATGTTGTGGAGAATCCAGTAATTGTTTTGGATGAGAGCACTAATAATAGATTTGTTTTTATATGCTCGGAAGGCTTTTGGAGATGGAGAATGAATGATTTTAAAAATAATTTAAACACAGATGTTTTTGATAATTTTTATAATAAACTTACTCAATATGCTCTTACTGATAAGCATATAGATCGTTTTAAAATTAAATATAAAAAACAGTTTTCATCTGATGAGGATGTTGTTTTAAAAGCAATCTTATATGATAAAGTATATCAGTTAGATAATTCCAAAAAAATTAAACTAAGTATGAATGTCAATAATGAAAAGTTTGATTATTTTTTTAATAGCATGCAAGATAGTTCATATCTAATTAATTTAGGTAAATTGAGTAATGGCCTTTATTCATTTAAAATAGATGTTGTTGGTGAGGGTATTAAAAAAATAGGAAGTTTTAAAGTTAGGAGTAAAAGCATTGAAGATTTATCGTTACAAGCCAATCACTTTTTCTTAAAGTCTCTTGCCAACAATTTTGATGGAAANTTGTATTATCCTAACGAACTTGATGATTTGGTTGACTATATAAATCAGAATAAACAAAAAAGTGTTTATATCAACATAGAAAAGCAAATTGGAATTATAAATATTGATTGGATTTTATTAATTTTGCTAATTATAATTTTCTTGGAAATGTTTTTAAGAAGATTTAATGGAATAATATAAATTAAAAACTTTAAATTATGGAAAATCAAGGCTTACCCAGAACAATGGTAATTGTAATTGTATCACTTATCTTTTTAGTACTATTTGGTTCAAGTATATTTTATACAATTGAACCAGGTGAAAAAGGAGTTATTTTTAGAAAATTTGGTGGAGGTTTAGATAAGGAGAAAATATATGAGCAAGGTTTTCATGTTATAGCACCATGGAACACACTGCATATTTATGACGTTAAAATCAATGAAACTTTTGAAAAAATGGAAGTTTTATCCCAAAATGGGTTATCAATTAAAATTGATTTATCATTTAGATATAATCCAATTCATAATAAAATAGGTTATTTACATGATGAAATAGGTAGGAATTATGTTGAGAGAATTGTTAAGCCTGAGATTAGATCTGTCACTAGAGAGGTAATTGGTAATTATTTGCCTGAAGAATTGTATTCTACAAAAAGGGAAGCTATTGAGGATGAAATTGAAACATTAACTAGAGCTAAAGTTGAGCCAAAGTATATCACTCTTGATGCTATCTTAATAAGAGATGTAACTTTACCTCAAACTTTAAGAACTGCTATCGAGCAAAAGTTAAAACAAGAGCAAGAAGCATTAGAATATGATTTTAAAATTCAAAAAGCAAGAAAAGAAGCTGAAAGAAAAGAAATAGAAGCAAATGGAATTGCTGAATTTCAAAAAATTGTTAATAGNACCATTACACCTCAGNTATTGAAGTGGAAAGGTGTTGAGGCNACACAAGAGATATCAAAATCACAAAACTCTAAAGTTATTGTAATTGGTAATGGAGATGGAGACCTTCCTATTATATTAGGTGGTGGAGGAGGACAATAAAAAAAAACTTATGACGTTTTAAATTAAAAAAATATGAAAAAAATATTAATATTTACATTGATTTTTACGCTTCCTTTTATTTCATTTTCACAAAAAAGAAGTAAAAAAAATAAATCAAACACTGAAATTACTGCTGTAAAATCAAATTATGAATTTATGATAATCAAGGGTGCTGAAGTTGAAATGATAGATGAATCAATGGATGAGGTTGAGAAGCAGGCTCTTGCCAGCGATGTCTCCACAGAAAGAAAGATCAAAAGATTATTATCGCCACGTACTAGACTTATAGTTTCATTTGACGCTGGTGATATGAGAGATCCCCAAATTGGAGAACTTATGAGGAAATCTAACGAGTTTAGAACAATGGGTGCTGCTGTAAAGGAGGCTGCTAAATATGGNTGGAGGTTTATCAATTCAAATGTAGTATCAACAGTTGATGGGACAGTGCATTATTTTTACATGAANAGANAAAAGTAAAATTCTTTTGTAATTTTTTTAAAAGCTCTTAAATTTTTAAGAGCTTTTTATTTTACCGTTAACAAAAACTTTATCTATTAAATTTTCTCCAAAACTATAGTGAAAATATGAATAATTTTTCATTGGTTTAGTAATAAAAAAATTGGCTTTTTTACCAACACAAATACTACCATATTCTTTTTCTATTCCCATTGCATAAGCCCCATTAATCGTAGTTGCATTAATCACCTCTTCTGATGACATTTTNAGCTTGATACANCCAAGTGATGATACAAAACTCATATTTAAACTTGGTGATGATCCAGGATTAAAGTCGCTTGCTAATGCTACTGGAATATTCTTTTTTATCATTTCTTTTGCTGGACTATATTTGATACCAAGAAAAAAAGAACATGTAGGTAGAATTGTAGCCATACATTTGCTATTTGTCAATGATTTATAATCTTCTTCACTCATATTTTCTAAATGATCAACAGATCTAGCACCGTTGTCTATTGATGCTTTAACTCCACCAAGTATGTTAAACTGATTNACATGTGTTTTTGCTTGAATATTATATTTTGANGCNGCTTTTATTATTTTTANTGTATCNTTAACGGAAAAATAATTTTTTTCNCAAAAGACATCTATATAATCAGCTAATTTNTCTTTAGCAATTAAAGGAAGCATTTNTTCAATAATAATATCTATATATTTAGCTTTATTTTTCTTATNTTCTTGNGGNATAGCGTGTGCTCCTAAAAATGTTGATTTGATTTTAATAGAACTATTATCTTTTAATTTTTTAATAACTCTTAACATCTTAATTTCANNCTCAAAATTTAGACCATAACCACTTTTAATTTCNATNGCACCAGTNCCAAGATTTATTGCTTTATCTATTTTTTTTAGTGCCTGTTTATATAAGGTTTCTTCGGATGTTTTTTGTAATTTTTTTGCTGAATTTAATATTCCACCTCCTCTTTGNNNAATNTCNTNNTAAGNNAGTCCATTNATTNTATCAANAAANTCTTNTTCTCTGTAATGTGAAAACACAAGATGGGTGTGACTATCACAAAAAGTTGGGAATATCATACCATTATTAGCGTCTATAATCTTTTCATGTATATTATTTGAAGTGTTAAAATCAGTCATACTTCCAAAACTCGTAATTAAATCATTTTCTATTTCTAAATATGCATCTTTTAGAGTATTTATTTTACTCATATCAGTACCTCTTACTAGCTCTTTAGGATTATCTTCAATTTGAATAATTTCAGCAATATTTATAATTATAGTTTTCATATTTGGCTAAATTACAAAAAACACTCAAATCAAATATCTTATATTTGCAATCATGGGTAATACTTTTGGAAATTTATTTAGGTTAACAACTTTTGGTGAATCTCATGGTAAATATATTGGNGGTGTAATTGACGGATGTCCTTCTAATATTAAAATTGATTTTGAATCTATCCAAAANAAANTAAATAGAAGAAAGCCTGGTCAATCTAAAATTACTACTCAAAGAAAAGAGAATGATAAAGTAGAATTTTTGTCTGGTATTTTTGAAGGTAAAACTTTGGGAACNCCAATAGGNTTNATTATTAAAAATAAAGATGCCAAAAGNAAAGATTATTTACATTTAAAAGATACATACAGACCATCTCATGCTGACTTTACATATCAAGCAAAATATGGTATAAGAGATTACAGAGGNGGTGGAAGNGCNTCTGCNAGNGAAACTGTCTGTAGAGTTGTTGCTGGTGCNATAGCAGAACAAATATTAAATCAANAAGGAATTCANTTATTTGCTTATGTTAGTTCTGTTGGAAAAATTAAATTAAAAAAGCATTATCAAGATCTTGATTTATCAAATACCTACAATAACATAGTTAGGTGTCCTGAAATATCTTGTGCAAATGAAATGATTAATGAAATTAAAAAAGTAGCCAAAGAGGGAGATACAATTGGAGGAGAAATAACTGCTGTAGTAAAAAATATTCCTGCAGGAATTGGCGAACCTGTTTTTGATAAGTTAAGCGCAACTCTAGCTAAGGCAATGTTAAGTATCAATGCAGTTCATTCTTTTAAATATGGTTTTTATAATAGTGATATTTCATCTGCTAAAGGATCTCAAGTAAATGATGTATTAATTAATAGTGCTGGTGTTACAAAAACTAATTTTTCTGGTGGTATTGTTGGNGGAATAAGTAATGGTAATGATATTTATTTTACANTTTCCTTNAAGCCAGTNTCTACAATAATGAAAGACCAAAAAACAATAAACAAAGATGGTAATNANATNANGATTNCTGGAAAGGGTAGACATGANGCGTGTGTTGTTCCAAGAGCAGTACCAATTGTTGAAAGTATGATNTCGCTATGNCTATTAGANTATTACTTANTAAATAAAAAATTAATATGAAAAATTTGGCTCTACATTGGAAAATAATTATTGGAATGTTTTTTGGGGTTGTGTTCGGATTACTTGCAAGTTATTTTAATTGGATTGAGTTTACAAGATTTTGGATTAAGCCGTGGGGTATAATATTTGTAAATTTGTTAAAGCTAATTGCTTTGCCATTGGTTTTTGCTTCTTTGGTAAAGGGAGTTGCTTCACTTTCAAGTATTTCTAGCTTATCAAAAATTGGAGGCAAAACTATAATTTTTTATTTGCTTTCAACTGTGATTTCTGTAGTAATAGGATTGTCTCTTGTTAATATCATTAATCCAGGTAAGGTCTTTTCGGAGGAAAAAAGAATTGAACTGCAACAAACTTATTCTAACAANACAAATTCCAAAATTTTAGCAGCTGAAAATGTTCAAGAAAATGGTCCGTTNCAATTTCTTGTTGATATTGTTCCTTCAAATATTTTTAGTTCAGCTAGCGACAATGGAAATATGTTACAAATAATTTTCTTTGCAATATTATTTAGTATTTCATTGATTATGTTGCCCAAAGAAAAAACTATATATGTTAAAGGATTTTTTGATGGTATAAATGATATCATATTACAAATAGTTGATATTATTATGATGTTTGCTCCTTATGGTGTATTTTCTCTCTTATCATCTCTTGTAGTAGAATATGGNGCAAGCGGTGAGTTGTTCGCTGCCTTNGCCATTTATTCATTAAATGTTATTTTAGGTTTAATGTTAATGATTTTAATTATTTACCCAATTGTTTTAAGATCATTTACTAANATNAAATATATAGATTTTTTNAAAGCAATTTCTCCTGCACAGATGTTAGCATTTTCAACTAGCTCAAGTGCTGCTACTCTTCCTGTAACAATGGAAAGGTGTGAAGAAAAATTAAATGTTTCAAAAGAAGTTTCATCTTTCGTATTACCGCTAGGGGCTACAATTAATATGGATGGCACATCTCTTTATCAAGCAGTAGCTGCNGTATTTATTGCACAAGCATTTGGTTATGATTTGGATTTATCAGCACAACTAACAATTGTTTTAACTGCTACACTTGCTTCAATTGGTGCAGCTGCAGTTCCAGGTTCTGGAATGGTAATGCTTGTGATAGTTTTAAGTGCAATTGGTATTAATCCTGAGGGAATTGCTTTAATTTTTGCTGTTGATAGAATTTTAGATATGTTAAGAACAGTAGTTAATGTTACTGGCGATGCTACAATTGCAACTGTTGTATCATCTTTAAACCCGTCAAAAAGTATTTAACTATATGTATAATATTATCATTATATTTTTATTAGTACCTAATATTATTTTCAGTCAAGAGCTTTATAGTGTTGATTCGTTAAGTTTAGAGACAAATGTAGACTGTATGTTGTTGGATGATAAGAAAGAAAGGAAGAAATTTAACAGAGCAGAGTCTGTCATTATCAAAGGAAGACAAGATGTTAAAAGATTGTACGACGCTATGGATCTTGTAAATAAGTTGACGTCTCCGTTACACAGATCAGTGCTTAAAACTGAAATATATTGGCTAAGAGAAAAATATTTTGAGGCTATGAATCAAGGTCTTAGAGTTATTGAAAATTGTCCTGATGAGTTTCCATATGTATATTATTTTTTGGGACATATTTCGTTTATTCAAAAAGATTATGTTGCATCAGCAAATTATTTGAAAAAAAGTATTGAATTAGAACTTTCAGATCCATATTATTCTGATGCAATAATGATGTATGAAAAAGCAAAAATATTATCAGATATAATAAATAATCCAGTTGAGTTCAAGCCTTTTGTTATTAAAGGAATTTCATCAAAATATGATGAGTATTTAGCGATTATATCTCCTGATCAAGAATTTGCATTCTATACTAGAAGACTCATCAAAAAAACTAAACAGGATATTGCAGAGACAAGTGTTGAAGAATTTACATTTAGTCAAAAGAAAGATGGTGTTTTTAGTTATGGTGATGCAATGAGATATCCTTTCAATCTTACAGACAATGAAGGGGGTGCAACAGTAACAATTGATAATAATGTTTTGTATTACACTAAGTGCTCTAGAGACTCTAAAGGCTATAATAATTGTGATATATATTACACGACTAAAATAAAAAGTTTAGATGGTACTTACAGATGGTCTGAATCTAAAGAATTTCCAAAAAGTATTTCGAAAAAGAACGCTTGGGATTCGCAGCCAACAGTATCATCAGATGGAAATACAATTATTTTTTCAAGTAATAGGAAAGGGGGGTATGGAAAAACAGATTTATATGAAATAACTTTTGAAAATAATCAGTGGAGTGTACCTAAAAATTTAGGAACTAATATTAATAGTGCTGAAGAAGAAAAATCACCATTTCTTCATACAGATGGGAAAACATTATTTTTTTCGTCAACAAATTTTCCAACGCTAGGTGGATTTGATATATTTTATTCACGAAAAGATTCGTTAGGAAAATGGCAAAAACCAATTAATATTGGATACCCAATAAATACATCAACGGATGAAGTGTCTTTGTTTGTTAGCACAGATGGAAAAACTGCTTATTTTGCGTCTAATAAACTAATTGGTGAGGGAGGATGGGATATATATGGTTTTCCGTTATATGAGGATGCTAAGCCAGAAAGAGTTTTATTTTTAAAGGGAGATCTTAATGATGAAGATGGAACATTTGTAAAAGATATTGAAATTGAAATTAAAAATCTTACTACTCAAAAAATCACGACAATTAAAGTAGATAAAGGCTCTTATGTTGGAGCAATTACATTAGAAGATAATGATGATGTGCTTTTGTCAATTAAAGAGGAAGGTTACGCCTTTTATTCTGAATATATTGATGCTGATGATTCAAATTATATTTCACCAAGCACATTAAATATTGAACTGGAACAGATAAGTGAGGGTAGTTCATTTAAAATTGATAATATTTATTTTAATACAAATTCTTATGAAATAAATCAAATATCAGAACAGGTTATCAATGAGTTTATTAATTACCTTAGGGTTAATAAGTCAATTGTAATTGAAATAAATGGATATACAGATAATGTTGGTTCATTTAGAGATAATCAAGTTTTGTCAGAAAATAGAGCAAAGGCAGTTTATGAACATATTGTTTCTAATGGTATCCAAAAAAACAGAATATCGTATAATGGATTTGGTGAAGAATTTCCAGTGGATAGTAATGATAATGAAGAGGGAAGGTCAAAAAATAGAAGAACAGAATTTAAAGTAATTAGTAAATAAAGACAGTTTTATTTATCTAACTTCTTTAATTCTAGCTTTTTTACCTTGTAATTTTCTTAAGTAAAATATTCTTGCTCTTCTAACTCTACCTCTTTTATTTATTTCAATTTTTTCAATTGTAGGAGAGTTTATTGGAAATATTCTTTCAACACCAATTGAGTGAGAAATTTTTCTTATAGTAAACGTTTCAGTGGACCCGCTACCTTTTCTTTGAATAACATCTCCTTTGAAAAACTGTGTTCTTTGTTTATTTCCTTCTTTAATAGTGTAAAAAACAGTAATATTATCTCCCGATTTAAATTTAGGAAGATCTTTTTTTGGTGTTAACTCGCTAGAAATATGATTTACAATATCCATTTTGTATTTATTTAAAGGTTTGCAATATTACAATAAATATTTTGTTTTAATAGTTTAAATAGTCACATATTTTAATCTAAAAGATCAGGTCTTTTATTTTTTGTAACTTTAATGATCTGTTCTTCTTTCCATTTGTCAATTTTTTTAGTATCTCCAGAAAGTAATACATTTGGAACTTGTAGATTTTTGTATAGAGCTGGTCTTGAATATATTGGAGGCGCAAGCAAATTATCTTGAAATGAATCAAATAAGGCCGAAGATTCGTTAGATATTACTCCTGGAATAAGTCGGACTACCGAATCTAAAACAATAGATGCGGCAAATTCACCTCCAGTGAGCACATAGTCACCAATAGAAATTTCTTTTGTTACATGTAAATCAATCGCTCTTTGGTCTATTCCTTTGTAATTTCCACAAAGCAATATAATATTTTTTAAAACTGATAGTCTATTGCATTCTACTTGATTAAGGGTTTCTCCGCATGGGGATAGGTATATAATTTCGCAGTAATCTCTTTCTGATTTCAGTTGGCTGATGCAATCATCAATTGGCTGAACTTGTAAGACCATCCCAGGGTCTCCTCCAAATTGATAATCATCTACGCTTTTTTGTTTGTTTTTTGAAAAATGTCTTATGTCATGCGTAAATATTTCTACTTTTTTTTTGAGTAAAGAGCGCTTTATAATTGAATGATTTTTTATTGAATTAAAAAATTTTGGAAAGATTGTTACAATGTCTATTCTCATATTAATTTCCTTATCAAATTACTTAAAAAAGTATAATGACAAAATGTCATATTATATTTTTAAATTATTAATAATCAGTTTTTTATATGTTTTTATTTAAAGTATTTTTTATTGGTTTAAAAATATTTTTTTCGTTGTGTAATTTTCATTAATATCCACAGCTTTTACAATATAAAAAGCAGAATTCAGCTCACTTAAATCAATAAAATTATTGTTAAAATTATTTTTGTGTTTAATAAGTTTACCTGAAATATCATAAATTAAAATTTTGGATATATTTTTATTAAAATAAATTTTATTTCCATTTGTACTAATTTCATTATTGATTTCAAATAAGCTATTTGTTTGTTCTTCAGAATAAGAAGTGGTATCGAAATGATATATATCTCCACTATTTGTAAAATCTCCATTAGCAGCTAAAAATGAACCCCAAAATTTTACGTAACCTGTTGATGTAGCAAAACCAGGAGCAGTCCAGTCGAAAGTCCAAGTTTTAATTGATTGTCCAGATGTTCCAGTTCCTTTATGAGTAACTGCTGATCCATTATTAGTTAATTTTGTTTCAACGGAATTAATTATATTAAATATTCCTTTTTTCTGTCCATTTTCATCCTCAGCAGTGAGTTCAAAACCAAATTTTGAAATGCCATTTTGCTGTATTGAAGCAGTAACAGTGTATGTTTGTCCGGGAACATATCCACTTGTAGGAATGTTTGTAGTAATATTTGCTCCATTTCCATTTCCAGCATAATGGCATGCCGTGCATGAAACACCATTATCACCAATCGAACCAGTCTTTCCTCCTGGTGAGCCATTTCCATTAGAATTGGTAATATTTGGATAAAATATTATTGATATAAATATTAATCCACTTAAGAAAATTATTAAGTTTTTCATTTTATTTTTTTGTGATTGATTTGTGACAAACATAAGATTTTTTTTTATTTAATCAGATTATCGTATTTTTGCATTATGAGGTGTTTATTATTAATATTTGTATTTGTTTTCAGTATTGAACATTTATATGCCACTCACGCTGCTGGTATTGATTTAACATATGAATGCATATCTACTAATCAATATAAGGTAACTTTGAGATTTTACAGAGAGTGTAGTGGTGTTAATGCTCCCAATACCTTTGGTAGTGATGGAGGTTATTTAAATATTTCGAACGGTGTCGGTTATAATCAAAATTTTTCACTAGGGTCTATAACTCCTTTTCCTGTTCCTGTATATCCAACAATTTCTTCATCCCCTTCATGTCCATACACAGGATCATGTAGTGGAGGGAGTACAAATCAAACCCAAGTTTATACTTATGAAGGAATTATTAATTTACCGTATGCTAGAAATGATTGGACAATTACTGCTGCTATGTATGCGAGAAATCCCCAAATAACAACAGTAAATTTTTCAGATGATTATTCCATTTGTGTTCAAGCTCTAATTAACAATACAAGTGTAGTAGGATGTAATAATTCTCCAACATGGAATAATTATCCACCTGGTTACCTTTGTGTAAATTCAAATACAAACTACTCAACAGCTGCTACTGATATTGACGGAGATTCTTTAGTATATAATTTAGTAAATCCTTTAAACAACTACAATTGGTTTGGGTATGATAATAATGTCAATAATGTTCCTTATAATGGAGGTTATACTGCACAGTTACCATTTAATGGTACAATGAATTTTGATGCTAACACTGGCAATATATCTTTTTTTCCAACTACCCAACTCACAACCATCTGGGCTGTTAGGGTGGATGAATACAGAAACGGTAATTTAATAGGTAGTATTGCTAGAGATATACAATCTGTTATTTTAGGTTGCAACAGTAATCCTCCTAATTTAACAGGAATAGATACATTAATTTTGGCTGGACCTTTAGTTAATTCCTTTTATTTTTGTGCAAATGGATCATCAGTCATGACATTTGATATTAATGGCTTAACATCACCTCCTGGTGGTTCCACAAATATAACCATGTCTGCTAGTAATTTACCTAATAATGCAACATTCACTATTGCAAACAATGGTACAAATAACCCTGTTGGAACATTTTCATGGGTACCACAATACGCAGATTTGTTAAACTCGCCCTTTTTCTTTACTGTTGATTTAATTGATGATGCTTGTATTCAAAATACATCATCTTACACATATCAAATTGATTTAACATCATCCTCTGGATTTACATTTATGAATATGACACAAGATGTAACTTGTCCAGGTTATCAAGATGGCTCTATTGATGTTACTGTTAGTGGAGTATCAGGTGTTCCTATATATAGTTGGACTGGCCCAAATGGATTTACTGCTAGTACTGAAGATATTAGCGGATTAGAACCAGGTCAATATGATTTGGTTGTTACTGATCAAGATGGTTGTACTTCCGCTGAAACTTTTATTGTTGGATTAAATTCTTACACTACATCAGAGAATATAACAAATATTAGTTGTAACGGATTTGCTGATGGAATTATTGATTTAACAGTTAGTGGTGGATTGCCCCCATTTACTTTCTCATGGTCAAATGGATCAACATCTGAAGATATAACTAATTTATCTGCAGGGATTTATTCTGTTACCATAACGGATGCTAGTGGCTGCGGTTCAACAATTAATGGTTTGATTGTTGATGAACCAACCTCATTACTTAGTCAAGGTTTTGTTTCTTCTGATTATAATGGAGAACATATTTCTTGTTTTGGTGCATTTGATGGTCAAATCACTGCTGATGTGTCTGGTGGCGTTAGCCCATATGAATATTCAATTAGTGGATCAAGTTACACTTATAATAATGTATTTAGTCTGTTAACAGAAGGAACATATAATATTTCTTACAGAGATGCAAATGGATGCACATCATCAGAAAATATAATTTTAATAGCTCCAACCCAAATTCAAGCAAATCTTTTTTCATTTAATAATATTTCTTGTTTTGGAACTGCTGATGGAGCAATTGATATAACCATTTCTGGTGGAACTCAAAATACAACACCACCGTTTTATAATGTTAGCTGGTCAGGACCTAGCTTTTTTTCCACAAATACCGATATCAATAATCTAGTTACTTCGGGTACATATACATCAGTAATTACAGATGCAAATAGTTGTTCCGCATTTCCTATATCACAATATATATCTTCACCACAACCATTAAGCGCAAGTGTATATTCCCAAGACATAAGTTGTTATGGTTATGATAATGGCTTAATTGACTTGGATTTAGTTGGTGGATCAGCACCTTACTCGGTATCTTGGACAGGTCCAAATGGATTTACATCCGTTCTTGAAGATATTCAAAATTTACAATTTGGAAATTACAGTTATGATGTAATTGATCAAAATGGTTGTAGTTTAAATTCTCCCAACATTAACTTTAGAAATGTTTACATTGCTGAACCACCACAAATAACGGTTTCTTCCAATGTTGTATTGATTGATTGTTATGGAAATACCAACGGCTCAATTGATTTGAATATTTCTGGAATATCTGGAACACCTGATATTTTATGGTCTGGACCCAATAATTTTTATTCTACTTCAGCAAATATTAGTGGTCTTACAGCCGGTGTTTACAATGTAATTGTGACAGATCCAAATAATGGTTGCGAATTTGTTTTATCTGAAGTGATGAATCCAATATCGACATATAATATTGATACAAACACTGTTAACATTTTATGTAAAGATGCAGCAAACGGAGCAATTAATTTAACACCATACAATTTAATCAACCCAATTTACAGTTGGATAGGTCCAAACGGATTTACATCATCTCAGGAAGATATTTCAGGACTAGTACCTGGAAATTATCAAGTCTTAGTTAATGATGATAGTAATTGTCCTGTTACTTATTCTTTTGATATTTTTGAACCATCTCCTTTAAATGTTTTATCTTCTCTAACAAAAGTTGCATGTGAGGGAGGTAGTGATGGGGAAATAAACTTAGTTGTATCAGGTGGTACTTATCCATATTCTTATGTCTGGAGTAATGCGTTTGGTAATTTTCCATTTAATAATAATTTGTCTGCAGGACCTTATTCCGTAACTGTAACAGATAATAATAATTGTTTTTGGAATGAAAATTTTTTAATAGAAACAAAACCATTTGACACTACTTCTGTAAAAGTAAAAAATGTAAAATGTAAGGGAGATTTTACTGGAGAAATTGATATAATTGGTATTAATGGTGGAGTCGCACCGTACACGTTTTTATGGTCAAATGGATCAATCTTAGAAGATTTAATTTATATTCCAGCAGCAACATACAATGTTAGTATTACAGATGCTACTGGCTGTACTATAAATAGGTTTATCTCTGTTTCTGAGCCTGCAGATGAAGTAAGTGTTATTGCTCAGGTTACTCCAACTACTTGCTTTAATTCTTTTGATGGAACTGTTTCATTAAATATTTCTGGAGGTATAACACCATACTATACTGATTGGTTTGGTTATGATCCAGATAGTTTATCAATTGGATCGTACAATTATAAAATTGTTGATAGTAATTCCTGTGAGTATACAGACTTTGTAGATGTTACAGGTCCAGATTCTTTAATTGTCAGCGCAAATATTGTTAATGTTACCTGCTACAATGGTGACAATGGAGAAATTAGCTTGACAGTACAATTTGGATCAGGAACACCGCCATATTCATATAGTTGGACAGGTCCATCTTCCTTTACTTCAAATACTAAGGATATTTATAACTTAGTTGCCGGTGAGTATATATGTAATATAATTGATTCTAACGGTTGTCAAATAGTAGCACCTTTTAATGTAACTGAACCTGCGAATAGTTTTGGTCCAGTAACATATAGTTCCAAAGATGTTTCATGTAAAGATGGTAATGACGGATATATAGAATTTCAAATTGAAGGGTCTAACCTCCCATTCTCATTTTTATGGAGTAATGGTGAAACTTCACACAATATTTATGATTTAGCAGCTGGTACCTATGGTTTATTAATTACAGATAATGCTGGATGTACCAAATTGGATTCTGTTACTGTTATAGAACCAGCAACATACGTTACTGCTAATCTAGTTAAATCTAACTATTCAAATTACGGAGTTAGCTGTAATGGATCAAGTGATGGCTACATTGCGGCTATTGCAAGTGGAGGTGTTGGTGGATATTCTTACAGTTGGACTAAGAACAATTTACCATTAAATGGTATCAATAGTGATACTGTTTTTAACTTATTTTCTGATAACTATCAATTGTTTTTATATGATCAAAATGGATGTATGTTTACTGATAGTATAACTTTATCAGAACCTGATGTTTTAGAGTTTGATTCATTTATTTTTGGTCCAGATACATGTGAACTAGGAAAAGGTTTTGGAGTTGCTCAAATGAAAGGGGGAGTTGCGCCATATAATTTTGTTTGGCAAAATTTTAATAATGATACACTTGGCTTGAATTTTAATATAGATACACTATCTGCAGGCACATATAATGTTAAAGTATTTGACGCCAACATGTGTAGTATTGAGAATTTTATGAGTATTGATAATTTAGAAAGTCCGATAGCTAATTTTACAGCTAATCCATTTAGAAGGAAATATGATGATCAGCTAANTAGTCCTTTTGTTTTTGTTGATTTGTCTCAGACTTTTGAACAAAATATTATTGCATGGAGTTGGGATTTTAATTATGATACTGTATACAATATTGCAACTTTTGACGCATATGATTCAATTGTAAGTTCCTCTTACTTAGATAAAGGAAAGTACAAGGTATTTCTTGAAATACAAACAGAATTTAATTGTTTTGATACTATATCAAAAGAGATTGTTGTTGATCATTACGAAATATTTATTCCTTCTGCTTTTACTCCAGGAAATGGAGATAAACAAAATATTAATGAAAAATATAAGGTCATTTTGTATCCTGGTAGTTGGATAGATTTTAAAATAATTATTTTTTCTAAGTGGGGAGGTGTGGTTTATGAATCTGATAACCCTGAAGAGGGCTGGGATGGAACAATAAATAATAAAAAAGATGCCATCAGTGGTATTTACACCTACTATATAGAGGTGAAAAATATATATAATGAGGTTTATAAATATGAAGGTACTATTAGTTTAATTAGATGATTAAAGTATGAGATTTTATATAATTATTTTAATTTTATTATGTACAAGTTTCTCTCTCGCTGCTAGAAATTTATTTAGTCCAAATGAATCTTCAAAAATAGTTGCAACTAAAAATAAAGACAATTCTCTTGGTTTGTTCGTTTCAAAGGAGGTTTATCAAAACATTATTTTAGAAAAAAAAGAAAATTTTTCATTAGAAGTCCCTT
Organism: Flavobacteriales bacterium; assembly: GCA_002728175.1. Classification (GTDB taxonomy): domain Bacteria; phylum Bacteroidota; class Bacteroidia; order Flavobacteriales; family BACL11. The sequence goes on along the minus strand of PBVH01000019.1, from coordinate 4,255 downwards.
TTTTTAATGATAAAATTAATGTGGAACTCAAAAGAATTAATTTTAGTTCCGAAAATCTTCAAATAGTGTCAAGTTCCAAAAATGGAAGTATAGTTTTAGATATAACCCCTGATATATTATCATATAAAATGTATTATTTAGAAAAGTCTATAGGAGTTATAAATTTTTATGATGATATCATAAGTTCTACATTTAAAATTAATAACAAGCAATATGAAATTGCAAAATACAGAAACGAGTATATTTTATTTGAAGCTTCGAACAGTATAAATAGTTCTAATTTTAGTTGTGCGGTTGATGAAGTAGCAGAAATCAACTATACAAATCGAATACAAAGGAGTTTTAGTTCATCTGCCCCAGTGTGTGTAGAGTTAGCAATCGAAATCGATTATTATACAAGACAAACATTTAATTCAGATCAACAAGCAAGTAACTGGGCTTTAGCTATTATTGCAGGAGTAAGTCAGATTTTTGAAAGCGAAACAAATTCAGCTATTCAAGTAGTGTATATCAATATTTGGAATACTATAGATCCCTTTGATGGATATGTTGCTCAAGCCAGTGCTATGCTAAGTGAACTTAAAAATTATTGGCAAACCAATAATGCTGCAATTAACAGAGATTTAGTTCATTTGTTAACAAAGAGAAATAATACAGGAACTGGAGGGATAGCCTATCTTGATGCTTTGTGTAGTTACAATTGGGGTTATGGATTTTCAGCATCANTANATAATGATACATCATTTAACTTTCCNAATCCAACNTATTCATGGAATCTAAATGTTGTGTCNCATGAAATTGGTCATAATTATGGTGCAAANCATACACATTGGTGTGGTTGGGTAGCTGATCCATCAATACCNTTNGNTGGAGGCGTTATAGATAATTGTGTAGATGTCGAGGGAAGTTGTAATAATAATCCAAGTCCTCAAGTTGGAACTATTATGAGTTATTGTCATGTTGGTGGGACCGGAGTTGTGCTTGATTTTCACGAAGTTGTAGTTTCTCAAGCATTAGATCCGGGTATTTTAAATGCAAATTGTCTAACAACTTGTGATTACTATGGTTGTACAGACACATCTGCTTTCAACTATAATCCAAATGCAACAATAGACGATGGTTCATGTATTCCAAAAATTTTTGGNTGCATAGATGCGAGTGCAGCAAATTTTGATCCTAATGCCAATACAGATGATGGTTCATGTACATATTGTGCTTCTTTGTCTTTTTCAAATACTGATATTAGTTGTGCTGGAGCAGGAGATGGAATAGTTTTGGTAAATGTTAACGGTAGTAGTGGAACAATATTTACATATGAATGGTATGGTCCTAACGGATATATTAGCACTACTAGTGTTAATTATATTAATAATTTAAATTTATCAGGAATCTACACGACTGTAGTTACTGACAATCTTGGATGTACTGACACAGCATATACAACTTTAAATGAACCATTATCAATTAATATAAATTCAATAAGTGTTACACCTCCATCTTGCTATGGCTATAACGATGGTCAAGTCAATCTTGTAATTTCTGGTGGTACACCTCCATATTCATTTAACTATAATGGTTTTAATCCAAGTTCATTATCAGCTGGCAATTATTCTGTAGTTGTTAGTGATAATAATAACTGCCCATCAGTTAGNACTAATTTTAACGTNTTAGAACCACTCGATATTAATGATAATGCTAATGTTACTAATATAAGTTGTCATAATTTTAACGATGCGAGTATAAATCTTTCAGTTTCTGGTGGAACAGCCCCGTATGCTTACAGTTGGCTAGGCCCCAATGGATATTCATCCATTTTACCAAACATTTTAGGTCTTTCTGAGGGTACCTATCAATTAAATATTTTAGATTCAAATGGCTGTAGTTTTTCAAGTAGTTATAATATTTCTAACCCTAGTCCAATTGATACTATCGGTCTAGCATTAGCGGATGTAAGTTGTAATGGAGGTAATGATGCAAGCATATTTGTTGCATTNTCTGGTGGTACACNTCCATATTTATATAATTGGAGTACTGGAGATACATCTTCTCAATTATCAAATATTCCAGCTGGAAATTATAATTTAACTGTTACAGATTATGAGGGTTGTAGCTTTCCAACAATGTATTTTAATATATCAGAGCCATTACCTTCTAACATGTTTGATTCCATTATAAATATTGATTGTTTTGGTAATGCATCTGGTTCTATAGATATAACTTACATTACCAGTGACCCATCTATTAACACATTTTACAGTTGGCAAGGGCCAAATGGATTTAGTTCAAATTTAGAGGATTTAAATAATTTATATTCCGGAACTTATGTTTTAAATGTTCTCGAAAATAATAATTGTCAAAATACATTTTCGTTTGTTGTGACTGAGCCCGATTTAATTCAGGTTACTGAAATTATTCAAAATGTTAGTTGTTATAATGGGTCAGACGGTGTAGCTGTTTTAGATATTTCTGGTGGTACTCCTTTGTATTCAGTAGGTTGGAATGGTTATAATCCACAGTCATTATCAGCAGGCACATACTTTTATACAATTTTGGATGGAAACAACTGTTTATTTTCAAACTCAATAAATGTTACTTCTCCGACTACTCCTATTGTCGTTATAGATTCGGTTACAAATGTAACCTGCTTCAATTATATGAATGGTACTGCTACTTTGGATATCAGTGGAGGTATTCCTCCTTACACAGAAAGTTGGTTAAATTCAAATCCAAATTTATTAGGGGAGGGTTTTCATGTATTTGAAATATTAGATAACAATAATTGTTTGTTTACGGATTCTGTTTATATTTCACAACCAACTCAAATTTCTGCAGCTGTACAGACTGTTGATGTAATTTGTAATGCACTTAGTACAGGATCAGCTTCCTTACAGGTCAATGGTGGAACTCCACCATATAGTTACTTGTGGAGTAATGCAGACACAAGCAATATAGCAAATAATTTATCAGCGGGAAGTTACATATTTTATGTTTCTGACGTTAATGGATGTCAACTTCAAGGTATAGCATCAATTAATCAAACATCACCAATAGTTTCCCAAACAATAATTTCTCCATCATCATGTATAGATGTTAGTGATGGACAGGTGATTCTAAATATTAATGGTGGTTTTTCTCCATATATTCAAGACTGGCTAGGCTATAACCCATCAAGCCTTTTTTCTGGAACTTACGATTATATAATAATTGATTCCTTGGGTTGTGTTGATAGTAATCAAGTATTTGTTCATACTTTAAGTGATATTCAAGTTGCTAAAAATATTAATCATGTAACTTGTCATGATTATTGTGATGCCAATATAAATTTAATTGTAAGCAATGGTATTGCTCCATATCAAATTAACTATTTTGATAACAATAATGTTAGTGTTACATCAAATCAATTATGTGAAGGTTTTTATTCTTATCAAATCATTGATGATATGGGTTGTCAGTTTGTTGATACATTTGCAATTTTACATCCTAGTGTTTTGAATTTGCAAATACAGTACTTTAATAATGCTTTAGAAGCAAATATCTCAGGTGGTACACCTCCATATGCATTACAGTGGTGGAATTCATCAGGTAACCTATCTAATTCACAGCAATTTTTCACTACAAATCCTGGTACTTATTACGCAATAGCATATGATGCTAATAATTGTAATTCAGATACTGTTTCATATAAACTACAAGATCTTTCTATTGTTGATCAAATTTCAGATATTCACTTATATCCTAATCCTGTTAACTCTATATTGCATATTAACCTAAACAAAAAATATAAAAATATTACATGCCATTTTACTGATATTTTATCTAAAAAAATAATGGATATAGATTTGAAGAATTCAAAAAATTTCAAATTAGATTGCTCTAACTTTTCTAGTGGCATTTATTTTTTAAGATTCAAGATTGACAATATTAGCTTTGCAAAAAAAGTAATTATTGATTAGATTTTACGCCAGTAATTTCATATTTGATTTAAATATTAAACGTATTTTTTTTTGTATATTTGTTTATTAATTAAAACAATTTTTATGAAGAAATTTTACCTTGTTATTTGTGTGTTGATATCTTTTTTGAATGTAAACTCACAAACAATTGGAAGTGTTACTATTGATAATAATCCATCTTGTCCTGGTAGTACAGATGGTAATATTACCGTAAATATAAATCAAACCAATCCTGTTACTTATGTTGAGTCGTATCTTTATTGGCAAAATCCAAACTTTGGTATTTACGTTCAATTAGCAAG
>PBVH01000018.1 GCA_002728175.1 Flavobacteriales bacterium | reverse complement strand
GAAAAGTTTATAAAATTAGTTAGCCCAAGAGTAGATTGATCTAATACTAAACTTGTGTTACTCTCAATTTGATTGTATCCATACTGAACTGAAATATCAATGTTAGGAAGAATAGATAGAGTATTTATTTTTTTATCTTTTTTAGAAACGTCTATTATATATTGACCAAGTAAAATATTATTATTATTATTTTGTGTTTCACGATTTAAATCAGAGTAGCTCAAATTTCTGTTTATTTCTACTTTATCATCAACTTTAAAGTCATATAGTATATCTCTATTCAATGTTATATTTAATTGGTTTTTTGCATCTAAGAGTTCAAACTCAACATTCATTAAATTAATACTATCTTTATTTAGATCTATTTCAGCATTTAGTAAATCTAAATTTGAAGCATTACCAAATTCATTTAGAACTTTAATTCTGTTGTACCTTTCTTTTGATATAGATAGTAACTCTTTAACTATTTTGTAATTTTCCTGTAAATAAGCAATGTCAAAATATTCTTTTGCTGTTTTTAATAAAACTTGCTCAATTTGGATTAACAGTTCTATAGATTTTAGGTCTCTTTGTTTTTTTAACTTTTGAAAAGTGTAAATAGATCCAAGTCCATTAAAAACATTGTAACTTATCCCTATGTTACCGTTTATACTTTTAGATTCAGTTCTTTCGTTTTCTATTGAAGGAAAGTTGTCTGTTGCAAACTCAAGGCTTGAATTACCGTTTAGACTTGAAGCTGATCCATTTAAAATTATTCTAGGTAAAGCTCCTAAAACACCCACTTTTTCATAGTTTCTAATTTGCTCTAATTCATTAGTTTTTATTTTAATATCGACATTTTCTTTTAATGTCATAGACAAAGCTTTCTCTAAGCCAATGATTTCCTGTGAAAACCCATTATTATTGATTAATAAACCAATATTTATTAAAAGAATAAATTTTATTAAAAATCTAGAGCTTTTCATATTCTAATTCTTTGATTGCTGGTTCTCGTTCTTCATTATTGAGCTTTTTACCAGTAAATACCCATTCTTTAATATATCTTATTTTGTTGACGACCTTTAAAAAGGCTGGAAGAAATACTAAAGTTAAAAGTGTAGCAAGTATTAATCCATATGCAATTGCAATTGCCATAGGAATTAAAAATTGAGCTTGTAATTCTTTTTCAAAAATAAGTGGAGCAAGACCTGCAATAGTTGTAATTGATGTTAAAACAATCGGTCTAAACCTAGTCAGGCCAGTATCTTGAATTGCGTCGTCTAATTTTAATCCTTCTTTTAAATTTTTATTGAATTTACTTATAAAAACAAGAGAATCATTTACTAAAATTCCTATTAATGCAATCATTCCAAAATATGAGAACATTGATAATTGAAAATCATGAATAAAATGTCCCCATCCAACTCCAATAAATCCAAAAGGAATAAGTATAAATACTGCAAGAGTTTGAAGTAAACTTCTAAAGGTGAATAAAATGATTGTAAGCATTAATATTAATACAATTGGTCCAGAAAATTTCAGAGAATTTCCAGTTTCAGCTTGTGATCTGATTTGTCCTTCTACTGAATGTTTAATTGAAGGATAAATTGTCTTAATATTTGAATTTATATATTTTTCAATATTTGCTATTATTGATAATGGATTATCAATTTTGGGGTTCAATAAATCTGCATCTATTTGAACAGATCTTTTNCNATTTAAATGATCNATACTTAGAAGATCTCTTTCTATNTTTATATCNACAAGATCTCCAACTAAANAATTATTACCCATTAAATTAATTCTCATATTTTCTAAATCATAGATTGAATTTCTATCTTTTTCATTGTATCTAATCCAAATTTTAACCTCNTTGGTTCCTATTTGAAGGCGTTGTGATTCAAAGCCATAAAATCCATTTCTTATCTTATTTAAAATTTGAGCAGNNGATAGATTCATTTGATAAGCTCTGTTTTTTAATTTTAATTTTATTTCTTTTANNCCTTTTTCATCACTACTTGAAATATTCTTCATTAATTGAAGACTTACCATGTAATCTTTAAGTATTTTAATAGCACTTAATAATTCGTCATTATTTTCTGAAAATAATGCAATGCTAATTGCTTTCCCAAAAGGGCTTTCAACATCAAAAGTTAAAGATTCTGCCCCTGGAATTTCTCCAACTGCATCTTTTAGATAATTTGTTATTTCTGAAGTACCAATAGTTCTTTCTTCAGATGGAGTTAATAAAATGGTTAAACTACTTTTTTCAGAGCTTTGAGCTGATTGTATTGACCATTGGTCAGCAGATTGGTTATTTCCTATAGTCTTTTCAATGGCTCTAACTAAAGAAACACCGTCATTAAATTCTTTACTTAATTTATTACTTTTTTCTAAAATTTTATTTTCAATGTAGTTAATCCACTTTACTGTTTTCTCTTCACTTGAACCTGCTTCAAATTTTAAATTAACAATTATACTTTCTCCCTCTATACTAGGAAATACTGTAGATTTGATCAAACCTGCATTTATAGCACTTAATGAAATAGCTAATGAGCATGTAAATATTAAAATGATTGTAAGAGGATTATTTATAGCAAATTTTAGAATTGGAGCGTAGTATTTTGATTTTATATTATCTAAAACATCTGTAGTTTTATCAATAACTTTTTTAATTTTTTTACTTGGCTGTATTCCCTTTAATGCATGTGAGTGTGCAATGTGAGTGGGGAGTATTATTATTGCCTCAATAAGTGAAAAGACTAATGTACCGATTACTACAAATCCCATTTCTGGGAAAAAATCTCCTAGCATTCCATCAAGCATAAAAAACAAAGAAAAGGCTACAATAGTTGTTAATATTGCAGATGTAACAGCAGGTAAGACTTCTAAAGTCCCATTAATTGCAGCGTTTATTCGATTTTCTCCTTTTTCATATCTCTGATAAATATTTTCAGCAATAATAATTCCATCGTCAACAAGAACTCCAACTACAATAATCATCCCGAATAATGATATTACATTTAAAGTAATGCCATAGAAAGAAGCCAAAATAAACATCCCTGAAAATGAAATAGGAATAGCAACTGCAACCCACCCAGCAAGACTAGGATGCAAGAAAAAAGTTAGAATTAATAACACAAGTATAAAACCAATTACTCCATTTTTTGTAAGCAGTGCTATTCTTTGTTCAATTATAATTGAATTATCTTGGATTATATCAGCAGTAATATTTGTATTTATGTTATTGAAATTTTTAAGATATGATCTAGTTTTAGTAGAAACTATAGTAATATCTTCATTATTGGTGTTAAATACATTTATAACAACTCCAGATGTGTTATTATAGTATTTTCTGTTTGACACATCTTTCCATATTCTTTTGACAGTTGCGACATCTTTTATTTTAATGATTCTATTATTTATTTTTTTTACAACAATCTCAGCAATTTGATCTGAATTATATTTTTTATTATTACTTCTAATCTTAAAGTTTTCATCTATACTTTTAACAGTTCCTCCTGTGAAATCAATATTCTCACTAATAATTGCTCTATGTAAGTCTTGAAATGATAAATTATATTTTTTTAAATCATTCTCCCTAACAGATATTTCTATTTCTTCAACTGGATAACCAGAAATTCTTACTTTTGAAATACCTTCCATTGCCTTTAAATCATCTTCAATTTCTTCAGCAGTCTTTTTTAACTGGCTTAAGGAAACCTCTCCACTTATAGCGAAAGAAATTGCAGGATTAAAATCTTCAATTAAAGAAATAGAAGGAGATTCCATATCATCTGGAAATGAATTTATCCTATCAATGGCGTTTTTTATATCTTGAAGAACAACCTGGTTATTGGCTTTGTTTTCTATTTCTACAATAATACTACTTATATTCTCAAGTGATTTTGATGTTATCCTCTTAACGCCGCTAATTCCATCTATATTATCTTCAATCTTAAGAGTAACCATTTGCTCTAACTCTATAGGAGAGGCCCCAGGTAAAACAGCATCTACTGTAATTATTTTAGAAGATCTTTCTGGGAAAAATGTTTTTCTAAGATTAAAGAGACCCATAAAACCAAAAATAATGATGAGTATCATTAATACATTTGCTGAAACTGGATACTTAACAAAGTATTTAATAAAATCTCTCATATTATCTATTAAATCTTACTGCCATCCCGTTAAATGCTCCTTTAATTGGTTCATTTAGAACTCTATCATTATCCGAAAGCCCTCTAATGATAGCATTTTCTTCAAAAATTTGGATTACATCAATTTTTTTAGACATTAGTTTATTATCAATAATTACGAAGACATTATTATCTTCAATAAGATTTCTTTTTATCAAAAATGTATTGTCTATTTCACCAACAATAATTTCTCCGAAAACATACATACCATCATAAAGATCTTGGTCGCTTGTTTCAATGAAAACGCTCATATTTTGAGATGAAGGATTTAATATTTTATTTATTCTCGAAACCTTACCAATTCTCTCACCAATAAACTCATCACTTTTAATAGAAGCAATCATGTCTTTCTCTAAAAAAAGAGTGTTTTTGATTGAAGTATTTGATTCAAACTCAAGTATACTGGGATCATGAAGCTTACCAATCATTTGTCCAAAAACAACTGCAGTTCCATTTTTAATAGTTACTTGACTAAGGTAGCCACTGAACTCTGCAATTAATATATGTTTATTTAATCTGTCCTCGGTAGACTTAGCGTTATAATATGAGTTGAAAAAATTTTTCCCTGATAAAAAGTTTTTTAATTTTTTGTTTTGTATTGAAGGTAATTGTGGGAGAGGTTTTGAAAAACTGATTTCATCCATAAAATTGTACCATAAATTATATGATTCCGGAAAATCAAATTTCATTTCAGAAACTATTTTCGATACCTGATTTAATAAATTACTCTTTTGGCTATTCAAATTACTTTCAAGTTCATCGTATTTAATGTATCCTAACGTATCACCCTGAGAAACTTTTGTGCCAGATTTAAAGTTATTTCCATAAAATATTCCGTTTGCTTCTGTGACAATATTTATCTCTATTTTAGAAGATAATTTACCATATACAGGAACAGAAATTTTATTACTCCCTAGTTTAACAACTTCAGTGCTAATAAGTCTTTTTGATTCAGTCAATTCATTAACGCTAACCTCTTTCTTGAAACTCATTATAATCTTAATTAATACAAATGAGGCAAAAATGATTAAAAAAGCTCTGATTATTTCCCTTAAGTTTTCTTGCATTATTATGTTATAA
>PBVH01000017.1 GCA_002728175.1 Flavobacteriales bacterium | reverse complement strand
TTAATAATTTTAACAAAAACATTAATTAAATTAAGAATACCTATAAGTTTTTTTATAAAACATACTATCTTCAAACAATTTTGCGGAGGAACTAATATAAATAATGCAAGAACAACCATTGATAAATTATGGAAATCCAAAATTGGATCGATTTTAGATTACTCTGTTGAGGGTAAAGACAAAGAAGTAGATTTCAAAAGAGTAAAAAATGAAACTATTAACAATATTATTAAAGCAAGTAAATCTTCAAAAATCCCTTTTGCAGTTTTCAAACCAACTGGTCTCACAAAATTCAGTTTATTAGAAAAAATTAATTCTAATCAAAACTTAAAAAGTGATGAAATCATAGAAAAACAAAAATTTATTAATAGAATAGAAGAAATTTGCAAAACAAGCTATAACTACAAAACACCTGTATTTGTTGATGCTGAGGAAAGTTGGATCCAAGATGGTATTGATATGATTATTTTGTCAATGATGAAAAAATATAACAAGAAAGAAGTTTATATATATAATACTCTACAAATGTATCGAACTGATAGACTAAATTATCTAAATGAAATTATATCAATAGCAAAAAAGGAAAAATTTTTATTAGGAATAAAACTGGTGAGAGGCGCATATCACAAACAAGAAATAGATAGAGCTATAAAATTAAAATATGATATTCCTGTATTTGAAACTAAAAATAAATCAGATGAAAGTTTTAATAAAAGCCTAAAGATATGTTGTGATAATATAAATCATATATCAATTTGTGCTGGAACACACAATGAGTACAGTAGTCAATTATTAATTGATTTAATGAAAAAAAATAATATTGATAAAAACAACCCAAGAATTTATTTTTCACAGTTGTTGGGAATGTGTGATCATATTTCTTATAATTTAGCAGAACATGGATTTAATACAGCAAAATATGTACCCTACGGTCCAATAAAGGATGTTATTCCATATTTAATAAGAAGAGCTGAAGAAAACACTTCTATTTCAGGACAAATGAATCGTGATTTGTCAAATATTATAAGTGAAAAAAAACGTAGAAAGTTTAATTAAAAACAATTAGATTTTTCATTTTCAAATTTCAATGATTCTAAAACTACTTTAGTATCATTATCGCACAACAAAAATTTCATTTGTATCAATTTATTTTTAATAACTTTCTCAACTATATAAGTTTTACACGTACTAGATTTAGTATCACTAAGGCTAAAATTAACATTTGCGTCTGAAATATCAATAAGTAAATCATTCCTTTCNAATGAATATGAACTAAGTTGACAAATAGCTTTATCTGTAAGTTCGATATTTTCTCCTTTATTTAAATGATAAATAACTCTTGAGTTCATGTCAAAATAATTAATGTAATCTTTTAAATTTTCCTGCAATCTGTTATTTGGACCAAATGATAGAAAAAAAATACCCAAAAAAATACCAAAGCCAAATAATATAAATCTTCTAATCATATACTATTCTCCCATTAATAAGTTAAGATCATAATAAGATAATTTGAAATTTTTACTTAAAATTTTGTTAGTATGTTTACTATTATAATTATAAACACCTGAACGTAAAAATTCATTTGTTCTTATTGCATTATCTATCCCTCCTAAATCTCCAATATTTATTAAAATAGGAGTTAACAAATTACTAATACTCAAAGAAGCTGTTCTAGCAACTCTAGAAGCAATGTTTGGAACACAATAATGTATTACATTATGTTTCATAAAAACTGGCTTTTTATGTGATGTTACTTCAGATGTTTCAAAACAACCTCCTTGATCAATACTTACATCTATAACAATAGAACCAGACTTCATACTTTGCACCATCTGTTCACTTACAACACATGGGACTCTTCCATTTCCTATTTGTAAGGCAGCAATTACAACATCAGCTCTTTTTAATGCTTTAGATAACACTTTAGGTTGCAGTGTAGATGTACTGATTCTAGAATTAATATTATTCTGTAATCTTCTTAATTTTGTAACCGAATCATCAAAAACAACAACTGAGGATCCTAAACCAAGAGCTGTTCTACATGCATATTCACCAACTGTTCCTGCTCCAATAATAACGACGCTTGTAGGAATGAGACCTGAAACTCCACCAAGCATTAAACCTTTACCTTTATTAGCAGTAGATAAATATTCTCCAGCAATTAGCATAGAGGTATTACCAGCAATTTCACTCATAATTCTAACGAATGGTAATTTATTGTGTTGATCTTTAATAAATTCAAAAGCTAGTGCGGTCAGTCTTTTTTTATTAAGTGTTTCAAAAAAATTTACAGATCTAGTATTCATCTGCAAAGCTGAGATTAAAACTTGACTATCACTCATTAACAAAAGCTCATCCTCAGTAGGAGGTTCTATTTTTAAAATATAGTTTGCTTTAAAAACTTCACTCTTTGAACTTGCGATATGCGCTCCCTTTGATATATATTCATCATCATTAAAATTAGCGCTTGTGCCTGCATCTTTTTCAATAATAACAGAATGACCATTAGCAACCAATACTCCAACCGATTCTGGAGTTAAACTGACTCTATTTTCTTGAAATGATGATTCTTTAGGAATACCAATTTCTAATGATTTAAAACCTGGCTTTACTTCTAACATTTCTTCTTTTGGCAAGAGAGATTTAGTATCAAGTGTTGTTTTTACATTCATTTTTTATAATTTATCATAATATTTCGTTTATTATCATCAACAATATCAATATATACATTAACAAAGTTATCATCTATAAAACTATTAATTTTATTTGGCCACTCAATAAAGCAATAATTATCACTACTTAAATATTCGTCAATTCCAATATCATATGCTTCTTTTTCATTTTTTATTCTGTAAAAGTCAAAATGAAATATAGATCCTAACTTTTCACTTAAATACTCATTGACGATTGAAAAGGTTGGACTTGTAACATTATCATTTACACCTAATTTTTTCAATAAAAATTTTATAAGAGTTGTTTTTCCAACACCCATATCACCAAAAAATGCAAATTTTTTATATTGATTATTAAATTTCAGTATTTTTGAAGATACTTCATCTAAATCATTGATGTTTTTTACAATAAATTTTTTAGTCATTTATTTTAGATTTTAAAATAATAAAGGGCAATAACATTTCTTCCATAGATATACCTCCATGTTGATATGAGTTTTTATAATATTTAACAAACTGATTNTANTTATTTTGATAAACAAAATAATTTTTTTCTTTAGCAAATATATACTTGCTACTTACATTTTGTATTGGCAAAAAATAGTCTTTTGGATTTTTAATTTCAAATACATCAGNCGATTTATAATTTAAGTTTTTNCCCTGTTTGTATCTTAAATTAACGTTTACATTTCTATCTCCAATAACCTTAGATGGTTTGTCAACATTTATTGTACCATGATCGGTAGTTATAACTAAATTTGCTTGTTGTTTTGATATCTCATTAATAATTTCTTTGAGAGGAGAATGTGAATACCAGGATCTAGTTAAAGATCTGTAAGCGGAATCATCATCAGCTAACTCTTTAATAACTTTCATATCTGTTCTAGCATGAGAAAGCATATCTACAAAATTGTATACAATAACATTTAGTAGATTATGCTTTAAGTTTGGTATTTTATTAATAACCTTTCTACCAAAATCAATATTAGTGATTTTTGTATAAGAAATTTTAGAGGTATCCTCTCCTAATCTGTTTAAATTTTTTATTAATAACTCTTCTTCAAATAAATTTTTACCTCCATCATCTTGATCATTTTTCCAAAAATGGGGATATTGATTTTGAATATCTAACGGAAGTAAACCAGAAAAAATTGAATTTCTTGAATACTGTGTAGATGTTGGAAGAATACTCGAATACATATCATCAGCAATAATTTGATAATCCGTTATTATATCTTGTTCTATAATTTTCCATTGATCATAACGTAAATTATCAATCAAAACAAAATAAGTTGGAACATTACTATTTAAAATTGGCAAAACCTTTTTTTCAATAATCTTGTGTGATAATAAAGGTGAATTATCATCATACAACCAACTTTTGTAGTTATTCTTAACAAATTTGAAAAATTGCTTGTTAGCATCATCTTTTTGCATTTCCAAAATTTGTTCTATACTTTTTTCACCAGAATAATCTATTTCCAAATCCCAATATGTTAATTTTTTATAAATATTACACCATTCATCAAAGCTTGAAATCATAGATAATGAACTTGAAATTTTAGAAAATTCTTGTTGNTAATTTTTTGTTGTTTTTTCTTCAATTAATCTATCAANATCTAAATTTTTTTTAATTGCTAATAGTATTTGAGATGGATTAACTGGTTTAATTAAATAATCAGCTATTTTTGCACCAATTGCCTCTTCCATAATACTTTCCTCCTCACTTTTTGTAATCATTATAACTGGAATATGCCTATATTTCTCTTTAATTATATTTAAGGTTTCTAAACCAGAAATCCCAGGCATATTTTCATCTAAAAAAATAAGATCAAAATTATTGGACACTAATTTTTCAAGTGCTTCATCTCCACTTTTAGCAGAAATGACATTATAACCTTTATCTTCTAAATAAATTATATGTGGTTTCAACAAATTGATTTCATCATCTGCCCAAAGAATATTTATCATAATTTATTTATTAGTTTTACAAAAAAATAAAAAAAAGATTAGTTATCATATGTATAAAGATAAAAAAGATAAAATTATAAACGATACAGTATACGGTTTTATTTGTTTAGAGGACAATTTAATAAATGAGCTTATTAATCATAAATATTTTCAGAGGCTTAGAAGGATTACTCAATTAGGCTTAGCTAACTTAATTTATCCAGGATCAAATCACACTAGATTTCAACATGCATTAGGATCTATGTTCTTGATGCAAAGAACAATTGAACACTTAAGAAAAAAAAAAATTACAATTACAGAGAAAGAAAGTTTAGCATTAAAAATAGCAATATTATTACATGATATTGGACATGGTCCATTTTCTCACGCATTAGAGAAAACAATTGTTAAAAATATTTCACACGAAAAAATATCTTTATTGTATATGCAAAAACTAAATCAAATTTTTAACAATAAATTAAATTTATCTATTAATATTTTTAGCAATAAATATTCCAAAAAATACTTTTATAATTTAGTGTCTTCTCAGATTGATATGGATAGACTTGATTATTTAAAAAGAGATAGTTTTTATACTGGAGTGAGCGAAGGAAATATTGGTGTAGAAAGAATCATCAATATGATGAATGTAGTAGATGAAAAATTAGTAATTGAAGAAAAAGGAATACATTCTATTGAAAAGTTCCTATTTGCTAGACGATTAATGTATTGGCAAGTGTATTTACACAAAACAGTTATCTCAGCAGAGCATATGCTAATAAATATTCTAAATAGAGCTAAAGAATTAGTTCAACAAAAATATTTAATATACTCTACCCCTACTCTTTTACCTTTTTTAAAAAATAATTACACTTATAAAGATTTTAAAAATAAAGTCAATTTATTAGAAGAATTTGCACTACTAGATGACTATGAAATCTATACTTGTATTAAACAATGGTGTAATGAACAAGATAAAGTTTTGTCAAAGCTTTCAAATATGATAATAAACAGAAATCTACTAAAAATAAAAATTCAAGATAAAAAATTCTCATCTAAAATAATTGAAAAAATTAATTTCACAATACAAAAAAAATATAATGTAAGTTATAAAGAAGCATCGTATTTTGTTTTCACAAAAAAGATTAGTCACAACACATACAAAATAGATGAAGAAAAAATTAATATATTATTAAATAACAGGAAAATTGTAGACCTCACAAAAGTTTCAGACCATTTTAGTAATCGAAAAACAAATATTAAGCAAAAATATTTTTTATGCTATCCCAAAGAATTTAATAATATATTTTAAACATACACCTATATTTATTAGATTTGTAAAGATGATTTTAACAGCAGAAAAAATATCAGAGCTTGTTGATGGTGAAGTAATTGGAAATCCAAATACAAAAGTAAAAAATGTATCAAAAATTGAAGACGCAAAAAATGGAGACATTTCATTTTTAGCTAACCCAAAATACACTGAATTTATTTATTCTACTAATGCTAGCATAATTATAGTAAGTGATATGTTTTTCTCTGATCGAAAAATAAACAAAACCTTAATTAAGGTAAAAGACCCTTATATTTCTTTTAGTAAAGTTATAGAAATATATAGTAACAAATCATTAGAAAAAAATGGAATTTCTAAAAATTCAAAAATTTCCGAAAATTCAAAAATTTCTAAAAATGTTTATATTGGTGATTTTACTTTCATTGGAAAAAATGTAAGGATATCAAAAAATGTTAAAATTTTTCCAAATTGTTTTGTAGGGGAAAATGTAAATATTGGAGAAAATACAATTTTATACCCTGGCGTAAAAATTTATCATGACTGTAATATTGGAAAAAATAATATTATACATTCAGGTGTTGTAATTGGGGCTGATGGTTTTGGATTTGCTGCAAATAAAAGTACAAATTATACCAAAATTAAACAAGTTGGTAATGTAATAATAGAAAGTGATGTTGAAATTGGTGCAAATACTACTATTGACAGAGCAACAATGGGATCAACAATAATAAGAAAAGGAGTTAAACTTGACAATCTAATTCAAATTGGACATAATGTTGAAATTGATGAGAATACAGTAATAGCTGCACAAACTGCAATTGCAGGATCATCTAAAATTGGAAAAAGATGCATGATAGGTGGTCAAACTGCAATTAACGGCCATATAAAAATTGCTAATGATGTAAAAATAGCAGGTCAAAGTGGAATAGCATCTAGCATAACAAAAAATGGTGAGATTGTTCAGGGTCCTATGGCGTTCAACATTAAAAAGTTTCAAAGGTCATACGTAATTTTCAAAAAACTACCTGAACTATATAAGAAAATAGAATCATTATATAAAAGTTTAAATAAAAGATGAAACAAAAAACTATAAAAAACATTACTAAAATTTCTGGATTTGGAATTCATACTGGAGTCAAAACTAATGTAATATTAAAACCTGCAAAAGAAGATAATGGAATAGTTTTTATTAGATCAGATATTGAAAATAAACCAAAAATTAAAGCTTTAGTTCAAAATGTTTTTTCTACTGAAAGAAGTACGAATTTAAAACAAAATAATGCTGAAATTAGGACGGTAGAACATTTGCTAGCAGCAATTGCAGGATCAGAAATTGATAATTTAAATATTGAAGTTGATAATATTGAAATTCCGATTTTAGATGGAAGTTCAAAAAAATATAGTGAGTTAATTTCTAAAATTGGTACTGTTGATCTTAATAAAGAAAAAAAAATATTTGAAATAAAAAGAAGAATATCAATAGTTGACAAAGATACTGGAACTCAATTAATCGCAACACCTGCTGATGAATATCAATTAGAGGTAGAAATAGATTTTGATTCAAAAGCGTTAAAAAAACAAAAAGCACACTTAAATACAATAAAAGATTTTGATTCAGAAATAAGTTCGTCCAGAACGTTTTGTTTTTTTAATGAGCTTGAAACACTCATTGATAAAGATTTGATAAAAGGTGGTGATCTTAAAAATGCAATTGTAATAGCTGAAAAAAATATTAACAAAAGTAAATTACAAAAAATATCTAAATTATTTAAGAAAGAAAATTTATCAGTTAGTGATGAGGGCATATTAAATAATTTAACTCTTAGATATGAAAACGAACCTGCTAGACATAAGTTACTTGATGTAATTGGTGATTTATCTTTGCTTGGAGTAGCAATAAAAGGTAAAATACAAGCTATTAAGCCAGGTCACAAGAATAATACTAACTTTGCAAAATACTTAAGTACAATAATGAATGAAGAAATGAAAAAAACATCACCTATTGTTGATTTTTCTAAAAAACCATTATATGATAAAGAAAAAATTAAAACAATACTTCCACATAGAAAACCTTTTTTATTCATAGATGAAATCAGAGAAATCGGAGAAGACTATATAATAGGAGTAAAATTTGTAAAAAAGGAAGAAGATTATTTTGAAGGACACTTTCCTCAAGAACCAGTTATGCCTGGAGTTTTACAATTAGAAACAATGGCTCAAGCTGGCGGAGTATTAATACTTAGCAAAGAAAAAAATCCAGAAAACTTTTTAACTTTTTTTATGAAAATTGATAATGCAAAATTTAAGAAAAAAGTAGTTCCTGGTGATAACCTAATATTTCGATTGAACTTAATTTCTCCTATAAGAAGAGGATTATGTCACATGCACGGAAAAGGCTTTGTTAATGGACAAATTGTAGTAGAAGCTGATTTACTTGCTCAAATTTCCCCTAAAAACATTTAAAATGCATCAACCTTTAGCTTATATAGATTCAAATGCAGAAATTGCAAGAAATGTAGTGATTGAACCTTTTGTCACTATTGAAAAAGATGTAGTTATTGGAAAAGGTACATGGATAGGATCCAATGTGACAATTATGGAAGGTGCAAGAATTGGAGAAAATTGTAGAATATTTCCTGGTGCAGTAATTTCTGCTATTCCCCAAGATTTAAAATTTCAAGGCGAAAAATCACTAACAATTATTGGAGATAACTGTACAATTAGAGAATGTTCAACAATTAATAGAGGAACTTTAGCAAGTGGCAAAACTACTATTGGAAATAATTGCTTAATTATGGCTTACGCACATATTGCCCACGACTGTAAAGTTGGTAATAATTGTATAATCGTAAATAGCGTTGCAATGGGTGGTCATGTTAAAGTTGGAGATCATGCAATAATTGGAGGCTTATCTGCTTTACACCAATTTGTTAGTGTTGGAAAGCATGCTATGGTTTCTGGAGGTTCATTAGTACGTAAGGATGTACCACCATACGTAAAAGCTGCAAGAGAGCCATTATCATTTGTTGGAATTAATTCAATTGGTTTAAGAAGAAGAGGCTTTACTGATGAGAAAATCAAACATATTCAAGATATTTTTAGAATTTTATACCAAAATAATTATAATAACACTCAGGCAATATTAAATATTGAAACTGAAATAATTGCCTCTGAAGAAAGAGATGAAATTATATCATTTATACAAAACTCTGGAAGAGGTATCATGAAAGGTTATAACCAAAAATAAAATTATGGCAACAACAGCAGAATTTAGAAATGGTCTTTGTATACAGCATAATGGAGAGCCTTGGAAGATTGAATCTTTTCAACATGTTAAGCCAGGAAAAGGCCCTGCATTTGTAAGAACTAAACTACGAAATTTAAATAGCGGCAGATTACTTGAAAATACATTTACTGCCGGAGTTAAAATTGAAATTATAAGAATTGAAAACAGAAAATACCAGTTTTTATACTCTGAAGGAAATAATTATCACTTAATGAATAATGATGATTATGAACAAATAATGTTACAGAAAGATTTTATTAGTAATGTTGAATTTTTAAAGGAAGGTAATAACATTGATGTTTTATTTCATGCTGATGAAGGAATGCCACTTTCAGCCTCACTTCCATTACACGTAATATTAGAGATTAGCCATACAGAACCCGGAGTTAAAGGAAATACTGCAACAAATGCAACAAAACCTGCCACAACTGAAACTGGAGCTAAAATCAATGTTCCTCTTTTTATTGAAGAAGGAAACAAAATTAAAATAGATACTGAAAAAAAATCTTACATAGAAAGAGTCAAATAAAACATAATGAAAACACATAATTTTTCTGCAGGCCCTTGTATTTTACCAGATGAAGTATTTAAAAAAGCTTCAGATGCCATCTTAGATTTTGATAATTCACTATCTCTTATAGAAGTGTCACATCGTAGTCCTCCGTTCGTAAATGTAATGAGTAAATGTATTTCATTAGTGAAAGAACTTCTTAATATACCTAAAGGATATTCAGTTCTTTTTTTGCAAGGAGGAGCAAGTTTACAATTTTTAATGGTTCCTTTTAATTTGATGAAATTAAACGGTTCAGCAGCCTATTTAAATACAGGCACTTGGTCTACGAAAGCTATTAACGAAGCTAAACTATTCGGAAATACAATAGTTGTTGGAGATTCATCTGACAAAAACTTTAATTATATTCCTAAAAATTATTCAGTTCCTGAAAACATTGATTACTTTCATTGTACATCAAACAATACAATCTTTGGAACTCAAATAAAAGAATTTCCTAAAATATCAAGCCCAATCGTATGTGATATGAGTTCAGATATTTTTAGCAGAAAGATTAATATTAATAATTTTGATATTATTTATGCTGGAGCTCAAAAAAATATGGGACCTGCAGGTACAACAATGGTAATTGTTAAAGATGAAACTTTAAATAAAACAGGTCGAGATATTCCCACTATGTTAAATTATCAAACACATATCGATAAAGAAAGTATGTTTAATACTCCACCTGTATTTTCAATATATGTTTCTATGCTAACACTTGAGTGGCTAAAAAATAAAGGTGGAATTGATTATATTGAAAAAATAAATAATGAAAAAGCAAATTTACTTTATAAAGAAATAGACAGAAACAGCTTATTTACTGGAACAGCTAATACAGAAGATAGATCAATTATGAATGTTACCTTTTCAATACTAGAAAAAGAAAAAGAAAAAATATTTGAAAATGAATGTTTAAAAAATAAAATTAGCGGTTTAAAGGGTCATCGATCTGTTGGAGGATATAGAGCTTCAATTTATAATGCGATGCCAATAAAGAGTATTAAAACACTAATAAACGTAATGCAAAAAGTAGAAAATTTATAGAATGATAAATATACTTGCAAATGATGGAATATCAGAATCAGCAATTGAGTTGTTAAGAGAAAAAGGTTTTAATGTTACGAATGAACACATAAATCAAGACAGTTTAGCAGAATCAATTAACAAAAATAATTATGAAGTAATTTTAGTTAGAAGTGCAACTAAAATTAGAAAAGAACTTATAGATAAATGTCCAAATATAAAATTAATTGGTCGTGGTGGAGTTGGAATGGACAATATTGACGTTGAATATGCCATTGATAAAGGTATAAAAGTAATTAATACACCTAAAGCATCATCTTTATCTGTTGCAGAACTTGTATTTGCACACCTATTTGGAATGGTTAGATCTTTATATGACTCGAACCGAAAAATGCCAATGAATGGTGAAAAAGATTTTAAAAAATTAAAAAAAAGTTATTCATCTGGAAGTGAACTCTTTGGTAAAACATTAGGTATTATTGGTTTTGGTAGAATTGGACAGGAAGTTGCAAGAATAGCAATAGCTTTAGGTATGAAAGTTTTAGCTCATGACAAAACAATATCTGAAGCTAACATAACTCTTAAATTTTTTGATGATTCTAAAAAAACCTTTACAATAGAAACAGATCCTATAAACACGGTTCTTGAACGTTCTGATTTTATAACTTTACATATCCCAAAAATTGATGATAAACCTGTTATTACTGCGAAAGAAATTAAATTGATGAAAACAGGCGCTGGAATAATTAATACTTCAAGAGGAGGTTTAATAGACGAAGATATTTTAATGTTTTCTTTAGAGAAAAAAAAATTAGCATATGCGGCTCTAGATGTTTTCTCAAACGAACCCACTCCATCAATTCATCTGCTAATGCAAGAAAACATATCATTAACACCTCATATAGGTGCAGCTACCAGAGAAGCGCAAGAAAGAGTAGGTACTGAACTTGCTGAAAAAATCATAAAATTTTACAATAAAAAATAAAAGTGAAAATTATTCCTTTTAGTGCAATTAGACCAGTTAGAGATAAAGCAAATTTATTTGCATCTAGATCTTACTTAACTTACTCTAATAAAACTATTGCAGAAAAAATAAGTAATAACCCATATACTTTTTTGCAAATTATCAATCCAGATTTTAATCTTGAAAAAAAACTTTCTGGGAAAAAAAAATTTAAACTTGTTAAAAAAAAATTTCAAGAATTTTGTAATAATAATATTTTAATCTCTGATAAAAATAATTCTTTCTATTTATATGAACAAGGTTGTAATTTAATATCATATGTAGGGTTAATAGCACTAGTAAGTTCAGATGACTACAACAATAATAATATTAAGAAACACGAAAATACTATTCATAATAGAGAAAAAATGTTTTTGGAATATTTAGAAGAAACAAGATTTCAAGCTGACGCAATACTTTTAGCACATAAAAACAACAACTATCTTAACAAAATATACAAAAAAATTAAAAAAAGTCGAGCAGAATATGAGTTCACAACAACAGATAAAGTTCTCCACAAACTATGGAAAATTTCAAACAAAACAATAGTTAACAACATATCGCAAGAATTTGAAAAAATTAAAAAAGTATATATTGCTGATGGACATCATAGATGTGCATCAACTAGTAAATTAAAAAACAATAATAATATGATGTCTTTGCTAATTAGCGAAGAACAATTACGTATATCAAGCTTTAACAGATTAGTAAAAACAAGCATTAAAGATTCTGAACTATTTAACAAACTTAAAATAAATTTTTATATAAAAAAAACAAATTTAGATGTACCAAAAAAACAAAATGAAATAATAATGTTTAAATCTAATCAAAAATACTTATTACAACCAAAGAAAGATAGTTATATTGATAATGAAATATGTAGACTCGGTGTTTCAATCTTATTCAATAATATACTATTTCCAATTTTAAATATTAAAGATGAGAGAAAAACAGATAGGATAGAATTTTATGCTAATAATATTGATTTCTCAAAAGTCAAAAATACAATGAATAATAAATCATACAATATTGCATTTTTTCTTAAACCCATAACAATTAACGAAATTAAAAACGTAGCAGACAATAATAAATATATGCCACCAAAAAGCACATATATTGAACCAAAACTTAGATCAGGTCTAACAATTTATAAGTTTTGAGATGAGTATAAGTGAAAATATCAATAGATTACAAAAATTGATGCCAAAGAATGTAACCTTGGTAGCTGTTTCAAAAAAACAATCTATTTCTTCAATACATGAAGCATATAGTAGTGGACAAAAAATTTTTGGCGAAAATAATGCTATTGAACTAGCAAAAAAAGCAGAGACAATGCCTGACGATATTAAATGGCATATGATTGGTCATTTACAAAGAAACAAGGTTAAATATATTATTAAATATGTCGATTTAATTCATTCCATTGATTCAATTAAACTACTTGAAGAAATTAATAAAAGAGCTTTTAAAATAAATAAAGTTATAAAATGTTTAGTTCAAGTTAAAATTGCAAAAGAATCTAATAAGTTTGGGGTTGATAAAAATGAAATAAATGAATTTGTTGCTGATAGTAAAAAATTCACCAATATTAAAATAATTGGCCTAATGGGAATGGCAACAAATACTGATGATATAACTATTATAAACTCTGAATTTTCATTTTTATCTAATATTTTTGAAACAATAAAAAATAATGATATTAAAATTTTATCAATGGGAATGAGTAATGACTTCATACATGCTATAAAAAACAATGCAAATATGGTTCGCATTGGAAGTTCAATTTTTAATTAAAATTCATGAAAAAAATAATTATAAATACTAAAAATGCACCCGCAGCTATTGGTCCATATAGTCAGGCAGTTTTAGTTGACAAAACACTTTATTGTTCTGGGCAAATCGCAATAAATCCAAAAAATAATTTAATAATCAATAGTAGCATTAAAGAAGAAACAGAAATGATTATGAAAAATATATTTGAAATATTAAGGTCTGCTAAAATGAATTTTGATAATATAGTTAAGTGCACAATATTTTTGAAAAACATGGATGATTATAATGAAGTAAATAAAGTATACAGTAAATACTTTAAAAGTGATCCTCCTGCCAGAGAAGCAGTTGAGGTATCTAAATTACCAAAAAACGTTAATGTAGAAATATCAACAATAGCTGTTAAATAAATGAATTTATTTAATGATTTAAAAAAAGGATGTAAACTCGCATTATCAAAAGCAATAACCTTAATAGAAAGTACTAATACGGATAATCAAGTTAACGCAAGAAAACTCATATTAAAATGTAAAAATGAAAAATTTAGTTCTATAAGAATTGGGGTTACTGGTATACCAGGAGTTGGAAAAAGCACATTCATTGATTCTTTTGGAAAATATTTAACCTCAAAAGAACATAAAGTTGCGGTATTAGCCATTGATCCATCTAGTGAAAAAACAAGAGGAAGTATTCTTGGTGATAAAAGTAGAATGGAAAAGCTATCAGCAGATCAAAATGCATTTATTAGACCAACACCAAGCAGTGGCTTCTTGGGAGGTGTTGCTAACAAAACAAGAGAAACTATAACACTATGTGAAGCAGCAGGTTATGACATTATAATAATTGAAACTGTTGGCGTTGGACAAAGTGAAATTAGCATTAATAACTTAGTTGATTTTACTCTTCTATTAATGATTTCTGGTGCTGGAGATGAACTACAAGGAATCAAAAGAGGTATTATTGAATTTGCAGATGCAATATTTGTGAATAAAGCGGATGGAGAAAATAAAAATAAAGCTATAAATACATCTATACAATATAAAAATACTGTTGATCTTTTAAATATCAACAGAGAAAAACCAATTCATGTTGGATATTGTTCTTCAATAAATAATGAAGGAATACAATCAATTTGGAAAATTATTAATAATGATATTATTAAAATAAAATCTAATAATACATTTAATCAAAATAGACAAAAACAAGAGATTTTCTGGCTTCACAAAAGAATAAAAGATGATTTGGGTTTAAGAAAATATGAAGAATTAACTAAATCAAAAAAAATTGAAGAACTAGAAAATGAACTAAACACAAATAATGATACTTTAGATAATATTATTAATAAGTTATAATTTAAATTAATTTATTAGATAATAGTTATTAATTTACATTAAGTTGTTTAGATACTGAACCATCATTATAGATACGAAAAACAACTCTATTGTGCGAAGCACTTGTTATTGATCTACCTAAAATATCCTTTACATCTATTAATATTTTTTCAAAGGACGAAAATGATTCATTTATATTAGTATTCATATCATTAATCTGATTAACCACAGTTTGAGCATCTCCTAATTCAACAAAATCTACAGTTAAAAAGTTAGGAAATTTATTTTTACTTTGCCAACAACTTGTAACTCTGTCTATAAAAAAAGGATTACTATTAACACTTAAAGACTCATTGTAGAGACCGTAACCAAATAAATCGTCAGTTAAAAAATGGTTAAAAATAAACAGATCATTTATAGAATCTCCCCTATTATATTCGCAAGAAAAATCATTTATATCACTTACACTAAAATGTGTTTCTACTGCATAATCCCAAACATAATGATACCATGATTGAGAAGAAGAAGCATCATTTTGGTCTGAAAAAATAATAAGTCTCTTATTAGAAGTAATCATTTCATCTAAAGTTGCCCAACTAGATTGAGAATCTTTTGAATACAAATAATTATTAAGCAATGATTGTTGTAAAACATTTTCAATGGAGTTAGCATCAATATAACATTCTAAAATAAGCGTAACAATTTCATTAGTATTTAAATCAAGAAAGCTTTTAATATCATTGAATATATCTTGTAAAGGAATCGATCCTAAAATTGAAAAACTATGATAAACCATTGGTGTTCCATTGTTATCATAAACATCAATCATGAGACCTCTTACTCCAGCATTTAATTGATTTAAAATATTGTAAGTTTGATTAGGAAACTGAAAATTATCTTCAGAAGAATTAAATGCATTGTGAGATGTTAAAAACGCAACTTCATTATATTTCTTATCACACAATTGAAAAGAACCATTACATTGAGATTTTACATCCAAAAAACAAAAAAATAAAACTAAAAGAAAAAACTTATTTATCATTTTCATATATAAAGTCTTTAATAATAGTATGAAATTGATGTACGCCTTGTTCCATATTAGGTGAAAATCTACCTGATTTATATAACCTTGAACTAACTCCCATTTGAACACTAGTTACAACTTCTTGATCTTCCATCTCAACTTTATTAACATCAGCTCCAGCTCCTTTATCTAAAAGTTCTTCTTTCCACACATAGGAGTAAAAATTTACTTTTGTTTTACCATTAGATAAAGGTTTTATAAGATTCACTGATAATCCCCAAGGATAAAAATTAAGCATAATATTTGGAAACAACCAAAAATAATATGCAGCTATGTTTTTACCATAATCAATTGAGGATTTAGGCAAATCAAAACATAGGTCCTTGTCTTTAGCATAACCAATTTGTAAATTTGAATATTTAAAACACTCAACACTATATTCTTCATAATTTAATACTTCATTTAAATCCTTGTGAATAAAAGGAATATGAAATCCTTCTAAATAATTGTCACAATATAGAGTCCAATTTGCATTAATTAAATATTCATTTGACAAATCTTTTCTAAAAACAAAATCTTTAATAGGCATCCAACCAACTCGCGCATCAACATCCACTATCAAATCTTCAAAAATAAATTTTGGTTCTAATGAAGTAAATATAAATTGATTCCATTGTTTAGTTGAGATTTTAGGTAAATCATCTTTATTCGATGGAAAATTTTCCATTCCTTCAGTACAGGGCATAAATAAAAATTCACCATTTGTATCAAAAGATCTTCCATGATAATTACAATTAATAGTTTTGTGTATTTTGCCAGGTGACTTAACTAAAATATTTCCTCTATGAGTACAAACATTAGAAAAACATTCGATACCGTTCTTATTTTTAATTAAAAATAGTGGCTCAGGTAAAACATTGTCCATCAAAATGAAAGGATAAACATAATTTTCTTCATCAAAATGTGTATCATCAGTTATTAAATGCCAACTTTTAGCAAATATCTTATCAATAACTTCTTTGAATTTTTTTTTTGATGAGTAAAAATTAGATGATAAAGTACTAGAAATTCTAATATCACTATTTACATTATCCATAAATAATAAACTTTTGTAAAATAAATATTATTTAATAAATAACTATTTAATTAATGAAACGCTCCTTTCTACAAAGCTTGTTAACTTCTCTCCTTTAAGCATCCCATGAGAAAGTAATGCTAGATCAAAAATCTGTTTAATTAATGCAACTCTTTTCTTTTTATTCTTTTCAGAAATTATTTTAGAAACTAAATCATGATTAGTATTAACAATAACATTATATGATTCTGGCATATCACCAAACATTTGCATACCTCCACCTGATAGTTGCTGTTGCTCTTTCATTCTTCTCATAAATTCACTTTGAGTTATTAGTATTGGTAAATCATCAGATGACATATTTTGAGTTTGTACTGTGTAAATAGATTTATCCACTTCAGATTGAATCATCTCCTGCACCTTTTTTTGTTGCTTTTCATCTAATTTAGACACTGCATCATCACCCTTATCAATTAATTTATCAATACTATCACCATCAACTCTTACAAATTGTATATCAGTATTAGTGCTTTCAAGTTTGCTAATTAAATGACTCACTAATGGTCCTGATAATTCTAATACTTCATAACCTTTATTGGTCGCAGCATTTACATAAGAATGTTGTTCATTCTTATCATGAGTGTATAAAATAATAGTTTTGTTATCCTTATTTTTCTGAGTTTCTTTTATTTTATCTAAAAATTCTGATAAAGTATAGTAGCTACTAGCTGTGTTTTTATAAAGTGCAAAATCTGAGGCTTTATCAAAAAACTTTTCTTCAGTTAACATTCCATATTCTATAAATACTCTAACATCATCCCATTTACTTTCGAAATCATTTCTATCTTTTTTAAACATGTTAGATAATTTATCAGCTACCTTTTTTGTAATATGACTTGATATTTTTTTTACATTTCCATCTGCTTGCAAATAAGATCTAGAAACATTTAATGGAATATCAGGTGAATCAATTACCCCATGAAGTAATGTTAAAAATTCCGGGACAATATTTTCGACATTATCTGTTATAAAGACCTGATTACTGTAAAGATTAATTTTATTTTTTTGTACTTCTAAATTGTTCTTTAATTTAGGAAAATATAAAATTCCTGTTAAATTAAATGGAAAATCAACATTTAGATGAATGTTAAACAAAGGCTCGCTAAATTCCATTGGGTATAGCTCTCTGTAAAATTCTTTGTAATGTTTTTCTTTTAAGTTGGAAGGTCTTTTTTTCCAAGCTGGATTAGGGTTGTTAATTATATTATCTACAACTTTATCAACTTTTTCAATATTTCCATCTTTATCCTTTTTTCCTTTTGGATCATCAATTTTTTCAGTTTTGGTTCCAAATTTTATTGAGACTGGAAGAAACTTACAGTATTTGTTAAGTATCCCTGATAGTCTAGATTCTTCTAAGAATTCCTTAGAGTCGTCAGCAATATGCAAAATAACATCAGTACCTTTTGTCTTTTTGGTAGTTGTTTCCATATTAAAACTTGGAGAACCATCACAAGTCCATTTTACCGCTTTGCTATTAGGTTTTTGACTTTTAGTAATGATTTCTACTTCTTTTGAAACCATGAAAGAAGAATAAAAACCTAAACCAAAATGACCAATAATAGAATTTTTTGCATCTACATCTTTATATTTATTAACAAATTCTTCAGCACCTGAAAATGCAATTTGATTTATATACTTATCTAACTCACTTTCTGTCATTCCTATTCCATTATCTCTAATAGTGATAGTCTCAGCTTTCTTGTCTAAAATTACTTCAACTCTGAGTTTAGATAAGTCTGTTTTTAACTCCCCTACTGTTTTAAGTGTTTTTAGTTTTTGAGTTGCATCAACTGCGTTTGAAACTAATTCTCTTAAGAAAATCTCATGATCAGAGTATAAAAATTTCTTAATAATTGGAAAAATATTTTCCGTTTGTACATTGATATTACCTGTTTTCATAATTATTTTAATTTATAATAAGATAGAGCAACAAATATGCCAAGAAAAAAATATATGACAAATAAACAATTAGAAAAAAAAATATGAAAATATGACAGTTATTTTGTGACAGATTTCAAAATACTATGTATTTGATTATAATAATTTCCTCCAAATAAATTTGCATGTACCAAAAGTGGATATAAATTACATATATCTAATCTAGTTTGCCAGTTTTTAACTAATGGATAATGATAATTATAAGAATCATAAAATTCTTTTTCAAAGCCTCCAAATAATTTTGTCATAGCAATATCCATTTCTCTATTTCCATAATAAACCGCAGGATCAACAAGAAAAACTTGATCATTTGTAGATATAAAATTACCATTCCATAAATCACCATGTAATAATGATGGTTTAGTTAAAGAAAATATATTATCCAATTCTAAAAAAAGTATATCAAAGAGTTTATGTGTTTTAGCTGGAAAGTTACCAATATCTAACTGTGGTTTTAATCTTTGATATATGAAGAAATCATTCCAATTGTCGTAAAATTTGTTTGTTTGAAGCAAAGTGCCAATATAGTTATCATGATCAAGTCCAAAACTATTTAATGTATTATAATGTAATTCAGCAAGACTATAACCAAAATTTGACCAAAATTTTTTGTTTATTTGATTACTTTCAATGAATTCTAATACCAAAACTTCATCATCAAAATATATTACTTGAGGTACATTTATTGTGTTAGTTGATGAGATCAACTTTAAACCTCTGACCTCATTATCAAACAAATTTTTGGTTTTATTATTATTTAATTTTAAAAAAAATTTTCCCCTATTAGTATTAATAAAAAATGCAGTATTGATTGAACCACCAAAGATTTGTTTATAATTGTATAATACCAGTTTGCAATTTTGACAATCAGATAGTTTTAATATAATATTATTAAAAAATTCTTTCATCATATTTTAATAAAGCACTTAAAGAATAGAATAAAAATCATGCATGAAATTACTATATATTTGTAAAAATTAATATTGTTTATGAATTTTTTTGATTTAGTTAAAAAAAGAAGATCAGTAAGGAAATTTACAAATGATAAAGTTCCAGATAAAGTAATAAAAAAATGTTTAGAGGCAGCAATATTAGCGCCTAACTCTTCTAATTTACAACCTTGGGAATTTTATTGGATTAAAAATAAGAATAAAAAAGATAGTATTGCCAAAGCTTGCTTTTCTCAAAATGCCGCAATAACTGCACAAGAACTTATTGTAGCAGTATCAAGAATTGACACATGGAAAAGAAATAAGAATTTAATAATCGAAGATTACAAAAAAAAGAAAAAGTATATACCAATCATTAATAGATACTATAACAAATTAGTACCCATTTTATACTATCATGATACATTTGGCATTTCAAATATTGTTAAAAAACTCTTTTCAATATTTTACAATTTACTTGGCTTTTTTAAACCTGTTCTTAGAAGTCCAATTTATAAGCATGAACTATTTGAAGTAGTTACTAAATCAACCGCGCTAGCATGCCAGAATCTAATGCTTGGGCTGGTAGCAGAAGGGTTTGATTCGTGTCCAATGGAAGGATTTGATGAGAAGAAAGTAAAAAAAATACTAAATCTTAATCGTAATTGTCATGTCGTAATGATATTAGGAATAGGTAAAGCTGCAAAAGATGGTGTTTATGGAGATAGATATAGAATAGAAAAGAATCTAGTAATTAAAAAAGTATAATCTATCTTCTTGAATTTAACTTAGCTAGCAATCTTAAAAGTTCAAGATATAACCAAATTAATGTAACTAATAAACCAAAAGCTGAATACCACTCCATGTATTTCGGAGCCCCTTTTTCAGCTCCTTCTTCTATAAAATCAAAATCCATTACAAGATTTAATGATGCTACTGCAACTACAATTAAAGAGAAACCGATACTCATCATAGAAGAGTTTGAAGGATCCATTATTGGAAGTCCAGATCCACCAAAAATACTCATAAAAAAAGATATTATATATACCAAAGCAATACCTCCAGTTGCAGCGAATAGTCCCAGCTTAAAGTTTTCAGTCGGTTTAATCATTTTAGACTTGTAAGCAAATAATAAAGCAAATAAAATACCCAAAGTTAAAATTATAGCTTGGGATACAATTCCATCATAGAAGTTCTGAGCATAAATAAGAGATATACCTCCTAAGGCTAGGCCTTCTAAACAGGCATAAATAGGAACTGTTATTGGAGACCATTCTTTTTTAAATATCGTTATTAGTGCGACAATAAAACCTCCAATAAATCCAGGCCATACGAAATGCGTGAGTTCATTAGTGTAAGTATAATATCCTGCTAACAATAATATCCCCATACTTAAGGCAGTTTTGTTAACAGCACCATCGAGAGTCATAACATTGTTTGTATTAGTAATGGGATCTAATAAATCAAATGTGTTTTTACTTAGTGCAGGATTTCCAGATCTAATCATTTTCATAATTACTATTTTTTAATATTTAATTTTTTTTCAATTGAACCATCATCATAAATATAAAATTGAACTTTATTAGATTCATGTGATTGTTCTTTTCCTAAAACATCGACTATTTTAAGTAATCTTTTATGACTACTATTTTCATAAATACCTGTAACATTTTGACAAGGGGTCTCAACTTCAATATTGTAATAAAAATAATAATAGCTTAATGGATTGGTTGAAGCGCTTGACTGTTTAATATTTATTAAATTACCAATGTTATATGGATATGTAGCACCAGAATTATTTCTATACAAAGAAGAGTTACCAGAAGATATACCCAATTGTAAATCATTTGCAATTGGAACATCAAAATTTAAAATTAAGCGTTGACTTCCAGCAACAAGAGAATATGTGGTATCATCTAAAACGACGCTATTGTTGTCTCGAAGTTCGAAGGTCACTGTTGTATTCGACTCTGCATAAAATACAGCAGACTTTATGACTGCCTCTTGATTGGCATCAAAAATTAAATGTTGATCTCCATTGAAGTAACCACCTGATGAAAAGGAATTGTTTAATTCTCCACCATATGCTATAGTTGTATTAGCACTAGCATTATAATTTGAAGCGCTTTGGTTAGTACATCCTAATATTGGTAGAACACAACTGTTGTCATCAAAACAAGCTGTTGAGTCAAAATTTAAAGCATAAGGATTTGTACATCCAGAAATGTAGCAACAACTTCCATCATCAATTGTCGCTATTGAAGAAAAATTAACTGCTAAAGGATCTGTACAACCACAATCATCACTTAGTTTGTATGTGTAAATATTAGATGGATAAACTGCAGGAAAAGTATTATTATTTTGACCCAATAAAAAGTAAACACTACAATCTATTACAAAACACCCGGGTGCCCATATTGCATCGCCAGGGTGAGAAGGTAATTGTGTCCAGGAATCATTTGAGGGTTCATATTCCCATAATTCACCACTACTTAGCGAAGAATGATCATCACCATCGCCACTTAACACATATCCTTTCCCGTTAAATGAAAATTGTGTGCCAGCAACTCTTGCTTCGGATGGAAAGTTATCTAGTTGTAGCCATGTATCATTGCTTGGATCATATCTATAAAAATCATTGTAAATATAAGAACCAGCTGATGGATTGCTTCCAGGACCTGGAAAGCTTCCATGTCCAAAACCTACATATGCATAATTTCCAATACCAAAATAATAAGGATGATGTCTATCGTTTCCTGGAATATCTGGCTTTTGAGACCATGAATCACTATTAATGTCATATTCCCACCAATCTCCTAAATTTGCTGTATTACTTCCACAACCAACAAAAACTTTATCTCCGACACTAACCATAGCTGGATGGTTTCGTCCATTTCCTGGAAATGATGCCTTCTGAGACCAACTATCATTAATAATGTCGTATTCCCACCAATCAGTTGGGAAATTACCACTAGGATTGGATCCAAAACCCATGTAGGCCTTACTACCAACTTGAACTCCATAAGCATATCCTCTATCCCCGCCAGGAAAATTGGATAACTGCGTCCAAGAATCTGTATTACTATCATACCTGTAAACTAAGTCTGTATTGCTTCCAGAAATTGAAAATCCATAATTTTCATAGGAAAAAGTAATTGGATGATGAACTCCTGAAAATGGAAATGAAGTTGCTTGTTGCCAATTTTGGGAAAATAAAGAATTTGATACTAAAAAAAGAAGTAAAATAAATCTTGTCATGGTGCAAAAATAATATTAATGTATTACATATCAAAATATCAATCTTTTATATAGTATTTTTGTAAAAAAATAAATATGTCATATACACAAATTGTCAAAGAACAAACTTTAAATGAAAATATTGATAAAGTATGGGAATTTATGTCCTCTCCAAAAAATTTAGAAGAAATAACACCTAACGAAATGTCATTTAATATAACATCATCAAACAAAAATGAAAAAATGTATGAGGGGATGATAATTACATATAAGGTCACTCCACTTTTAAATATTCCCTTGAGCTGGATGACTGAAATAACTCACGTTAAAGAAAAGAAGTTTTTTGTTGACGAACAAAGACTTGGTCCTTACAAAATGTGGCATCATCAACATATATTTGAAAAGTGTGAACAAGGAGTTAAAATGAAAGATATTATAACTTACATACCTCCTTTTAATATCATAGGTAGAATAGCTAACACTTTATTTATAGAAAAAAAAGTAAATGATATCTTTGACTACAGAAAAAAAGTTCTAGACAAAATATTTAATAAATAATTTAATTACTGAATATTTATTTTAGCTTTTACAGTCCCATCATCATATATGATAAAATAAGGAATATTTGGTCTAACAGTACTATTTCTACCAAGATAATCAACAACTTTAATTATTTTTTTCTCATTTGTATACATATCATTTACAGAATTAGTATTACAATTAATCAAACCTGAGGTATTATACTTTGAAACAAAATTCCAAATTTCAACATTTGCATTAATATCTTGATTGGCCCAAGAATTTAAAGGAGATGGCCAATCGTGTCCACCATTTATAATTTTAAGTTCTTCAACTGATACGCATCCATTTCCATTTTGCCATGAATATCTTTCAACAGTACTTCCATCAGTTGGGTTAATGTCTGGGACCTGAGTAACTATTGGAGTTATATCAGTATTATTTGAAGTTGCCCAAAAGCTATCAATTGCTGTAACTGGAAAATACCATCCATTTGGATCATTATATGGATGAATACCATCATCAGTACCATTAATAGTTAATACTGCTGTTGGATGATTTATATTACAATTAGCAAAAGCACCATAAAAACATGCGCCAGCAACAGAACCTATAGCTGCAATCTTATCATTTATGCTGCATGCAAGTGTATAAGAAAACATCCCGCCTAATGAATATCCACAAGCATAAACCCTACTGTTGTCAATATTATAAACTGATGATAAAGTATCAATTAAAGTTTCCACAAAAAATTCATCTTTATGATCAGTAGGTTCCTTATGTAACCAATTCGTTGATCCGCCATCATTTGGATCTTCTAATGCTTGAGGATAAACTAAAATAAAACCTGCTGTATCAGCAATTGATCTGAAATCAGCCTCGTAATTCATAAAATCATTTGCATAACCTGATCCACCGTGAAATGCGAATAAAATTGGAGTTGGTGATGAGGAAGAGTAAGATTGAGGAACATAAACTAAATATTGCCTATTATTTCCATCATACAGTATATTTTCAGTTGTTAACTGCTGACCAAAAGCAAAAAAAGATGCTAGTGATATAATAATTATTAAATAAAACTTTTTCATTTTTTTTTTACAAATTTAATGATTTAAATGGTTTTCTCAAAATCCATTTTTTTTTCTTAATTCTTCTAAAAATAAATTTTAACAAATTGTTTATGAAATTATTTTTAGCCTTTATGTAAATATATGATGTTTTGGGAACAGCCCCAAAATTACTTTTGTATTCGTTAGCAGTTCTTCCATAAACAACATGGCTTAAATTTTTAGAAATAGCATAATTTATTGAGTCAAAAAGAATTTTACCATAAATAGAATACTTATGATTTAATTTTTTATCAAATCCAACATAATACGAATACAGTTTATTTTCAAAACAAATTATTGATGAAAAACCAACCAATGAATCATTCAAAAAATATCCGTAAACTTTACAAAATTTCTTCTCAATCATTGCGTGAAGAGTATCAACATTAAAATTAGGTCCATTAAAGCTAGATTGATAAATAATTTGATCAAATAAACTTTGTAAATTATCTGAATGATGAGAAAAATTTTCCTGCTCTATTTCTTTAGCACTTATTGCTGATGAATTTTTGATTATTATATTTATTTTTTTTCTATACTTTGTTTTTAAAGAACTGATATAATCGTTGGTATTTTTCCAAGACTTATTAATTTTTAAATACATATCATCTTCGATTTCAATTTTAGTAAAATCGTTACTTCCACATAAATTAAATTTTTCGTATAAATCTGATGGAATTACGATTAAAAAAAAATTTATCTTATTAGAAATACATGTAATTAATTTGTTAAGATTTATATTGTCATTTATATCATAAGAAGGTACGTTTGTAAAAAATGAATTTGTTAAAAATAAGGTTGGAATTTTAAAGAATTTAAATACGTATTTAATAAAAATTGAATTTCTTAAGTAATTACTTGCTTTTTCAAAAGAAATATTGAAGAACTGACCATAAATAATAGAGTTTCTATCTTCAAAATACAAGTGTGTTACATCTTTATTTTTAGCATCAAATATTTTTAACAGTTCATATGAAACAAAAAAGTTTTTTGTTTTTTTCCAATTTGCATTAACCTTTGAAAGATTAAATTTAAGTTGTGCCATTTTTAATTTTTAAAACAGAAATATCTGGCATAATACCTATTCTTCCTGCATATCCTAAGTGACCAACTCCTCTATTAACATATATTTGTTTTTTTGATGATGAATATAAGCCTGCCCATTCTTTATATCTCAGTCTAACAGGACTCCACTTGAACCCTTTAAGTTCTACACCAAATTGCAATCCATGAGTATGTCCTGATAACTGTAAGTCAATTTTATATTTACTTTTAAGAATAACACTCCTCCAATGAGATGGATCATGAGAAAGTAGTATCGTTGGTAATGAGTCATCAACATTTTTCATTGCTAAATCAATATCACCGTCCTTATTAAAATTACCAGCACCCCAATTTTCAACACCAACAAGATTAAATTTAAATTGATCTTTATCAATTAATCTAGATTCATTTAATAGCAAATCAAAACCTATTTCTTCTTGAACTTTAATCATATTATTAAAATTATCTTTCCATTCTTTGCTACTTCTTTTTAAACCAGTATAATCACCATAATCGTGATTTCCTAAAACAGAAAATTTTCCATCTTTTGCTTTCAGATCCTTTAAAATGCTTTTAAATGGAATCACTTCCTTATAATGATTATTTACAAGATCGCCAGTAAAAAGCAAAAGGTCTGCATTTTCATTGTTGATTAATGAAACTAATTTTCTCAGCTTATCTTTAGATTTAAAACTTCCTAAATGTAAATCAGAAATATGAATGATTTTGTAATCATAATTCCAATTTTTAATAAAAATATTTGAATAATATTTTTTAAAATTAAATCTACCAAACTTAATCCCCAACAACATTGATGATACAACTGTTGCAGAAATAAACAACGCACTTTTTTTTAAAAAAACTAATCTTGATAAATCTAAATTACTCTTTGAAAATAAATTGATAGTAATTTTAAAAAATCTAAAAATATCATCTAAAATTAAAGGGAAAGAACCTATTGCCTTTGCACCAAAAAAAATAAAGAAAATAGTTGAAAATATAATATTGTTGTTATTAAAGTTATAATCCTCAATATTTCTTGATGAAAAAATTAAATATGTTATTGAGAAATAAACAAATATTGATAAAATCCAAAAAAAATATTTATAAAAATTATGAGCATACGTATTTTTAGAAAACACAGAAATAGTTCCTAAAAAAAAATAATAATCTATAAGAAATAAAAATAATAGAAGAAAGAGAATTTTCATTTTACAAAATTACAAAAGAAATAATTAAATAATTTAAAATAAAAACAGTACAATTAGTTGTTCTTGATCTCATGTTTTTTAATTAACCTATAATATAAATATATACCTATTAGATATAAAAATGAAGTAATATAAAATATCTGTGAGTAGTTAAAATTAATATCAATTAAAAACTTGAAGATTTTTGAACTAAAAAACCAACTTCCACTCCAAATAGCTGCAACTATAGCGCTTAGCATTTCTTGGTTTTTATTACCGACATAAGACATTGTCAGTTCGGATGTCAATGGAGCCGCCATATTCATTAATGGTGCTCTGAACATATAGAAAAATATAGCGAAATAAATCATAAAACTTAATTCATTAAAATATGCAGTAGATGATAATAAAACTAGAGCTATAACAGCATATAATTGAGTGTTGATAATTGATTTTTTAAATCCATATTTTTGTTTAAGAAATGGAACTAGCAAAGAGGATATAGCAATTAACAAACTTGTAATTCCTCCAACCAAAGCAAAACCTGATGAATCTAAATTAAAATTATGAAAGAAAAATAAATTAATAAATGGAATTGTAAGTCCCGCACCAATAGCAATTATTAAAGTTGGAAAAATGCACTGTAAAATTAAATACCAATCATATTTCCTGTCTTTTACAACACTAGTACTATTATGCATATTAACCTCATTAATCTTTAAAGCAAAATAAAGTGAACCAAAACCTATTATTGATAAAAAAATTAAAATATCTCCTTCATCAATATTTAGTAAATTAGATGAAATAAAAATTAACAAACCTGAAATTAACATTGCTACACTATGAGTGGAAAAACTCAATGATATACAATAAGTTTGATTTTTATCAGAGGAATATCTCATTATAAATGGTAAAACACAAATTTGAAAAATCACAAAAATTATACCCCAAATAAAAAATAAATAGTTTAAATAAATACTTAAGGAAAGTTTAATACTTAAAACTAATGCAATGGCAATAAATGGCATTAAAAAACTAGAGATAATAAACATTGGTTTAAGTCTTCGGAAAGTAATAAAATATCCCAAAGGGTAAGATAAAAGAATTACGGCAAGAAATCTGTAAGAGAGAAAATTTGCAATTTCAGAATCTGAAAAATTATTTTTAGATAAATATATATTTAAAATCAAAAAAAATGAAGAAGCAATTAACTGAAGAAAAAATTGAGCCTTAATTAATGTGAAAACATTTTCCTCAATTTTTAAGTAGCGTTTTAACTTAGACTTTAATGATGTGTAAATATTATTAATAATGTTTTTAATTATAAATTCGTATCAAGTAATTTTTTGATTTCAAATTTAGATATAATACCATTGTACCTCCAAATTTCTTTTGAATTTTTAAATAAAACTAAAGTTGGAACAGAACTAATATTATAAAAATTAGATAATGCTATATTATTATCAATGTTTATTCTCTCAATTAAAACCTTACTTTTATATTCGTTCTTTAGTGCGTCAATAACTGGAGATAATTTACGACATGGTACACACCACAAAGTATGAAAATCAATAAAAACAACATTATTTTTTCTTAAAACTTGCTCAAAATCTGAAACACTTAATTGTTGGGTTTCTTCTGAATCAGAAATAACTACATCTTCCAAGGGGTATCCAAGCTTCTTCCAAGATACTATACCTCCTTTTAAATTAACCACATCTGTAAATCCTAAATCAATTAATATTTTGCAAGCCTGATAACTTCTACTACCACTTCTACAATATACAAATATTGTCTTTTCTTTTTGTATTTTACTAACCTTAGATTTAAACCTTTTATCATAAAAATCTATTGTACTAGCATTTTTAATTATACCTGAACTAAGCTCTTTTGAAGTTCTTACATCAAGAATAATTCCAGTATTATTTTTTAGAGCATCATTAAACTTTTCTGCAGAAAAGTCTCTAATATTTTGCGCAAAATTAAGTACTGAATTAAATAAAAAACATGTTAAAATAAATATGTTTTTCATGTATGATTATTGTAGTATAAGTTTTACTTTAATTATTTCTTGATTTGTCATAATATCCAACAAGTATATTCCTTTAGCTTGTTGT